>JBGAJQ010000021.1:0-70494 GCA_044224875.1 Gemmatimonadaceae bacterium | reverse complement strand
TCGCGGTCGAGTGCCGTGGGATCGCGCGCCTGCGACATCATGCCTTGCTGGGTGCGCGCCGCCAGTGCGGCAAACGCCGCCACGGAAGCAACAAAGCCCCATGCTGAAGCGCGCCATTTTCGGCCACGTCGTGGCAACCACCACGTTGCGGCGGCGCTTGAGACGGTGGCGACGAGGAGTGTCCACAGATATGGTACCGACTGCTCACGCAGCCAGAGACCGGCCGCGCCAAGCGTGGCGAGCGCCACTGCCAGCCACGTGAGTTCCATCGTCGACGCCCTGCCGCGACCCTCTTTCACGCCTTCGCTCATGACCGAGCCCGCGTTAGACACGCGTCAACCCAAGCGAATCAAGGAGATCGTCCCCGACCTGGTTCGTCTCAGTCTGTTGCGCGATCCTCGGCTCATCATTCCCGTCGGGACCTGCGAGCAGCATGGTCCCCATCTCCCCCTTGGGTGCGACACGCTCATCGTCGAGCACCTCGCCGATGACCTCTCGGCGGAGTTCGGAGTTCTGCGGGCCCCTACGATCGAGTACGGGGTCAACACCGAGACCGAGCATCGTGCCGTTGGCAATGCAACGTTGCGTCGCAAGACGCTCTTGAGAGCCCTCAACGACCTCACCGATTCGTGGGAGGCCGAAGGAGTGAGCGAGTTCATTCTCCTCACCGCGCACGGGCACGTTGGCCATCAGGAAGCGCTCGCAACCGTCGTCACGAAGGGCGCTCGAGTCCGCGTGGTCGACATCTTCAGCGTTCGAATCGACGATCTCCTGGAGAGCCAGAGCGAGGCATTGCACGGTGACGAGGCGGATACCTCGCTCCTTCTGTTCATGGCCCCCCACCTCGTTCATATGGAGTTGGCGCAAGATTATACGATTGCGTCGGCAGCAGAGCGACGGTTCCGCCGGAATACCCTCAGAATTCCGCGGACCAGTGCGGGATCGATCGGCAGCCCATCGCTGGCAACGGCAGAAAAGGGCCGAGCGATCTACCAACGTATTCGGTCGCAAGTGCGCGAACGAATATTCCTGACGCCGGTCGAAGACTAGCCCCCGGCACCGCGCGGACGGTCGCCTCGCGACCAGAGCTGAACGAGCGGCTCAAATTCGTGTACCTTATATACATGCGCACTCTTCAGATCGCCCGGGTTGCCCTGTTTCTCTCCCTTCCCGCTGTCTACCAAAGCGGCGCACAAAGCGCCAAGACGGTCGACCAGGGCAGCTTCACTATTACCACGAATGGCCAGCGCACCGGCCGCGAGGACTTCAGTATTGCCGCGACGCCGACCGGCAAGGGGATGGAGTACATCGCGAAAGCCACCATCGTCCTGGGCGATCGACGCCTCGCACCCGCCATGCAGACCGACTCCAGCGGGATCCCGATGACCTACCAAGTGCAGACGAAAAACTCGTCGGCGAGTCAGGAATGGTGGAGCGGGACGATTACTCGGGGGCGAGTGGACGCACGGATGCGCACCGCTCGCGGTGAGGCGCGCAAGGAGTACATCGTGGCAGACGGCGCCATCATCCTCGATGACGACGTCTTTCATCAGTACTACTTCGTTCCGCAGCACAAGCAGGCCAGCGTGGCCGTCGTAATCCCGCGGCGCAACGCGCAGGTCACGCTGAAAATCACGACCTCGGGCCCCGACCACGTGACGGTCGCCGGGAAGGAACTGGAAGCCACGCACCTTGTGCTCACGGAGAGTGGCGGCACTCAGCGCGATCTGTGGGTGGACGCCGCGGGCCGGGTGCTCAAGGTTGCGATCCCATCGCGCGGGATCCTCGCCCTGCGAGACGACCCGCCGGCCAGCTAACCACGAGGTTGAGCGCTCCGCCCTTCCAGCGGAGCGCTCTGTCACTACGGGGTGCTGAAACTCGCTGTCAGGGTGCCCCGTACGACACGCAGGTCACGACCACGCCGACCCATACTTACAATGCGCTTCCTCGCCAAGCTCACGACTTTTGCCTTCTTGTCTGCCGTCGCGAACGCGCAGGCGCCTCAGACGACTGGACCGGTGTTGACGCTCGATGAAGCCGTCACACTGGCCATCAAGAACAACCCAACGCACTTGCAGAGTACCACCCAGCGATCGCGCGCCGGGGCAGCCCTTCGTAGCGCCTACGGGCAATGGCTCCCGTCGGTCTCGACGGACTTTACCACGGGTTATCGCGAAGGGCGTAAGCAGCTATTCGCCGGTCAGGAATTCGGCGCCGAGTCAGACATCTTGTCGTCGTCCGCCGGGGTCAACCTCTCGGCGCAGTTCAACCTCAACAACCTCATGGGACCGCGGCAGCAGCGCGCCACACTCGACGCCGCCGAGGCTGATGTGACGAGTTCCGCTTCCACGTTGCGCTCGAACGTGGCGCAGCAGTACCTGAGCGCCTTGCAGGCGCAGGCGCGTGCCGCGTTGCAGGACACACTGTTGGTGTCGACGCAGGCGCAGCTCGACCTTGCCCGCGCTCGGCAGCAGGTTGGAGCGGCCACCACGCTTGACGTTAGGCGCGCCGAAGTTGCCGTGGGACAGCAGCAGGTCGCGGTCCTGCGCGAGCGCAACAACGTCCAGATCGAGATGCTTCGGCTGTTTCAGCAGATTGGCGTCCAGCAACCGGCCGGCGTGCGTCTGGTGACGTCGTTCCCGGTTGATGAGCCAAAGGTGCAGCTGGCCGAATTGCTGGACATGGCCCGGTCCCAGAATCCATCGCTCCAGGCGTTGCGGGCTCGCGAGCGGGCCGCTGACGTGGGAGTCGCTCGGGCCAAGTCGCAGTGGACGCCAACGCTGTCCCTGTCGACCGGTATTGGTGGGTTTGCGCAGCAACTCACCAGCATCGGCAGCACGATCGACGGGGCGCGGGCCTCGACCGTGGCCTCCCAACGCTCCTGCCGGTCCACCGATTCGTTGCGCGTTGGCGCCGGGCTCTCATCGATCGCCGCCCAGTGCAATGCCATTGTGTTTACGCCGGCGCAAGAAGCAGCGATCCGCGATGCCAATGCCAAGTTCCCGTTCAGCATGAGCCGCAACCCGATTACGTTCAATGCGCAAGTGTCGTTCGATGTGTTCAACGGGTTCCAGCGTGAGCAGCGCATTCAGGAAGCGTCCGCCAGCCGGAATGACGCGCGGTACAGCGTGCGGGCGCAGGAGTTGCGACTGACGGCAGACGTCACGGCCGCCTACCTCAACCTCACGACGGCGTTCCAGACGGTGAAGCTGCAGGAACAGAACCAGCAGGCAGCACGCGAGGCGCTGGCCCT
The DNA here is from genome assembly GCA_044224875.1 of Gemmatimonadaceae bacterium. Taxonomy (GTDB): domain Bacteria; phylum Gemmatimonadota; class Gemmatimonadetes; order Gemmatimonadales; family Gemmatimonadaceae; genus JABAQJ01. The sequence continues at coordinate 67,241 of JBGAJQ010000021.1, read as the reverse complement.
GGCGCAGGAGCGATTCCGGGTGGGCGCCAACACGTTCGTCGACGTCACACAAGCACGGAGTGACTTCGAACGCGCCGGGACCGACTTGATCAATGCGATTTACGACTTCCACAAGGCGTACGCCGTGCTGGAAAGCGCGGTCGGACGCACCCTCCGCTAGGCGAGGAAATATTCGATGAGCAAGCGTATGAGATGGTCCTTGGTGGGCGTCGCGGTGGTGGGCATCGCGGCGTGGGGCGCCACGACTGCCGCCAAGAGAGGCAACAAGGCGACCGAGGTCCGTATTGAAGCCGTGGAGAGCCGCGACCTCGTGGCATCGGTGACGGCCAGTGGACAGGTCGAACCGCGTACCAAGGTCGACGTGGCCGCCGATATCAGCGGACGCATCGTTCGACTGGCCATCAAGGAAGGTCAGATGGTGAAGCGCGGCGACTTTCTCCTCCAGATCGACCCCGCGCAATACGAGGCGTCGGTGCAGCGCGCCGAAGCCGCGCTCTCGCAGGCAAAGGCACAGAGCGCCCAGAGCAAGGCCAATCTTATCCAGGCCCAGCGCAACTACGATCGTTCGCAAGAGATCCGAAAGACCAACGCCTCCCTGGTTTCCGAAGAGCAGATGGAGCAGCTGAAGACGGCGGTGGAGGTCAACACGGCCCTGCTCGAGGCGGCGACGCATGGTGTAGACCAGGCCAGCGCGTCGTTGCGTGATGCGCGCCAGGCGTTGGCCAAGACGACCATCCTGGCCCCGATGTCTGGGCGCGTGACCCGCCTGGTGGTGGAACAGGGCGAGACCGCCGTGCCCGGCACCTTCAACAAGGACGCCGCCACCCTGCTGACCATCTCGGACATGAGCGTCCTGGAAACGAAGGTCAAGGTGGACGAGACCGATGTCGCGCGCCTTTCGTTAGGCGACTCGGCGGTCGTGCAGATCGATGCCTTCCCCGACACGACCTTTGTCGGAAAGGTGGTGGAGATCTCGCACAGCTCCGTGAAGGGCACCGCGGCGTCCAGCGGCAACACGGAGCAAGCGATCGACTACGAGGTCAAGGTGCAGTTGTTGAACCCACCGCAAGACACCCGTCCCGACTTCTCCGCCACGGCCAAGGTAATCACCGACACCATCACCGACACCCGGACCAAGGCGCTGTCGATTCCGATCATCGCCCTCACCGTCCGTGAGAACGAGGAACTGAATAACGCCGACTCGGCCGTCACGCTCGGACGGGCGCCAAAGAAGGAAGTCGGCAAGAAGGACGTGGAAGGCGTCTTTATCGTCGGCACGGACCAGAAGGTGACGTTCCGGCCAGTGAAGGTCGGTATCGCCGGCGACAAGTACTTCGAAGTGTTGAGTGGCGTGAAGGAGAACGAAAAGATCGTCGCCGGCACGTATCAGGCGATTCGCGAACTCAAGGATGGCGCGCTCGTGAAGGAAGCGAAGAAGGATGACAAGAAACCGGAAGCCAAATCGTGAGCGATCCAACTCTCGGTGACGCTGGGGCCCTGAGTATCACGGGCGAGCACGGCATCAGCTCGACCGCGGAGCGCAAGGCGGTGACGACCACGCCGGGCGCAACGCCAAGCAAGGAATGGGTCATCGTCACGCGTGGGCTCAAGCGTGAGTACGACATGGGTGGTGAAGTCGTGCGCGCCCTTCGCGGCGTGGACGTCGCCATTCGCCGCAATGAGTACGTCGCGATCATGGGCCCCTCTGGGTCGGGCAAGTCCACGCTCATGAACCTCATTGGGTGCCTGGACACCCCAACGGCCGGCGAGTATTGGCTGAACGGAGTGCTGGTGTCCAAGATGGACGACGACGAGCTGGCGCGCGTACGCAACAAGGAGATTGGGTTCGTCTTCCAGACGTTCAACCTGCTGCCGCGCGCCACGGCCCTTCATAACGTGGAGCTGCCGCTCGTGTATGCCGGCATGTCGGCCGACGAACGCCGGCGGCGGGCCAAGGAAGCGCTCGAATCGGTGCAGCTGGACAATCGCATGCATCACAAGCCGAACGAGCTGTCCGGCGGCCAACGCCAACGTGTCGCCATCGCCCGAGCGCTGGTGAATCGGCCTTCCATCTTGCTGGCCGACGAGCCAACGGGAAACCTCGACTCGGCGACGTCGGAAGAGATCATGAAGGTGTTCGAGCAGCTGGCACGCTCCGGACAAACGGTGATCATGGTGACGCACGAGGCGGACATCGCCGCGCATGCCCGGCGCGTGGTGGTGTTGCGCGACGGTTTGATCGCGTCGGATGACCGCCGCGAGACATTCAAAGCGCAAGTTGGCTTGAGCTGAGGCGGACGGACGGCGCTCCTCTGCGTCGCCCTCGCCTGTGGCCCCCATTCGTCCCAATGCCGTTTTTCGAAGCCGTTCGCCTCGCGTTGTCCCAGATCCGCGTGCAGAAGCTCAAGAGTTTCTTCACGCTGTTAGGCGTCATGATCGGGGTGATGTTCTTGATCGCCGTCGTGTCGATCGTTGAGGGAATGACGCGATACATGACCGACGAGTTCGCGGGGCGAATTCTAGGCGTGAACCAATTCACGTTGCGCCGGTTCCCGGATGCGAACTTCGGCAATACTACCGAGGAGCAGTGGCGCGAGTTCATGCGCCGGCCACGCGTCACGCCCTTGGAGGTCGAGCAGGTTCGCGGCGTCCTGCCGTCGGGGACGCACGCGGCGATCGAGAGTATCGATTTCCTGAACGCGTCGACGCCGTTCGCTCGCCCGCGACAGGTCATGGCCGTGGCCACCGAACCCGACTACTTCACGATCAAGAAGTACAGGCTCACCTCTGGGCGCCCGTTCACGCAACAGGAGCTCGAACGGGGTGCCCTGGTTGCGGTGATCGGCTTGGACGTCGTCGAACACTTCTTCCCCAGCCTCGACCCAATCGGGCGCGAGATTCGCGTCGCAGGCATCACGTATCAAGTGATCGGTGTCCTCGAGAAGCAGGGCACGTTGTTTGGCTTCTCGCTGGACCGGTTCCTCATTGCCCCGTACACCTCGCCGCTGTCGCGTAGCACAAATCCACGCGGGGACATCGACGGGTTCCTGGTGCAGGCCCCGAACGAAACCGTCCTGGGCAATGCGATGGAGGAAGTCCGAGGACTGATGCGCGGTGTCCGTCGGCTGCAACCCGGCCAGCAGGATAACTTTGCCATGGAGACATCGGCTGGCGCCTTGAGCTTCTTTGCCCAGCTGAAGGGGAAGTTGGTGGCGTTTGGGACGGCCCTACCCGCCATCGGCCTGATTGTCGGCGCATTGGTGATCATGAACATCATGCTCGTCGCGGTCGCCGAACGCACCCGGGAGATCGGCATCCGAAAGGCACTTGGGGCGCGCCGGCGCGACATCATGCGGCAGTTCCTGGTGGAGGCCGCGACGCTCTCCGTGCTTGGTGCCGCGATCGGCATCTTGCTGGGCGCGCTGATGGCCAAGGGCATTGCGGCCGCCACGCCCTTGCCGGCGGCCGTCGCGCTGTGGTCCGTTTTCGCGGCGCTCGCTGTTGGAGCTGGCGTGGGCATCGTGGCCGGGATCTACCCCGCCAGTCGCGCCGCCAAGATGGACCCCATCCTTGCCCTGAGGCAGGAATAAATGCGCTTCGGGAGTCGCCTGCTGGCCACCGTCGAGGGCGTGGCGATCGCGTTTGACGCCATCCGCTCCAATCGCATTCGCGCGGCGCTCACCATCATGGGGGTGGCGGTCGGCGTCTTCGTGGTGGTGGCAATGGCCGCCACCATCCACGGCATCAGCGCGAGCTTCAAGAAGGACCTCGACGATTTCGGCGCCACGACCTTCAGCGTCCGGCGGCGCGGCGTCGGCATGAATGGCTGCGACGGATCGGACGAGTCATGTCCCGAGCGACGGTGGCCGCCGATCACCCTCGATGAAGTGCGCGCCATTGGACAGTTGCCCTCCGTGGAAGAGGCCGTCCCGTGGCTCTTTGGGGGCGCCAGTATTCGATACAAGGACAAGTACCTCTCCAGTGTGAACTTCGAGGGATACGGTCAACGTTGGCTCCACATCGATGGCGGCGCCGACATTGCACCTGGCCGAGACTTCACCGAACAGGAGTACCAGTCCGCCGCGCCGGTGGTGATCGTGAATGACACGCTGGCCAAGCAGCTCTTCGGGCAGAGCGACCCGATCGGCAAGCAAGTCCTGGTGAACGGCAGCCAGTTCACGGTCGTGGGCGTGTACCAGACCACCACGGGGTTCCTCAAGTCGTTGGATGGTCGCGGGCCCGACACGCCAAAGATGATCTTCACCGCAAACACGGCACACCGTCAGCTCGATGCCGACTTGCGGTGGTTGCTGCTGTGGGTGAAGCCCCGCGCCAGCGTCGAGCGGAGTGTGGCCGAAGATGAAGTCACGGCCACGCTGCGCGGCAAGCGCGGCCTGCACCCGTCGCAGCCCAACAACTTTGCGATCGTTGGTGAGGAGCGGATCCTCGAATTGTTCAATCAGATCTTCGGGGCCATCTTCCTGGTAGGTTTGGCGCTGTCAGCGGTGGCCTTGCTGGTTGGCGGTGTGGGTGTCGTTGCCATCATGATGATCTCGGTCACTGAGCGCACGCGCGAAATCGGGATCCGCAAGGCGTTAGGTGCGTCGAAAGGCACAATTCTCTGGCAATTCCTCGTGGAAGCTGCAACGCTCACCAGTCTTGGCGCTGCGATCGGACTGATCCTGGGCGGATTGCTGGCGTGGGGCATTCGAGCCAACACGACGATTCCGGCCGCCGTTCCCGTCCCGGCGATCGTCGCGGCGCTGGTCACCAGCGCGCTCACCGGCATTCTGTTTGGGATGGCACCGGCCGCGCGTGCCGCGAAGCTGGATCCCGTCGAGGCGCTGCGCTACGAGTAGTCGGCAGGTTGTGGTACGAGCTGCACGAGTTGCGCGTCCGCCCGCGCGGGAGACGAGCACACTGGCGTTTCGTCCCTGCGGCTGAGCACCGAGTGTGTCTAGCACGTGGCGGCCCCGCGCGCTTGACGGACGGCACCCCCGCCACGCTCATGCGATTGAGCGCCAGCAGCGCCTTGCCCGTGGCCGGTCCAGCTGAAATCGTTCGACGGTAGCTCGTTCTGCTCCACCGCCCCCCTTCCGTGCGATTCCTCGACGTACTCGGCACCGCCCTAGGCCAGATCCGGACCAACAAGCTCCGGTCCTTCTTCACGCTGCTTGGCATCATCGTGTCGGTCGCCTTCCTGGTGGCGGTGGTCGCGATCATCCAGGGGATGAATGCGTATGTGAAGGAGAACGTCGCGGGGGCGATCATTGGCGCGAACTCGTTCCAGGTGCGGCGCACGCCGATCAACTTCGGTCGCATCGACGACGATGACTGGCGGCGTATGCAGCGTCGCCCGAAGGTGACGCAGCGAGACTACGATGCGGTCCGCGAGGCGTTGCCAGACGTGGCGGCCATTTCCATCCAGTCGGGTTGGCCCACACCCATGGCGGACATGGTCTGGCGCGACCGCACGCTTGGCGATGTGCCGATCTTTGGCGTGACCGCTTCGTATCAACTCGTGCAGGACTATCGTATCGCCCACGGAGACGCACTTTCCGACGTCGACATTTCCGAACGTCGTCCGGTGCTGGTGGTTGGCGCTGACGTCCAGGAGAAGCTGTTCGAAGGAGTGGATGCGGTGGGCCAAGAAGTGCGCATCATGGGTGAGCGCTTCAAGATCGTTGGCGTGAATCAGAAGAAGGGGCGCGTTCTTGGGCAGTCGTTCGACGGCTTTGCCATCATGCCCATCACACGCTTCGAGATGCTATATGGCCGTCGCAACACCACCACGATTTCGGTCAAGGTGAACACGGCCGTGGAGGTGGCGCCGGCGATGGCCCGAGCGCAAGAAGCCATGCGCATCCAGCGCGGGTTGCGCCCGACGGACGAGGACACGTTTACGATCGAGACGTCGGATGCCCTCGTGGACTTCTGGAAGACGTTGACCCGGGTGCTCTTTGCCGTCGTGCCCGCCGTGGTGGCCATCGGTATTGTCGTGGGTGGCATCGTGATCATGAACATCATGCTCATGTCCGTGACGGAGCGCACCCACGAGATTGGGGTGCGTAAGGCGTTAGGCGCCCGGTCGCGGGATATCGAGCGACAGTTTCTGGCCGAAGCGATCATGATGGCAACGTTAGGCGGGGTGATCGGGGTTGCGTCTGGCTGGCTCTTTGCCACACTGATTGCCACGGCGTCCCCCTTGCCGGCGCGCGTCACCGCGTGGTCGGTGGCGTTGGCCGTGACGCTCGGCGCGGGCGTGGGGATCATCTTCGGTGTCTATCCGGCGCGCCGGGCATCTCGCCTCGACCCCGTCGTCGCCTTGCGAGCAGAGTAGCCATGGCCGCCCGCATTCACGACACCGTCGGCGAGAACGTTGGCATTGCGCTGGAGACGCTGCGCGCCAGCAAGCTGCGATCCGCCCTCACGATCCTTGGTGTGGTCATCGGCATCAGTACGGTCATGGCGATGGCCACGATCGTGAATGGGATCCAGGCACAGATCGTCAATACGATTCAGCTGGCGGGGCCGACGACATTCTACGTGATGAAGATCTTTTCGCAGACGCCGATCAACCCCGACGCGCCACCGAAGTACGTCCGCATCCGGCCCGACCTGACGAAGATCGAAGCGGACCACATTGCCGCACTCCCGCAGGTCGACTATGCGGGGATCTGGGGACAGGTCGGAGCGCGACTGGAGTACGAGGGCGCGCGCACCCAGGTCGTACAGGTCATGGGGGCGGACGACCGCTTCACGGAAATCCAGGGCGGTGAGCTCGTTGACGGTCGTTGGTTCTCACGGAGCGAGATCGCCTCGGGTAGCGCGGTGGTGGTGCTGGACGAGAAGCATGCCCGCACGCTCTTTGGTCGCGTGAGCCCCATGGGCCGTACGATCCGTGTCGGCGGAAGGCCAGCGGAGGTGATCGGGCTGTACGCGCCGGCCTCCAATATCTTCGCGCCACCCGGCACCGAAGTCGGTGGCATTGTGCCGTTCCTGATGCTCGATCACCAGTTTGACATCGACAAGACGAACGCGCAGTTCATTCCGGTCAAGCCGCGGGCGGGGGTAACCGTCGCTGAGGCCGAGGAGGCGGTCATCGTCGAGCTCCGCACCATGCGCCGGTTGCGGCCGGCGGACAAGAACACGTTCGACCTGGTCACACAGGAACAGATCCTGGACATCTTCAACAAGCTCACGGGCGCATTCTTTCTCGTCATGATCGCGCTCTCGTCCGTAGGACTGCTGGTCGGCGGCATCGGTGTCATGGCCATCATGATGGTATCGGTGACCAGTCGGACGCGCGAGATTGGCGTGCGCAAGGCGTTAGGCGCGACACGTCGCGATATCATGGTCCAATTCCTGACGGAGGCGGCGACGCTCACGGGGATCGGGGGCATCTTTGGCGTCCTCGTCGGGTTGGGCATGGGACGCCTCATCAGTCTCGTGCTCGGGGCGACCGCGCCGACGCCGGTAATGCAGACGCTGATCGCCGTGCTCGTATCGATCGGAATTGGCGTGGCGTTCGGGCTCGTACCCGCGCGCCGCGCCGCCCGCCTGGATCCGGTGGACGCCCTGCGCTACGAGTAGCGTTCGATCGCCAGCCGGGTGAGGTGGGGGCGACGCGAGTCGCCCCCGTGTCGTGTTACGGCTTCACGGTGGGATAGGTGATGCCTAACTGCTCCAGGTACGTGCGGTACTTGGTCGGGTCATAGTAGAACTTCCGCATCTCCGGTCGATAGCGTTCGAGAATGCCGGCATTCAGCTCGATGGCCGGCTGATCGTTAGGCCCGATGAACGGTTTGTACTTTGTCACCTTCGTCTGCACGGAGTCGAAGTACACGCGGGCGGCCTGCACCAGGTCGGGCTTGAGGAACAAGTCGAGCATGGTCATCGCCTGCACCTTCGCCCCCGCGGTCGCACCCTTGTGGGCAATGGGCGTGGCCTCGGCGATGGCATCTGACCAATGATGGCCGGGTGTGTCAGGGACGTTCGACGGATAGTACAGCTGCACCGTCGGCAGCACCCACGAGATGTCACCGACGTCGTCGGAACCTCCACCCATGCGTTGTTCCTCTGGCGTGGGACCAGACAGCGCCGCGAGCGCCGTATCCAAACCCTTCTCCGGACGGCCGAGTGTCTTCTGGATGGCTCGAGCCATCTGTTGGTCCTTGTTGTCCCACTTCGGCAGTCCAACGCGTCCGATGTTCGCGTTCATCGCCTCGGCCACCGGCTTGTTCAGGTGCGGAACCCACGCCGAGCCCATGATGCGCACGCGATCGAGCGATGTGCCGGTCATCTTGGCCGCGCCTTCAGCGATGTCCTTCGCGATCGAAAACATGTCGACCACACCTTCGTAGTCCGTCTCGCGGAAGTAATACCAGACAGAGGCCGTGCTCGGCACAACGTTCGGCTGGTCGCCACCGTCGCGAATGACATAGTGCGAACGCTGCTGCGGTCTCAGGTGCTCGCGCCGAAAATTCCAACCCACATCCATCAGCTCCACCGCGTCAAGCGCTGACCTGCCGCGCCACGGCGCTCCCGCCCCGTGCGCCGCCGTTCCCTTGAACTCGAAGATCGCCGAGAGGAGCGCGTTGTAGTCGCCCTGCAAACCCCACATGGTCTGCAGGTTGCTCGAGACATGCGTGAACATCGCCAGGTCCACGCCGGAGAATATTCCCGCACGGACCAGGTAGGCCTTGGTGCCGAGTTGTTCCTCTGCGACGCCGGGCCAGAGCACGATCGTACCGGGAATCTTCTCTCGTTCCATGATCTTCTTGAGCGCGATGGCCGCCGTGACGTTCACGGGTTGGCCCGTATTGTGTCCCTCGCCATGTCCCGGCGCGCCAGGCACGATAGGGTCACGGTAGGCAACGCCAGGCTTCTGGGAAGCTTGTGGGATGCCGTCGATGTCGGAGCCTAACGCCAGCACCGGGTGGCCACTCCCCCACGTGGCCGTCCACGCCGTGGGTATGCCGGCGACCCCGCGTTGGATCGTAAAGCCATTTCGCTCCAGAATTCCCGTTAGGTAGCGCGACGTCTCCACTTCCTGAAAACCGAGCTCACCGAAGGAGAAAATCATGTCCACCATCTGCTGGGTGAGCGTGGACATGCTGTCGATCGCGGCCGCCGCCTCCGTCTTGAGTCGTTCGAGCCGCACGTCGCTCTTGGGCGCGGCCTTCCGCGCCTGCGCCTCGAGCGGTGCGTAAAGAGCGGATGAGAGCAGCAGGACACACAGTGGCAGGAAGCGCGGACCGCGCATGCGTCGTCTCCAGGAGGTCGGGGGTTGCAACGGCTGGCCAAAGGTCCGGGGCGCACGCAACGGACGCAAGCCGGGCGTGCAGGCAGGATTTCACTCGGGTTACATTTCCGGCATGCCGACCTTGGACCTGCTGGCGATTGCCGCGCATCCCGATGATGTGGAGCTGACGTGCGGTGGCACGCTCATCGCCTCCTGCCGCCGAGGCGCCCAGGTGGGCATTCTCGACCTCACCGCCGGTGAACTCGGGACGCGCGGCACCGCGGCCATTCGGGCCGACGAGAGCGCCCGAGCAGCGAAGGAGATGGGTGTGGCCTGGCGAGAGCGTCTGGGCTTGCCTGACGCGCGGGTCTATAGCAACGACACCGCGCGTGCCGCCCTGGTGGAGGTTCTCCGCGTGGTGCGGCCGACGATCGTCATCGCTCCGGCCCCGGCTCCATACGGTAGACATCCCGACCATCGGGGCGCCGCGGAGCTCATTCGCGATGCGTGTTTTCTGGCAGGACTTAGGAACTACGCTCCCGGCAAGGAGCCGCATCGCCCGCGGAAGGTGCTCCATGCGATCGCCTACCGCGAGGACTATCTCAAGCCCACGTTCGTGGTCGATATCACCGATACGTTCGAAACCAAGGTTGCCGCGATCCGCTGCTACGAGTCCCAGTTCGAGGACGCCACGCAGGCGGGAGAGGTTTATCCAACCGGTGAGTCGCTCATCGACGTGGTGCGCCACCAGGCGGCGCACTACGGATCGCTCATCCGCGCGCGGTATGGTGAGCCCTTTTTCACGACGGAGACCATGCGCGTGGACGATGTCGTCACGCTTGGTGTCTCCACCTTCTGACCAGCCGTGCATCCATCCGACGACGTGACCTACGGCGACTACCTGGCCGTCAACGAGTTGTTGCGGCTGCAGCGGCCGCGCTCGCAGCCAGAACATTCGGACGAACTGCTCTTCATCGTCGTTCATCAGGCCAGTGAACTGTGGTTCAAGGTGCTGTTGCACGAATTTGACCTGCTGGTGGCCCGACTCGAACGCCGCGACGCCATGGCATCGCTCGCCACCATGCGCCGCATCAATGCACTTACGCGCATCGTGGCGGCTCAGCTTTCGGCCCTGGATACCCTGCCCCCACAGCGCTTCGCCGAGTTTCGCGGATACCTGGGCTCCGCCAGTGGCGGGCAGAGCTTTCAGTTCCGCGCCATCGAGGCGGCGAGTGGCCTGCGGGGCGATCACTTCATGGCGGTGCTACGGGAGCACGGAGAAATTCCCCCAGAGGTGCAACGGGTGCTGGCCCGCCCCACCTTGCAGGCGTTGTACCTGGACCTCCTGGCAGAACGTGGTGTCACGCTGGAACAGGTCTACGCGGATCCCGCAGTCTCTGACCTGTTCCTCCTCGCCGAAAGCCTCATTGAGTACGAGCAGGGCTTCGGGTTGTGGCGCTTCTTGCACGTTCAGATGGTGGAACGGATCATCGGTCCGCAAACGGGAGGCACGGGAGGGACACTCGGCTCGAAGTATCTCCAACGCACGTTGTCACAGCGTTTCTTCCCCCAGCTGTGGGACGTGCGGGCGAAGTTTTTTGGCGCCGGGGCAGCGCCGGACGAGCGACCCAAGACGTGACACGTCGTTGCATCAGCATGACGCTGGCGCCTGGCACGCCAGAATGGCCGGGTGACACGCCATACAGCTGCACCTGGGCGTGGCGCATGGCCGACGGCGCCAGCGTCAACGTCTCGGCAATCGCCGGGAGCCCGCACGTGGGCACGCATGCAGACGCTCCCTTGCACGTACGTGACGGCGCGCCGGCAGCTGATACGCTGCCCGTAGACGCTTTCCTTGGCCCGGCTACCGTCATCGACCTGCGAGATCACCGCGGCGAAGTTCGAGCTGACGATCGACGCCTGCAGGCGCCCATTGCCGGCGGACGCCTGCTGCTGCGGACTGGCCGCACGATTGCCGATGGGACGTTTCCCGAGTGGTGGCCGGTCCTTTCCACGGAAGCCGTTCGTCAGCTGCTCCAACAGGGCCTTCGCCTACTGGGCGTAGATTGCCCGTCGGTGGACGATCGTGAGAGCAAGGTCCTCGCCGTGCATCACGCGTTGTTCGATGGTGGAGCCTGTATCCTGGAGAATCTGGACCTTCGCGACGTTGCGGCCGGAGACTATCGCCTGGTCGCGCTGCCGCTCAAGCTCGCGCAGGCCGACGCCGCGCCGGTGCGCGCCGTCCTGGAAGACCTTCCCCCCGCATGACCACTGCCATTCGGGCCATCGACGTCGTGCGCGACTTTGAGTCGGTCCGCGCACTGGACCGGCTTTCCCTCGAGGTACCCAGTGGTATCGTGTTTGGGTTTCTCGGGCCGAACGGCGCCGGGAAGACAACTGCCATTCGGACGTTTCTCGGGTTGGTGGAGCCGACGGCAGGCCGCGCCGAGGTGTTGGGGCTGGACGCCTGGCGCGATGGAGCCGCTGTTCGCGCCAAGTCCGGTGCACTCCTCGAGCACAATGGCTTGTATGAGCGACTCACGGCCGCCCAGAACCTGGACCTGTTTGGGCGAGCGTGGCGCATGCCGAAGGCCGAACGACGAGCGCGTGCGCGCGAGCTGCTCGAGCAGTTCGGCCTTTGGGACCGACGCGACGACCTGGTTGGCACGTGGAGTCGCGGCATGAAGCAGAAACTGGCGGTGGCGCGGGCCGTGCTGCATCGACCACCCCTGATTTTCCTCGATGAACCAACGGCGGGGTTGGACCCGGTGGCCAGCGCAGCGCTTCGTGACGATCTGGAAGCTCTCTCAGCGGGTCAGGGCACGACCATCTTCCTGACCACGCACAACCTCGCGGAGGCCGAGCGACTCTGTGCGCTCATTGGCGTAATACAAAAAGGCCGACTGGTCGGCATCGGAAGTCCGGAAGAACTTCGCCGCCGGCGCGATGGCAACGCCGTACGCATTGTAGCGACTGCGGCACCCGCGTTGTTCGAATCGTTAGGTCGCGAGCCTCAGGTGCGGAGCGTGCGCCAAGACGGGGGCGGGTGGATCGTCTCCCTCGATGACGGCGCGACCGCAGCACCGATCGTTCGATGGCTGGTGACACAGGGCGCCGACGTGGAGGAGGTGCGGCCGGAACGGGCTTCGCTGGAAGATGCGTTCCTCGACCTCGTGGGTGAGGACTCTCACACGGAGCAAACATGATCAGCGACATCCTGACGATCGTGTGGAAGGAGTGGCGAGAGTTCAAGGACCAGCTGTTCAAGCTGAAGCGGGGCGGGCTGTCCGCGCTGATCGTGGTGCTGATGCTGGGTATTGTAACGCCGCTTCAGATGGGGCCGTCGTGGATTTCCTCCCCACTGATGCTCGCGTATTGGCCAATCCTGGCGGGGAGCATGGTCTCGACGCTGATTGCCGACGCCATCGCCGGCGAACGTGAACGACACACCCTGGAGACGCTGTTGGCGACACGTCTCCCGGATAGCGCCATCCTGCTCGGCAAGGTGCTCGCCGCCGTTCTCTATGGCTATGTCTTTGCGCTCATGAACATCGTCGTCGGATGGATCGTCCTGAATGTGCGGTACCGAGACAATGGCTTGCTCTGGATTCCGGCGGGCCATCTCGCGTCGTTGCTGGTGCTGATCGGGCTGAATTGCCTGTTCCTTTCGGGTGTGGGCGTCTTTGTGTCGTTACGGGCATCCAGCGTCCGTCAGGCGCAACAGGCATTCGGGGTCATCATGCTGCTACTGTTCCTGGGTCCCGCGCTGGCCATCCAGGCCATGCCAGCTACCCGGCGGCTGGACGTCCTGTCCCGGTTGGCGGTCATCGGGGTGGACACCATCGTGCAGTGGGTGGTCGTCGGGCTCGCCGCGGCCGCAATTCTGGTGAACGTCGCCGCATTGCTCCGGTTCCGAAGAGGTCGACTCGTCCTAGACTGAGCCGCCGCGCTGCCGCTCGCCGTCAGGCATCGAGCAGCGACACGCCTCGGCGAGCAACGCGCGCGTGAACGAGAATCGGCCGGTCCCGCCCCATGGCGTCGACGAGCGTCCGCAGGGCACGCCCCAGCACCTCCACCATTGCGTTTGAAGTGAACACCTACAGGGCTCACTGCCGCTGCCGGCTTCCCACCCTTCGAGTGCACTCCGGTGGGGAGAACCGCGGTAGACCCCGGCTGTCCCGTCGACGGAACGCTGCGTCGGAACGTGCCGTAGGACCCGCCCTCGACTGTATATTCCTGTCCCATGCCCCAGCCCATTTACCTCGACCACGCGGCCACCACCCCCGTTCGCCCAGAGGTGTTCGAGGCCATGCAGCCCTACTTTGGTCCGCGCTTTGGGAATCCCTCCAGTGTGCACCGCTGGGGGCGCGAGGCGCGGGCCGCATTGGACGAAGCGCGTGAGCGTTTGGCGCGATGCCTCGGGGCGTCGGCGGACGAAATCTGCTTTACGTCGGGCGGGACGGAATCCGATAACCTCGCGATCCTGGGTACCTGGCGTGCTCGGCGAGGCTCACGGAACGCCGTGGCGACCACTGGGATCGAGCACAAGGCAGTGCTTGCGGCGGTGCATCAGGTTGCCAAGGAAGGCGGTGAGGAGCGGGTGATCGAGGTCGATCGCGCCGGTTGCGTTCTTCCCGACAGCTTCAACGCTTGTGTGACCGCGGACACCGCGCTGTGCAGCATCATGTGGGTCAACAACGAAATCGGCGTGTTACAGGACATTCCTCAGCTTGCCGCGATGGCGCACGAGCGAGGCGTCTTCTTTCACACCGACGCGGTCCAGGCCTTTGGCAAGGTCGCGATCGACGCGCGCTCCACGCCGTTCGATGCACTCTCGATCAGTGGGCACAAGATCGGTGCACCCAAGGGGATCGGGGCGATGTTCATCCGGCGCGGCTCGGCGATTGAACCGCTGATGCACGGCGGTACGCAGGACCGCGGCCGCCGCCCCGGCACCGAAAACGTTGCCATGTCGCGCTGGCTGAGCACGAAGCCGAGTGCACACGCTTGGGATCGTTGCGCGATCGACTCGAGATGGCGCTGCTCGAACAGATTCCGGACGCGGTTGTGCATGGCCGGGGAGCGCCCCGCGCGCCTCACATCCTGAACATCTCGGTGCCCGGCACGGACTCCGAGTCACTCCTCATGGCGCTGGACCTTCAGGGGGTCGCATGTTCAGCTGGCTCAGCGTGCCAGAGTGGAAGCGTGAGCCCGTCGCACGTGCTGTCGGCGGTCGGGGTGCGCCGCGACCTGGCGTCGGCCGCGATTCGGATGTCGTTTGGCAGCATGAATGTTGACGCCGACGTGGAGCGCGTGGCCGTGCTGTTCCCGGCGCTCGTGGCGAAGGCCCGACGACTGGCCGGCACCGTTCGTTAGGCGGCTGAGTCCTCCGTCATGCCTGCTTCTTCTAGCGCTGGCCCGCGTGTCCTCGTCGCCATGTCGGGAGGCGTGGACTCATCGGTAGCCGCGGCGCTGCTTCAGGCACAGGGCTATGATGTGGTCGGCGCCACCATGAAGCTGTACCGCGACGGCGACACGGTGCCCGACCGTCCCTGCTGTTCGCTCGACTCGGTAAATGACGCCCGTCGGGTGTGTGAGCGCCTGGGCATTCCGCACTACGTCCTCAACATGGAAGGCGCGTTCGGTCACGACGTGATCGACGACTTCGTGCGTGAGTACGTGCAAGGGCGGACGCCGATCCCTTGTGTCAGGTGCAACACGTTCACGAAATTCCGCGACCTGGTCCACAAGGCCGATCATGTGGACGCCCGGTTTGTGGCCACGGGGCACTATGCGCGGGTGATCGACGGCGCCCTGCACCGCGGTCTCGATCCGGCCAAGGATCAGTCTTACTTCCTCTGGGGCATTCATGCCGCCGTGATGCCGCGGCTGCTCCTGCCGGTGGGGCACCAGACCAAGGCCGAAACGCGCGCCGTGGCGCGGTCGTTAGGATTGACCGTGGTGTCCGAGAAGCAGGAAAGTCAGGACATTTGCTTCGTGCCCCACGGCGATCACACGACGATCATTCGCCAGCGTCTGGGTGACGACACCCCTGCCCTTGCCAGGGGCCCCATTGTCGACGTCGACGGCCGCGTGGTGGGCGAACACACGGGGTACGCTGCCTACACGATCGGCCAGCGGCGGGGTCTGCCCGGTGGGTTCGCCGAGCCAATGTTCGTGGTTGCCATTCGGCCGTCGGAGCGGATGGTGGTGATTGGACCGCGCGCCGCGCTCTTGGGCCGAGGGGTGATTGCCCGGGAGTTGAACTGGCTGTCGACAGCTCCAACGATCGGACAGGCGCTGGCGGTCCAGGTGCGACACCGCGCACCCACCGTGCTGGCTGAGGTGATCCGGATCGATGCCGACGAAGTCGAACTGGCATTGCAGGAACCGGTGGCGGCAATCACGCCGGGCCAGTCCATCGTTCTTTACGACGGCAGTCGCGTGTTAGGCGGCGGCGTCATTGAACGGGCGACAGGCCAGCGGCTGGCGCTCCCCGTCCGCGCCGCCTGACCCACAGCTCCTCGACGCCTCAGGGAAGGTACCGCTGGCGAAGGACACGGTACCGGACTCGATTCCGCTTGACGGCATCGCACTATCCCTTGGCGCGACCGCGATGTCTTGTAGCGCGCTGCGTGCCCTGGCGCGTCGTCGGCCGCTCGGCCACCACCGTATGCGACTTGGGATCGACCGTCCGCTGAAATTGCGCGAACTCGCCCGTGATCGGCACCGCATGCAGACGCCAGTTATCCGAGGCACGATTCCACGCGCCACCAGAGAAGGCGCGCGCCGCGCGATATCCCGCCGCGCGCACGGCCGAATCGCCCGCCACCGCCAACGCACCGAACGGATACGAGAAGAAATCGATCGACGTTCCAAGATGTTCTCGGAGCACGTCACGGCTTCCCTTGATCTCCAGCTGCCACGTGGCCGCATCGTGAATTCGGTCCACGCGTACGTGCAAGTTGGAATGCGACCCGATCGTCATGCCGGCCTTTTGCATTTCCAGCAGTTGCGGCCAGGTGAAGTAACGTGGATTGCGCCCAATCGCATGTGTGAACGGAAAGAACGTGGCCGTGAACCCCAGGCGCTTCAGGACGGGGAAGGCATGCTCATACTGATTCACACGCCCGTCATCGAACGTGATGACGACCGCCGGTTGCGCGATGGTGCCTTTTCCGTTGAGTGCGTCCACTAACGCCGCAAGGCTCACCACGGCAATGCCACGATCCTTGAGGTATTGCATCTCCTGCGCGAACACCTCGGGCGTCATCGTCAGCTCCGCGCGACGTATCCGGGACGCCTCGTTCGCCGGCTGGATGTTGTGGTAGACAAGGATCGGCACGCGAATGGAATCCGGCGCGGGGCTCGGCGTGCTGGTATGAGGCAGTGCGGCCAATAGCAGGGAAATCGCAGGCAGAATCATCGACGGCAAGAAGTCCATGTGAATGGGGCTCATTCCGCGCCCTAACGCGAAACGAGCCCCGAAAGTCTGAACCGCACGGCGCAGAAACGCCGGTCAGCCAAGCTTGGTCCTTAGCGCTTACCGGCGATCCGCGCTTCTCTAGGGTCAGTAGACAATGGATCACCTCCTCGCATTCAGGGTGGACGTGAGGGCTAACGGTTCCGAATACTGACGAGATGCAAAGCGAGAGGCAACGGGCATCCCAATTTTTTGTCGGCGTGCAGCAATGAGAAAGCGCGCGCCACCGTGAAGGCGACGCGCGCTTAAAACAAGGCAACACACAGGGGGGTGAGAGCGTGCCTGGGCTAGCGGGACTCCTTGCGCAGCGCACCCTTGGGGTCGGGCGTGAAGACCTCAACCGCGAGCGTGAACGTTCTCACATCATCTGGGTGAATCGCGCCCACCCCGACGACTTGTCGCGTGACCTCTTCGCCCTTCCCGTTGCGAATGGAGACGACGACAGAGTACTCCCACGGATCGCCGGTTGGAGGATGTACCACCGACCCCTCGACGCGGAGCGGCGAAAAGCTGGGCAACGCACGCGAGGCCGCGGTCGGATCAAACCGCAGGTGATGATTGCAGGCGGGACAGCGAACGGCACTCTCGAGAATCGTGGCTCGGCAGTGCGGACAAGTCCGCGTGGTGCCGGCGACGAACTCGCGTGTCGTGCTCATAGGGCGCTAGAACCGTTCTCCAGTGCCATCACCGGACGCGGTTGAAGCTTCTCGTCCCACCCAAACTCCACACGCCCGCGCATCCGCGAACCGGCTGCCACCGTCAGCGAGCCCGCCTTGAGGTCGCCGTTGAGGATTCCGGATGCGAGGAGTTCCACGCGACCGGCGTCCACGATGTTGCCGTCCACCTCCCCGCCAATCACGACGGCGTTCGCTCGCACGCCGCCCGTCAGCTTCGCCCCAGCCTCAATCGTCAGGTTGCCTTCGACGTTCACGTCTCCCTTAAAGCGCCCGGCGATGCGAATGTGGCCTGCACCATCGATCTTTCCCTCGATCGTGATGTCTGAGCCGATCACCGACTCCTTTGCCTCGCGGGATGGGGCCGAGCGGCGTTGCGCGTCGTAGCTGTACGTCGCCTCGGCGGGCGTCTCGGACTCCTTCTTGAGCCCGGGCTCAGAGGTGACGGGCGCCGTCTTTGGCGCGACTTGTTCCTTCCAGAGTGCCACGAGAGAGACTCCTGTTGGGGTCGCAGACGATTACGAGGGGTGAACCGTGCTGCGCTGTCAGGTGCGTCACCAAAATGGCGCTCGCACCGAAGAACGCACCCGTGATGTAGTCGATTTCAGTGCATTTCAGCAAGTCATCCTTTGCGGGAAGTTATTTGTTCTACATTTTGGACCTTATGGCGCGTCCCTCGTTAGGAGCATTCGAACTCGTCGTCATGGTAAGCGTTGGTGCACTGGACGAGGCCTACAGCGCATCGGTGAGACTCGAGGTGTCCCGACGTCTCGAGCGCGAGGCCTCCCTGGGGGCTGTCTACACGACGCTTCAGCGGCTCGAAGCCAAGAGGCTCGTGACGTCGTGGTCGTCCGACCCGACTGGGCGGCGTGGCGGCCGGTCCAAGCGCCTGTATCGAGTGACGGCCCCGGGGATGCGGGCGCTCCGCACGGCAAGAGCACTCCACGCGCGAATGTGGACCGGGATGGGAGAGACTTCTGGGGCGCCCTGAAGCTGATGGGCGTGGTGAGCGGGCCCGTTGTGCGTGGGATGCCTTCTGCGCTGCGCGAACGTGGACTGGGATGGGAGAGACGTCTGGGACGCTCTGAAGCTGATCAGGTGGTAGCCGGCCCGGGGGGCTCCCGGATGCCGACTGCGTTGTTCGCTCTGAGGGGCGGGGACGTTCCCATGGCGAACGCCCCCCGGTGTCGGGATCGCGTGCGGATCGCGGTGCCGGTGCGCTTGCGCCCCCGCGCCAGGAAGGTCATGTGGCGCGTCCGGTATTTCGCCCGAAGTAGCGCATGGCAGGCGACGTGCTATCGAGCGCGGATCAGTCAGTTATGCAGTCCTGCGCCCACGTTACGCAGATCTTGACTTCATCTGTTGAGTACCTGCTCGATGAGGCGACGCATCAGCGCGTGCGGCGAAGTGTTGCGTGAGCGCACTTGGGCAGGCGGAAGGCGCTTTGCGGCAAGACTTTATGCCCTCTCGCGGAAAGGAGCTTCTACGGCGCGCCGAGCCACTAGTCGTTGAGGTGACTTGGGATACGCGACCAGTAACGCAATAGACAATTCGGTCACGATTTCCGATTGGCGGGCTCGGCGGTTGGCAAGGGTTCTGCAGTGAGGTGGATCACGTTCGAGGGCTGCGCTGCCAGCTCTCGGGACGTCGAGCCCCCCAGCGCGCGCCGGTCCAATGATCTCAGGTCTGAGCACTCTCGTTGCCGAAATTCGTGAGGCCCGCCTGTGAGCTTGCGCAGCTTACTGCGGCTCCTGCCCGAGGCGCGCCGGGAGGCGGTGAAGGAGCGATTGCGGCGGATGCGATACGAGGCCGTTCAATTCGCGCTGTCGTACACGCCGGCGGACCTAGAAGCGGCGCTGCGTCGGGTGGGCGTGCAGGACGGCGACGCCATCGTCATGCAGTCGGCATTCAGTCCGATCAACGGATTCGACGGTGAGCCGCAGCACGTCATCGATTGCGTGTTGGACGTGATCGGCCCACGCGGGCACCTGTTCATGGTCTCCATGCCCTACGACGGGTCCGCACGAGAGTACCTGACGTCCGGCGCAACGTTCGATGTGCGGCGGACGCCATCGCAGATGGGCGTCATTTCCGAATCGTTCCGCCGTCGCAAGACCGTGCTCCGCAGCGCCAACCCGCTGCATCCCGTGCTGGCGTGGGGTCCGCGCGCCGACTGGGTGGTTGCCGGTCACGAGCGACTGTCGCACTCGTGCGGCCAGGGATCGCCGTTCGAGAAGATGTTGCAGCTGAACGCCAAGGCCCTCCTGTTCGATGTCGACCTCGACGTGCTGACGTTCACGCACTACCTGGAGGACCTGTTCCAGGAGAGTGCACCCATCCCCGTCTACGCGTCCGAGCCCTTGCGGACAGAAGTTCGGGATCGCGACGGGCTGCGGCGCGACATCGCGGTGTATCCGTTTTCAACGGAAGCCATGAGTGTCCGCAACTTCGGCGTGTTGTATGACGCGTTGATCGAACGCGGGCTGGTGAAGCGCGAGCGCGTCGGAAATACACGGTTGCAGCTGACAAATCTGGAGGCCGTGGTCGCGACGGCGACCGAGCTGGTGGACGGCGGGCGACACCTGTACGGGAACCCTGGCGATGGAGTCCGCGTCCGCCCCACGCGCCACGGGACGACGCGACGCATTGGCTACCTCGTGCGGCATGAGCTCTTGAGCCGGCGCGGACTGCGCGACGCACGAAAGATCGCGAATCGGCTGATGTCGCCGGTCTCCACGATGCTGCAGGCGGCGCGCTTGCCGGCCAGTGCCAAGCATGAGGTCATGCACGATCATCGAGGCCTCCCTGCGTTGGACCCAGGAATCGACGCGTGCACGCAGGCGGCCATCGCGTGGCTCTGCGAGGCGCAGGACTCCTCGTCCAGTCGGGATGGCGGCGTGGCGCACGACTATTCGCTGGTGGACGGCTGGTCGGCCTCCTATCCGGAGACGACGGGGTACGTCATCCCCACGATGCTGGACTACGCCAAGCGAACGGGCGACGACCGGCTGCTGGAGCGAGGCCGCCGGATGCTGGACTGGCTGGTCAGTATCCAATTGCCGGACGGCGCGTTCCAAGGCGGAATCGTCGGCGCGCAGCCCGTGCGTCCCGTCACCTTCAACACCGGCCAGATCCTGATTGGGCTGGCGGCCGGCGCGGCCACCTTCGGCGACCCGCGCTATCTGGATGCCATGCATCGCGCCGCGCGGTGGCTGGTGAAAACGCAGGACGCCGACGGGTGCTGGCGAGCCTTCCCTTCGCCGTTCACGCCCGCGGGCGAGAAGACCTACGATACGCACGTTGCGTGGGGCCTCTTCGAGGCCGCGCGTGTGGCGCCCGCCGCCGGTTACGAGCAAGCCGCGATCCGTAATGTGCGCTGGGCCATTACGCATCAGCGCGGCAATGGGTGGTTCGGGCGCAGCTGCGTGGATGAACCCACGCAGCCGTTGACCCACGGCATCGGCTATGTGCTCCGCGGCATTCTCGAGGCCTACCGCTTCACCGGCGAGGAAGGATTCCTCAATGCCGCGATGAAGACGGCCGATGCGCTGGCGAACCTGGTCGACGCGAACGGATTCCTTCCCGGGCGCCTGCGGTCCGACTGGTCGCCTGCCGTCAGCTGGGCATGCCTCACCGGTTCGTCGCAGCTGGCGCACTGCTGGCTCATGTTGTACGACTACGTGCACGCGGACCGCTACCTTCAGGCCGCCCAGCGCACCAACCGCTACGTGCGTCGCACCATCCACCTCGATGGACCAGCCGCCATGCGTGGTGGCGTGAAAGGCTCGTTCCCAGTCGACGGCGGTTACTGCACGCTGCAGTTCCCGAACTGGGCCGCAAAGTTCATGATCGACGCGAACCTGGCGGAACGGCAGTGCGTGCGCGGCGTGATCGAACCACCAGTCGAGCGCCAGACTGCCTAACGCTGGGCCACGCGCAGCAGGAACTTCTTCAGTTGCCGCCACACCACGAGTGGCACCTCGTGTCCCTGGTCGTGCGGCACCCACGTCACGTGTGCACCGGCCGCCTGGTAGAAGTCACGCAATCGCTCGCCCGCGTGGAAAGCCAGGTCGTGATCCCGCCGGCCATGGCTCACCAGCACCGGAAGATCGCGAAGCCTGGCGGCCTCTACGGCCCACTCGTTTGCCGATATCCGTGACGAGGACAGGAGTGCCAGACCGGCCACGCGCGGATCTTCCCGCAACACGACGTCTGAGGCCAACATGCCGCCTTGCGAGAAGCCCACGAGGACCAGAGGATCGTCTCCCCAGCAGGCCCGCGTGGCATCCAGAAACGACAGCAACGTCGCGCGTGCGGCGCGCGCCCCGGCGGGATGCTCGTCATACAAGTCGCGCGGCCCGATCGTCAACGCCGCCGAACGTCGTTCCTGATCGATCGGCCACCAGGCACGGCCGGACGGCTCGGCTGGTACCGGCCCTTCAGGGGCAACGAAGCGACCGGGAACGCCAAGCGAGTGGGCAAATGGCGCCAGGTCTTCCGGGCGCATCGCGTAACCGTGCAACAGCACCACCGTCAGCTGCGACCCTGCCTCCGTCACCAGGGTGCGCAATCCGGCCAACTCCATCACGCTTTCCGTCGGCACGCTCACGCAGGCGTCGGGTCGCTGACGGCCACAGTGACCGCTCGAGAGTTCAGGGGATGCAGTAAGACCCGCGGCCGCCCGCCGTCCGCGGCCGTTCCACCCATCGGAATGAGCCGAAGCGTGCGTGGGTCGTTTGGCGCCAGGTGGAAGTAGTTCTCGTCGGGCCGCCACCCTTCGCACTCCACACGAATCGACTCGGCCACGCGCCGTGACGCGACCGTGAGGACGTACTCCCCCTCCGGAGCGGAGGCGAGCGTCGCCGAAAGACCGACGTCGGGGTGACGTTCGTTAGGCAACCCGCCTACGCAGAAGAAGGCGCGGGCAATCGTCCCTGCCCCACTCGACCACCGCGCCGACACCCAGTCGTGGGACGCCGGGCCAAACCGGTAGGCGTACGAGAGATCCAGGAAGCCCTCGCACAGGGAGACCGCGTTGCGTTCCATCGCGTCGTGCGCCGGCACCGTGACCGCTGCCTTCCCCTCGGCGACGACGGTGGAGCCGTCCCGGAACACGGTCAGCTCCAACACGCCGTCGATAGGCTGAGCCGTATCGTTTACCAGGTGAATGGACAGCCCGTTCGTACCCTCATCCGTCATGCAGAGGGCGCGGCTGGCCAGAGCACGGCGCAGGTAGTACCACGCAGGCTTTGGCTCGCCGCGCGCATCGATCGCGCCCCACCCGGCACCCTCCCACAGGTCGCGAAGAAACCAGACCAGTCCACCGCGCGTCGCGGACCGCCGACGGCGCCACTCACCAAAGACGGATGCCATGACTTCGCCCGTGGCCACACGACCCAGCTCGAGGTATCGCTCGTGGTCCGCGTACCGCAGTGCCAGCGGATCCACTCGGAACAGCTGCGCCACGTAGTGATCGCGCACGTCGTCGAAGTCCCACCCAGCTCCAACATCTCGCGGAGTGCGGGCCTTCCAGGCGGCGTGGTGCACCTTTGCGGCGGGATCAGGCGACGACAGGTTGGCAAATGCAAGGCACTCGGACGCGAACCGAACCTCCGCGCGCCGCGCATCGTCCAGCGGACGCAGGTAGGCGCCGACGCCGTAGTACGACGACGACCCAACGTTGACCTGGTGCGGAAACGCCCCGCCATGGGCAGACGACGGCACATACGGCACCCCACGTCCGTACTCGCTGGCCAGCATTCGCAGCTGGCGATGGAACAGTTCAGCGTGCCACCGGTCGCGCGCGGCGCCCCACATCGCGGCCTGCTGCTCTGCTTCGCTGTTTCCGCAGAGCATGGCCAGCGATGGGCGACCTTGCAGCCGCAACAGCGCCTGCCGCGCCTCGACCTCGACGGCGGCGCCGAACGCTGGGTCATCGCCAGGATAGTCCATGTTGGCGAACATGAAGTCGTGCCAGAGCATGACGCCCTGCGAATCGCAGCGATCGAGAAACGCGTCACTCTCATACGTCATGGTGCCACCGACGCGCAGCATGTTCATGCCAGCGTCCACCACCTGGGCAAAGGAGGCGTCGAGAACTCGTTCGTCGGCGCGTAGCGAAACGGGGTCGGGCGGCGTCCAACACGCGCCGCGACAGAACACAGGCACGCCGTTCACGCGAAGCGCGAAGTCGTCACCCTTTGTCGTCAGCGATACGGACCGAAAGCCCAAGTGACCGAGGTCGGCGCGCACGTCGCCCCGAGGGTGGTTGACGACGATCGACGCCTCGTAAAGCGGCGATGGACCATGGGTATGCGGCCACCAGCGTTCCACATCCGTCACCAGCAACCTGCCCACCACGCGGCCGGACTCCGCATCCGGTGTCAGGGGCGCACGGTACTCGCGACCTTCGCGTGTCACCAGGAGTTCCACGCCCAAAAGCGCGTTCCCGTCGATGGCCTCCACGTGGCAAGAGGCGTCTACGGCCCCGCCGCCGTGTGCGTTGAGTCGTACATCGGTCAGATGGACCAGTCGTCGGCGCTCCAAGCGGACGCCCCGCCACGGACCCACGGGCGCCGCCGGCGGCGACCATCCCGGCGTGCGACCCAGCAACGTGGTCCGAAACCACCGCAACTGCTGGTGCTCGACCATCGGCGCACGCCAGCGTGGGCGCGGGCGTCGTGCGGCCAACTCCGCATCCAATGACCGGAAGCAGATGTCCAGACGGTCATCGCCACGAAGTATCCCGTCTACCCGGCACTCCTGCGCCGTGAACATGCCGGCGGACGAGACGAGGGGCTCGCCATTCAGCCATACCTCGGCCACGGTAGCCAACCCGTCGAAGCAGAGCCACAGCTGTTCGCCGGGCAAGGTTGGAGCTGCCGGCAAGCGAGTCCTGTACCACCAATCGACGGCGTCGAAACGACGAGCTGGCGCGTCCAAACTCCAGCTCCCGGCGTCGCGCAGGGTGGATGCCACCGTGGAGGGGACACGCGCCGCGATCCACGGGCCGGAGCTTGCCGTCAGCTCCATCGGTCGTCGGGCGGATCCCGGGTCCGTGGCGAGCACCTCCCACCCATCCGCTAACCACTGGATGTCGTGCGCGGTGACGGAGCGGATCCGTCCCCGCCCCGCGGTCGTCATCCGCCGAGGAGCTGCTGCACCGCGGCTCGCATGGCGGCGATGCTCGAGAAGACGGCGCGCGTCAGCATGTGATCGGGAAACTCGATGTCGAACTCCCCTTCCAGCGCCAGCATGATGTTCACGCTACCGTGCGACGTCATCCCGGCCTGATACAGATCGGCATCGAGAGCCAGTTGCTCGGCATCACTGGACAGGCGCCCGTGTTCCTTGAGGATGCGACGGATCGCGTCGGTGATTTGGATGGCGCTAGGTGCGGTCATAGGAATGCATTTCCAGTCAACGAGAGACGACTATTGCCGTCGCGTAGTCACCGTCATGACTCAAGCTCAGGCTCAATGACGGATTTCCGCGATGCGCAGCCCATTGGGCAGCGGTGCCGTGCAGGGCGACTTCGCAGCTGCCTGAGTCGGTGCGACACACTTCAATATCGCGCCACGCAATGGGTGCGTGACGCTCCACGCGCAGGGCCTTGATGGTGGCTTCCTTGGCCGCGAAACGCGCTGCGAGACGTTCCATGCACCGCGTGGGCGACGACTTCGCATATGCGATTTCGTCATCGGTGAAGATACGTCGGAGAAAGCGATCACCGAACCGGTCGACGGAATCGGCCACGCGCGCCACCTGCACCAGGTCAATGCCAACGCCGGTCATGCGACTGGGGCCATGGTATCGGCGCCGACCTGCGCCGCAAGCGTGTACATGCCATGCTCCCAGGCGTCGGCCATCTCCTGAGTCAGCGTGGAAGGTCCGAAGGGCTTGCGCGTGTTCACGGCGCGAGCCGCCTTCAGGATAAACGTCTTGGTACCTGCACTCAGGCGATCGAAATGCGCGGCGGCCTCCGACAGCTGCAAACCCGGCGTGAGCCCCTGTAGCCAGCGCAAGTGCTCGCCTAAGAGCTCGGAGGTGGCGCCGATCTGCCGCGCGGTGGCAAAGGCCCAGGCGTGATAGTACGCGAGGCCGTGCTGTTGCAGGGCGGGAAGATCGCGCTCAAAGCGTTCCGCAAAGGCGTGCAGCGGATTCCGATCGGCGCGACGCATCACGTGCTTCCGCAGGTACCCGAGCGCCAGGCTCGCCAGCTCTTGCGGGGGCCTCCGCAGGACGCGATCGATGCGAACGATCTCGGCGAACAGCGGCAGCGAGCCATCGTCTGGCGCCCTGTCCAGGCGAAAGAGGTGCACGAAGTCGTCGCCGGACAGCGTGTGATACCCGGCGTTGTGAAAGTAGCCCAGTCGCTGGGTTGCGGCGTCCACTTCGGCGATGATGATCGTCGTCTTGACGTGGTTCCGGCGGTAGTCCGTTCCCTCGGTATCCGGCAAGTAGAACGAATCCGATTCGGTGGAGATGAGCTTGCCCGCCGCCAGGTGTTCGTGCACGTGCTCCAGGAGCGGACGCCAGACGTTGAGTTCCTGGAAGTCCACGCCAAAGAGGTCCCTGATCTCGTCGTGGGATGGCTTGTAGAACGTGACGTTGTCGCCCTCGAAATCGGTGGCGGCGCAGGAGCCCAGCATGGCCAGTGGCTCCAGCTGCAACGCGTGCAGGAGCTCGATGCACACATCGACGTAGCAGTTCTTTTCCACCCACACGCGGTGGTCGGCATGCAGGGTGTGCCGGGCGTAGCCCGTGGACTGGAGTCCGGGAATGACCAGCAGACGCGTCATGACCAGAGGATCTCGCGCACGGCATCCGGCCACCGGCGCGGCTCGTAGCCATGGGTCTTGAACAGGGCCATGGTCACGCGCTCCATGCCGAATCCGAGGCACGCCGTGTGCGCGACGGCGCCATCGCTGGACTGAATGTCGAACGCGCTGCCGAACTTGTCCTGATGGTAGTTGAACGAGCAGCAGGCGGTGGGGCGTTCCTCGGAAATGACGGGAATGAGCACCTCGAACTTCAAGCGCTGTTCGATCTGCCCAGCCGCCAGCATCTTCCCGGCACGTCCGAAGAACGGGTCGGCGGCGACGTCTGGCCTGGCTGGGAGCTGCAACGAGTTCAGCATGGAAACGCCGCGCTCGAGCCAGAGGTCCCGCCACGCGACGACCTCGTTCGGTTGACCCAGTCGCACAAACTCGCGCACACGAAAGGCCCGCATGCGGGTGGGTTCGATCGACGGCTCGTGCCGGTATACCCAGCCAAACATCGTCACCTGACGGCCGCCCACGGGCAGGACGCCGGCGCACGTTGGATACAGGGGATAACAGGCCGCCGGGTTCAACACCACATCGGTCATCTGCAAGGCGCCGCCCCACGGCTGGTTCGCCGCGATCTGCTGACCGATCGACCGGGCCTCCTTCTCCGTACCGGCGAACGCGTGGACCACTCCGCAGAGGTTGGGAAACGAGTCCATGTACCCGGTGCGCTCGATGATGCGCCGGTCAATGACGGGGGGAAACGTCATCGCCTCGACCGCGTCTCCCTTGGCGATCCGGAGAATCAGGGCGTCCACGCGCTCCAGCACATCCTCGAACACGGCGTTGCGGCCAAACGCGCCAAGTACGCCAACCGGCGTGATCAAGCCGTGCGCTACGAGTTCATCGTGCAGCGTTTGGGGATCGAAGTCCGACACCGGCGTTTCCCTAGTCGTCCTTCAGGACCAGCAACATCGCCGCGCTCTTGGAGAGGATGCGGTCGTTGCCGATCATCAGCGACGCGGAGAGCGCATCGCGATAGTGGCGCGTGACGCTGTATGGTGAATCGTTCTTGTAGCCGATGATCCCAATGATCTGCAACGCGCGGTGCACGATCGCCGGCGCCGCCTCGGACGAGGCGACCTTTAGGTTATTCATCTTGAGGGCCCAGCCCATGGCCGAGAGCGGCTCGGTGGCGCCGCCTAACGCGTCGAAATCGGTGGCGGCGGCCATCACGTTGTGGCGGAAGGCCTGCAGCATCATCGACGCCTCGGCAAGGCGTGAGGCATTGGGCGGGACCGTGCCCGGCTTCTTGCGCGCCTCGGCGCGAATGAACGCGCTGGCCCGTGCCACGGCGTCGTTCGCAATGCCCAACCACACAGCGCTCCACAGAATGTGCGAGTAGGGCACCATCGACTGCGAGGCGGAGTCGGCAAATGCCCCGGGAAGAATCTGGGACTCGGGGCCGGACGACGTGAACTTGTAGGGTGGGCTACACGTCCCGCGCATGCCAAGGGTGTCCCAATTACCCGTGCGATCCAACGTATACTGACCATCGCGCGCCAGCACCAGCACCTGGTCGCCGGCCGGTGATTCCGCCGCGCGGCGGCACGTGATCAAGATGTCGTCGGCAGCCTCGCCGTACGACACGGTCGTCGCGTTCTTCTCCAGACGATACCGTCCGTCCTGCCGTTCCACAG
The DNA here is from genome assembly GCA_044224875.1 of Gemmatimonadaceae bacterium. Taxonomy (GTDB): domain Bacteria; phylum Gemmatimonadota; class Gemmatimonadetes; order Gemmatimonadales; family Gemmatimonadaceae; genus JABAQJ01. The sequence continues at coordinate 39,372 of JBGAJQ010000021.1, read as the reverse complement.
CACAGATGGACGAGCGCGTGTCGCCATTCGTACCCACCTCCGACGTGATCGACGCCAGTAGCAGCTGACGGTCGGCAATATCCTGGAGATAGGAGCGGAAGAAAGGCGACGCGTGGCCATGCCGCGCGACGCACGCGACCTGAATGTGGTGCATGGCCAGAACCATCCCGCTGGAGCCACACGACTCGGCGAGCGCCGTGCTCATGGCGGCCAAGTCACGCATCCCTGCCCCGGAGCCGCCGAACTCCGCGGGCACCGCAGCGGAGAGCACCTCTGCTTTACGAAGCGCGTCGAACGTCTCCGTTGGGAAGCGCGCTTCCGAATCCACGGAGTGCGCGTGAGCGGCTGCGACGTTACGGGCGACTTCTCGTGTACGCGCGATGAGCTCGGCCGGTGATGCGGCGGCCTTGCTGAGAGACGCTTGTGGCATTGCGCTGAGTGTTTGAGGCTACTGGGAAAAAACCGCACCTGCGGTGGCGAAGCCTATGGGCCCGGCGCGGATGGGAGAGATCTTCCCTAAAGACGCCCTAAAGCGTTCGCTGGCAACGAGTCCGGAGCGTCGGCTTGCTCCGCGTTTCGAGACCTCGCCGCCTTGGGCAGGCGACCGAAAACTAGTCGAATTGGGTCAGAACTTCAGGCCGCCGGCTTCAGCGAATTCGCGGAGGAGGCGTTCCTGTTCCTCACTGAGTTTCTCCGGAACGGTCACCGTCGTTTCCACGATTAAGTCGCCCTTCTTTTCGTCTCTTTCGATGCCATGTCCCCTGATCCGGAAACGCTTTCCGGAGCCTGTTCCTGGCGACGGTGGCGACCAGGTCCAGGCCCTCGCGGGCATAGAATCGGTCCGCCTGTACCTGAAAGGTGATGAGGAGGTCGCCCGCCGGTCCGCCGCCGGAGCCGGTCCCGCCTTGCCCCTTGAGCCGGATCTTCTGTCCCGCCTCTGTCCCCGGTGGCACGGTGATGACCACCTTCTTGCGCGTGCGAACCTCGCCCGTTCCGTTGCAGCTGGTGCACCGTTCGCTTGGCACTTGTCCGCGCCCCATGCACATCGGGCAGGGGCGATTGACGGCGAAGCCCCCCTGGCCGAACGAGATCACGCCGCGACCGGAACACTCCGGGCACACCTTGATCGTGGCCCCCGGCTTGGCGCCGCTGCCATGACAGGTCGCGCACTCCTCGTTGACTTCCAGCTCGATCGGCACCTTGCCGCCTAACGCGGCGACGCGAAATGGTACCTCGAGGGTTGTCTCGACGGTCTGGCCCTGCTCGGCCGCCGGCGTTCGCCCACCCTGACCCTTACCCCCGCCGAACATCGAGTTGAACAGGTCGCCCAGCCCGCCCAGCCCCCCGATGTCGAAGTCCTGAAAACGCGAACCTGCCGTGGCAAATGGATCAGGTCCTGTGGCCCCGGCCCCGGATGGACGCGGTCCCCCCGGGCGCTGAGAGCGAGCACCTCCCGTAGCACCGGATCCAAAGTTCCCGAACGCACCTAGGCGTCGCATCTCGTCGTACTGCTTCCGCTTCTCCGGATCTCCAATGACCTGGTAGGCCTCGGAGATTTCCTTGAAGCGGTCAGCCGCCTTGGGATCGTTGGCATTGGCGTCCGGATGGTACCGCTTGGCCAGCCGCCGATACTGCTTCTTGATATCGTCCGCCGGGGCAGTCGACGAGACGCCTAAGACGGTGTAGTAGTCCTTGGGATTCGCCATCGCCTAACGCTTGCTAGCCAAGCCACTGACGCACGACGACGCGCGCCGGCCGCAGTAGTTGCCCGCGAAACACGTAGCCCGGCTGGTATACGCGGGAGACCATGTGGTCGTCTTCGGCAGAGAGGGCAGGTTCGGTGCTGACCGCTTCGTGCAGGTTCGGGTCAAAGGTATGATCCACCGGGTTCACGATCTCCAGCCCATGGCCAGCAAGGGCCTTGAAGATCTTCTTCTCAACCATGGCCACACCCTGAACGACCGTGTGGGCGTCCGTGGTGGCTGGGTCCACATGGGCAAAGCGCATGATGTCATCAAGCACCTCCACCATGCCCTGAACCAGGTCGCCCTGCGCTCGCCACCCAGCTTCCTGCCTTTCTTTGGCCGCGCGCTTTCGGTAGTTGTCGTATTCTGCGGCCAAGCGCAGGTACTTGTCCCGCTGCTCGTCTAGTTGGCGCTGCCAGTCATCTCGACCAGACAGCGTAGCCGTGTCATGACCTTCCGAGGTTGAATGGGACTCAGAAGGCGCACCGTCCCCAACCCGTCCATCCGCCTCATCCTCCCCACCTTCGCGCGGGTCACTTGAATCGCTGAAGTCGCTCATATCTGGCACTTCCTACGAGTTGGCTTTCGGAAAGCTTCAGGAAGGCTGGCAGGTGGAAACCTGCAGCTGGAATCTCAATAGCATGGCATGAACTGGCAATGTGTATGCCCTTGCCGCGCTGTCGTTTCGGCAGCGACGGCTCGACTAATGTCCCGCGAACCCCGAGGTGTTGCCAGCCGGGCAGAGTCGACTAGTCCTTAGGGTAAAGGATACGTCGCCGGACGGCATCCAGGGCGCTTTGCGTCGCGCGGTGGCGGATCTCGTCGCGGCTGATGAAGAAGCGACCGCTGTACGACCGGGACCAGTCGCCGAAATCCACGGCGATCCAAACCAAGCCCACTGGCTTGGCCTCCGTACCTCCGCCCGGCCCCGCGACGCCGGTTATCCCAACGCCGATACTGGCGCGCAGACGCTCGCGAACACCGCTGGCCATCGCCAAGGCAACCTCGCCGCTCACGGCGCCGTGCTTCGCGATGAGTTCGGGAGGAACGTCCAGCATGCGCGCCTTCACTTCGTTGGCGTACGCGACCACACCGCCAAGGAAGACATCACTCGATCCGGGGATCTCCGTTAGCCGCTCCGCCAACAGCCCGCCTGTGCAGCTCTCGGCAACGGACAAGGTCAACGAGCGATCGCGACACAGGTCCAGCACGATCTGTGTGAGTTCCACGCTGCCAACGCCATAGGCAAACCGGCCAACGCGATCGCGTACGGCCGTCGACCGCTTTTCGAGAATGGCATCCGCGACGGCGGGCGCGACACCACGAACCGTTAGGCGGAGATCCACGCCGTCCACGCCGGGCAAATAGGCGAGTGACGCATCGTCGAATCCGGGAGCGATCTCACCCAACATGTCGGACAGCGCGCTCTCGGCCACACCGGTGGTACGCACCGTGAGCGACCGCACCACACTTCCCTCACCCAGTCGGCCGCGCGATTGAAGCAACGGCACCACCCGGTCCGTCAGCATGGCCCGCATTTCTCGCGGAACCCCTGGGAGCATGGCGACCCAGCGCGCGCGCTCGTCCTCGAGGAAAATTCCGGGCGCGGTGCCCAGTGGGTTCTCCAGAACATGACTACCGGTGGGCAACATGACCTGTTGCTTGTTGGATTCCGGCGGCTCTCCGGGACGACCTCGAGACTTCCAGAGGCCAAGGATTCGATTCCACTGCCCTTCGTCGAAGTACAGTTCACGGCCAAAGAGTGCGCCAATGGCCGGCTTCGTCATGTCGTCTGCCGTTGGGCCAAGTCCGCCCGTGGTGATAACGGCTCCCGTGCGATCCAGGGCCTCCTTCACCGCGTCTTGAATGGCGGACGGATCATCGCCGACCGAACTCCGCCGAACGATTTCGCCACCAAGTGCGGCAAGTTCGCGGGCGATGAAGGCGCCGTTGGTGTCTATCGTGAAGCCGAGCAGAAGCTCGTCGCCGATCGTGAGGAGCTCGAGCTTCACGTCGACTGGCGTGGAGGGATTAGGCCCGGGCTCCCGCCCGGCTCCCGCGCAGCACCCAACCGTACTTCTGCACGTAGAGCACGAGGGAGTAGAGCGTGAGGCCGACGGCGCCGATCATGGAGAGGCTACCGACGATGCCGTTGAACATGGCGAATGCGCGCCACGCGCCGGTGGTCCAGCCATGTTCAACCGCAGCGGATGACGCGAAGAACCAGAAGAAGGCCGCGCCAACCCAAATGCTCTGGAATGTCGTCTTCCATTTTGCCGGTCCAATCGCTGCGATGATGATGCCGCGACGCGCGGCGTACTGACGAAACGCTGTCATCGCTAACTCGCGTCCAATGACCACCGCCACGACCCACAGCGGCAGGCCGATGAGTCCCAGTGGAGTGACGAAGGGATACGCGACATGCGCGGCGTGGGTGCTCACAGGTCCCAGTACGTTAGGCGCGGCCCACGAGGCCAGGGACAAGCGCTCCCACAGACTGGCATCCCGGGTGAGCCAGTACATCGGCATGAGCGTCGCGACCAGCAGCAACTTGTCGGCGAGCGGGTCGAGGAGCTTGCCCAAGTTGGTCACGAGGTTGCGATCGCGCGCGAGCTTGCCGTCGAAGTAGTCCGTCACGGCCGCCACGACAAAAAGCACCCACGCCGAGAATCGTGGCTGCCACCCTGCGCTCACAATGAGCATCGCGATCACGGGGGTCGCCGCGATTCGACCCACTGTGATGGCGTTGGGCAGGTTGAGCGGCAGCACGCGACGAGGCGGGAGGTTACGACAAGGATTTGAGGACGATCTTCGAGACTGCCTTCAAGGTATCGAACACACCCTCGCCAGTCACCGCCACGGCCTCGAAATGCGTGGCCCGTTCCACCCATTCGCCGGTCGGGAGCTGCTCGACGAGGTTCTGTCCGGCATGGTAGGCGTCGGGTGTAATCCGCTGACGAGCTGGCTCGGTGATCTCCCAGCCCGGATTCAGCGCGGCCTGCAGTTCGGCGATGGGGGCGGCGTTCGGAAGGTCGCGTTTGTTGTACTGCATCACGAACGGCATCTTCGTCAGGTCGTACCCGTACTCAGCCATGTTGTCGTAAAGATTCTGCATCGATTCCTGGTTCGCTTCCATGCGTTCGAGCTGCGAGTCAGCGACGAAGACGATGCCATCCACGCCCTTCAGGATGAGCTTGCGAGACGCGTTGTAGTACACCTGGCCCGGCACGGTATAGAGATGGAATCGCGTCTTGAACCCGCGAATCGTCCCCAGGTCCACCGGGAGAAAATCGAAGAACAGCGTGCGCTCGGTTTCTGTCGCGAGGGAGATGAGTTTCCCGCGTGTGTCTGGCGACACTTTCTTGTAGATGTGTTCCAGGTTTGTCGTCTTCCCGCCCAACCCCGGACCGTAGTACACGATCTTGCAGTTGATCTCGCGGGACGCGTAGTTGATCATCGACATGGGTTCGCCCTCGCCTAACCGAACAGCTTGTCGATTTCTTCATCGGCGCCCTGCAGCAACGGCTTGCGAGGGGCGGACGCACGCGCGTCGCGCGCGAACATGTTGTCGAACAAGCGACTCAATTCCTCCACGGTTCCCTTCATCTTGAGGCGGACCAGTCCCAGCGTGGTTCGAGTGTCAAAGAGGATGACGAGGATCACGCGCCGCGCGACGTCCGCCAGCAGCATCGACTCCTTGTCGCCCTGATGGAACAGCGTGTTGAAGTCCTTCTCGCCGATCAACCGAGCCAGCTGGTCGTTGGCGCTGAAGTCGGCCGCGGTCAGGGTCGCGAACGCGGTAGGATCGAAGTTCAGGCGCTCGCCGACGGTGGTCACGAGCTGACCACTCCGGTCGACGAGCAGGGCGCATCGAGCCTTGCTGTCGAAGAGGAAGCGCTGGAGGACCTGCGTAATGGCCGCAAAGTCCTCTTCCGTGAAACTCCAGCTTGTTGCGCCTACCGGCATAGGGTTCTGGTTGCTGGAAGTCGCCGCCGCCCCGCGTGATTCCGCGTGTCTTGCGTCAACTCGTTATGTCATGTCGCGCCGGGCCGACAACGCCTGGGCGATCGTTACGCCATCTGCATACTCTAGGTCGCCGCCCACTGGCAGGCCGCGCGCAATTCGCGTCACGCGCACACCCTTGGAAGCCAGCAGGTGCTGGACGTACAGCGCCGTCGCTTCTCCCTCCACACTCGGATTGGTCGCCACAATTACCTCCCGCACTCCGCCTTGCGCGGCGCGGGACACCAGATGCGCGATCGTGAGATCGTCCGGCGACACGCCGTCGAGCGGCGACAGGCGCCCCCCGAGGACATGGTAGACCCCGCGGAACTCACCTGAGCGCTCAATCGCCCCAATATCAGACGCTTGCTCCACGGCACAGATAACAGATGAATCGCGGCGTGGATCACGACAAATGGCGCACCGCTCATCTTCCGTGGGATTGTGGCACTGCGGACACGGATGTACCCGCTCGGCAAGGACTTCCAGCGCCCGTGCAATCCGTAGACTGCGGTCCTTCGGCTGGCGCAGCAGGTGATACGTCAGGCGTAGCGCGGTCTTCTTCCCGATTCCCGGTAGCTTCGCGAGTTCACCCGCCAGCTCGTCAATCGCCGACATCAGGAGCGGTGTTTAGGACGCGGTAGGGGTCCGGCCCCGTTGAGGTACCTCGTCACGGGTGTCGCGAGGCGCCGTGTCACGCGAACGGAAGCTTGAAGGGAAGGTTCAGGCCCCCCGTGAGCTTCGACATCTCCTCCTGTGCGAGTGCCTGCGCCTTCTTTTGCGCATCGGCCACGGCGACCACCACCAAGTCCTCCAGCATTTCGAGATCGGCGGGGTTCACTGCCGCCGGGTCCAGCTTGACGCGGCGCACGGTACCGGCACCATCGGCTTCAACGGTCACCATACCGCCACCCGCCGACCCAGTCACGACCTTCTGCCGCAGCTCCTCCTGCATCTGCGACAACTTTCCCTGCATGGCCTGCGCTTCCTGGAGAATCTTGAAGATGTCTCTCATGCGCTCACAAAGGTGGATGCTACGCCGGAAGCTAGGGAGAGAGGGCGGCGCGCGGCAAGCGACCTGCCCTAGTCCATCAACTCGAGATCGAGTTCGTCGATCGCTGCTCGAAGCACGGGGTCTCGCTTGCGTAACGAGGCCATGGTGTCGTGACGAATGGTCTCGTGCGACATGCGATTGGGAGCGGCCTTTGCACGTTCTGGCGTCTTGAGCGCGAGCTTCTGCAATCCCGGGATGCGCGGCCGCAACGTGTCGACGATGTCCGCTGCCTTTGCGGCCAATGATTCATAGGCCGCCGCGTCATCCACGTGAACGGTGAGCGTTCCGCCACTGCTCACGCCTGTGGGTAGACAGTGCTCGAGCATGGAGCCGTACATGGGTCGCACGCGCTTGACGGCATCGACGATGTCGTCCCACGCGCCGACGATGGCATTGATCTCCAGGAGCGTTTCACGCGGTGGGATCGCGACATCAACGGGAGTAGCGCGACGCGAGGCAGGAGCGGACTCCACCGCGGGCATCGCGACCGCGGGCGTTGGCGCCGGGGTTGGCCGCGAGGCGATGGGCGCCACCTGAGCTTCTGGCGTGGGCGCCACGTCCTCGGCGATTCGCGTCGATCGCGTGGGTGTCGCCGACTCCGCGCGGTACCCCTCCCTCGCCGGTGGGCTACTTCGTGTAACCGGAGCAGCGGCCCGTTCACCGCCACCGGATCCACCCACCTGCCGCAACAGGTCCTCAATCGCAATGGTTCGGTCGAGCAGCGCGCAGCGCACGAGGAACAGCTCGAGCAAGAGTTGCTGCTGCGCAGAGCGGCGAAACTTCGGCTCCAACTCGGCGAGCGATCCAAGAATGCGCACCAGGTCGCCGGCGCTCATCTTCCCGCGGCGCGCGACGAGCTCCGTCCGAGCGCGCTCCGAGACTTCGTTGGGCGTGGCGCCGAGTTCGACGGTCAGCTGCGCACGCAGCATGTCTGCCAGACCCACGATGAACTGGCCCAGGTCCACGCCTTGCTCCACCAGTCGCCCGACCGTGGCAAACACATCGGCGGCGCGGTGGTCGGCAATCACGTCAAGGACGCCAAGGTACTCATCTTCAGCCACGAGTCCCAAGGCTTCTCGCACACGTTCCACGGTGATTTCGCCGTCGCCTAACGCGAGCACCTGGTCAGTGAGGCTCAAGGCATCACGCATGGAGCCATCCGCGGCGCGGGCTATGGTGGCGAGCGCGTCCGATTGCGATGGAACGCCTTCGCGGGCGAGCACGTGCGAGAGTCGTTCTCGCACCTCCGCCGGCCCGATTCGCTTGAAATCAAAGCGCTGCAACCGGCTCAGGACGGGGGCGGCGGCCTGCGCGATCTTGTGGGCTTCGGTCGTCGCGAAGACGAAAACGACGCGTGGTGGCGGCTCTTCGAGGATCTTGAGGAGCGCGTTCCACGCTTCGCGCGTGAGCATATGCGCCTCGTCCACGATGTAGACCTTCCATCGCTCGTCGCCGGACGGGGCGTACATCGCCCGCTCCCGCAGGTCACGGGCGTCATCCACACCTCGATTGGAGGCGGCGTCTATTTCCACCACGTCAAGCGACGCCGAGCCGCTCCAGATTCTCCGACAGCTCTCACACTCGCCGCAGGGTTCGCCGTCGGGGCGCTTGTTCTCGCAGTTGAGCGCCATCGCCAGCACACGCGCCAGCGTGGTCTTGCCTACGCCGCGTGGGCCGCACATGAGGTACCCGTGCGCCACGCGCCCGCGCGCTATAGCACCCTTCAACGTATTCGAGACGTGGCTCTGCACCGCCACTTCGGCGAAAGACTTCGGGCGATACTTGCGGGCCAGAGCTAGCGACACGTTCCGGGGAGTAAGTGACGGGAGGGGCGACGACGAACGCACCGATGGCACGCGGGATCCCCGCAGAGCCGGAACGAAAGTTACACCACATGAGCGCCTTGCAGAACGCACCACAGGCGCGTCCGCTCGACTGAGCGAATCGCGCCCGTGGCGATACTCCAGGCCTTACGAAGCGACGCAGGATTCCACGTACCGCTGCTACCTTCGGGGTCCTGACGGAGTTGGTGGCTCTGTGACCTTCGGGACCTGGAGCGAGTTGAAGTCTAGCCGGGTGCGGACTCCCCTGCCACTGGGATGGCGCGACCGCGTCGCTTCACGGAACGGCGGCTATCGCGCGATGGGCGCGCTCCAGCCTCACCGTTCTGCCTTCGCGAACACCCATGTACACGACGCCCCCTGGACCAAACCCAGCGATCACGCGTCCAGTGGGAAGCGCGACGCGATCGACCAGCTCGCCCTTCACGTCGATCACGTCGTAAACCGGGCCGCCGTTCACGGCATTCGTCGTACGAATCCAAAGGTTGCCTTCCATGTCGGCGCGCGCCGCCCCTGCGGTAAATGGCGGCGCGTAATCCGGCAGCTCGTTCGGCGCAATGAACTGCAATGGAGGGATGGAGAAGTCAGCCACTGCGCCGCCACCTTCGGTGCGCCCGCGCGGCGCATCGGAGCCGCGGCGTTCCGGGCCTGCTTCGCCACGGAAGATCATGATCTGCGGCGCGCCTCCCATCACGCCGGCCATCCCATCGACGGCGGCCGGCGGGATGATGCCGCCTGCTCCACCATTGGCTGCGCGCTGCGCCTGAAACTGGGCGCGCAACTTCTCCATGGCTGTGCGAGTGGAGTCAATGAACGCCACCTTGTCCGAGTCGCTGAGGTGTCGCCACTGGAATGGGATCTTGGGCGATGAGGAGCGCGAGCCATCCGGCCGAACCCAGTCGATGTGGTAGTCGAGTCCTCGCACGACGGCGATGGAGCCGTCGGAGAGAACGGCCCAGTCGTCGGTGATCGGTAGCGGGTCGATAATGGAGCTCACGCGCATGCGACCGCCGGAGTCTTGAGCCACCGTCATCCGTGGGCGGAAGACTTTCACATGGGCGACGGTGTCCATGGCGCGTGTCGCCAGCTCAATCCGCACAATCGGGAGGGAGTCGGGTCCCTGCGGCGGCTCGAAGGGTGCGCCACCTGGGCCTTCGGTCCGGCCAGCACCATCGCGACGCGTCTCGGGCTGCCCTCCACCACGCTGACCCGCACCGGCGCCCGGCCGCCCGCCCCCACCAAAGCGAAAATTCGGCGATGCGCGGTAGACGAGGCGCCCTTGTCCATCGAATGACGGCGTGCCGTTGGGTCCTCCGATGAGCGATGTTGCGTCGTTAGGCCGAGGGATCGACATCACCCGACCCACCTTCCCGGCCGCATCGATCACCAGCATGGACAGCGACGTCGGGTCCACGAAAAGGGAGGAGTCGCCTTTGTACGGGATCAGTCCGGCGAACCGGGAGCTGTAGGCGTTCGCCGTCGCGCTGGTGGTGTCGGCCACCACGGTGAACGAGGCGAGCGCCGAATCCAGGAGCACGACACGACGGCCGATGATGTCGTTCACCAGCACGCGGCCGTCGCGGAGGGCACGCGTCGTGGACACGGAACCAAAGGGTTCGGCGGCGACGACCTCGACTTTGCCTAACGGCTTTACCGGCGGGAGCTTTGGTTGCTGCGCCACGCTGACGTGACTCGTCGCCAGCAGCGCGACGGGGATGAGCCATCGGGAGAGAAACGACATGGCAAGTCTCGGAGGAATGAATCGCATGGTCACCGAATGATGGTAATGGCCTGACCACCGCCGCGTCCTTCGGGAATGGCGACTGGTCCGCCCCCGCCGCCCGCGAAGAGCCCGCCCCCACCGGCCCCGGCGGTGCCGGACCGAATGGCGACGAGATACCGCGGATCCAGGTAGCTGGCCACCAGCGCGGGCAGTCGCCGGCGCTGCTCTTCGCTCAGGAGACCGCGGACCGCGGGGGCCAGGGTGCGCAGCAGGTCCACGGTGGCCCGCCGGCCGTGCACGTATCGATCGTACGCATCGCTCGCGTCGTAGCTGTCGGGCAAGGTGGCCAGGTAGCGGGCAATCGGCGACCAGATCGAGTCGGTGCGAATCAGGTACCAGCGATTGAGTGTCGCCAGTGAGTCCGCTTGTGGCACCGTCAGCTTCAAGGTGTCGGATTGGCGCAGGATGGTGGCGAGTGGGTTGATGAGCCCCCCCGTTCCGTAGATGGCCTTGATGACCCCTTCGGGCAGCTTGTTACCATCCGTCCGGCGTCCGAGGTTCAACTGCTGCGTCAGCGCCTGGCGCTCGCGGGTCGGCCCGACGTCGAACCGCATCAAGGCGGTGATCGTGACGGGGGTGCGGGATGCGCTGAACTGGGGATTGGTGGCACCAAACCGCTGGTTCACATCGTAGCGGTACGTGTTGCTGCTCCGATCGAACCCACGCACAAACAGCAACGTCTGGTCCGGGATTGGCGACTGGCCCCAGCCCCGCAGGTCATTGCCGCCGTGCAGCATCAGGTCCGCCGCCCCTAGCGGGTTCGTCACCGAGAACGAGAGGGTGGCTCGCTGGGGCATTCGCACCTTGAGCGGGTTGAACGACAGCGAGAGGTTGGCAGACTGCGTCCACGGCCCGTTGCAGCTGTTACGTGCCGCCAAGTGCCCAAGCTGGTCGCGCAGGCAGCGCTGGACATTCCCTGCCGCACCGGCAAGCAGCGACTGCATGGCTTGCGACAGAGCCGCGTCCGACGTGGACGCCGGATTGAAGACGAACGCCCGATCGTTGGCGTAGCCGTCGCCGTTGACGTCGCCGGAAATCAGGGGTGTAAAGGGCGTCCCCGATCGGATGCTGCCATTCCAGTTCACCCGAATGAGGTCAAAGAGGTTGTAGAAGACCGAGTACTGGATCTGATGACGCGAGTCGAAGGCCGAACGCGCCCATTCAAAGGCGAATGGATTCCCCACCGTGTTGGAGCTGAAGCCGCGATTCCGGTCCCGCACCGCGGAGTAGACGTACGACAGGCTCCACGAGTGCGACGAGTTGAAGGTCGCGGGAGAGAGGGAGACACGGAATTGCCGACTCAACGAGCGGAGGTCGGACCGCTGCTCAGTGACTCGATTGAACAGCTGCGACACTCGGGCATCGCGCGCCGCCACCAGGCCAGTCGCCGGGTCAATGCTCGTTGGCGCGACAAACACCGCGCGATCCCCCTCGTTCGTGAGCCGGAACCGCTCCGTCGGTTGGAAATTCAGGTCCACAAAGCCTTGCTGCTGCCGATTGAAGGAGACCGTCCCTTCTAGCTGGGCGGAGAAGCGGTTGGCCAGAATCGGCCCGCTCCACTGCAGGTTGGAGCGAAGGCTCCGCGGTGCGCGATAGCCCTCGTCGAACAACGTGACGTTAGGCGCAGAGCTGGCGAACACGGTGCCGAGCGTCCCATCGGCGCACTCCGCGGGAATCGATGACTGACTGGCCAGGTACTGGGACCACTCCGGCAGCGGCACGGCGATCCCGGTGCAATTCACCTGCTGCAAGCTTCCGGGTAATCCGGTGTTATCGATGGCCGCACCGGTCAGTTGGGTCCCCGGAGTGCCTTGGAAGACGCCGACGCCACCCCGCACCACGGCCCGCGGACCCCGAAACGCCCCCTCGAACCCGCCGATTTGCGCCGCCTGCCCATATGTCCATGAAAACCCAACGCGCGGACTGACGTACACGCCGTTGGGAACGACGTCGTTGCGCACGCCGAAGAGCTCATCGACCTGGGGATTTCGCGCCGGCGCCTTGGGGAAGACGTTGCCGTCCACACGCACACCATACTGCAGCTGCAGGCTGGAGACGGGGCGATACGAATCCCCGAGCGCAATACCACCCACAATCTCATCCGCGTTGCGTTGCCTCGGTTGCAACTGCCTGGCATAGGCCCCCGCCCGCCCAGCGTCCAGGTCGGCCAGCGAATTGAACGTGAAGGAGCCTAACGTGTTCACCTGTTGGTCGATGCCGTAGGCGTCCCGACGCACCTCCGTGGACAGCTTGATGCGGTGCTTGTTGTTCTCCGAAAACCAGGACAGCTGGTTGTTGAGTGCAACGTTGAACGTGGAGTTCGTGCTGTTGAGCGACGGACTGCCGCCAAAGGACACCGTCTTCACCGCGCTCGTCCCGTCCTCGAATACGGAATTGATCCGCACGGTCCCACTCGGCATCGACAAGAAGGGATTGGAATGACTCCGCGAGCCGCTGACGCTGACTGCGGTCTCGCTCAACGCCCCGAAGCCAAAGTACGTCGAATGCCGCGCCTGCAAGCCGCCGTTGAAATTGAGCCGGTCGCCACTATGCGCCGGAATCTCCGTGATCTGTCCAGACACCGGATTCAACCGGTTCCACGATCCATTCATCGTAAGGCTGTACGCCGATCCGGCCCGCGACGACGGCGGGGCGAGGTCTACGCTGCTGATGAACGTGCCTTGGTCTGTGAGCCGATCCGATGGCAATCCTCCAACGGTCGTTGGGATGCCCAGGTTGCCCAAGATGTCCAACAACCTCGCCGCCGAATCCGGGGCAATGCCCGTCGTCTGCAACCCGACAGGGCTGGTGTTCAGCAGCGTCTGCAAGTCGTTGGCACGCCGTCCCAGCTGGTAGGCCACAGAGTAGAACGCCTGATTGTACTTGATGGGGCCGGACAACAAACCGCCTAGGGACAGGTTCGAATACTGCTGTCCCAAGGCCGACGCCGCCGCATCGGTCCATTGCAGGTGCGGTGAGTCAACGTTCAGGCTGTTGGTGCGCTGAATGAAGTTCGTGCCCGAGCGCGTCCGAATGTTGAAGTTTCCGCCACTAAAGCCGCCGCGCGATACGTCATAAGGAGACGTGACGAGCGACGCCGAAATCGCTGCGTCGCGCGGCAGATCGCTCCCGCTGAATTCCTGTCCGTTGAGTGTGGTCGAGTTCTGATCCGAGCTCAGGCCAAAAACCGAGAAGCCAGAGGGGTCTCCGTCCTGCCCCGGAACGAACAGCACGCCGGGGACGGACGCCGCCATCGCCGCCAGGTCTCCAACCTGGTTCGCGGCGAGCGCCGACGGATTCACGTTTCGCTCCGTACCGCTCACGTCCTGGTTGGCGTCGTTGCGGTTTGGTCGGTCGCGCGGCGCCACCACTCGGACCTCTCCGAGCTGGGCCGCCGCCCTCGTCAGGCGCGCATCGGCAACCAGGATGTCCTCGTCCGCCACCCGCTTGATCTCGTACCGCCGCGGCGCATAACCAAGCGCCTGAAAACTCACGAAGTAGTCTCCGTCGCCGCCGGGAAACGTCACCATGAACCGGCCATTGCGGTCGGTGCGTGCCGACCGGCTCACCGCGCCGGAGAGAGTGGTCACGGTGACGTTGACACCCTCCACAGGCTGGTTCTCGGGACCCATGACCCTGCCGCGGATGACGTCGACGGTCTGGGCGTCCACGCGCGCAGCGGCGAGCGCGCCAAACACAAGGACCGAGAGCCAGCGGAGTACCGGAGAACGGGCGGCAGTCAGGGGCATGCTCATGGCTGGATAGGCCTTGGTCGCCTCAACGACAGGTCACGGACACGCGGTTAGACCCGGAAAAACTTTGAAAGGATTCTATCGCCGGGTGTCGATTTCATCGCGACTTGGACGACTACTCCTCACCGACGTTAATTCTCAACCTATCGGAGGATACAATGAAATACCTGTGCCTGATCTACGATGACGAGTCCATGTGGCCGCGCATGGCGAAGTCGGAATCGGACGCGATGATGGCCGAGTACTACACGTTCACGGAGGACATCAGGAAGAGCGGCCACTATCTGAACGGCAATCCGTTACAGCCGACGAACACGGCCACCACGGTACGCGTGCGGAATGGCAAGTTGTCGACGACGGACGGCCCGTTCGCCGAGACCCGCGAGCAACTCGGCGGATACTACCTCATCGAGGCCAAGGACCTGAACGACGCCATCCAAGTCGCCTCTCGAATTCCCTCGGCGCGCAACGGTTCCATTGAAGTCCGGCCCATTCAGGCGATGTAGCGTGTCCACGATCGAGCGCCGACATGACGTTGGTGGACGATCCTAACGAGTTTCAGCGGTTGGTCGATGCGCTCTACCGTTCGGAGTCGCGTCGCGTGCTGGCCACGCTCATCCGCCTTCTTGGTGATTTCGATGCTGCCGAGGAGGCACTGCACGACGCGTTCGTGACAGCGGTTGAGCGATGGCCAGCCGAAGGCATCCCGGCCAATCCACGGGCGTGGCTGGTGTCCGTTGGTCGGTTCAAGGCATTGGATCGGTCGCGGCAACGCGGGCGGTTCGATCGAGCGGTTGCCCGCGGAATCCTTGGCCAGGAGAGCACCGACGCATCCGAGCTGGAGATGAATGAAGACGGGTTGGTCGATGACCGGTTGCGCCTGATCTTCACGTGCTGCCACCCCGCGCTGTCGCTCGACGCGCAGATCGCGTTGACGCTGCGCACGGTGTGCGGGCTGGCAACGGAGGAAATCGCACGGGTGTTCCTGACGCCGGCACCAACGTTGGCGCAGCGCATCGTCCGCGCGAAGGCCAAGATTCGCGACGCCGGCATCCCCTACCAGGTGCCCGCCCGGTCGGAGCTGCCGGAACGACTGGATGCCGTGCTTCGCGTCATCTACCTGGTGTTCACGGAAGGCTATGCTCCATCGTTAGGTGACACGGTGATGCGGGGCGACCTCTCGCGCGAGGCAATCCGGTTGGCCCGCCTGCTCGTGGAACTGCTTCCGGAGCCGGAAGCCCTGGGGTTGCTGGCCTTGGTGTTGCTCCACGACTCGCGTCGCGACGCACGGACGGATGATCAGGGTGAGATCGTGTTGCTCGAGGCTCAGGATCGGACGAGGTGGCACCGCGATCAAATCGTTGAAGGCGTCGCCCTGGTCGAGCGCGCCCTCGCGTCCCATCCGGTGGGGTCCTATGCGCTCCAGGCAGCGATCGCCGCGGTTCACGCCGAGGCGGCGAGCGCGGCAGCTACGGACTGGACGCAGATCGTGATGTTGTATGACTTGTTGCTGGTGGCCGAACCGTCGCCGATCGTGGCGTTGAACCGAGCGGTAGCCGTGGCCATGCGCGACGGGCCAGAGTCAGGACTGGTCCTGATCGATGCGTTGCTCGCCGACGAGGTCCTGCAAGGCTACCAACTCGCGCATGCCGCGCGGGCCGACCTGTTGCGACGGAGCGGTCGGACGGCAGACGCCGAGATCTCGTACCGGCGAGCGTTGGAGCTCACGACGCACCCTGCCGAACGGCGGTTGATCGAACGCCGGCTTGGCGCGCTGTCGTCTTGACTATGGCACCTGCGTCGGCCACTCGGACGTGTCGCCCATGGAACGCCACGCCTCATCCAGCGCGGTGCGCAGGGCCTCTCCCGCCTTGCGCACGTCGTCCAGCGACACGTCCAGGTGCATCACGCACCGGACGCGCGATGGGGTCCACAGGGAAACGAGCACACCGGCTTCCTCGGCGCGCCTAACAATGTCCGCCGCCGCGAGGCCAGGCACGAGGTCCACCATCACGATGTTCGTCACCGGTGGCTCGACGGACGCGGCAATGGCCCGGTCGACGATCTGCGCGAACACCGCCGCCTTATCATGATCCTCCGCCAGCCGTTCGATGTTGTGCTCGAGCCCGTAAAGCGCCGCCGCCGCCAGCACGCCGGACTGCCTGAGTCCTCCCCCAAACCGAGTTCGCGCCACTCGCACACGGGACATCACCTCCTCGGGGCCGGCCAGCGCACCGCCAACCGGCGCACCCAATCCCTTGGAGAAGGACACCATCACCGTGTCGGCCGTAGCGGCAAAACTCGCGAGCGAAGTTCCAGCGGCGACCGCCGCGTTCCAGAGTCGCGCCCCATCCAGGTGAACGTTGCACCCATGACGACGTGCGACCTGACTCATCGCCTCCAGTCCCAACAACGGCGTGACCAGCCCACCCGCGCTGTTATGCGTGTTCTCCATGCATACAAGCGACGGTTTGGGGAGAAAACGCGACGGTGCACGGAACGCCCGCTCCAGCAAGCCGGCGTCCATCATTGGCCCTTCGCCGTTCACCACCCGGACCTGAACGCCGGACAGCGCCGCAGCGCCGGCCATCTCGCGATCCACGATGTGTGAATTTGCGTCCGCGAGGATTTCCGTTCCGGGCTCGCTCAACGCCCAGATCGCCGACTGGTTCGCCATCGTGCCGCTGGGGAAAAACAGGGCCTGTTCCTTTCCCAGGAGTTCCGCCACGCGTGCCTCTAGACGTCGCGTGGTGGGGTCTCCGTCGAGGACGTCGTCGCCGACTTCGGCCTCGGCGATGGCCCGTCGCATCCCCGGCGACGGCTTGGTAACGGTATCTGAGCGGATGTCGATCTTCATGCGACTAATGTCGCGACCACGTCGCTCTCCGTCCACAGATTTGTCTGAGTGGGGAGGCCAACCGGCGCTGCCGAGGCCCGAACTGTGGATTGAGCGAACATCCAGACGTCGGCCGTTGCGGGCCCGGGATCGTCGGCCGCCTGGCTGCGTCACGCCGTTCGAGATGCCGCTCGCGGATGCGCTGGCTGGTCAAACGTCTCGCGCTGAACCCGCAGTTGGCGACGCAGTTCGTTGACCTGAGCCACCTCGCCACCAATGATGAACACCAGGGCAGCGTAGTACACCCAGAACACGATGGAAATGACGGCGTACAGCGTGCCCGTGTACAGCGATCCGGGATCAAATCGCTGCGTGATGATCGTGTACGCGTTGCGTGCGATCTCGAACAGTACCGCGGTGGACATGGCGCCGACGAAGGCCTGCTGAACGCGAATCTTGCGGTTCGGCAGGTAGCGATAGACGGCATAGAAGGCCGTCACCACGAATACAAAGGCGATGGCGCGTCCGAACCAGTATTCGAATCGACTGAGCACATCCTGCTGCAGGCCCACTGCCTCGAGCAGCGCCGCTCCGCGTGTGCGAGCGAGCGCGAGGTACACCGACATGACGAAGTACGAGACGAGCAGGAATGTGGCGACGATCGTGATGCGTAGGTCGAAGAGCTTTCCAAGGATGATGCCGCGCTCGTGCTCGATGTCGAACACTTCGGCGAGCACGGTGCGCAGCGAGCCAAAGAGCCGGGTTGTGAACCAGATGAAGCCGATCGCCGACCAGATCCCCAACGATCCGCGGGTCTTCAGGATGGAATCGAGCAGGTCGTGCAGGGATTGCGCAGTCACGTCGCTCATGGGCGGCAACAGGCGCTGCAGGAACGACCACACTTCCGCCGAGGCAAACACGACGCGGCGGTTGAGCACGGACGCGAGCCCCGACACGATGAGGAGGACGAACGGCACGGCGGCGAGCAGGATGTTGAAGGCCACGCCGCCGGCAAGGAAGAACACGTTGTCCTCGCTGCTCTGCACCCAAACACGCCGGATGTAGTCGCCTAACGCGCCGAGAAAATCGCGCGGGTGCAGCACATAGTGCCACACCCGCTCGCCACGCTGAGGCGGGGCCGCCCGGTGCTCGCCGGTGCGGACGCGTTCCTCTCCGCGATCGGTCACCGCCGGATCAGTCGCTCAACGTCGCGTCGTCAGGCGCGGCACTGATCGCCACGTGTCCATCGGTGCCTGGCATGGGTCGATGAATGACCATCGCATGCACCGTCTTCTTCACGATCGCCTTTGTTCCGCCGATACCGAGCTGGTTGAACAGGAAGGTGAACTTCGCGTCGTAGGCCGCCGCCAGCTTCGCCTTCACGTCGGCGCTCAGGTCCCACAGTTTCCGCTTGAACGGTCCAAGCGCCTTCTTGCGCGTCTTGTAGAAGAACTGCTCGTCGGAGTCTGTTGCCTTTCGCTCGTCCTTGGCGTTCTCGCGCAGCCAGGCGTAAATCTCGTCCCGAAGCGCCGCTGGCAGATAGTCGTACAGCATGTTCTGGAAGTTCGTCGCCAGGTGAATCTCGGCCGTCTCGGTGCGCGGGAAGTTATGGAACGCCGCGTCGGGCAGCGTGGACGCTCCATGCTGGACTGCACCGGAGAGCCCGTACTTGTCGCGTGACACGCGCGAGAGGTCTTCGAGTGTCTTGAAGTCGAGCTTCACGTCGGCGATGGAACCGTCGGCCAACACCACGCCACCGTGCGACGTTCCGGATTGAACGGAGATCTTCGACAGCCCGGTCATTCCCGGCACACGTTGCTTGGCGGTGCCGTTGAAGCCGTCCATGAAGGCCTCGAGTTCGGCAACGGTGCTGTTTTCCGTTCCGACCTCGCCGATCTCACCACCAACTGAAATCGTGATTCCCTTTGGCTCGAGACTCCGGATGTACTGCGTGATCTCTACACAGGTCTCGTAGTTCTTTCGCTGCTGCTCGGTAAGCGTTCCGTGAGAGAGTTCGACGAGGGTCGACGTATCGACGTCGATGTTGTAGAAGCCGGCATCGATCGCCTCCAACGCCAGCTGTCGCACATTATTGACCTCCGCAACCGGATCGGCGGCGAACTTCTTGGCGTTGACCTGAAAGTGGTCGCCTTGAATGAAGATCGGACCCCGGAATCCCTCGCGCAGTGCCGCCGCCAGCATCACCGTGACGTACTCCGCCGGACGCTGCTCGGTGTACGCGATCTCGGAGCGTGCGATCTCCAGCAGGAACGCGCCCGCTTGCAGCTGGTTCGCCACGCGAAAAATCGAGCGCGCGGTGTCGTACGACGCGCCACGCACGTTCATGGCGGGGACCGTGAAGCCGTGGCACTCGCCGCGCCCGCGCGCCATGTATAAGTCATGGATGGATGAGGGACGTACGCCGACCTGTTGGGCGATCTCCCAAATCAGCCAGCGCGCGTAGTCGCGTGTAGGCTGGTCGCCGAACACGGCGTCACGTACCACCGCATCCATCTTGTCCGTCGCCAGGACCGCATCGTTGACCACGGTGATGCTGCTGGTCCCGGAGCGCACCACACTCGCGCCAAAGGCGCCGTGCGCAGGAATCGCCGCTGTGTCCGTCATGCTGTGCCTCGTTCGTGTGACCGTTACAGTCGATAACGGGGATCGCTCGCCGGGAGCGCGTCCCACTCGGTTCTCGCCCCTTCGTAACCGGGGCGTCCCATGATGCCGTACGTGAATCGCTTGCCTAACTCCACACCAGGTTGATCGAACGCATCCACACCATACAACTCGCCCGCGTACGCCGTGGCGATTTCCAGCAACATGATCAATCCGCCGAGGTGCCATGCATCCACGTGATCGATCTCAATGGTCATGTTGTAACGTCCCCTGGCGGCCAGCGCACCGGCCGTGGCGCGCTGCTCGGCCGCCAAGAGCTCGCCCAGCGAGTGCCCCCCAAGATACGCCAGGTCGCTGACCTCCGCGTGCAGCGCCGGAATGGCCAGGTCGGTCGCACCGTCCCGCACCGCCAGGAACGTCACGGTCTTGTTGGCCGGTCCCTCCATGAACAGTTGCACCTGTGCGTGCTGGTCGGTAGCACCGAGCGCGGGCACCGGCGTGGGACCGACATGGGCTCCGCCAGGTTGAACCTTTCCAAGGCTCTCGGCCCACAGCTGGACGAACCACGCGGCCATGTCCCGCAGGGGATCGGCGTACGGCATCAGCACGTGGATCTGGCGCCCGTGCGTCAGGTCAGCCAACCACTGCAACGTGGCGAAGAGCCCAGCCATGTTTCCGCTCAGCTCGTCGCCTTGGCATCGCACGCGCATCTGCTCGGCGCCGGCCAGCAGGGCCTCGACGTCGACGCCCATCAGCGCGGCGGGAAGCACGCCAACGGGCGACAAGACCGAGAATCGTCCGCCCACATTCTGTGGAATGTCGAGCGCCGGAATTCCCTCGCGCTGCGCGATGGGCCTCAGCGCTCCCTTGGACGGGTCCGTGATGAACACCAGATGATTGTTGAGCGGCAACCCCGCCGACTGCAGTCGCCCACGCACGATCAGGTACTGGGCCATCGTTTCCGCCGTACCGCCAGACTTGGACGTGATGAGGAACAGGGTGCGCGAAAGCGTTAGGCGCTCGAGCAACGCCGCCACCGTGACCGGGTCGACGTTGTCGAGTACGTGCAGGCGGGGCCACCCATGACGCGCGCCGGCCTCCAGCTGGTTCCACGCATACGGGCGCAGGGCCGTCCGCAGCGCGATCGGTCCCAGTGCGGAACCGCCGATACCCAGCACGACGACGTCGTCATACTTCCCAGACGCCGCGCGAGCGTATTGCAGGCTCTGGTCCAGCAACGCGCGATCCGCTGGCAGGGCGAAGAAGCCGAGGGTCCCCGCCGCAGCCTTGCGGTGCGTCTCAGCATGTGCAAGACGAAAGTGCTCGGCGCCGGATTGCCACTCACGCTCCGAGATACCGCCGGCCACTGCCCCGGCCATCATGTAGGTATAGTCGATTCGAATCATGGTTCCCCTCCCTGCGCGTCGTGCTCACCCATCGCTCTTCACCACCAGCCCGTCGAACGCCGGGAACACCCCGCGTGGCAACTCGGCTTCAAGGTCCGCGTGAAAATTCTCGTGCGTGAGGTGCGTGAGGTAGGTGCGTTCGGCCCCCACGCGTCGCGCGACCTCCAGCGCCTCTGGGATCGACAAATGGGTCGGATGCTCGGTCCGGAACAGGGCGTTGACGACCAGGACCTTTGCGCCGCGCAGCGCATCGATGGCGGCATCGGGCACGGTCTTGGCGTCCGTGACGTAGGCGAGCGCGCCGATGCGGTACGCGAACACGGTAACGCGTCCGTGCGGAACGGCAATGGCACGGACGTGGGCGTCGCCGATCTGCACCGTTTCGCCATCGTGAATGGGGCGGGCCTGTCCTTCGGGCTTCGATGTGCCCGGCAGCGGGCGCATGCGATCGTCAAAGATGTATGGAAAGCGCTGGGATAGTCGCTCCAGCGTGTCGGCCGGTCCGTACATCGGCAATGGCGCGTCGCGCCTGACGGTGAACGCACGAATGTCGTCCACCCCGTGAATGTGATCGGCATGGTCGTGCGTGAAGAGCACGGCGTCGACCCGATCGATACCGCAGGTAATCAGCTGCAACCGCAACTCCGGCGGGGTGTCGAGGAGGAGCCGGGTGCCCAGCTCGGTCTCGACCACGGCGCCCACGCGTGTGCGTCGGTCGCGCGGATCTGGTGAGCGGCAGACGGCACAGTGGCAACCGATCTGCGGCACACCAAAACTGGTGCCGGTTCCCAGGAACGTCAGCTTCACGACGGCCGGTCAGACGGCAGGAGAACGGCGTCCGTCACACAGTCTCGACTTTCATGAGGTTGGTCGTCCCCGTCACGTCAAACGGCACACCGGCCGTCACGATGAACTCATCACCCTTCTTGGCCAGTCCCCGGCGCAGCAGCGCCGCCCGCCCGTGCTCCACCATTTCGTCGTACGAATCGGAGTGCGGCACCAGCGCGGGGATGACCCCCCACACCAGCGCCAGCTGATTATAGGTGCGCTCCTGATCGGTCAGCGCCAGGATCGGGACTGCCGGCCGTTGTGACGACACAATGCGCGCCGTGAATCCACTCTTCGTCAGCACGGCCACTGTCGGCGCACCGAGCATGCGCACCGCGGTCACCGTCGCGGCGGCGATGGTCTCCTCGCGACTGGCCGTTCCGGCACCAAGCCGCCGGTCCTCCCGCTGCCGGTACAATGGATGTTGTTCGACCTCGCGGATGATCCGCTGCATCGCAGCCACCGCGAGCTTGGGATAGGCGCCCGAGGCGGTTTCGGCCGACAACATCACGGCGTCCGTGCCATCGAGGATGGCGTTCGCCACGTCGCTGGCCTCGGCGCGCGTGGGCCGGGGGTTCTCGATCATGGACTCCAGCATCTGCGTGGCAGTGATCACCGGGCGTCCTAACGAGTTGGCAAGCCGGATGATCCGCTTCTGGACCAGCGGCACTTCTTCGAACGGCAGCTCGACCCCGAGGTCGCCGCGGGCCACCATGACGCCGTCGGCCGCACGCATGATGCTCTCGATGTGGGACAGGGCGCTGTCCTTCTCGATCTTGGCGATGATCAGCAATCCCTTCGGGAGCATGGCGCGAAGCAACGCGATGTCTTCCGCCTTGCGAACGAAGGAGAGGGCCAGGTAGTCCAGCCCTTGCTCCACCGCGAACTTCACGTCGGCGCGATCCTTCTCGGTGATGGATGGCGCCGACACGTTCACCCCCGGCAGGTTCATCCCCTTGTGCCGACGGATGTCGCCGCCATACACCACGCGCGCGTGGACCTTGCCGCCGATGACATCGGTGGCCAGCAGCTCAATCAAGCCATCATCGACGAGGATGCGATCGCCGGCCCGTACGTCGTTGGCGATGTCGTCGTACGTGACGGGCAGGTCGCCCGCCACAGCGACGGCTTCATGGGCCAGGATCAGGTTGTCGCCAGGCGCAACGGGCACCGGCGCGGGCAGGTCCCCGATGCGGATCCGCGGCCCCTGCAGGTCGCCGAGGATCGCCACCGGTCGCTCGCGCGCGCTGGCCATGGCCCGCACGGCCGCAATGGTACGAGCATGCTGTTCGTGCGTGCCGTGCGAGAAGTTGATGCGGGCGACACTCAGCCCGGCGTCCATGAGGGCGCCAATCGTCTCGGGCGTGGACGACGCCGGACCTAACGTGCAGACGATCTTGGTGCGCGGAACGAAGAGCTCGGACATGCCTTAGCGGTTGATGAGCGCGGCGGACTTCCGCTCGAGGCCCGCAATCAGCGAGTCGAACGATTTCTGGAAGGATGCCAGACCGTCGCGGAGCAGTTTCGACGTCACGTCGTCGAAGTTGACGCCAACGGCGCCAAGGCTATCCATGACCGCTTGGGCCTCGGCATCGTGCGTGTCGACCGTGCGCGCGACTACTCCATGATCGCGAAACGCGTCCACGGTGGCTGGCGGCATTGTGTTCACGGTGTGTGGACCAATGAGCTCTTCCACATACAGCACGTCGCGATACGCCGGGTTCTTGGTGGAGGTGCTGGCCCACAGGGGTCGCTGCACGCGGCCGCCGCGCGCCGCGAGGGCTTCCCATCGCTTGCCAGCGAACTTCTGCGTGAAGAGTCGGTAGGCAAGACGCGCGTTGGCCACGGCCGCGCGCCCACGCAAGGCGAGGCAGCGCGCCGACTCGTTAGGTGCGGCGGTCGCCGTGGCCTCCAGTCGCTTGTCCACCTCCGAATCCACGCGAGATACGAAGAACGAGGCAACGGACGCCAGGTGTTCGATCGGCTGTCCCGCGGTCAATCGCGCCTCCAACCCATCGAGGTAGGCGTCGATCACCCGCTCGTGCGCGCTCACCGCAAAGAGCAACGTAACATTTACGTTGATTCCTTGCGCAATGAGTGCGCGAACCGCCTTGGCGCCCTCCTCGGTTCCTGGCACCTTCACCATCACGTTCGGGCGGTCCACCGTCTTCCAGAGGCGCTGGGCTTCCTCCACGGTGGCACTCGCGTCGTTGGCAACGCCGGGCGAGACCTCGATGGACACGTAGCCGTCGGCGCGTGCGGTGCGTCGATACACGTCGGCAAAGAGGTCGCAGGCCGCGCGGACGTCGTCTGTCTCCACCAGCTCAAACAACTCCGGTGGCGAGAGCTCGCTGGCGTGGCGGTGCACCTGCTCGTCATAGAGGGCGCCCTCGGCCAGCGCCTTCTCGAAAATCGTCGGATTCGAGGTCATGCCCATGAGGGCGTCGTCGCGAATCAGCCGCTGCAGCGAGCCGTCTCGCAGCATGGCGCGGTCGATGTAGTCCAGCCACACGGACTGGCCCGCCTCATACAGGAGGCGCAGGCGATTATCGGTCATCTCAGGAGGCCCAAAACGAGGAGGGTGCGATGCCGACAGGCACCGCACCCCCAATCTAGTCTCGAATGGGTTCCTCTTAGTAGTGGATCGTGCCCATCTGGACGACGTCAAACGCGGAAGCCGGCACGTTGCGGAGCGTCGCCAAGTTCGCGTCGCTCCAACGCGCGTCGGGCGCACCGGAGACGTACCACGAAGAGCCGTTATCCGCGACCATCATCCCGTATTTCTTCATGGCCGTGAGAATGACGCGAACCTCGGCCGGAAATGGCGTGATGTCGAAGTTCGCCCTGAGCCTAACGCGCATTCCCATCGGCGGCAGCGAGGCGGAGACGTCAGTGCTGGCGTAGTGACGGGCCGGATCGACGAACGCGCGCCGGGTACGCGGGCAGGTGAATCGGAGCGCGTGCTCGATCTTTCCGAGCTCGACGGCCTCGTCATATCGCACCAGGCCCGGAAAGATGGGGAGTCCGGCGGCGTCGGCCGATGTCCAGTACATGGGGCGTAGCGCGTTCGACGCCATGTCGAACTTGGCGCCAGACCCGGCGGTCCAACTCGCCCCCCGTTCACCGGATGCGCATCGAACAGCTCGTACAGCAGCTTGTGGTCGACGTCCAGCACGAGCACGTGGCGATCACCCGTGCCGTTTGGACCACCCTCGATCGGTGCGTTCTTGGGGATGGGATACGGGCCCGGATCGCTCTCGGACGCATACTGGAACGTCACCGGCACCAGCTTTTGCGTCCCACGCACCAGTACATACGGAATTCCGTTGGGCGCGCCGGCCCATACGGTCCCGAAGTCCGGGTGCAGTCCGGTGAGACCGCAACTCGAAATGAGGGTGGCGGAATTGGCGTCCACGGGACTGGCGGAAATGTCCGTGTTCCACCAGTTGTCATCCGGAAACGGGCGTTGACCGTGCAAGCTCCCGTTAGGCACTCCGGATATCACGCTTTCGTCGGCGGGGAGCGCGGTGGTTCCGGGATCCCCCCGCGAACAGGCGAGGATCGCAATGCACATGATGTAACGACGTCCCATGGACCGGCTCCCGATGTGACCGATCCAAGGTTAGGCGCCTGGACCCGGGGCTGCCGTGCGCGGCGTTACACCGCGCACGTGCCCCTGGCCATCATCGCGCTACTTCACCGTCCACGGCACCGAGAATTCGCGTGTTCCCCACGCAAAACGCAATTCTCCCCTGGGCGATCCGTCACCGGAGGGAATCAGCCAGATGCTCAAGGTTTCAATGGGCGTGGCGAGCGTCCGCGACTTGAGCGACACGCGCCCCAAGTCCGACTTGGCATCGTAATCCGTGCCCCACTCCTTGGTGCGCTTGTTCACGATCAACTTCCACTCGCCCGTCTTCGACGTCTCGGCAAACAACGTGTACTCGCCCTTTGGCACACTCAGCGTACCAATCATGAGGTCGACCGGTGTCGTGAACGCCGTGGCTTCGTTCGCGCCCAACCGCCACACATTTCCCAGATCGCCGCCCAATGCGCCCGCGACCGCACGTCCCCGAGCATGAGGTTGGCCGTACTCGATGCGAATCTTCAACGGCGCGCTTGCCGCCTGGCCCTGCGCCCGAGGCGCGTTGAGTGACACCTCGGTGGTCGCCCGCCCACTCGGCTGCGTCTTGAGCGTGGCTTGCGCCAGTCCTGCAGAAGAAAAGGTGGAGATAAAAGCCACGGATATCGCGAGCTGACGCATAACGATTTTGGACGTGAGAAGGTGGTGAAACCGGGGGGGCGTTCACGATATCCACAGGTCGCCACTCGGGGCAAGCAACCGAGGGCGATCCGTTTGCCGGAGACGCGCTATCGCGTCAGGCGCGTTTCGATCGCCGTGAATCGGGCCTCACCCTTCAGTGCCGCGAGCAACGGATGTTGGAGGAGTTCCCGAGTGAGCATCCCGGCCTTCTCGGCGCACTCCAGCTGCGTCAGGGCGTCCTTCAACCGGCCGCGCTGTGCCTCAACGCGGGCGAGCCCAAAACAGACGGTGCCATCCGTTGGAGCTGCGGCCTGTGCGACATGCAGGAGGGTGGAGGCGCGGTCCCACTGTTGCGACGCGAGATAGTCGCGGAATTCGTAGAACGTCGCGTAGACCAGGACCCGCGCGATGCCGCGCCGCGCGGCGACCGCACCTAACGAATCTCCCGTGTTCTGGGACATCTTGACCATCTCGTCGACACCGGCGCGCCGCTTTCCGTCTCCGACGCTTGGGGGCGGATCGGATCGCTTGAGGTCCGTGAGGAAAGCGAAGTACCCGCGCATCCACTCCAGGTCCTTTGCCTCGAGCGCGTCCTCGCGCCGCAGCACCTGCTGCACCGTGGCATCGGCCGAAAGACGAACGGCATCGGCGGCCACTTGCGTCGTGTCCGCGGTACGACCGAAATCCTGGAGCCACGCGCGCCGCGCGCGAAGCGCGACCACGCTGGCTTGGGGCCCTGCCGGCGGGAACTCCCCGCGCCGGACCTGCGCCACGGAGTCGATCCACGCCGTGTCGCTGACACGCAGGCCGCGCTGCATCGCGCGGAGTTCCATCCATTCCAGAGCGCGTCGGCAGAGCCGGGCCGGCGGCCACGCGTGCGGGCCGTCGAACTCCTCCAGGCGATAGGGGATCGAGGCGGCCGTGAGATCGCGTTCGAGCTGACGCATTTCGGTGTAGTTGGGATCCAGGCTGCCCACCGCCCCGAAGTAGTCGAACGTTGCCCCACGTACGTGCTGCGCGAGCCATCGTTTGTCGCCCGGTGTCCCCGCCCCAAATCCGAGAATGCCAGCCAGCACACCGGGGAACTGCTCACTCACATCCCAGGCAAACCGGGCTGTTCCCGAAAACCCGACGATGTAGACGCGCCGGGTGTCCAACGCGAGGTATCGCTGGGCGTCTTCGAGGATTGCGTCGAGCGCCATGTCGTTAGGCGCCCGGGCACCGTCGCTCTGCGAGTCGTAGGACGAGAGGATCATGTAGCCCAGCCGCTCCGCCGGTTCGCGAAAGAGCTCCAACGGAATGGCCGCACGGCCACGCGGATCCAACAGGATCAGCAGTGGCCAGCGACGGTCACTCGTGTACCCGGACGGCAGATACGCCGCGTAGCTGGCCTTGGCATTGGCGCGCGAACGCAACCGCACGATCACCTCGCCATGCGGGGTGACATCGGCCAGCGTGCGTAGTGAATCCTGTCCACGGAGCACCATCCCTTGGGTGGTGGCGAGCAGGAATACGAGTAGGAGCTGACGATGGAACACGTGACAGTCTGAGCGAGGACGTGGGAATGGAACGGAACATACCCCAAGTCCAGTCGCTCGTCGCGTCTCGTGGGATGGTCCGTGTCGCCTGGCCCTCAACCCGAGGGCGCGATCCGCCTCACGGGCTTGAATCCGCTCGCCCCCCGCGGGAGGTTACGCGCTGGACGAAGCGCGGAGGCACTTCTGGCCGGATTCCTGTACGTCATGCTTGGAAGCGCCCTTGGCGGTGGCGCTCGCTTTCTCGTGTCAAACTGGGTGCAGGCACGCGCCGAGGTACCCTTCCCCATCGGCACGCTGCTGGTGAACGTGACGGGATCGTTCCTGCTGGGATTCCTCCTGGAACTTCCGGTGGTCGGAAGCACCCTTGGCCCGCAGTCGCAGCGCTTCCTCACCACCGGGCTGTGTGGCGGTTACACGACCTTCTCCACCTTCAGCGCCGAGAACTCGGCACTGATTCGCGGTGGTGCCTGGGGGCGCGCCAGCGCATACGTCGCCCTATCCGTCGGCGCCTCCATCGCGGCCGTCTTTGCCGGCGCGGCCGTGGCGCGAACGCTCTTTGCCGCGCGGGGTCGGCCGTAACGCCGGGATGGTCGTGCTCGGCGGCGGATGCTTCAGTGCGTGCGGCGTAGCGAGTCCCGGAATTCGGACAACGTTGCCACACAGACTGCACCGTAACGCGAGAGCCGTGACGCCACAGCGGCCGTCGCAGAACCGCCGACGTACACCGTGACCTCTTCGCCCACCAACCCGTGCAGCTGACGGACGCGCTCCTCGACCTCCGCTCCGGTTGCTGGGTACACGAAGCTGAGCGCGATCGCCGAGGCGTGCATCGCGCGCGCCGCCTCGGCGATTTCGGCTACCGGTAAGTCGGGTCCGACATACACCGCGCTCCAGCCCTCGGCACTCGCGACCGCGGCGGCCATCATGGCGCCAAGTTCGTGACGTTGGCCCTCGGTCGTGGCCACTAGCATGACTCCGTGCCCGCCTTGCGGACTGACGGCGCGGCAGAGCCAAGCGAGCACGGCGCGAATGGTTGAGCTGGCGAGGTGCTCCTGCCCTACGCGCAGGGTCCCGCGGTGCCACATGTCTCCGACCTGCACGACCAGCGGCCCAACCACGCGCTCGGCAAAGGCCACGGGCCCGAGCGAAATCGCGGCCCGGCGCAGCGTCGCGTCGAGGAGAAGCGAATCCATGCGTTCGATGGCCCGGAGGCAGGTGGCACGCAGACCGTCTGGCGTCAGTTCGGAGTCGTCGCGTCGCGCCCGCTCCGAGGGCTGAGTCGGGCCACCTGGCCGATGGAGTGGCCTAGGATCGTTAGGCGGCGGAGTTTCTCGAGGCGAGTCACGTCGGCTTCGCGGTACAATCGCTGTCCGCCGGGCGACCGTTCCGGATGGACCGCGCCGTATCGCCGTTCCCAGGCCCTCAGAACGTCGGCCGAGAGTCCGGTGCGTCGCAGCACGAGTCGAACAGGAAGCACTCCGTCAGGTTTTTTCGTTGGAGTCATGTGAATGGGGCTTAGCTGGACAAAAGAACGATATTAGCCGGACAGTACCCGGACAAGACTTGGACGAAGAAATGGACGGCGAGTCCGTGGTCGGGCGGCGAATCCATGAACGGACTGCTCGACTGTCCGTGACGAAGGCGGGGCGTATCTTCGTCGCGGGCGCATCCCTTGGATCGCCACCACTTACGAGTCCCAACCCAGCCACGCTGGCCGAGGACCCACGGCCCTGTTCGACCACTCTCACACAGACGGAGAAGTCCATGTCGTTGAGGCATGCAGTCGTCGCTTGTTCGCTCATCGTGGCCTCGTCCGGGCTGCAGGGGCAAAAGGGCGCCAAGGCGCCAGCCGTCGACCCCAAGCTGGAGAAGTTGAAGACCGAGGCGCTGCAGCTGGTGGATGCCAAGGCCAAGATGATCCAGGAGATGATCGACACGCAGTTCTCGTTCGGCGAACTGGGGTTTCAGGAATTCGAGACCTCGAAGTACCTGATGAAGATTCTGCGCGACAACGGCTTCTCTGTGGACAGTGGGGTGGCGGGGATACCGACGGCATGGGTCGCGCGGTGGGGATCCGGCAAGCCCGTTATCTCGTTAGGCTCGGACATTGACGGCATTCCGCAATCGAACCAGAAGCCCGCGGTCGGCTACCGGGAGTTCCTCATTCAGGGCGCGCCGGGTCATGGAGAGGGCCACAATTCCGGGCAGGCGGTGAACATCGCCGCGGCACTGGTAGTGAAGGACCTGATGACTCGCGAGAAGATCCCCGGCACGCTCGTCATCTGGCCGGGAGTGGCCGAAGAACAGCTGGGCACCAAGGCGTACCTCGTGCGCGCCGGAGTCTTCAAGGACGTCGACGTGACACTCTTCACCCACGTTGGCGACAACCTGGCCGTGGGGTACGGTCCGTCAGGTTCAAACGCGCTGATATCGGCGGAATTCCGCTTTCGTGGCCAGACGGCCCACGCCGCCGGTGCTCCATGGCGGGGCAAGTCCGCACTCGACGCCGTCATGCTCATGGCGCAGGGCTGGGAGTACCACCGAGAGCACATGGAGGTGGCCCAACGCTCGCACTATGTAATCAAGGATGGTGGCGACCAACCGAATGTCGTGCCGCAAACGGCCTCGGTCTGGTTCTACTTCCGGCACCTGGACTATCCGAAGACGAAGGAGATGTTCGAGTTCGCCAAGAAGGTGGCGCAGGGGGCCGCGCTGATGACCGACACCAAGCTCGACACCATTATCGTGCTGGGGTCGGCCTGGTCGGGTCACTTCAACAAAGCCATCGCCGAGGCGACGAACGAGAACATCAAGCGGGTCGGGAACCCAACGTGGACGGAAGCCGATCAGTTGCTCGCCAAGGGGCTGCAGCGCGAACTGGGTGTACCCGACTCCGGCCTGGCGATGAAGCCGGCCGACATGCGGGTGCCACAGCCGAATCGACCGTCGATGGGCGGCGGATCAGACGACATTGGCGACGTCTCGTGGAACGTCGGGCCAGGGCACAACTGGGCGAATGCGATTGCCATGGCCACTCCCATCGCCCACAAAGGAGCAGTGGCTGGCGCCAAGGTGCAGGCGCTCACATTGCTCGACCTGCTGTTCAAGCCGACGGTCGTTGCTGACGCGTGGGACTACTTCCGCAACGTCCAGACAAAGGACGTGAAGTACACAGCGTTCATTGGACCTAACGATCAGCCGGCGATCTGGCTCAACGCCGACATCATGGCGCGGTACCGGCCTGAGATGCGCACGTACTACTACGATCCGACGAAGTACGCGTCCTACCTCGAGCAACTCGGGATCAAGTATCCCACGATTCGCTCGATTCAGTAGTGACGCGCGGCTTGATGCACTCGGGCGGGACGCGATGCCATCTCGTGTCCCGCCCGTTTGCGTCTGACTAGAACTCTCGCCGCTTCATTTCCTTGAACATGCGCTGCGCCTCCAGCGCCGCAGTTTCGTCCGAGGTCCCTCGCGTGGCATCGAGCGTGGCATCGTACGACGGGCGCGGCTTGTTCTGGTTCTTCAACGCCTTGGCAGCGTTCTTTCGGGCGAGCGCCTGGAGCTGCTTCTCGTTCATCGGGATTCCTGCGGCGGGGCCATGACCAGGTGAAGAATGCGGTAGATGGAAACTTGATCGGTCGGCGGCGTCGGATCAACGCGCCGATCCCGCGGAGCCCCCGGTTGCCGATCGGCGGTGGTCCAGGGAGTCCGCGCCTTTTCCAGCTATCAACGAAAGGACGCGTGAGCGGATCGCGGCGTCATGCGGCTGGTGCCGTGCCGGACTTGCCCGCACGATAGCGAGGAGGCTTGTCAGCGATTGCCCGGCAGCAGGTACCGGAAAGTGCTCTAGTGGGAGAATCGGGGTCGCGTCAGTTGTGATGTCAGCAATTCATGACGCCCTACCCTGCCAGGAGAGCTTATGCCTGCCACACTCAATCGTCTCGACGCCGACACGGTAAATGCCTTCCGCGGCGGCGACGAGCATGCCCTAGAACGCGTGTTTTACGCGAAGTTCGCTACACTGCTCGACTTGGCCCGTGCGGAAGTTCCGGACGTTGCGAGAGCCAGCAAGGTCGTCGAGCACGTGATGTTGCGCATGTGGCAGGAGCGTTCGCAGGCGGAGACTCCGCTCGCCTTGGATGCCTTCCTGGAGCGCACGACGCACGAACTGGCGATTCGCGAGAAGGGACGCTTGGCTGCCCTACACCGCCACGATGCACCAGGTGCGAAGAAGGCCGAGCATGCCGTGGTCCCACCGACCATCGATGACGTCTGGGGACACATCAAGGCGGCACTTCACGCGAACTCCGCGGAGCACGACAAGCTGCAGCAGGAGCGCCAATCGCTCTCCAAGCACCACGCGGCTGAGCACATGGCGGCGATGGGACAAAAGAAGCGCTTCCCGATTTTTGCGGTCGGTGGCATTGCCGCGGTCGCCCTTATCATCATGGCGGTGCTCTTCTGGATTCCCGCGTCCAAGGAGGAAGGCAAGATCTCGCGCGCGCTGGCGCACCAGGACACCCGTGAGATTTCAACCAAGAACGGTCAACGCGGCAACGTGAAGCTGGACGAAGGGTCGGTCGTGACGTTAGGCGCGGACTCGCACCTCCGTATTCCCCCGGTGTTCCCTACAACCCTCCGGGCCGTGGGGCTGGATGGCACGGCATCCTTCGTCGTCGCCTCCGGGCAACCACTGCCGTTCATCGTGCGCGCGGGCCGAGCCACCATCAAGGCAACAGGCACGGCATTCGACGTGTCCGCCTATCCAACCGAGGGACGTGTGACCGTGCGAGTTCGCGAGGGTGAGGTGATCGTCACACCGAAGGGCGGCAAGGACGAAGTCGTGAAGGCCGGCGACGCCGTGGTCGTGAAGCAGAGTGGCGTCGGAACCCCGACAGACAAGGAGTTGGGCTCGGCACTGGGTTGGATCAACGGCCAGTTCGAGGTGACCGACCAGCCCATCAAGGACGTCCTTCCGCTCCTGCGACGCTGGTATCAGCTGGAAGTTGTGGCTGCCGACAAGGCCCTGCTCGACCGCAAGGTGACCATGCAAGCGGGGCTGGACTCGGCCAAAGTGGCCATGAGCGCCATGGAAGCGAACGGCTCCGTGCTCTTCGACTTCGACGGAAAGAAGTGGTTGCTGCGCGACGTCACGGCAAAGAAGTAACGACGACCCGGCAACCCCCACGCCGGTTCAACGCGCCTCCACGTTGAACCGGCGTTTTCTTTTGTCGTCCGCTCAGTCCACGTGCCGCCAGGCACCGATCAGGCGCGGGTTCTCCGTGGGCTGCAACGACCCGCCGTCGGGCTCCACGGTCAAGGCACAGTCGTCGATGTGGCCAGCGTCGATCACGGAGGACGCCACCTGCAACAATGCCGTCGCCCGCCCCGCGGCATCGGTCTTGAAGGTCCCCATGGAAATCGGCGCCTTGCCCTTCACCATCGCCCACAGCTGATACGTCTTTCCCTCAGGAGTCCGCGGGACGTTGAAGGCCGTGACGATGAAGAGATTGCTTGTGTGATTCCAGTACACGCGCATTTGCGGCTTCTGCTGGGGCTCGCTCAACGATACGACGTGCACCTCCGGCCCAAAGAACGCGGCGATCGTTGAATCACGCGCGGCGATACCGGCCCGGGCCGATGCGAGATCGAGCGTGAGACGCTCCGCCTCTCGCTGCGTTCGACGCCACGCCACGCCACTCGATACCGCGATCAGCAGGCACGCGGCGGCCGCGAGCCACGGCGTGAAGGAACGACGGACTTCAGCGCGCGACGAACGGAGCGACTCGGCCGTCGACAACGGTCGGACGCCGGAGGCCTCACGCACGACGCGGCGCCGGAGCGCATCGCCATCCGACGGCCTGCCCGTCGCCACGGCATGTACGAGCAACCCCGCCACGTTTCGGTAGTCGGCGACGGCCTTTCGACATTCATCGCACTCAGCCAAGTGCGCCTCGAACGATGCCCGATCTCCTGCATCGAGCGCACCGAGCGCATACGCCGCTGCCGACTCGAGATGCATCTCGTGCGTCATCGACCACCTAGCGAGGTGTGAGTGTGAGAGGACATGGCGTTGGCATGCTTCAAGGCGTCCATCGCCGAACGAAGGTACGAAACAACGGTATGCTCCGGTTCAAGTATTTCTTTCGCGATCTCCGGAACCGCAAGACCCCGGAAGAAGGCAAGTTCCAGCGCTCGGCGCTGCAACCTGGGAAGCCCATCCAAAACCCCGGCCACTAACTCACGGACTGAGTGGGACGACCAGGGCGCCGCCCCACCGTTCGCTACCGAACGTGTCACCTGTTGCAGCTCGCTGGTGGAGTTCCCGACTCGGCCCCGTCCGAGTGCGCGCCTTCTCACGATCAGGGCGATCGCAGACTCGAGCGTCCCCTCCACCGGCGACTTCTCTGAACGCGTTGTCCCGTGCCACAGCTCCGCGAACGATTCGGCCACTACTTGTTGCGCCACCTGCTCGTCCCCGACGATCGCGAGCGCGAGACCGTAGGACGTTTCGCTATACCGATCGAAGAGCAGCCCCGCGGCGCCCTCGTCGCCCGACTTCGCGCGGAAGAGGAGCCCCGAGTCTGACTTGTCCACAACGGATCGAAGTTTCGCGCCCATGCCTCGTCGAACGAGTGTAAGTGTGGTCCCCCGTGCAGCGACCACTCTGGGTAAACGCGACCCAAGACGGTCCGGAGGCACGGAGGCCAGAGGACCGTGGCGGGCCAGACCGCCCCGGAACTGGGGGCCGCTGAACCTGCTACGTCGCTCGGCGGCGGGTGGATTGGTCGTTGCCCGAGCTGGTATCGAATCCGATCCGGGGAGCTGTATTTGCGCACCGCGCACCACGTGGTCGTTGCCGGTGTGGCGATGGTCCGCTGGCACCATGGCATCGACGACCGCGTACCGTGGACGCGTGTGGTCGAGGAGCGACGCACGCCCATAGCCGCATAGCGGCGAAGGAAGTAGTGTCAGCCGCCACCATCAACCGAGGGATTTGTGTCGAGGACTCGAGCGGCCGTACTTGCACTCGCCCTGCTGCCGTTCGTCCGGCACCCACTTGATGCACAAGACCAAGGTCGGTCGAGCGTTCCGGGGTTGGGTGCGCTGGCGTTGGCTCGCCTGGACGAGCTCCCTCGCCTGCGGCATTCGCTCTCCGTGGGACTCGTGTCGTCGTACGACCGGACTGAAGGCAACGACGACGGATTCTCAGGCAAGTACTCGTTCGTGCGGCAGGAGCCTCGTGGCCTCGTGCTGGCGGACCTGACGGGTCCTGGCGTGTTGTACCGGTTTCATACGCCAACGCCGACCGCGGACACACTGGAGTTCTACTTCGATGGGGAAGCGCAGCCGCGGCTGGCGCTGGAGATGCGCGAACTCGTGCTCGGGCAGCGGGCCCCCTTTCTCGCGCCGCTCACGGACTTCGGTGGAGGTGGCTACTGGACCTACACGCCGATCGCATACGCGAAGTCGTTGAAAGTCATCGCGCGGGCACCGCGCGTGCAGTTCATCCAGTTCAACTACGCGCGCTACGGCGCGGAGGCCGGCATTCGCTCGTGGCAACCTGCCGACGCACCGGATCCCATGTTGGCGAGGGCACGAGACGTCATCGGCCGCACGGGAAGGGACCTGTCCAACTTCACCGCACCGCCGGGTGCAACGGTCACACGGCAGCATGTGGCTCGGGTGTTGCAGCCGGGGGTCACGACCACCCTATTCCGCGCGACCACCGGGGGGCGGATCGTGGGTCTGCGATTGTGGCCGGCGAGCGCCTTCGCTGGTCGTGCCCGCGGCGCCATTCTGCGCGGCTACTTCGACGGGGCGACCGTACCCGCGCTCGAGAGTCCAGTCGGCGACTTGTTCGGCTTCGCCTTCGGCAAGCCGACGGCGCGCTCCCTGTTGTTGGGCGTGACGAATGACACGGCATACCTCTACTTCCCCATGCCGTACGACCGTGCGGCGCGCCTTGACCTGACACTGGATCGCGGCGAGGCGCCCATCGCCATGTCGCTGACCGTAGCGACGGTGCCCGTTAGGCGCCAGCCGGACGAAGGGCGGTTCTACGCGTACTGGCGCCGGGAGAATCCAACGGTCCGGCATCAGCCGTTCACGTTCCTGCGCACGGCGGGTCGCGGCCACGTCGTGGGACTGTCGTTGCAGGCACAAGGCGTGGGGATCGAGGGCACGGAATTCTTCGAGGGCGATGACCGTGCCGTCATCGATGGGGACACGCTCATCCGCGGTACCGGGTCCGAGGACTCGTTCAACGGCGGTTGGTACGGCGTGCCGGGACGCTGGGATCGTGCCATCTCCCTGCCGCTCAGCGGCTCGTTAGGGTACTCGATCTCGCTGGGGCGCACGGGCGGGTTCCGCGTGTACCTGGGTGACGCGTACGCGTACCAGCGAAGCATCGACTTCACCATCGAGCACGGCACCGACACTAGCAACAACACCATCACCGATTACGCCGCCGTCACGTATTTCTACTCGCAGCATCCACCGGCGGTGCGCGCCACAGACCTGTCACCCGCCGCGCGCCAGGTGCTCGACGTCAATCACATCGTCCTCGACCCGTCGTGGCTGCAGCCCATTGACGCGTTCTCCTTCCGTCATGCCACCCTCGCCAAGCAGACGGAGAAAGACGTGGGACAGTTCCTCGCCCTCGTCGCCGATAGCGCCCGGGATGTGTTCGGACCGCATGGCGTGGACCTGGTGGCCACCACCACCGCCGCCGGTAACTACCGTGTGTCGGTGCAAGCAATGAACGCGCCCGATGGCGGTATCGTGCGCCTGTTCGACCGCGATCAACCAGTGGGCACGGTGATGGATACTTACAGCGCCCAACGTGTGCGCGGCGCGCTGACGTACGTGGCCACGCTGCCGTTGGTGGAGGGCTCGAACGTGCTGCACTTCCGGATTACCGGAACCAACCCTGCCATGGCGGGCGTACGACGCGCGATGTACCTGATGCGCGTGCAACTCGATCGCGTGCCCTAAGCAAGATCGTTAGGTTTCCGACCGCTCATGGGAGGCAACGTGCAAACGACATCATTTGACGCGATTGTGGTGGGATCTGGCATCTCCGGCGGCTGGGCCGCCAAGGAGTTGACCGAGAAGGGACTGCGCGTCCTGCTCCTCGAACGCGGCAAGAACATCGAGCACATCAAGGACTACGTGAATGCCACCAAGGCGCCGTGGGAGTACCCGCACCGTGGTGGGCGCACGCAGGACATGATCAAGCGGTATCCCGTCCTCAAGCGCGACTTCCCCTTGAATGAGAAAAACCTCGACTGGTGGGCGTCCGATGAAGAGTCGCCGTACACCGAGGTCAAGCGGTTCGACTGGTATCGCGGATATCACGTCGGCGGCCGATCGCTCATGTGGGGGCGTTGCAGCTTTCGATGGAGTGACATCGACTTTGAAGCCAACCTGAGGGACGGCATCGCAACCGACTGGCCCATTCGGTATGCCGACGTGGCCCCCTGGTACTCGTACGTTGAGCGTTTCGCCGGCATTGCGGGATCCAAGGAAGGACTGCCCCAGCTCCCCGACGGCGAGTTCCAGCCAGCGATGGCCCTGAACTGCGCCGAGCAAATGATGGCCGACCGACTCCCGAAGGCGTTCGGCGGGAAGCGTCGCATGATCTCGAGCCGGACGGCGAACCTCACGCAACCGATCGGGAACCGTAGTGCCTGCCAGTATCGAGACGCTTGTTGGTTAGGCTGTCCTTACGGGGCGTACTTCAGCACGCAGTCGGCGACACTCCCGGCCGCAGTGGCCACTGGGCGCCTCACCCTGAAGCCGTTCGCGATCGCGACCGAGGTCCTCTATGACAAGGATCGAAAGCGCGCGACCGGTGTGCGTGTGTTGGACGCCGTGACGAACGAGACGACCGATTACGCCGCGAAGGTCGTCTTCCTCTGTGCCTCAACCCTCAACTCTACTTGGCTCCTCCTTCGATCGGCGACCGACGTGTGGCCCGGTGGGCTTGGCAGCAGTTCGGGTGAGCTGGGCCACAACCTGATGGATCACCACTTTCGAATCGGCGCTCAGGGACGCGTTGTAGGGCTTGAAGACAAGTACTTCTTCGGTCGCCGTCCGAATCCATCGTACATCCCACGCTACCGGAATCTGTTTGGAGAGAAACGGCCGTACCTCCGCGGCTTTGGCTACGAAGGGGGCGCCGGGCGCGATGATTGGTCGCGCGCGGTGGCGGAGCTAGGCGTTGGCGGTTCGTTCAAGGATGCGGCGGCCGAACCGGGCCAGTGGAGTATTGGCGGCACGGCATTTGGAGAGATGCTGCCGAACCACGAGAACAAGGTCACGCTCGATGAAGCGAAGAAGGACAAATGGGGATTGTCCGTCCTCAAGATCGACTGCGCGATCGGTGAGAACGAGCACCTCATGCGAAAAGACATGATGAACGACATGGCGGAGATGCTGACGGCGTGCGGCGTGAAGGACGTGCAGACCTTCGACGGCACCTACTTCCCGGGCATGGGCATTCACGAAATGGGCACGGCGCGGATGGGCCGCGACCCCAAGTCATCCGTGCTCAACAAGTGGAACCAGGTTTGGGATGCACCGAACGTGTTTGTCACGGATGGCTCCTGCATGGTATCCACGGCCTGTCAGAACCCATCGCTCACGTACATGGCACTCACGGCGCGCGCGGTCGATCATGCCGTGCAGGAGATGAACCGGAGGGCGTTCTAGGGCCGCGGTGCGAGCATTTGCGTCCGTTGGGCGGCGTAATCGATTGCGAGTGGTCGAGCGCGAGTGTGGGCTGCGCGCCAGTCGGCCGGAAGCTGGATTTGCCGCAGACTGCTCATCGCGGGTTCCGTCGCTGAGTGACATATTAGCGCTCGACGCCCCTGCGGCCTGAGGGGCCTGGCCGAGCTTCGTTAGGTCTTCCCGCTGTCGTGCACAAAGGAGGGAGTGGTGCAAGCTCCGGAGTATGACGCGATCGTCGTTGGTTCCGGGATTTCTGGGGGTTGGGCGGCGAAGGAACTGACCGAGAAAGGGTTGCGGGTGTTGCTGCTGGAACGAGGTCGCAACATCGAGCACATCAAGGACTACAAGAACGCCACCAAGTCGCCGTGGGAGTATCCGCACCGCGGCGGTCACACCAAGGAGATGGAGAAGCACTATCCCGTCCTGAAGCGTGACTACCCGCTGAACGAAAAGAACCTGGACTACTGGGTGAAGGACGAGGAGTCGCCGTACACGGAGACCAAGCGTTTCGACTGGTACCGTGGGTATCATGTCGGCGGCCGATCCCTGATGTGGGGACGGCAGAGCTACCGCTGGAGCGACTTCGACTTCGCGGCGAACGCGCGCGAGGGAATCGCCATCGACTGGCCCATCCGGTACGCCGAGATTGCCCCGTGGTACGATCACGTGGAGAAGTTCGCGGGCATCTCCGGATCCATCGAGGGTCTTCCCCAGCTCCCCGACGGCCAGTTCCAGCCCGCCATGCCGCTGAATTGCGGTGAGGTGATGGTCTCGGAGAAGTTGAAGAAGCTCTTTGGCGGACGCCGACACCTCATACCCGGCCGCACGGCCAACATCACCCAGCCGCTCCCGGGCCGCACGCAATGCCAGTCGCGGGACGCCTGCTGGCTGGGGTGCCCGTACGGCGGGTACTTCAGCACGCAATCATCCACGTTGCCGGCGGCGGTGGCCACCGGCCGCC
>JBGAJQ010000020.1:0-71425 GCA_044224875.1 Gemmatimonadaceae bacterium | reverse complement strand
ATCCTTGCCCTGGCTGCCGCCGTGGCGGTCGTCATCGGTGCTCGGCGGGGCAAGCTACCGCGGTACGGTGTGCTGGCGGTGGGCGGGTATCTCGCCTTGTCGTTCCTGACACGTGACGTGCTGCCCCAGTTCATGCAGAAGTTCGTGGTGGCGCCAACCGAATTGACGCGCGAGATGCCCTACCTGCGCTATCACATCGCCGCGACTCGTCAGGCATGGGGACTGGATTCGGTGGAAAGCAGGGAACTGAGCGGCGACGCCCCGCTCACCCTCGATGACCTCAAACGGAACGCACCGACGATCGAGAACGTGCGGCTGTGGGATCGTGACCCCCTCCTGCAGACGTTCGGACAGCTGCAGGAGATCCGGACATACTACGACTTCGTATCGGTCGATGACGATCGGTACTGGATCGATGGCAAGTACCGTCAGGTGCTCCTGTCGCCGCGCGAGTTGAACGTGGCCTCGCTGCCGACGCGGACCTTCATCAACGAGCACCTGACCTTTACCCACGGCATGGGGCTCACCATCGGGCCCGTGAACCAGGTGACCGTCGAGGGGTTGCCCGTGCTGTTCGTGAAGGACCTGCCCCCGGTGTCCACGGTTTCGCTCAAGGTCGCGCGCCCGCAGATCTACTTCGGTGAGTTGAGTAACGACTGGGTGGTCGTCGGAACAAAGCAGCGCGAGTTCG
This sequence comes from Gemmatimonadaceae bacterium, assembly GCA_044224875.1. Taxonomy (GTDB): domain Bacteria; phylum Gemmatimonadota; class Gemmatimonadetes; order Gemmatimonadales; family Gemmatimonadaceae; genus JABAQJ01. The sequence goes on along the minus strand of JBGAJQ010000020.1, from coordinate 70,734 downwards.
ACCATCCCGCCGGTGATGAGAACGTGTACGCCGCCTATGCCGGCACCGGCGGGATCAGCGCGGGCGGCTTCCTGAAACGATTGGTGTTCGCCTCGCGCTTTGGCTCGTCGAACCTCCTGTTCTCTGGCGACGTCGGCCCCGGCAGTCGCGTGCTCTTCAACCGGAACGTGGTGGCACGGGCACGCATGGCCTTGCCGATGCTCGACTTTGATCGCGACCCGTACATGGTGATTGCGGCTGACGGAAAACTCGTCTGGATCCTCGATGGCTACACCGCCACCACCCGTTACCCGTACTCGCAGACCATGGACGACGGGACGACGTACATGCGGAACAGCGTCAAGGTCGTGATCGATGCCTACGACGGCTCCATCGCCGCGTACGTGAGCGCACCGCGCGATCCGCTCATCCAGACGTGGGCGCGGATCTTCCCGGGGATCTTCCAGCCGCTGGATCGCATGCCCAAGGACCTCGTCGCGCACTTGCGATATCCCGATGAGCTCTTTCAGGCACAATCCGCGCTCTACACCACCTATCACATGGACGCGCCGGAGGATTTCTACCATCGAGAAGATCAGTGGCAGATACCGGCGACGGACCAGGATGGCGGGCCCGGAGGGGCCGTGCCGTTCATGCGGCACATCATCATGCGGCTGCCTGACGAGAAAGACGCCGAGTTCATCTACATGGTGCCGTTCTCGCCGCGCGGCAAGGACAACCTGGCGGCGTGGATGGTGGCGCGGAATGATGGAGCCAACTACGGCAAGCTGCGCGTCTATCGCCTGTCCCGGCAGAGCCTCGTCTTTGGCCCGCGACAGATCGAAAACCGCATCAACCAGAACACGGAGATCTCCCGCCAGGTGACGCTGTGGGACCAGCGTGGATCGAAGGTGATTCGCGGCGACTTGCTGGTGATTCCCATGGAGAAGTCATTGCTTTACGTCCAGCCGTTGTACCTGCAGGCCGAAGGCGGGCGTATTCCAGAGCTGAAGCGCGTGGTCGTGGCGTACCAGAATCAGGTGGTGATGGAGTCCACGCTGGAGGGTGCGCTGGCGTCGCTCTTCGGGAATGGCTCTGGGGCCAAGGGAGGGGAGGCGGCAATCGCCGCAGAATCGGCCGCCAGCGCTGGCCCGGTCACCATCGATGCCTCGATGCAGCCACTGATCGACGAGGCCCGTCGTCGGTACCAGAACGCCATGGAAGCGCAACGCGAAGGGGATTGGGCGCGCTACGGCGAGGAGATCAAGCAACTGGGCCAAGTGCTGGAGCGCATCGGTGCCGGCACCAGTGCTGGAAAGGCGAAGAAGTAGGGCCCCTCACGCGGCCGACGCACTGCCGAAAAAAGAAGGCACCCACACATCGTGGGTGCCTTCGGTGTTTGTTACTGAGTGCGGTCGACGGAGTGACCGTCGGTTGTGGGCTCCGGTCCTAGTTCGCTCCACTCAGTGTGAGCTGGTACGTCCCCGTGGCATCGTTGCCCGAGTCCGCGGTGCCGACAAAGATCGTGTACGTGCCCGTTTGTGAGGCTACGAGGTTCAGCGTGGCACCGGTCGCTCCCCAGGTGTTGCCAACCAAGGCGCCGTTCGGCGCGACCACACGGATCCACGGCGTATAGTCCGTGGTCCCCGTCAGCTCAGAGATCACGACCGAGAGGCTGGCACCCTGCGTCGCGTTGAAGGAGAACATGTCGACGTCGCCGATCGTAATCGTGCCATTTCGCGATCCGTTGGTGATGGCACCGCCGTCATCTCCGGCCGGCACAATGAACGCTCCTGGCGCCTTGCCGATCGTCAGTGTGTATGTTCCGGTCGCATCGTTGCCGCTGTCGGCGGTCCCGACCGCTACGGTGTAGACGCCGGTCGCTGGTGCGATTACCCCGATCGTTGCCGCGGCGGCGTTCCATGTGTTGCCAATGATCTGACCCGTGGGCGAGACCAACCGAATCCATGGCGTGAAATCCGTGCTGCCGCTCAGTTCACCAACGTAGACCACGATATAGTCGCCCTGGTTGGCGTTGATCGTCCAACGATCCAGGTCGCCGACGAAAATACTGCCGGTATTGTTGCCGCCGTTCTGTACCGCGCCGCCCTGATCGCCCGGCGGCGTGATGAACGCGCCCGACTTCTGCAACACCAGGATGTAGTCGCCCGTCGCATCGTTCCCGGCGTCGGCCGTGCTGACGACCACCGTATACGATCCGGTCTGTGGCGCAATCACGTTGATCTGCGCGGCGGCGGCGTTCCACGAGTTGCCAACCAGCGCACCGTTCGGCGCATAGAGCCGAATCCATGGCGTGTAGTCCGTCGTCCCTGAGACCTCACCAATCGTGATGGCGAGCGGCAGCCCCTGGTTGGCGCTGAACGTGTACACGTCGAGGTCGCCAACGAAGATGCTACCGGCGTGGTTGCCGCCGTTCTGCAACGCGCCGCCTTGGTCGCCGGGTGATACCGAAACGGCTCCCGGTGTCTTCGCCAACACCAACGTGTAGTTGCCCGTGCCGTCGTTCCCCGCATCGGCACTCGAGACCACCACGGAGTACGTGCCGGCCACTGTTGCGTTGAATGCTGCCTGTGCCGCTGCGGCGTTCCAGCTGTTGCCCACCAGAGCACCGTTAGGCGCGAACACGCGAATCCACGGCGTGAAGTTGACATCGCCGCTAACCTCGCCGATCGCCACGACGATCCCGTCACCGACAGCGGCCGTGAACTGCCACTGATCCAGGTCACCCGTCGGAATGGCGCCCGTTTGGGTCGCGCCGTTTGTCATGGGCCCACCTTCATCCCCCGCCGGAACGGTTGGCGTGGACGAAGAGAGAGCCAACACCAGGCGATAGTCTCCCGTTGCGTCGTTGCCGGAGTCGGCCGTGTTCACCACGACCGTGTACGTTCCCGTCTGCGGTGCGGCCAGCGGGATCTGCGCCGCGGCCGCATTCCATGCGTTCCCAACCAGCTGGCCGTTAGGCGCGATCAGCCGAATCCACGGCGTGTAGTCCGTCGAACCCGTGACCTCGCCGATTGCGAGAACGATGTAGTCCCCGGTGCTGGCGTTGAAGGTCCAGAGGTCCTGGTCTCCCAGCGACTGCGTCCCGGCGTGGTTCACGCCGACCGTCATGGGTCCGCCCTGGTCTCCACCCGAAACCGTCAGCGTACCGGGCACCACGCCAATGCTGAACGTGTACGTTCCCGTCGCGTCGTTGCCGGCGTCGGCCGTGGCAATCTGCACCGTGTACGTGCCCGTCTGCGGCGCGGCAACGCCGAATGTCGCGGCGGCGGCGCCCCACGTATTCACGATCAACGTTCCGTTCGGAGCCGTCACCCGAATCCACGGCGTAAAGTCCACCGTGCCGCCCGTCTCCCCGATCGACCCGACGAGATATTGCCCTGTAGTCGCCGAGAACGTCCAGACATCCACCTGGCCGGCCGCCACAATCGAGCCCGTGTGATTGGCGCCATTCGTGATCGGACCAACGGTCACACGCGGGCCCTGTGGCTCCGTTGGCGCCCCAGCGACCGCAATCGCGGGGGCTTCATTCACCGTGACCCCTTCCATCGTCGGGGGGCTCACGATGCCGTGTTCAGAACACGCGACGGCCAGGAGCGAGGCGGCGAGGACTGCGCCAAGGCCTCTCAATGGCGCAATGAGACGCGAGCCGCGTGTTGGGTGGGTGGGATGCATGCGTTCTCCCTCGGATGGCAGTGGAGCGGTGTGTGGGCTGGGGAGGCCCGGGTGACGATCGGTCTAAACAACCCTTGCGCGAAAAACGTCTGACGCCTGTCACGTCGCGCGAAGTCTCTGGCGAGCGCCCGCTCTAGCCACGGCCCAATCTTCGGTGCCACCCCGATCCCGTCAATGGTAGAGCTCGTCGATGACGCCTGTCGCCGCGCGCCTCCGCTGCTTCCCGCGGCCACGCACTGGAAACCCAGGTAAACGCTCAACCCCTGTGCGCCAGACCAACAGCCCGTGGCTTTTCCTCGGCAGATCCAGTTCTCGAAACACCCGACGCCTGCGATATTGGGACGCCCAATTGACTCGGGGACGAGTCGACGCCTAACCGTTTGGCCGCGGGGTCGCGCAACCGCAGAGAGGTGCGGAAGCTTCGCGAGCCCGGGCCGGCGCCGCGTCGACTTCTGCGCCACTGGTCAGGAGTAGGAGCCGCTAGCGCGTCTGGCACGGCGCTTCAACATAGAGAAGACTCGATCCCCGCTACGATGAGGCATCTTTCGCGCGGGCGCGTTCGCGATATTTCGCCAGCTCCGACTCGCAGTACCCGAACGCCTTCGATCCTGATTCGGTAATACTGACCGCGCCCTCGCTCAAACCGATTTCCAGCGACCAGACCCTATGCACCCGATGTTTCTGCACGACATCGAATCACACCCCGCGGACGGGGCCTATGCTGAGCGTATTCGCAAGCACCACGAGGAGGGCCGCCAGATTCCACAGATCTGGCACTTGTTCGCCTACAAGCCGGATCGCACGGATTTCCTCGCCGAATTCACGCAAGGAGTCATGCGCGGGCCATCGCCCCTGCCACCCGGGATTCGGGAGCTGATCGCTGCCTTCACCTCCCGTCGCAACCACTGCCTCTTTTGAATTGGCTCGCACGCCGCGGTCGCGGCGACGCTGTTGGGGGATCAGTCGCTGGTACTGGCGGTGCTCGAGGACTTTCGCACCGCACCGATCTCGGACCGCGACAAGGCGCTGTTCGCATTCATCGAACGGATGAATCGCGAATCCCACACGCTCACCAAGGAAGATGTGGATCGCGTGAAGGCGGCCGGATGGAGCGAAGAAGCCATTTACGATGCCATTACCGTCTGCGCGCTGTTCAACTTCTACAACAAGTGGATTGATGCCACGGGCGTGAGCGACATGAGCGCTGAGTCCTACGCGATGTCAGGCGAGCGCATGGCCGCGCATGGGTACGGTCAGCGACGGCCGGATGCCGCCGGCGACGCGTTGCCGCCGAGCGGGGCTCCCTAACGAGCTCTCGGCGCGGTCAGCCGCGGTGAAGTACTAATAGCGCGCGGTCGCCGGCTGGAAGGTGCGCCAGCTGTGCCAGAACTCCTGGCTCGCCGAGACCGCTGTTAGTCGCCCCAAAGACCCCCGCCCGTCCAAGCCGTACGACGCCCCGGGCGCGGTCAGGGAGTCGCCCTGCAACGTGAACTGGACGCCAGGGGGGCGCTGGTACGCGAAGTAGGAGACCGTATCGCCCGCCAGCAACAACACGATCGGTGTGCCGCCGACCTCATCGTTGATCAGGCGTTCCCGCTTCAGTCGATTCCAGTCATAGGCCTTGCTGGCGCCGTTTTGCGTGATGCCAACCACCCAGGACTTGTCATTCCACGACGCTGTGTCGGTGCCCGTCAGGTCGGCGCGGCTACTTCCGTCCTCGTACGAGTTGTCCTTCTTGTACTTGTCGGCCAACACTGAATCGGCCTGCATCACAAGGCTACCCGGATGCATGGCCAGCCACTGGCGCAACGACACTTGCATGCTCGGCAGCTCCAACAGGCGTTGGCCAAGGCGCGGGCCGCGGATGGCCTCCCCATTCGCCTGTCGCCACCAGCTGCCCGTGGCGGCGTCCTCAAACATCGCGTTCCAGTGATCCATGCCCACTAGCCGAAAGCGCTGGCTCACGCCGTCCAACACTGGCGAGAACACCCGGCCCGTCCGGCACACGGTACAGTACGACACCAGGACCTCCTGCCCCCCCACCGTATCGCGCACCTGGTGGTGGTAGCCAATGAAGCGAAGGGGATACGCCCGCGCCTCACCGTTCAACTGCACACCAACCACCAGCCGGTCCAACGGCACCGCGTTCTTCGCGGGCGGCGCCATGATCAGCCGAGTCGGGGGGAGGAACATGTGATCGGCCGCCATGCGGAAATTGGTCGCATACACGAACGCGGCCGTCAGGACGGCGACCGCCGGAGCGACCCATCGTCTCCGCCCGGTGACTGCCAACGTGGCCGGGACGCCAGCCAGGAGAATCGTCAGGCACAACGCACGAATGGGCCAGCGCCACTGGTACAGCATGTAGGCGACGCCAATACTCGGCGCCCGCTGGCTGCCCGGCATGGGCATGATGAAATACACGTTGGCAAACTCGAAGACGACGAGCGCCAACGCGCCCGCGAGGTACAGCCGCTTCATCCAACAGCCTCCTACGGGACAGGAATCACGCGCCCGCCGCCCATGGCCGCCAGCGCGACGGCCACGCCGTTCGTCCACCCGAATCCATCTTGCGTCGGATACTCACCGCCACCCGCCGGACGATTCAGGTTCAACACGTCATACTTCTCGGTCATCTTGCGCGCCGCGAGGTACGTCCGCCGGTTGACGGCGAGCCAGCGATCGCGGGCCTGGTCGGCGACGTCGTCGCGGCCGTATCGCTTCACGCCCTGGATGCCGAGCCACTGTAGCGGTGGCCAGCCATTGGGCGCGTCCCACTGTTGCCCCGACGGGATCAGCGTGGTGACGAAACCTCCGGGGCGCAGGAAATCGCGAGCCAACCGCGACGCCACGGCCTGTCCTTGCTCCCGGGTCGCCAGCCCGAAGTAGAGGACGGCGGCGGCTGCCATCGTGGGGCGATCCCGCACACGCTCGTTGGTCCGCCAACGCACGTCGTAGAAGAAACCGTCAGCTTCATCCCAGGCGTGGCTGAGTAACGACCGCCGTCTGGCTTCCGCCGCCTGGGTGAAGCGGGCCGCCACCTCGGCGTCACCCGGGCCCCGCCGATAGGCTCGCAATGCGGCGATCGTCCGCTCAGTGTGGTAGAGCAAGGAGTTGAGGTCGATGGGTACGAGATCCGTGGTCTCCAGCGAATGCAGGTCCTTGGGGTCCCGCATCCAGCGACTGGAAAAGTCCCACCCGCTCTCGGCGGCCGCGCGGATGTTGCGATAGAGGTCCTTGCGTTGCGGTTCCGGAAGCGACTGTGCGAGGGTGAAGTCCTCGCGATACGACTCCGGCCGTGGTTCGGGACGGTCGTCCCAGTAGCGGTTGAGGACGCTGCCGTCCCCAAGCCTAACGACTCGCCTGGTTGCCTCGGCGATCGCCAGTTTGTCCGCACCCTGCATCCAGAACGCGTACTCGCGTTCCAGCGGCGCCAGGTACTTCAGGGCCTGCCCGGTATCCGTCGCCTGCGCATACAGGCCGACCATGGCGCCGAAGTACGGTGGTTGGCTGCGACTCAGGTAGTACGTTCGATTGCCGTTGGGAATGTGGCCGACCGTCTCGATGAGATAGGCGAAGTTGTCCAGCATGCGTTGGACGAGGTCGACCCGCCCGCCTTCCACCAATCCGAGCATGGTGAAATACGAGTCCCAGTAGTAGACCTCACGAAAGCGCCCGCCAGGCACAACGTAGGCGCTTGGCAGTGGCACGAGGGACGATTGCGAATCTGGCCGATCGGCGGGGCGGGTCAGCGACGACCAGAGGAGCCGGACGTGTGACTCCACCGTCGAGGCCGTGTCCGCGCCAACGTCAGCCGGCGCGCCCGGCAGCTCAAAATGTTCGGCGACAAAATCCTTCAGCGAAAACCCGCCCCGCGTGCGCTGGCGTGCATAGTCCGCGGCGATTTGTGCTGGCGAGGAACGAGCGCGCGCGTCGACAAACGTCTTGGAGTCACGGAAGATCCCCGCCATTTGGGCGTCATGGAACAGGGCGCCCAGGTCGTGCGCCGGGTCGTATCGGACGACGACCGCCGTCGACGGTACGGCGCCCGCGGTCGCGGGCGCCCGCGTGCAACCAACCGCCAGGACTGCAGCAAGGCTGGCAGACCAGAGGCGCGAACGGCGAAGCAGTCGCTGCATGACGAATCTCCGGTTCACTTAGGGCGCGCGCCGGGCGTGTGGCGACGCGCTCAGTCGTACGAACATCACCGCAATGGCCGCGCAAATGAGCAGCACGCCAGCCAGACGAATCACATTTTCCGGATTTCCACCCAGCCACGACTGATAGTACAAGGGCAGCGTGAAGATCTGGATCATCATCGGGATGACGATGAACATGTTGAAGATGCCCATGTACACGCCGACGCGCTCCGGTGGAATGCTACCGGCCAGCATCACGTAGGGATTTCCCATCATGCTGGCCCACGCCAGCCCCACACCGATCATCGGCAGAAAGAGAAGCGTCCGGTCCGTGATCCCGGGAATGGCGATCATGGCCACCCCGGCCAGCGTGAGGCAGATCGCGTGCATCACCTTCGGGCCAATACGTCGGGTGAACGGCACCATGGCAAAGGCCGCCACAAAGGCAACGAAGTTGTAGAAGCCTCCTATGCGCCCGTTTACCAGGCCTGCTTCCCGGAAGCCGGCGGTTGACGCATCGTGCGTGCCGAAGAGGGTCACCGCCAGCGACAACACGATGTACTGCCAGTAACAGAACATCGCGTACCACTGGAACAGCTTCACCAGCGCCAGCTGCTTCATGGTGATGGGCATGTCACGCACGGCGTCGGCAATCTCGCGAAACACCGATCCCATTCCCGGCGGCAGTGCCAGGATGCGTGCACGCTCACTTTCCGTCAGCGGCAACTCTGGCGTTGTCCGGACCGTCAGCAGGATGGACCCGATCGAGCACACGGCGCCGATCACGAAGGCCCATTGGGTGATCATGGGAATGCCACGCGCGTTCAGCAGGTCGCGACTCATGCCCATCCCGACCAGCAGGGATGGGGTCAGGTAGGACAATGTTTGCNNNCTGGCATCCAGTCGATCGCTGACAAACGCCCGATAGGGCTCCATGGTGATGTTGTTTGCCGCATCGAGGATCCAGAGCAGGCCCGCCGCCATCCACAGTGCGCGGCTGAAGGGCATGAAGAGCAATGCCAACGAACACAGGACCGCACCGACCAGGAAGTAGGGCGTCCGGCGCCCGCGCGGACTGAGCGTGCGGTCGCTCATCGCACCAATGATCGGCTGAACGATCAGGCCCGTCATCGGGCCGGCGAGCCATAGCAGCGGCAGACTCGCTTCATCCGCACCCAGGTACTTGTAGATTGGGCTCATGTTGCTCTGTTGCAGCCCAAAGCTGTACTGGATTCCGAAGAACCCGAAATTCATGTTGACGATCTGCCAGAACGAAAGGTGAGGCCGAGCTGGCGCCGTGGATGCCGAAGCCGTCGTCGCTGTGAGTGCTGCCACCGGTCGTTCCTCCGCTTGCCGTCCGAACTGTGATCCTGCCCCTGCCTTCACCACGCCTCCACCGGACTTCCTCGTGACCCTCCCCTCCGACTTCGACGCCAAGGCCGTGTTGCTGCTGCAATCGCTGTCAGCGCCGGAAGGGATTCATGCGTCGTTGTCCAGCACTGCCAACTACCGGGCCATCTTTGCGCGCGACGCGGTCATGGCCGGCATCGCGGGACTGCTCCTCAACGATCGCGTCATTTCCGACGGCCTCGTGCACACGCTGGAACGACTCCGTGAGCTGCAAGGCCCGGAGGGCCAGATCGCCTCCAACTTCGAGCTCCGCGGGGCAGAACCGCCCCACGTCTCCTTCGGCACGCTCGCCCCACGTATTGACGCCGCTACATGGTACCTCGTGGGCGTCGCCTTGGCGACTCGTGCGAACGTTCTGGATCCCTCGCCGTTTCGGGAGTCGGTCACGCGCGTCGTACGCCTCCTCTCCGCGCTCGAATACAATGGGCGCCACTTGATCTACATCCCGCCAGGCGGGAACTGGGCGGATGAGTACATCTACGACGGCTACATCCTCTACGATCAGGTCCTGCGAGCCTGGGGATTGCGGTTGTTGGCCGACACGTACGGGAACGCCGAGTGGGGGGCAAAGAGTGAACGAATTGCACAATCGATTGCGGAGCGCTACGCGCCTATCGAGGACGAGCGCTCCCACCCGATTGCGGCCTTCTCCCCGCTCGGCGTCCGCAACACGTTTGACCTCGCCGCCTGTGCGCTCCTCGGCGTGTCCGGAGTTGCACCCGCCCTTGGAAGGCTGTCGATTTCATGGATCGAAGCGCACTTCCTTGCGCACGACGCCTTGCCCCCCGCCTTCTTTCCCGTGATCGACGAGCACCATCCGGAATGGCCCGCGCTGCGGCGGTATCACCTGCACGCGTTTCGAAACCTCCCGCACGAGTACCACAACGGCGGCATTTGGCCCATCTGGCTGGGCTGGTTGGGGCTGGCGGCCGCCCAATATGGTCGATTGGACGTGTTGGCGACGCTGCGCCGACTCATGACCCGCTCGCTGCACGCCCACCCGGACTTCGCATTTGAGGAGTTTCTTCATGGGGTCACGGGTGAGCCTGGCGGAACCACCGGCATGGCGTATTCCGCCACGGGGCTGATCTTCCTGAAGCTCGCTGGCACCGAGGGTTCGCAACGACTCCTCTCGCCCGCATGATGCCGCCTGTCAACGGTGACGTCTACGCGTCGAGCGCGCTCCTGGCCAGTACACTCCTGCGGCGACTCACCGCAACGCGTGGAATCACGCCAAGCGCGCGTCCCGTGATCGGCATCGCCGGCGAGTCAGGGAGTGGCAAGTCCGTCACGGCGCTTGCCTTGGTCAGTGCCTTACGCGAGGCCGGTTACCACCCGGCCGTCCTGCATCAGGACGACTATTTCCTGCGTCCGCCGCGAACCAACCACGAGTACCGCCTCTTGGATCTGGCCCACGTGGGGCCGCACGAGGTGGACCTGCGCCGTCTGGCCTCACACATCGCGGCCTTCCGCGCGCGGGAGCGTCAAGTGCCACTCCCACGGGTCGACTACCCGGGCAATCGTTTCGACACGGAAGTGACCGACTTTGAAGACTCGGACGTGCTGGTTGTCGAGGGGACCTATGTGTTGCAGCTGGCAGACCTCGATGCGCGCATCTTCCTCTGCGCGACACACGAGGACACGGCAGAGCGACGGCGGGTGCGCGCGCGCGATGTCGATGCCCCGGTGATGAACGACATCCTGTCCATCGAGCACGCCCTCATCAGTCCGCAAGCCAAGCGTGCGGACATCGTCATCGACCGCGACTTCCGGATCGCCGACAGCGCCTAACGCGCAGTCGGCTTTTCCTGGTCAGCGCGGGCCCCCTGCCAGGCCAGCAACAGGAACAGCAGGCCAAAGGCCAGCATCACCACGCCCCACCACAGGTTGATGTTGATCGACGTCGACCGTTGGTACATCTCCGTGTTGCCACCGGTGGCAATCCCATAGCCCCCGAGGATCACACCCAGGACGACGAACAGCCCACCGATCGGAAAACGCAGGTCCAGCCCGCCAGCAGCGCTCATGGAATGCCTCCGCGTCCTAGAAGAAGAGGAAGTTCAGGGTCAGCGTCAGCAGCAACACCAGCGTTCCGAGCACGGCGGGCCGTTGAATCCACTCCAGCTTCTCGTCGGTGGGCCGCGGTGTCAGCGCGTACACCAAGCCGGTCAGCTCGGAGTCCGGTCGCGGCTTCGTGGCCAGCGAGACGATCATGGTCATCACGCAACAGGTCGTGAATGCCGCAATGGCCGTCCAGAAGGTCTGCGCCATCTCGCTCGGGTAGGTAAGGACGTGGCCAAAGTACCCGCCCTTGATCCCGGGCGCCGACCCGGCGGCCAGGGAGACCCCATGATGGATCGCGGCCGCTGCCGTCCCAGACACCAGGCCCCAGAATGCGCCGTGCCCTGTGCTGCGCTTCCAGAACATGCCAAGGGCAAACGTCGCAAACAGCGGCGCATTCACAAAGGCAAACACCAGCTGCAGGAAGTCCATGATGTTGTTGAAGGCGCCGGCCACATAGGCAGCTGCAACAGAGAGCATGATCCCACCGACCGTGGCGACCCGCCCCATCCACAGGTAGTGCGCGTCCGATGCGCCCTTGCGGATGTGGGCCTGGTAGATGTCGTATGTCCACACGGTGTTGAAGGCGGTCACGTTCCCCGCCATCCCGGACATGAACGACGCGATCAGCGCGGTTAGCCCCAAGCCCAGCATCCCGGTCGGAAACAGCTTCACCAGCATCATCGGCGTGGCCAGGTCGTAGTCCAAGACCATGCGGCCGGCGGCATCCATCACCGCGGCGCCATCGGCGCCGAGTTTTGGGGGAATGATGCCTTGGCCAGCGCCACCGCTGGCACTCAACACCAGCGCGATCATCCCAGGCAGGATCACGAGGAACGGAAACATCATCTTCGGGATCGCGGCGATCAGAGGCGTGCGTCGCGAGGCCGTCATCGAGTCGGCGGCCATCGCGCGCTGCACCACCAGAAAGTCTGTGCACCAGTACCCGAAGGAAAGCACGAACCCAAGCCCCATCACCAATCCGAACCATTCCACACCAATCGGGTTGGTCGCGGCGCTGCCCATGCCCTGCCACGCATGCGTGTATGCGCCCTCGGGAAGTCCGCGGGCAGCGGCCACAGTCGCCAACTTGGTGGTGAGGCCGTTCCAGCCGCCAACGGCGCGCAGGCCGATCCACACCAGCGGCGCAAAGCCGAACACGATCATGAAGAACTGCAGCACTTCGTTGTAAATGGCACTCGTCAGGCCGCCCAGCAGCACGTACGCCAGGACGATGCCCGCCGAGGCTATGACGCTGGTGTCGAAGTCCCAGCCTAACAACAGGTTCAACAACTTGCCCATCGCATACATGGACACGCCCGACGAAAACACCGTCATGAACGCAAACGACACCGCGTTCAACGTCCGGGTCTTCTCGTCGAAGCGCAGCTTCAGGTACTCCGGTACAGACCGAGCCCGCGACCCGTAGTAGAACGGCATCATGAACAAGCCGACGAAGACCATCGCCGGAATGGCTCCGACCCAGTAGAAGTGCGAGGTGGCGATGCCGTACTTCGCGCCGGACGCTCCCATGCCGATCACTTCCTGCGCCCCAAGGTTCGCCGACAGGAACGCCAACCCGGTCACCCACGGTGGCAGCGACCGGCCCGACAGGAAGAAGTCCGTGGACGTCTGCATGCGGCGTCGCAACGCCCAGCCAATGCCCAGCACCACGACGAAATAGCTGGCCATGACCACGTAGTCGACGATCGTCAGGTTCGTAACCGGCATCGAGTCCTCGTTGTGGTGGACGACGTTAGGTACGTTGGACTACCGGGGCGAGCGAAGAAACAGCAACCTATCGTTGTTGCGCGCCACCGCCACCAAGTGCTCTCCGTGTGCGCGCGCAACCATCTTGAAGTCCCGCACCTGACCAGCGATGGCCACACCGCTCTGGTCCGGAGGCACGGCGGTGAACGTGCCGTCACCGTGGCCCTTCATCAACAAACCAAACGACGCATCGTAGCGGCCAATCACCGGCGCCACGCCAAAGAAGTTGCCACCGACCAGCAGGTCCACGGTGCCGTCGCCGTCAAAGTCGCGCACCAGGCTCGCGTAGATCGGCGCAAACTGCGCCTCTACGGGGAGCGCCCGCAAGGCAAACGTCCCATCGCCACGGTTCACCGCCACCGCACTCTCGAACGTATGCGCGCTACGAACCAATGCGGTCGACCGCTCCGCCGACGAGAAGATGTCCTCCACCCGGCTTGCGCCAAAGTCCGAGTAATTCGGGAATCGCTGGCGCAAGGACGGTATCAGCTTCACCAGCTCGTCACGTCCGGCGAGGGGATAACTCACCCCCCCGTTGAAGAACGTCAAGAGTTGCTTGATGGCGCCGGTGTTGCCGAAGTCGGCGACAAGGAGTTGTGCTGGCTGCTTCGCACTGGCTCGGACATAGGAATTGCGACCCAGGTTCCCGAGTACCAATTCGGGCTTTCCGTCGCCGGTGATGTCGGCGGCGACGACGCTGGTCCACCACCCCTCGGTTCCGGCGAATCCGGCACGGGGCGTCGCATTCTCAAACGACCCTTGAGCCTGACGGAACACGGTAACGGGCATCCACTCGCCTACGACCACCAGGTCCTCGTGTCCATCGCCATCGGTATCCACCCAAGTCGCCGCCGTCACCATGCCGACGCCGCCAAGTCCGGGGGCAATTTGGTCGGTCACATCCGCAAAGTGGCCGTGGCCATCGTTGCGCAGCAGGTGGCTCTTCGGCGTGGTGCCGTACGCACGGGGCACCGAGCGGGCACCGACGAACAGGTCGATGTCACCGTCCCGGTCAAAATCGGCAGCCGCAACACAACCCCCATTACCGAAGATCGCGGGCAGCGCTCCGACATCGCGGGTGAACGCGCCCTTGCCGTCATTGAGGTACAAGCGGTCCCGCAGCGCGTCGGATTCCCCCCAGAACTCGCTGCCGCCACTTACGACGTACAGGTCCTTGTCCCCGTCGCCGTCGGCATCGAAGAGCACGGCATCCACATCCTCAGCGAGCGAATCTGCCTGGAAGGCCCTTTGTGGCGACGCTCTGAAGCCGCCATTCGCCTGCTGCAACAACAACTGCCCAGCATGCCACTTGGCGCCGCCGAGGAAGACGTCGTCGAGTCCATCTCCGTTGACGTCGCCGACGGCCAGGGCAGGCCCCTCCGTGGAAAGGAGGTGCGTCATGAGCGGCTCGCGATTCCAGTCAAGGAACCCGTCTTCCTCATGCGTCGCTGTGGCGCCCACGGTGGCCGTGATGTCCTCCAGCACGGGTGTCGCCCGAGCCCTCGTCGGCGCCGGAGCCGCGTGAGCGCTGTCCTGCACGAGCGTAATGGCACGATTCGCTGGCAGACCCGTCAGCACCTGCTGGCGGCCGTCCGGCCATACTACCACCAGCGAGTCCACGGACGGCGACCTGCCCAAGCCGATGTGCAGGCGAGGGTCAACGGATGACTGAAAGCCACGTGTGAGCAGTTGTTCGTACCATTGGCGCGTACCGCCAGCAACAACCATGACGCGAGCGCCAATCCCCGAGCTATTGCCGCCGGCGCCGCGGAGCTGCAGGGTCAGGGAGTTATTACCGGTGCGTGTTCGGCCACGGTTGCGATAGATCGCCGCCGGCGCATTGATCATGTTCACGATCAGGTCCAACGAGCCGGAGTTGTTCAGGTCCGCATAGGCAGCGCCATTGGCGTACCCCACCTCGCCGAGTCCCCACGCGGCCGCCATGTCCGTGAAATGCAGGTCTCCGTCGTTCCGGAAGGCGTGGCTTGCCAGCGCAATCTGCGGCATGCGCTTGAGCAAGGCGAGGTTGGCTTCCGTGATCGTCGTGCCTAACGTCGCCTGTACTTGTTCATTGCCGACGTAGTTGATGTAGTCGAGATCGTTCGGGCGCCGGTAAATGCCGCTCGAGACAAACAGGTCCTTGCGCCCGTCGTCGTCCAGGTCGGCAAACAAGGGTGCCCAACTCCAATCGGTGGCGTGGACGCCACTCAGGTACCCGATCTCGCTGAAGCGGCCGTCCCCACGATTCAGCTGCAGGGTGTTTCGGGGATACTGCGGCATATAGCCTGCCCGCAGCCGTGCGTCGAACAAGTTCGCGCCTTCGTAGCTGGCGGACGTCTTGAAGATCGCTTCCCGCTCGGGAAGCATGTCGGCCACGACCACATCGGGGAGCCCATCGTTGTTCATGTCAGCGGCATCCACACCCATGGAAAAGCGGCTGGTGTGGGACATGGCCCCGGTGACGGACTCCTTGAACGTTCCGTCGCACTGATTGACGTACAGGAAATCGTTTTCCTGGAAATCGTTGGCGACATACACGTCGGGGCAGCCATCGCCGTTGAAGTCGCTGGCCACGACACCCAGGCCAAATCCGCCTACGCCGTCGGCGATACCCGCCGATACGGACACATCCACAAAGCGTGAGTGATCGTTGCGATACAACCGGTCGGCCGATGGCGAGGCCCTGGTGTTCCGCAGGGCGGGCTCGATGCCGCGCTCGATGTGGGTCGAGTGGTTGAGCAGGTACATGTCCAGGTCGCCGTCCCTGTCGTAGTCGAAGAACAGCGCCTGCGTGGAATATCCAGCGAACTCCAGCCCGAACTCCTGCGTCCGATCGACAAAGTGTCCGTGCCCGTCGTTGATGTAGAGCACGTTCCGGCCGTGCATCGTGAGGTAGCTGACGGCGCACAAAAAGAGATCGAGGTCCCCGTCGCCATCTACGTCGGCCATCGCCACGCCGGTCTTCCATCCCTCCGGCCCCTTCACCCCGGCGGCCTCCGTGGCGTCCTCGAAGACGTACCCGCCCTTGTTCAGGTACAACCGATTAGGGCCAAGATTGGACGAGAAGTACAGGTCGGGATAGCCGTTGCCATCGACATCGCCGACAGCCACACCGCCGCCGTTGTAGTAGTAGAGGTAGTTGAGGATGTTGAAGTCGGTGCTCTCTGGCAGCGTGTTCTCGAACGTCACTCCCGTCGCCGATGGCGCGAGCCGCTCAAAGAGGGCCGGCTCCTTCGCCGCGGTGGGCACTGGCGGTCGTTGGCAGCTGCACGCCACCAGCGCCAGCCACAACGCGGCGAAGGACCTACGGCTTGCCATTCGCCACGGGAGCCGATGCCGTCGTGGAAGCTCCTGTCGCTGCCATGGACGAGGGCCGCGTGTGGACGCGTTCGATCACGAGCGCACCAACCTTTGCACCCTCCTTTTGCCCTTCCTCGATCGCCTGGCGGAAGTGGATGCCGCCGTACAAGCGACTGATTGCCGCCTCGCTCGCCGCCGCGTTAAACGAAGGGAAGGACCGAACCGGCAGGCCGTACTCCATCTCCGTAGAGTCGGTGAACGCGAAGTTGTCGCCGAAAACGTCCGTCAGCACGCGAGCCGCGGCAGTTGAGATCACGCTGTGTCCGCTCGTGTACTCGGGAAACGGCGGCGTTTGGAGCAGGGGCATCCATTGATCGTCGACGTTCTGGTTGATGACCGTTTCTGGCCGGATATAGTTGGTCCAATACTTCGCGTCCCACACGCTGATAAACCCGTCCGCCAAGGCCACCGCCGTCCGCGCATAGGCATCCGCGCTCCGCAAGATGTCGGCGTTCACCTGCCGGGACGCGAGGCCTACAATGCCCATCCAGTGGCCGCCCGGCGTGATCTTCTTCGTCGCGAACATCGTGTGCCCTTGGACGTGCATCACGTACGGATTGCAGTCCCAGAAGGCAGCGATCGCGCGCTGCTCCTCCGTAAGTCCCTTGCCCGTCGTGTACACCTCCATGGCCTGCTTGAAGAACGGACTGCTCTTCGCCAGGCTGTATGGTAGCGGTGAAGCCGGCCGGAATTGGGAGGAGCTGTCGAGCACGAAGGGGCGCAGCGAGCCCCAGTTCGGCTCCACGGCGTCCATGTAGCCAGGTGGTGTGGGAATCCACCGACCGGGTTCTCGGGTCACGCTGTACTTGGGCATTCCCCGCGACTGCTTGAAGCCGTCCGCCGCGGCCCAAGCCAGGATTCGGGCGGCGACCGTGTCGCCATAACCGATCGAGCGTTGGTACATGGCGGCAGGAATGCCGGAGGCCTTGAACCGCGCGTCCATGGCGACGCGCATGGAGTCCATGCGCGCTTGCGAGAACGTGAGCGCCTTGGCCACCATCATGAAAGCATGCACGCCCGCCAGCGGCAACGAAATGTCCTCGTTGGCTGGGGGCGCCGGCACCGCCGTCAGTCCATGCAACTGCCCAGCGAGGGACCGGTACGTCGTGTCTCCAAAGCGAAGCGTCTCATACGCCGCCACGCTGGCGTAGGCGTATACCCGGCTTGCCTGCGGGGGGCTGAAGATGTCGTAGACGATGACGGACGTCAGCTGGTGCACCGCGTCGTGCAGCGTCGTGGCATCCACGGATTGCCCGCTGGGAGGTGTGGCTGGCCGGGCGCAGGCGCCGAGTGCCAGCAGGGCCGCGAGGAGTGTCGTGCTGGTCTTGATGCTCATCGAACCTCACGCGAGGTAACGGCCGACGCCACACGTCGCGACGTCGGACGGAATACAAGTGGTCGGTCATTGTTACGCGCCACGGCGACCAACTCCTCGCCACGCGTCCGCACGCGTTGGATGTCGCGTGCTTGGCCAGGAACAACGAATCCACTGGCTGATGTTGCTGCACGGAATTTTCCGTTGCCGTCACCGAGGAGCACGAGTCCGCGGCCGTCGCTGGCGCGTCCGATCTCCGGCTTGAACCCGTCGAAGTTTCCGGCGAGGAGCAGGTCTAATCGGCCATCGCCATCCACATCACTCGGCAGGATGCCGTAGATCGGAGCGAGTTGAGCCTCGTCCGGGAGCGGCACGAGCGTGAATGCGCCGCGTCCATCGTTATGCACGATGGCGCTCGCAAAGGTGAAGGCCTTCAGCTCGATCGCACCGGACCGGTCTTTCTGGGGGAAGATGTCGTCCATCGTCGCGCGTCCGTAGTCCTGGTAGTTCAGGAAACGCGTCTTGAGCGGAGGCAGGGCGCGGATCAAGTCGTCGCGCAGCACGAGTGGATACTGCTTGCCCTGCCAGTAACACGCGACGATCTGCTTCAGGTATCCGTTGCCGTCGAAGTCCTTCACGAGCATCGTCACCGGTTCGGTCAACGACGCGCGGAGGCGGGTGTTCAGGCCCAGGTTGCCCACGGCAAAATCGACTCGACCGTCAGCATCAAAGTCGCCGACGGCGATCTTGTTCCACCACCCGTGGCTCTTCTCCAGCCCTGGCACCTGCGCGCGCGTGAGGCGCCCGCCACCGGCGTTGTAGAAGATCGTGATCGGCATCCACTCGCCCACCACGATCAGGTCCGGGCGTCGGTCGCCATTGAGGTCCTGCCACACCGCGTCGGTCACCATGCCCACGTGCGCCAGGTCCGGAGCGAGCTGCGTCGCCACGTCGGTGAACTTGCCGTGGCCGTTGTTCTGCAGCAGGAGGCTGGTCGGGCTTTCCCCGTAGCGCCAGGGCACGAGTCGGCCGCCGACAAACAGGTCCATGTCACCGTCGCCGTCGTAGTCGGTGGCAACCACGCGCGAGCCGCTGAAGGTCTCGTCAGGCAGTTGCCCCACACTCTTGCTGAACCGGCCGTGCCCGTCGTTGAGGTACAGCCGGTCGGCGAGCCCGGGCGAGATATCGGCGAATTCATTCCCGCCACTCACCACATACAGGTCCCGGTCGCCATCGCCATCCGCGTCGAAAAAGGTCGCGCCGATGTCTTCGGAGATTGCGTCCAGCTCAAACACCTCGCTGTTGCTCTTGGTGAACGTGCCGTTTGCCTGCTGGATCAGCAGGGCGCCCGGCTGTTCCTTGGCGCCGCCGATGTACACGTCGTCCAAGCGGTCGCCGTTCACGTCCCCCACGGCCATCATCGGCCCTTCCGTGGACAGAAGCTTCGGGATCAAGCGCTCCCGATCGAAATCCACGAAGTCGTTCTCCTTGTGCACAAAGGGAAGGGAACCGGCGTTGGTCACCTCGGTGAACAATGGCGCCACGGTGCGAGCCCTGACTGGGGCCGCCGGCGCCGACGATGTCTGACTGATCGTCAGGCGTTGGTTCGCTGCGACGTGCGACAACTCGCTGCGCGTACCGTCGGGCCAGTCGACACGTACTTGCGAAAGGGTGTCGTGGTTGCCCACGCCAAAGCCGAGCACGTAGTCCACCGACGATTGGAAGCCCCGTGCCGGGAACAGCTCCTGCGTCAACGTGTCGCTGCCGGCCGTCAAGGTCACCCGTGCGCCCACGCCTCGCCGGTTCGCCCCCTTTCCGTCGAGTTGCACCTGCAAGTAGCGGTTCGTCGGATGCAACGCGCGAGCGTTGTTGCGATAAACGAATGCCTCATCGTTCGTGTTGTTGACCACCAGATCGGGCGCCCCATCGCCGTCCAGGTCGCCGTAGGCCGCACCACTCGAGAATGACGGCTTGTCCAACCCCCACGCCGCCGCCTCATTTCGGAAGTTGAGATTGCCAAGGTTGTGAAAGGCAAAGTCCGCGAGCGGCGTCGAGGTCATGGCGTTGATCAACTTCATGTAGTCGACCGCGCCTCCTGATGTGGCGCCTTCCATCGTCGTCTTGTTCGCCAGGAACGCGATGTAATCCTGCGACGTCACGTCGTGCACCAGACCGTTCGTGACGTAAATGTCATTGCGCCCATCGAGATCGAGGTCCGCGATCAGCGCGCTCCAGCTCCAATCGGTGCGCGCGACCCCCGCCATCTGTCCCACATCGCTGAACGTACCATCGCCATTGTTGCGCTGCAGCATGTTGCGCATCAGCTGGTACCCGTAGTCGCCGCGCACCTTGGCCTGGTACACGTCCCACCCTTCGAACGACGCCATGGTGCGCAGTCGATACTCGTCGTCGGGGAGCATGTCGGTCGTGAACACATCGGGCCAGCCATCGTTGTTCAAGTCGCCGATGTCCATCCCCATCGAGAAGTAGCTGCTGACCGCTAGCTCACTCTTCAGCTTTTCGTCGAACGTCCCGTTCTGCCTGTTGATGTAGAGGTAGTCTTGTTCGAAGAAGTCGTTGGAGACGTAGAGGTCGGGCCAACCATCCCGATTCACGTCGCTGATGCCGACCCCTAAGCCAAAGCCGATTTCACTACCGAAAATGCCAGCCTTCTCGCTCACGTCGACGAAGTGACCGTTGTCATTCCGAAACAGCTTGTGCCCACCAAACTGGTCGCGGACGTTGCGCGTATTCCGCAAGCCGAAGGAGCTGGCGGGTCGCGGCGAGTTGTTGATGATGAAGAGATCGAGGTCGCCATCGCGATCGTAGTCGAGGAAGGCGGCGTGGGTGGTATACCCACGATCCGCGACGCCAAAGGCCTCTCCCTTTTCGACAAAATGCGGTAGGCTGTCCTTTCCGAGCCCCTCGTTCATCCAGAGCGCGTTGGCACGGCGCTGCGGTTCCGTCTGGCCGGCATGGCAGATGTAGATGTCCAAACGGCCGTCACCATCCACGTCGGCCATGGTGACGCCCGTGGTCCACACGGCGCGATCGTGCAATCCAGACTCTGCGGTGATGTCACGGAATCGGAACTTCCCCTCGTTCAGGTACAACCGCGTCCCGTCTTGATTGGACGAGAGGACCACCTCAGGGAGTCCGTCGCCGGTGAGGTCACCAATCGCGACGCCGCCACCGTTATAGAAATTCCGGTACGTGAACACGTTCGTGTCGCGCGACTCGCGGAGCATGTTCGCGAAGCGCACACCCGTGTACGTGGCTGGCAGGCGCGTGAAGAGCGTGCCTTGGGCGGCTGGTGCCGTCGCTGACGGGTCATAGCCGGCCCCGGCCACCGGCACCGCAGTCCGAGTGCACGCGGCCGACAGCAACAGGCCGACACTCAGGAGCCGAAGAACGTACACCTGCCTAACGTACCTTCGTGGAATTGGGCCCGGCATCGGAAAGCTCGACAAGAATGGAAAAGGGCGCGCGCTAGCAAAGATAGCGCCTCACCAGAGACCGATATAGAAGCGCCCAAGTGCGACATAGCCTGTCCCTTTCGGAACAGGCTATGTCATAAACCTAAATTTTGGACCAACCCTTCGGTTTAGTAGCCGGCGTTCTGCGTCAGGAGGGGGTTATTCTGGATCTGGGTGATCGGTACCGGGAAGAGAACCTTGTACGGCTCCGTCGCCGCCTTGAACTGGCGTGCCGAGAGGTAGCCACCCATGCGGATGGTGTCCTGCCGACGCTTCCCTTCGCCCGCGAACTCGAACAAGCGCTCGTTCAGGATCGCGTCGCGCACTGCAGCTTGCGTGGTAGCCGTGATCGGCTTGGCCGGCGAGAAGGCACGTGCGCGCAAGGTATTCAGGATCGCTACCGCCTGTGCCGTCTGACCGAGTTCATTCAGCGCCTCGGCCTTGATCATGTACATCTCGGCGAGGCGGAAATACGGGTAGTCGTTCGGGTGGCAGTCGCCGCACGGGGCGGTTACCAGCGGCGGGAACTTGTTGATGCGGGCTCCCTCGTTCTCGTTGGCCTTGGTGATGTCGCCGATCGTGTCCGTGAAGATGAGCGGCGCCCCGGCGCGATCGTTGACGTTCTTTCCGGTCTCGAAGGAAATCTGCTGACCCGTCAGCCACACCGTGCGACGAGCGTCGGCCGGATCGTACTTGCGGTACGTTTCGGCGATCGTCGCGAACCCGTTCCACGGACCACCCTGCACGCCATCCTGCGCGTAGTGCAGCGAACGCTGCGACAGCGACATGCCGATGCCCGGCGGGCTCGACGCGTGGTTGATGACGAAAATGTTCTCGGGCGATCCGTCGTTGCTTGTCGTGAAGTTGCTCTTGTAATCGGACGCCAGCGAGTACACGCCGGAGTTGAGCACGAGGTCCGCGGCAGTGATCGCCTCTTGATACCGCGCCGCGGCGCGCTGCAGGCCACTGGCGGATACCGTTCCCTGGAATACAGAGGCGTTCAGGTACATGTTCGCCAGGATCGCATTGGCCGCGCCCTTGGCGACACGACCATACGCCGCCGGACGATCGGGGAGGGCGGGCAGCGCCGCCTTCAGCTCAGCTTCGATGAACTTGAAGGTTGAGTCGCGCGACACACGGCCGACTGGCTTCACCTCGGTCGTCGTCACGATCGGCATGCCACCGAACATGTCCATCAACACGTAGTAGAACCACGCGCGGAGCACACGCAGCTCGGCGAGGTTGGCATCCTTCGTGGGGCTGGTGCTCTTCTGGACCACGTCGATCATCAGGTTTGCCTTCGCGACACCTGAGAACATGTTGTTCCAGAGTCCGTTCATGTCGTCGAGCGCCGATCCGCTGTTTGCGCTCCACGACTGCTTGTAGATCTCGATCCAGCGGCCGTTGTCGAACCAGTCGTTGCCGCGCGTCGGAACGATCTGCTCGTCCGTCGAGATCTCGCTGAGGTTGTAATACGCCCACATGGTCTGTCGCAGCTGCGCATAGACCGAGGCGGCGCCAGCGAGGATTTCGTTGTCCGTCTTGAACGCGTTGCCCGGCGTCAGTGAGTCGAGCGGAGTCTCGTCCAGATTCGTGCAGCCCGCCACGGCCCCGAATACGCCTGCGACGACCAAGGCGTTACGGGCGGCGCGTCGGAATGAAAACGAAGAGAATTTCGCCATGTGATTCATCGTCTCAAGGAAGAAGACAAGTGGGTGGGAATGGTCCGCGACGACCACCGTGGCGTCGCGGACCCCCGTTGATATCAGAACGAGATGCGGAGGCCGCCCGTGAACGTGCGGGCCCGCGGGTAAATCAGGTAGTCCACACCACGATCAACTCCATTGCCGGTAAACACCTCGGGATCGTAGCCGGAGTACGGCGTCGAAAGCAGGAGGTTGTCGCCGGAAACAAAGACGCGAGCGTCGCGCCCACCCATGCTCGTTGGTGCCTTGAACGTGTAACCAACGGTCACGTTCTGGAGCCGGATGAACGAACCGCTCTCGATCCAGCGCGACGAATAGATCGCTGGCTCGCCAAACGCGTCCTTCTGCGAGAGCGCCGAGGCCATGAAGTTGCGCCCCTGCTTCGCGCTGGCAGTGGTCGAGTAGACCAGCGCCGTGTTGTTGAAGACGTCGCGACCGACTTCGGCACGCCACAGCCAGCTCGCGTCGAACTTCTTCCACGTGCCGTTGCTTCGGAATCCAAGGCTGAAGTTCGGGTTGGCGTTGCCGATGATGACTTCGTCATCGCCGCCCGGCGAGGTCGTCGTGCCATTGCGCACGCGGGTGAGTTCGCGGCCCTTCGAGTCGCGAGTCACCGTGTACTTGTTGAACGTCTGCTGGCCAGAGGAGTTGAGGCCGGCGAACACTGGGCCCCAGAAAGTTCCGACCGGCTGGCCAGGGATAAGGCGCTGGGCGAACCGACCCGACTGACCCTGTCCGTTCACGGATGCGACGTTGATGAACTGCCGATCCAGCCCGAGCTCGTCCACCTTGTTGCGCTCGACGCTGAAGACGAGGCCCGACGAGAAGCTCATGGAGCCCTTGCTAAGGAGCTCTGCGTCCACGCTCGCCTCGAAGCCCGTGTTCGACAGACTGCCAACGTTTTCTAGCCGATCCGACACAACCGCCGGCTGCGCCACAGGGACGCGGAACAACAAGTCTTTTGTCTTCTTCTGGTAGAACTCGAGCGTTCCCGTGATGCGGTCGCTCTTGATGCCCCAATCCACGCCGACGTTCGCCTGCGTCGAGGTTTCCCACTTCAGGTCAGGATTGGCGACCTGCGTGGCACCGAAGCCGGTGATCACGGAGCCACCGAACGGATAGGTTGCCGAGCTGCTGGTACCCAGGAGCAGCTGCGTTTGGTACGGACCAACCGCCTGATTTCCCTGCAGGCCGTAGCCAAAGCGAATGCTCAGGTTGGAGAAGGCACCGTCCTTCATGAACGATTCCTGGCTCAAACGCCACGAGCCAGAGATGGCCGGGAAGACCTGCCACTTGTGGCCCGGAGCGAGGCGCGACGAACCGTCGTTGCGCAACACGCCGGTGAGGAAGTAGCGGTCCTTGTAGCTGTAGTTCGCGCGCGAGAAGAACGAGACCAGACGGCTCTGCTGGATGTAGGAGACAGGGACCGGTGATCCCGTCTGCGTGCCAGCGCCCAGGTTGTTGAACTGGAAGGCGTCCGTCAGGAAGCCCTGCATTTGCGCTTCGAATCCGCGGTTCTCGAAGCGTGTGAATTCGTAGCCGCCCAGCACTTCGATGTCGTGGCTGTCGTTGAAATGCGGCGCCCAGGTCAGGAGCCCCTGGAAGTTCAGGTTCTGCAGGCTGCGTTCCGCCTGCTTGGCCAGTCCGCCCGTCCCGACGCCAACCGGGCTGGCCAATGGCCAGTAGGTCTGGCGGACCGAGTTGCTGTAGTCGGCGCCAACCGTCGTCCGCGCCGTTAGGCTGGGCAGGACGGAGTAGGACGCCGTGAAGTTCCCAAGGATGCGGTTTTCCGGCGCTTCGTCGATGAGCTGACGGGCCAATGCCACCGGGTTGCGGTCCGACTGCGAACCGGCACCGAGTTCGTAGAACTTCTTGACGTGCGTTACCGGATCCTCGACGTAGATCGGCTTCGTGGGATTCATGATGGCCACGTTCGTGAACACGCCACCGGTGAATCCACCGCCGTTCTCGAAGGGAAGGAACTTGTTCTCGACTCGCGACACCGTCAGGTTCAAGTTGCTCTGCAACTTGCCGCCGCTCGCGGAGTTCGAGGCGTTGATGCGTCCCTGGTACCGCTTGAGGCCGTTCTCGATGATGACGCCCTGCTGGTCGAAGTAGTTCAGCGTCGCCCGATAGCGGGTGTTCGCGGAGCCACCCATGAACGAGAAGTTGTGGTTCTGGGTGATGCCGGTCTGCTGAACGGCCTTTTCCCAGTCCGTGTTCGCCGTGCCAAGCCCCGCCGCGGCGGTCGCCGGAAGGCTACCGTCGGCGATTCGCGCCTGAACGAACGTGCGATACTGGTTCGCTGAGGCGTAGTTGAGGCTGTTGGCGGCCTGCGAAGCGGCGACGTACGTCTCGTACTCGAATTGCGCCGGGCCCGCCGAACCACGCTTCGTCTCGATCAGCACGACGCCGTTCGCGCCGCGCGACCCGTAAATGGCAGTGGCCGACGCATCCTTGAGGACGGTGATCGAGGAGATGTCGCTGGGGTTGAGCGAGTTGAGGGGCGACCGCTGATACGAGTCATTGCCCAGGCTCGGGCCCTTGGCGACGCTGTTCTCGTTCTGGAGCGGGACGCCGTCGATGACGTAAAGGGGCTCGTTACTGGCGCTGATCGATGTGCCACCGCGGACGCGGATTTGCGCCGCACCACCCGGCTCACCGTTGTTGGAGATCGTTTGGACGCCAGAGACGCGTGCCGTGAGGAGCGCGTTCGCGTTCACGGAGACGCCGACGTTCGCGTCCTTCGCCTCAATGCTGGCCACGGCCCCGGTGACCGCCTCGCGACGTTGGGTGCCATAGCCAACCGTAACGACCGGCGACAGGGTGGTCGCGATCGCCGTCAACTCAAACTCGACGGAAACCGTCTGGTTTGGCGTGACGGTGACCTCACGAATTCGAGGCGCGTAGCCAATTCGCGCGGCGCGAACACGAACGGTGCCAGCCGGAATTCCCCTGAGCAGGAATCCCCCGTCGTTGCGGGTCAGCGTCCCACGCTGGGTCCCTTCGATCGAGATCGTGGCGTTGGAGACAACTTGTTGGCTCGCCGAATCAACCACGCGGCCGGCGATGGAGCCGGTGACGCCTTGGGCGGCGAGAGGGGTGGCGGATACCAGGCCGCAGACCATCGCGGCCAACACACATCGAGTGACTGCCATGCGTCTGCGCTCCGGAAAAGCGATGAGAGGAAAGGGGACCAAGGGGGAATGCGCGAAGGGGGAAAACAACAGCGCCACCTAACGACGGACGTCGTGCGATGGCGATCGGACAGGTCAAACTCAGCGAGGGTGCGCGGGGTACGGCGTGTGGAGCCGGAGTTCGTGGCGAAATGATCGCCACACGAGGCTCCATTTATGTAGCAGCGCGCCCAAGAAGGCGCGGTGTGGCCGCGGCGACGAAGGAGCAACTTGCCCTGCAAGAAGTTCCGCAAACATGCGTTGCTTTCTGTCGCGAGTTTGTGCAGATAGAGGCGAAGTGCTTGTGCCCGGCCCCTTTTTTAGCAATAAACGGGTTGCAGCGCAAGCGACTTCACCGTAATGAGTTGCGCAACCGATTACGCAATCGATTGCGGCCCAATTACCCTACCGGGCATACCACCTATGGCTGGCACCCGCAACCGAATCACGCTGAAGGACATCGCCAAGCGCCTGGGGCTCTCCATGCCCACGGTGTCCCGTGCGCTCGCCGACCATCCGGATATCTCGAGCGCTACGAAGGAACGCGTGCGGGAAGTCGCCCAGGCACTGAACTATATCCCCAACTACCGGGCTCGCTACCTACGCGCCAAGCATTCGCGCCTGATCGCGCTCATCGTGCCGGAGATGAACATGTTCTTCGTCCCGTCGATGATCGCCGGCATCAACCGCGTGGTGCAACAGAATGACTACTCACTGATCGTCTTTCAGTCGGACAACTCGATTGTGCAGGAGCGCCGGCTCATCGAGTACTGCACGCACCTGTCCGCCGACGGCGTGCTGCTCGTCCTCTCCTCCGAAACGAGCGACCTCTCGCACCTCAACATCCTCCGCGACTGCGACATCCCCGCGGTGCTGCTCGACAAGACGATCGAGACCACGAAGCATTCCACCATTACCATCGACGACCAGGAAGCGGGACGCGAGGCGGCGGCGTACCTCATCGCGCATGGCCACACGACGTCCATCGGCATCTTCGGTGACCAGCGACAGCGCATCAGCTCGCAGCGCCTACGCGGATTCCGCCGCGGCCACAGCGAAGCCAGCATCCAGCTAGCGGACTCGCAAATCCTGCGAGTCGCCATCCTCGACGAATTGGAGAGTCAGCTCAATCGCGCGTTTGAGCTGCACCCCGACCTCACGGCGATCTTCACCATGACCGATGAGCTGCTGGTGCACACGCACCACCTGCTGATGCGGCGCGGTGTGAGGATCCCCGACGAGGTGTCGCTGCTGGCCATCAGCGACGGACAGGCCCCGACGTTCCTGCACCCCAACGTCACGCACCTCAGGCACTCCGGCGTGGAGGTCGGCGAGCGCACGGCCCACTTCCTTATCGGACTCATCGAGCACAATTCGGACGCGATGATGGACGTGCGCATCCGGACCACGCTGGTGGAGTTGGGGTCGGTGGCGACGCGGGTGCCCGCGGGCGCCAAGGCCTGAACGACGGGTCTCCATGCTCGGCCTGGCGCTGCTCGCTCAACTCGCCGCGAGTGCCTCGTTGCCGGTGTTGTCTTTCCCCGAAGCGGGACTGGATGACAGCGCGGCGTATCAAGGGTATGTGACCCGGATCTTCAAGGACGCCGCGGGCAACACGCTGCAGGCGTACTTGGACCAACGGCAGCATCGGGTCGTTCATATCTGGGCGGATGGGGAAAACGAAAGCATCGGGTTCACGGTGCGTGGCCCCAATGGTGCCCAGGCGCCGCTCCGTTGGGGCAGCGACGGCGCGGTCGTCGGGCGCCGCGGTCGGACACGCAGTCTGAGCTACCCTCTGGTGGCAGCGGCCCGACGAGTCGACATCGGATGGTTTCTGCTCGGTTCGATGCGGGTAGAGCGCGACTTTCAGTACTGGGGCTGGCATCGCGCCCCCTTCGACTCGGCGGAGTTCATGCTGACGGAGATGCGCTCACTGCTGAACGCGCTCGAACAGCTCCCCCCGGCCGTTCAGCGACAACACCTCGCTCTGCTGAGGGTGACGAGCGCGGCAGCACTTCGTGCCCGGCTGACCCCATCGCTCCGCATGCAAGCAACGCCGGGTCGGACGGCGGTGACCGTAGTGCAGCCCTCGCTGGACGGGCGCGATACGTTGACGTTGGAGCTGTCCGTCGATCCGCGGCGGGTGTCCCTGGAACGCGATGGCGCGCGGTCCACCCTGACCTTGCGAGCGAAGGTCGGCGACGACGTGCCGTTCTCGGTACGCATCACCACGACCGGCGTTGCGCTCACCCGCCTGCCTCGCGAGGCAATCTTCACCACGGAGTTCCTCGACTACCTGGCCAAGGCCACTGCCGATTCGCGGGACGTCCGCGGCCGGTGGCTGGAGCGCAACGTCCGCGGTGTGGAGCTTCTCGCCTCGCGCGAAAAGCTCATGGCCGGACTTCCAACGTACGGCACGTACTTCGGGCGCGACATGCTGGTGGCAACGCTCATGATGCGTCCCATCTGGCGCCCCGAGATGTCCGAATTCGCGATCGCGAGTGTGTTGCGCAAACTGTCGCCGACTGGCGAGGTGAGTCACGAAGAGGCGTTAGGTGGCCAGGCAGATCGTGAAGCCGCCGCCGAATACGCCGCCCTCGTCGCGGGATGGCAACGGGCGTCCAGTGCGCGTGACGGCGCGGCGGACTCCCTGCTGGCGCGTGCTACCGCGGTGTTGCGGAACCACCGGCGCGTACGCGAGAACTATCACATGATCGACGACGAGTTTCAGCTGCCGGTAGTGACGGCACGCTGGCTTGCCGACGATCGCGTGTCGCCTGCCCATCAACGCGCGTTCCTGCTGGACCGGACGGACGGCCCGGGCACGCGGCTCTCGCGCCTGTTGCGCGAACTAACGCTCGTCTGCCGAATGACGTCCGCGTACGCGGCGCAGCCGGTGGCGACCAACCTCGTGTCCTTTCCGCAGGCTGAGGACGGCCGGTGGGGTTCTGCGTCGTGGCGCGACAGTGGAGCCGGGTACGCCGGGGGACGGTACGCAATGGACGTGAACGCCATTTGGGCGCCACACGCCCTGGAGGCGATCGCGATCATCCTCGAGCGATTGCCCCGGCTCGGTTTTTCACTGGACTCCCTGGCGCGCGATCCCGCAACGATTGCCGTGGGGTCCACGTTAGGCACCTACCTGCAGGACCCAGCCCGCCTCCGCGCCGCGATCGCCACGTGGCAAGGGGCGGCTCAGCACTTTGTCGTGCGACTCGGACCCGACGAGGTGCGCCGTTCGGTGGACGCACGACTGTCGCTGATGTCCCCCGAGGCACACCGGTACTGGGCGCAGCGTCTGGCCGAATCAGCGAGTTCCAGCGACTCGCTCGTGTTTGATGCGCTCGCCCTGAACGCGGACGGCACGCCGATCCGCGTCGTCAACACGGACCCCGCCACCGGACTCTTCCTGGGAGCGCACGAAGGGACGAGCGGCGGGTGGAGCGACGCCGTTGAGCGCGATGCCGTGCGCGACGCGTCGCTCTTCGTTCGTGAGTATCCGGTTGGTTTGCTGCTGCCGGGAGTCGGCCCCGTGGTGGCAAACGATGCATACGCGCCCGCCGACGTGGCGCGGGCGTTCGAGCGCGATGCGTACCACGGGCCGAAGGTTGCCTGGGGCCGCGAGGTGAACCTCTTCTTGTTAGGCGCGGCGCAGCACGTGCTGGCGGCGGAGGGCGGCGCACCTGACGAGGCGCGTCAGGCGGTGTCGCGCGATCTCCGCTCGGCCATCACGCGGGTCAGACGGGAAGTGGAAGCGTCCGGGTTTCGCAGTGAGCTGTGGAGCTACGACTGGCGCGACGGGCGACCGGTGCCTGTGCGCTATGGATCTGGAGGCGACGTGCAGCTCTGGAGCACGACCGACCTCGTCGTCCAATACATGCTGTCGAAGTTGGGACGCTAGGCGCGGGTCACGCGCCGCGATATTCGCTACCTCTGGGAGATTCCTGTCATGGTTCACCACGTCATGCGTGCCACGGTCGCGGCCCTCGCCCTGTCGATGGCGTTGGCCCAGCCGGGAAGGGCCCAAGCCGGCTTCCGCTGGAAGGCGCACGATACGACTCGGCCCAAACCGCGAAAGGTTCAACCTGGCGGAACGGCCGGGCAGCCACCGAGCGATGCCGTGGTGCTGTTTGACGGGAAGGACCTGAGCCAGTGGGCGTCGAAGGATGGATCGCCGGCCAAGTGGGCCGTGCGTGACGGATATTTCGAGACCGTCCCGGGCGCCGGACCGCTCGTCTCCAAGCGCGCGTTCGGCGACGCACAGATCCACGTCGAATGGGCATCGCCGACCACCGACGCCGGCAACGGCCAGAACCGCGGGAACAGTGGCGTCTACATGATGGGGTTGTACGAGGTGCAGGTGTTGGACTCGTACACCAACGAGACGTACGCCGACGGACAAGCCGCATCACTCTATGGCCAGCACCCGCCGCTGGTGAACGCCTCGCGTCCGACCGGGGAGTGGCAGTCCTACGACATCATCTTTCACCAGCCCCGATTCGATGCCAAGGGCGCGGTCACGTCGCGGGCGCGGCTGACGGTGCTGCACAATGGCGTATTGGTACAGGACAACGCCGAACTGTGGGGTCCAACGAATTGGCTGCACTACGACGCGTACAAGTCGCACCCGCGGGAGCTTCCGATGATGTTGCAGGATCACGATCATCCGGTGCGCTTTCGAAACATCTGGGTGCGTCCGCTGCCCGACGCCCCGACCGATGAACGCGGTCTGGCCGAAACAAAGCCGGCCGCCACGGTTCCTGCCTCGACACTCAAGACCTACGTCGGGACGTACGGAAAGGACGGAGCGCCTGCGGTGGCGGTCGTCACGCAGCGTGGCGCTGCGCTCTGGCTCGACATGTTCGGGCGTGGGTTTCCCATGGAGCTGGTACCGCTCACCACGACCAAGTTTGCGTTCCGCTACACCGCAGGGACGGCGGAATTCACAAAGGCGGGTGGCACCATGCAGGTGCGGTTGCAGGTGGCGGAAAACGATCGCACCGAGCCACGCCGTCCATGAGTGAGCGCGCCCGGTCCGGCATCAGCCACCGGCCCGGGTGAAGACGCGCACATAGTCCACCAACATGGTGGCCGGGAAGATCGCGTCCGACGCCGGGTGGCCGTCGAATATCCCTCCGGCCGCCAGGTTCAAGATCACGAAGAAGGGCTGGTCGAACACCCACGCGCCACGCTGCTCGATCTCGGCGCGCGAGACCGTGTAGTGCGCCTCTCCATCGACGAAGAACACGATTTGGCTCGCGTTCCACTCCACGGCGAACGTGTGAAACGCTTCCGAAAAAGCGCTGGCTCCTGGCGGCAACTCGTGACCGTGCACAAAGGGCGTGTTTCCGGAGTAGCCCGGACCGTGTATCGCCGAACTCGTCGAGCGGGGATTGCTCCCGTGGTTTTCCATGATGTCCAGTTCGCCGGACGCGGGCCAAGGCGTCGACGGAAACGAACTGCCTAGCATCCAGAACGCCGGCCAGAGTCCCTGGCCCGCCGGCAGTCGGACGCGTGCCTCCACACGCCCAGGCGATGCCACGCGCTTTCCCTGGGTCTTCACCTTGGCTGACGTGTACCGGCACGCGCCGTAGTAGCAGCTCAAACCCGCGGGCGCGATGCGCGCCACGATGACCAGCTGGCCACTGCCGTTCAGCGAGACGTTCTCTCGCTGGTTCGTGTAGTACTCGCGCTCCTGGTTTCCCCAGCCGCAGTTGCCGCTCGCGCAGCCGTCTCCCAGGTCATAGGACCAGCGCGTCGTGTCGATCGACCCACCGGCCGGCCCGTTGAATTCGTCGCCCCACGCCAGCGTCCAGCCGGCGGGCGCCGCCGCCGTGGTGGGGGACGCCGCCGCGGCGCAGCCCGCACACCAGGCCATCACGAACGCGGCGGCAGCTCGGTGTCGCCATTGGCGACTCCGTCGCCGGCCGATGGGGGACGTAGCGGTCATCCGCGAACAGTAACACGCCGGCGGCTCGCCGGCCGCTACTTCTTCAACGTGACGCCGGTCAACATGCCCAGCGCGCCTAACGTGCTTTGCGCCGCGTTCAAGCCGAGTCGAAAATCCTTGTCACTGAAGGTGGTGAAACGATCCGTCGGCTGGTGCCAGTGCGGGTCCCAGCCGGCACCGATCTCGCGCCCCCGTTCGTTCTCGCGAAGGCTGATCGAGGGAATGAGATCCTGAAAGGGACCACTATCGGTGTTGGTCATGTGCGGTCCGACGGCAGCCGGGTAGTCCGTCGCGTACTTCTCGTTGGCCGCGTGAACGATCCACGCCAGACGCTGAGATTCTGCCGACATCTTTGACGCGGACTGGAACTCGATGTTGACGTCGGCCTCCGGACGCTGCTCGGGGCTCAGCGTACCGTCCGCGCGCGGCATGCCATGGTCGAACAGCATCATGTCGTGCTGGATCATGCCTAACCATTTGGGTTCGGGATACTTCCCGGACCCGGCGGGGTCCTCCTTGCCCTGCAGTGCCTGACGCTGTGCCACGTACGCTCGGGCACCGTTCAGGCCCGTCTCCTCGTTGTTCCACAGCGCAAACCGGATCGAACGTTCGGTGACGACATCCGGCGAGCTCAGGATGCGCGCCAGCTCCATCACGATCGCCGTGCCACTCCCGTCGTCATTGGCGGCCTCTCCCCAGCCATGGCCATCCATGTGTCCACCCACGATGTACATCTCCTCCGGATGCACGGACCCCACCTTGATGCAGATGACTTCCTCGCGTATGCCGGGAGTCGTTGGCTGCATGTTGATCCGACGTAGCGCCGTGTCTGGCTGGGCGAGCGAGTCCGTGTTCACTCCGGTCTTGCCGCGAACGCCGCGGAAGCGCGCTCCCCCCTGTGCCGGCGGCACCGATCCCGGTCGCGGAGGAGTGGCGGCGGTTGCCGCGCGCGGTGGCGCCGGCTGGAAGTCGTACCGGACGCGTTCGACGTTGGTGCAACCATAGCTCTTCAGCTGCGCCTCGATCCAATCGACGGCAGCCCGATTCCGGTCCGTGCCTTGCCGACGATCCCCGAACTGTGTCAGACCCTTGATCGTGGCCTTGTACCGCTCGAGATCCAGCCGCCTAACAAGTTCAGCGATCGGATCGGCGTCCGAGGCAGTCTGCGCGGCGCCAGGCGCCGACAGGGCCATCAGTACTCCGGTCGCGGCGATCAAGGCACGTCGTGTTCGCATCGTAGCTCTCGGCTAAGGTCATCACGGCCGGCACGAGCCAGCCTTGTGCACTACGGATAGCAGGCAATGGGCGCTGCACCCAGTGCGATGCTCACAAGTGAATTCGCGGCGTAACGCAGACCTTCGAGTTCCTTCATGAGGTACGCGCGCCGCGGAATTGGGCGCTGGACTCAGCGCGACTTCCAATAGGCGAACTCACGCTCGTAACACGCACCCTCGAGATCCTCCACCCGTTCCCGCAGGTACGCTCGCGCGTCACCAATGGCCGCGTTGTAAACGGATGGCCCAAGCTCCGTGAGAAAGTAGTCCAGCAACAAACCCGCCTGCAGGTCACCAATCTCCTGGTCCATGTGCTCCGCGCAGTAGCGCTTGATGGAGCCGAGCGCGCGTTTCCTGTCATCCGGCGAGAGCGTCACGGGCATTTGGGAATCTCGAGGTGAAGAGGCATCTGTGTTGATCGAGCGACTACATTCCCTGAGCGCCGTGACGACCGACATCGTGTCGCGGCTGGTCTCGGCATCTGTGTACATGATGACGGACATGCGGGAAGTACCGAGCGAGTGTACCGTGGGTGAATGGCGTCGGCCAGATGCCTGAACGACAACTCTTGGGAGGTTTCGTGAGCGGTTCTCAAGCCACGTTTGCCACGTTCAAGCTGCATCCCAGCCTGCTGCGAGGTCTCAAGGAGCTTGGATTCGTGCGCCCCACTCCCATCCAGGGGGATGCGATCCCTCCGGGGCTCGACGGCAAGGACGTTCTGGCGTGCGCCATGACAGGGAGTGGAAAGACCGCGGCGTTCCTTCTCCCCATCCTCAACCGATTGATTGATCGACCGCGCGGGAAGACGCGGGCCCTGGTCATCGCGCCGACGCGCGAGCTGGCGGCCCAGATTCTCGAGAGCCTCAATGGTCTGGCAGTCCATACGCCGATTACCGCGGCCGCGGTCTTTGGTGGAGTCGGAATGGGTGCGCAAGAACACGCCATCCGAAGTGGCGTGGACGTGCTCATTGCCACACCGGGCCGATTGCTCGATCACCTGCGGGCGCCTTACACCAAGTTGGACCACGTTGAACACTTGGTGCTTGATGAGGCGGACCGGATGCTCGACATGGGGTTTCTTCCGGAGATTCGGAAGGTCCTGCGCTACGTGCCAACCAAGCGACAGACGCTGTTCTTCAGTGCGACCATGCCGCCGGCGATCCAGGCGCTGTCTCGTGAGCTACTGCATCATCCCGTCAGCATCAACGTCGAGCGTCGTTCGGCGCCAGCAGTCGGCATCACGCAGGCGATCTATCCGGTACGGCAGGAGCTCAAGACGGCGCTCCTGCTGGCGCTCCTCAACCGACACGACATCGAGCAGGTCCTCATCTTCACGCGTACAAAGCATCGCGCCAACCGCTTGGCCGAGGCGCTGGAGAAAGGCGGAGTCCCGGCCGGCCGCATCCATGGCAATCGTTCGCAAGCCCAGCGCACGGCGGCGCTCGCCGGGTTCAAGAGTGGTGAGGTGCGCGTACTGGTCGCCACCGACATCGTGGCGCGGGGCATCGATGTCGAAGCACTGGGTCACGTCATCAACTTCGACGTTCCAATGGTGCCGGAGGATTACATCCACCGGGTGGGGCGAACGGCGCGGAACGAGCTGACGGGTGAGGCCTTCACCTTTGTTGCGCCTGAAGAGGAGGGTGAGCTGCGCGCCATCGAGAAGGCGGTGGGCCGCGCCTTGCCTCGCGTGACGATCCCCGACTTCGACTACCATCAGGCGGTGACAACGCGCCTCGAGATCCCGCTCAAGGATCGCATCGCGGAGATTCGCGCTCGCAAGGCGGAGGACCGCAAGCGCGCCGCCGAGAAGGCTGCTCGCCGGGAGGCGTCGCGCGGTGGGGGAGGTGC
Source organism: Gemmatimonadaceae bacterium (assembly GCA_044224875.1). Classification (GTDB taxonomy): domain Bacteria; phylum Gemmatimonadota; class Gemmatimonadetes; order Gemmatimonadales; family Gemmatimonadaceae; genus JABAQJ01. The sequence goes on along the minus strand of JBGAJQ010000020.1, from coordinate 35,571 downwards.
CAGCCCACGACCCGCGAGTGGCAGCGGCCCCTCGCGCTCGACCCAAGGGACGTCACCGACTTCTCGTGGTGGGGGAGGTGCTGGCGCGCGCCCCGCGAGTGGCAGCGGCCCATCTCGCCCAACCCACGGGACGTCGTCGTCGGCGCGAGCGGGTGAGGGACGCTCGCAACCACAAGCGCGCGACGCCGAATCGCCGTACCGGCCGGACGGAAGCTCTCGGTGGCGACGGCGACGTCCGCGTTAGGCAGCCCGTCAACGCGCGCGACCCTGCCAGTGGCCACGTGCGTGGTGGGGACGGCGCTGATTGGCGTAGCGTACGTGCTTGCCAGCACACGCTCGGCACCCATCGTGGAAGCCTGGCTGATGGTGCTCGGTGTCACCGTGCTGGCCGTGGGATTTCTCGCCCTTGGTATCCGACGCCGCGGCGCGCGACGCGGTGTCTTCCGCGTCGCCCTGGCGTTCGCGGCGGCGGCCTGCTTGACGGGATTTGGGATTGCCCTCTGGCTTCCTGCCGACGAATCAGCGACGTCTCGGCTGGTGCTTGGGTTTCCCATCCGCGCGGCCCTGGTCCTGTACGTGGTGGGGGTATTGCCGCTGTTCATCCTGCCGGCGATCTATGCGTTCACCTTCGACGCCGACACGCTCACCGACGCCGATCTGGCTAAACTGCGCGCCGGTCGCCCAGCGCCGACGATTGAATGACGCTCGGATGGCTGGTGTTGCAGTCGACGGAGCTGCCATGGGTGAGGCAGCCAGCTGTCGCCGCGATCATGGTGCTCTTTGCCGCGTTGACACTAGGCATCGGCTGGTGGTCCTCGCGGCGCATGCGTGGACGATCCGACTTCTTCCTGGCAGGACGTGGCCTGGGCGTTGGGACCATGACCATCGCCGCCATGGCCGCGAGCTTGTCCGGGTTCTCGTTCATCGGTGGTCCGGGCTTGGTGTACGCGGTGGGGCTCGGCGCGGTATTTATCATCCTCCCGCTCTCGCTCACGAATGCGATGAGCGCGTGGGTGCTGGGGAAGCGCCTGCGCTTGCTGGCCGAGGTACGCCCGATGCTGACCATTCCCGACGCGATCGGCGCCAGGTATCGGTCGCCCGCGGCGCAGGGTCTTGCGGGGGTGGCGATCGTCTGTGGCGTGATCGGCTACACCGCCACGAACCTGTTGGCGTTAGGCTATGTGTTGAGCGCGGTGTTTCCGTTGGGGCTGCCGACCGCGGTGGCCATCGGAGCGCTGGTCACCATGACCTACTCGGTGGCTGGCGGCATCCGGGCGGGGGTGTACACGGACTTGTTGCAGGGGAGCCTCATGGCTGCCGCGTCGGTGGCCGTCTTTGTCCTTGTCTGGCGCGTCGGGGGAGGCTTCGGCACCATGTCGACAAGCATCCTTCGCACGGATCCGGCGCTCCTGTCCCCGTGGGGTCGGTTGGGCCCCACAGCCGCGCTCTCCCTGTTTTTCGTGTTCGGAATCGGCTCGTTAGGTCAGCCGCACGTGGTGCACAAGTTCTACATGCTCCGCGACCCCCGGCAGCTCAAATGGTATCCGCTGATCATGGCCGTGGCGATGTCGTTGACCCTGCTGCTCTTTGTGGGTGTGGGGATCCTGATGCGGGCCCTGGTGGCTCGTGGGGAATTTCCTGCGCTCGCGCGTCCGGATGATGCCACGCCGCTGTTTCTCCTGCATTTCGCGCCGACCGCACTGGCTGGGCTCGTCTTCGCTGGCGTCGCGGCGGCGATCATGAGCACCGTGAACGCGTTCCTCAACGTCGGGGCCGCGGCGATCACCCACGATATCCCACGGGGGTTAGGCATCACGCTTGGCGCCACGGTAGGGGGTGCGCGAGTGGCGACCGTGGCACTCACGGTGGTTTCCGCCGCGCTGGCGGCCAGCGCGAAGGGCCTGGTGGCGTTCCTCGGCATCTTTGGCTGGGGACTCTTCGCGTGTACGATCGTGCCGGCGTTGGCCGTCGGCTTGAACTGGCCGAACGCCACGCGACAGGGCGCGATTGCCTCGATCGTGACCGGTGCCGGGCTGACCCTTGGGCTCGAGACGCTTGGCTACTTCCGGCTCGCGACGTTGCCAGTGAACGCGACGGCCATTGCGTTGGCGAGTTCGCTGCTCGTCTTCTTTGCCGTGTCGTATGCCACGCGCCACGCGGCGGTGCAGCAGACGGACCCCGACATCCGTGCGATCATGGAGGTGTGATGCGCTTCGAGGAACTCTCTGTCGGCCAATCGGCCGAGATGTCGCACACGGTCACCGACGCCATGGTCCGTCAGTTCGCCGACGTGACCGGCGACCACAATCCGGTGCACCTGGACGAAGCGTATGCAACGTCGACGAGCTTTGGCGGGCGCATTGCGCATGGCATGCTGACCGCAGGTTTTGTATCTGCCTGCATGGCCACCCGGTTGCCAGGCCCGGGCGCGATCTACCTCACCCAGACGCTGCGCTTCACGCGGCCAGTCCGCCTGGGAGACACCGTGACCGTCCAGGTGCGCATTGTTGAGCTGACGGAAGCGACGCGTCGGGTACGCTTGGCTACGACGTGCCGCAATCAGGCGGGAAAGGTCGTGCTCGATGGCGAGGCGACCGTTCTGGTACCGGAGACCGCCTAGCGGCGGCGATCAGAAGATGCGGAGGTCGATGTAGCGCTTCGGGTTCTTCTTGAAGTCCGCGGTGAGCGAATCCACGCGGCTGAGCACCGACCGGAGGTCGTTGTAGAGCCCGGGATCATTCAGGAGCTTGGCGGCGGTTCCGTCGCCCTTGTCGAGCTTGGCCACCACGGTGTTCAGCCGGTCGACTGTGGTCTTCATCTGCGCCGTGACGTCCGCAACGTTGGCGCTGGCGGCACGCATCGACTTGACGGTGGAGTCCACGGCGGCCGAGTCGATGGCATTGGCACTCCGTCGGAAGGCGGCGAGGGTCGTCCGCAGTTCGGTCGACTGTAGTGCGGCAATTTCGTTCAGTTGCGCGGCCAGGCGTGCCGATTGGACGAACATCTTGCGCAGTTCGGCCATACCGCCCGAGTCGACCATCTGGGCCTTGGTCGCGCCCAAGAGCAGGTTCAACGCCTGCGTCATGGTGTCGGCCCGTGTGGTGAGCCCGGCCAGGCCGACGGCCATGGGACCAATCGGGACCGTGTCGCCGGGCGCGAACGTGCTGTCGTTCGGCGCCTTGGGCGTCAGGGCGATGGCTTGATCTCCGAAGAAACCGTTAGCCACGACCTGCGCGGTCGAGCCGCGCGGTACCTGATACTCCTTCCGAATGCGATACGTCGCGATGAGCGTACCGCGCATGTCCAGTTCCACCTTGTCCACGAAGCCCACCGTCACGCCGGACAGCCACACCGGTTGCCCCTGCTTGAGCCCTGCACCCCACGGGAACCGGGAGTACAGGGGATAGCCCGCCTGCAGTCCGCCGCGCACCAGCCACACCGATCCGATAACCAGCACGAGGGCGGCCACCGTCGTGAAGATGCCCACGAGTACTTCGTCGCGTCGTTTCATCCTTGGAGTTGCGGTGCGAGGAGAATAGCCGTGAGCGAGTCGAGCACGAGGATATTCACGGAGGTGATGACGACGGCCTTCGCTGTCGAGCGACCTACCCCCTCGGCGCCGACGTCGGTCACGTAGCCTTCATACGAGCAGAGAAAGGCGATCGCCATGCCAAAGAGCGTCGCCTTGATCAGCGAGTAGGCAATCTGAAAGAGGTTGAAGGACAGCCGCAATCCTTCGGAGAACTGTGCCCACGTCACATCGGTGGCAAAGACCGACGTGAGGAAGGCCACGCTGACGCCGACAAAGTTGGCGAAGATGACGAGCAGCGGCATCATGAGCATGCCCGCGAGTACGCGGGGCACCACGAGGTACGCCACCGGGTCGTAGGAGAGCGTTTCCAAGGCGTCGATCTGTTCGGTCACGCGCATGGTGCCGATTTCCGCCGTCATGCGCGCACCCACGCGGCCGGTGAGCACGAGTCCCGTGAGCAGTGGTCCGAGCTCGAGGATGATCATCTGCCGAGAGATCAGGCCTACGACCGACAGCTGCACACCCGGGAAGAGCTGGTAGCGCGTCTGCAGCGCGATGACCGAGCCGATGAAGGCGGCCACGATCACCGTGAGCGACAGCGAGTCGACGCCAATCGCCCGCATCTGCTTCATGGTGAGCGGGGCATACGTACGCCATTCGCTCAGGAAGGCGCGGATGGCATCGCGGGCAAAGTACACGCGGGCGCCAACGCCGCCAAAGACTCCCACGCCCAGCCAGGCGATGCGACGCAGCACCAGAATTCCGGTGCGTTGCACGATGGGGAATTCTTCGGTGGGCCGGTGCGACCCGAACATCGGCGAGTGGTGCGTCACGTGCGTACTCGCGCCAGCAGGATGAGCCCCGTCAGCCCAAACATTGCATTGGGGAGCCACGCCGCGAGCTCGGGTTCGAGCACGCCCTTGCCGCCAACGGCCTTGGTCAGCTGGATCAGGACGAGAAAGGCGATAGTCGTGGCGAGGGAGACGGCCACGCCGTACGCGGCGCCGCCGCGTTGGGTGCTGGTCGCCAGTGGCGCCCCAAAGAACGAAATGATGATACAGGTGATGGGGATCGCCAGCTTCAACGCGCGCTCCACCCGGAGTTCGTCGGCATTGCCCCCAGAACGTACGAGCGCCGCGATGTACTTGCCGAGTTCCCGGTAGCGCATCTCCTGCGGCGCGGTGGCCGAACCGAGCATCTGCTTGGGCGCCTCGATGAGGTGCCGGTCCACCAGGGAGTCGAACTGGAAGGTGACGTTCGTCGTATTCGTGGGAATGAGGTGCAGCGTGCCTGTGTGCAGCTTCCACCCCTGACGCTCCTTCCAGCGTCCCGATTCGGCATTGATGAAGTATGAGGGATAGCTGCCGTCGGTCTCCCGTCCCTTTCGCTCGATCTGGATGCCGTCCATGACGCCTTGGTCCACGCGCAGCGACGCAATCTTGTAGACCCGGCCGAACTCCGCCGCGTAGGCGAAGTTGAATCGCTCGCTTCCGGTGGTGAAGCGGACTTCCTGCAGCAACTCCGCCCGGCGCCGGTTGGTGCGGGGGGAAAGTTCGCCCATGCCTAACGTCAAGGCTCCGGCCCCGATGGCCCCGGCCAGGATCGGCAGCACCAGACGATGGAACGAGATTCCCGATGCCTTGGCCGCCGTGATCTCCGAGTACCTGGTGAACTGGCCAATGGAGAACACCGTGGCGAACAGCGTCGCCGCCGGCAACACCATCGACATGTTATCCGGGATCCAGTACACGTAGCTCAACGCGATGTCGGCGCGCGGCAGGTTGCGGTTGAGATACTTGTTCAGGTTATCCGTCAGGTCGATGATCGTGACCAGGAGCGGGAATCCCAGGCTGGTCGCGGCGAAGATCTTGGAGAACTCGCGCAGGACGTAGCGATCCAGCGGATGCAGGAGCCGTCGGATCACGCGACCTCTGTGTGGCGGCGGAAGGTCAGCGTGCGCAGGAACTGCTTGAACGTGTCCAGCAGCTCCGACAGGTCACCGCCGCGCGACGTCGCTCCTTCGCGCCCGATGCGGGCAAAGAGCACGAGGCCCACGATGGAGAGGAGCACGTTGGCCGCCCACATGGAGACCGCCGGCGGAACGTATCCATTGTCCGCCAACGTCTCACCCGCGATGAGGCCCACATAATAGATGGCGAAGACCACCATGGAGACGCCAATCACCAGGCCCACGCCGCCCCGTGGGAAGCGCAGGGCAATCGGTGCGCCCACCAGCACGAACACGATGCAGGCGATGGAGATCGCGAACTTCTTGTGCAGCTCCACCGCATTCTGATTGACCTGACGGCGAGCTTCGGCCAGGCGGGACCGCGCACCCTCGATCGCCGCCGTGGCCACGTACGGCTGCGGGAGCCCGCCGGTGTAACTGGGCGCCACCGTGGTCGGGACTTGGTGCAGCGACGTGTCACCCGGTACCGCACCGCTCAAGACCGGAACACCTCCCCCCGCCGATGGGGGGACGCCGGGGGTTGCCTGGCCGGGAGCCGGCGTGACGGGCGCGGGCACTGGCACCTGGGGGTTCACGTTAGGCTGTATGGTCGACGGGTCGATCTTGGGGTTGGGGGCGAGCGGTGGACGATCGCCCGACACCGCGCTGGGAACCTGTCGCGCGGTGTCCGTCCTAGCCTGTGTGCTGTCCTTCACTGCCTTCGTCGTGTCCTTCTTGGCCCTGGTCGTATCCTGACCCTGGGCGGCGTATGCCACACGTGGCCATAGCGCGGTCTTCACTGCCTTGCCAACCTTCTGCAGGCTGAGCTTTCGGAGGCCGGTGGAAACGTCGCAGTAGGTGCGACCCAGCGAGACGTGACGCGAGCGCGCCGCGGGCGCCCCGGGAACGCTCGGCGCGGCCAGGGAGATGTCCTGTGGCAGGTTGGCCGGCTGCCCCGTGGCAGCTTCGTGGACCGCGCCGACCATCGCCTGGCGTAGGTCCCGCATCGCGCGGTCGAGGTCCGTCTCGCTGCGGGCCACTTCGTTCTGCAACTCGCACACGGACATCTCGCGGTCGCTCTTGTAGGAGTCATCCTTGGTGGGGTCCCACCCGTTTGCGACGTCGGGGGCACGGACGTAATCGTTCTCGTAGTACAGTCGTTGCAACTGCAGGGGATTGGCCTTGGATATCTCCAGCATGTGCCCGTGGAACAGCGTGAGCACCAGGTCCTTCTGGTTCGGGGCAAAGGCCATGAACCCACTGTCGGCGTAGATCGTCCGCCGACGCAACGGGTCGCCCATATCATAGATGGTGACCTCGCGCATACGGTTCGTGAATTCATCCAAATGGCCCGCGCGGAGGAACAAGCGACCAGGAGAAACCTCGTTGATCACCTGTTCGCGCAACGCAAACGTCGGCTTCTTGCGGGCAATGTCACCCTGTAGCGTGCGTAACCTGTGGTTGGCCCGCGGCAGGACCTGGTCGTTGAACAGCACCATCAGGATGGAGAGCACCCCTGCGGCCATCAACACCGGGATGGTGAGACGGGCCAGACTCACTCCTGACGCCTTCAACGCCGTGATCTCGTTTTCGGCGGCCAACCGACTGAACGCGTACAGGGTCGAGACCAATACGGCCATCGGCAAAGTCATCGCCAGCGTAAACGGCACCGAGAGCCCGAAGAACTCCGCAATCACCGTCCATGACAACCCCTTGCCGACGAGGTTGCCGAACTGCTTCGCGATGTAGTTCAGCAGCAGGAGGGACGTGAGCGCGGAGAGGGAAAAGACGAGCGGCCCCGCATGCTCTCGCAAGACGTATTTGTGGATTATCTTCACGCTCGAAGTCGGCTCGTCATTCGCAATCCGGAACAGGCTACCGTGCCACCCGTAGAAGGGAGGCGCGTAAGGGCCCTGCCTGACTCAGAACTGGTGGAATATAAGGACTAACGGGACTGCCAGATGGTCCCGAGGGCCTACGGAAGCCGCTCCTACCCTGCCACCGCGAATTCGTGCGATTCCTCCTCCTCCTAGCCCTGGTGTCCGGGGTGCCGGCGCGTACGTCGGCAGGCATGGTGGCGGCGGAGTTGAGAGCAGGGACGGAACGACCGGCGACGGAAGCGGCCGTCATCGAGCTTCGCTTCGGCGCCGGCCTGCCAATGGCGCAGGACACCACGCGGGTGCGGCGCGACTCCACGGTGCGAGATACCGTAGCGGCGCGCGATTCGGCGGCGAAGGACCTCACGGTGGACCTGCTGACGCGGTTGGAAGCTCGTGGTGAGCGCAACAAAAACAATCGGTGTTTCGCCAGCCAGTTGTTCAACTCCTCATTCACCTGCCGCGCGCGTATTGCTCCCACGCTCGACTTTCAGTATCAGCTTCGGTCGACGGGCACGGTGGCCGACCGGTTTCATGTGAACGTGGACTACGACTCGCAGCGCGAGTTCGACGGCTCAAACAATATCTCGCTCTACTACCAGGGCCTGCCGGGACAATTCCTGCAGCGTGTCGACGTGGGGAGTGTGACGTTCACTCCGCGCGCCTCCCGCTTCATCACCTCGGGCATTCCCAGTGGCAACTACGGGGTGCAGGCACTGACGCAGCGCGGTCGACTCACCACGCGTCTTATAGCCGCCCAGCAGAAGGGCAACGTGGTGAAGGACCAGGTGTTCACGGTGGGCGCACGCACCTCCCAGCGCGTAGAGCGGGATATCGAGGACTATCAGGTTGAACCGCGCCGATTCTTCTTCACGGTGGACCCCCTGCGTTTTGGGAGTGCCTACCCGAACGTTGACATCCTCAACGCTCGCCAGATGTCGCAGCTGGCGGCGGCGCTTCCGGACACGGTGCGGCCGGCGCGCGTCTTCCTGTACCGGCTGATCCTCGGCGGGCAGCCGCCGAATCCGAACGGTCCGCGCTTTCGGCTTCTGGGCGATGACGACTCGCGGCGCGGCCAGGTCTATGAACTGCTGCGTGAGAACATCGACTACTACGTGGACCCGTCGCTGCTTTGGTTCGCCCTGGTTCGCCCGGTGGCGCTGGCCAACGAGCGCCTGGTGGTGGCGTACACACTGAACGTGGGTGGTCGAGACACGACCATCGCCCATATTGGCGGCACGCCGGACCTCGAGTATGTCCCCAGTCGCGAGCAATTCGCGCAACTGGTGTGGGATCCGCAGGTCACGCCACAGGACGCCGCATTTCGCCGGGAGATTCGTTCCATCTATCGCTTGGGTGGCGACGACGTGCGGCGCGAGTCGGTCGCCCTGCGCATCGTCACAGGGGCCGGGGCCGATCAAGAAAAGCCCCCTGGGGGAGCGGCACCGACTTACCTCACGCTGTTTGGTTTGGCTCAGTTCACCAGTCCGTCGGCTTTTGACGCCGAGAACCGACTGTGGCCGCGACCTAACGATCCGAATGTCGCGATCGCCGGGGCCCCAGGGACGAACATCATTCGCGATCGGTTCATCGTGCTCCCCTCCCTGCAACCGTTTGCCCGGTCAGGATTGGCGTCGAACCCGGCCGTGCCGGCCAACGACACCATCTATCGCACACCCGGCGAGTACCTCTACTCGACGCAGCATCCGCAGTCGTTCTACAGGTTGCGAGCTTCATATGAAGTCGATGGCACGGGTGGCACCGGCACGATCGCCCTGCAATCGGTTCAACTGCGGCCGGGTTCGGAACGCATCAGCATGGATGGACGGCAGCTCACCCGGGACATCGACTACACGATCGACTATGACCTGGGGCGTGTGACCCTCCTGCGCCCTGACGCGCTCGGTGCGGTCGAGAAGAAGGTCGTGGTGCGATATGAGGAGAATCCGCTCTTCGCGTCCATTCCGACGTCGATCATCGGGCTCTCGTCCGAGTACGCCCTGAATTTTGGCACGATCGGGGTGACGGCACTCTCACAGTCGCAACGCACGAACCTCACCCGGCCGACGCTGGGGTTTGAACCACAGGCATCCATTGTTGCTGGTGTGAGCGCCGACCTCGGGTGGCAGCTGCCGGGACTACGCGCGCGACTGCAACGATGGATGCCTCGGACGGACACATCTCGTGCACCCCGCTTGAGCGTTCGCGCCGAGCTGGCGGTGAGCCAGCCGCGCCAGCGCGGGTCGCAACAGGCATACCTGGAGAGTTTCGAGGGAGATGGCGGCCTGACGGTGCCGCTGACGGACGCGCAGTGGGAGTTCGCGTCGCAGCCGGCGGTGGGGCACGCCGCCGGTGCGCTGGCCCCCGTCCTCGACCTGCGTCGTGCCTCGACCATGGCCTTCCAAACGAATGGCACGGATCGCAACGGGCGCGCGGTGCTGTTCCGGATCAACGAGATTGACACGCTGACGACCTTGATTGGTGCTGGTGTCGCCCCACCGGAACAAATGTTGTGGCTGACGTTGTATCCGTTGGGCATCGGCGGGCAACGGGACCCCACGACGGGGCGGTACCGGTGGCAGGTTGGCCGCGCGCCGTCGGGGCGACGGTGGCGCTCGGTGCGCACGCCGTTAGGCACCAGCGGCGCCGGGGTCGATTTGTCGCGCGTGGAACATGTGGAGTTCTGGACGCTGGTGGACACGCTGCCGTCGCGCCGACGCCGCAATCCCACCGTGGTTCTGGACTTTGGCGACGTGTCGGAGAACTCCGTGCTGCTGCAGCCGGACACGCTCCTGGTAACCGGTGCGGACACGACCTACAGCGGCCGGCGCGTGGTAGGCCTCGACACCCTCAACACGGAACGCGACGCGTTTTCCCGTGCCTTCAGCGCCGACGTGAATGACACCGGCCTCCCGGGGGACCGGACCGACTCGCTCGTCGTGGTCACGGGTGCGAGCGCTTCCGTCGTGCGTCACCTGGCCATCTGCACCTCGCCCGGCGGGCAGATCCAACGCCTCGGCGATAGCCGCGGCAACTGCACGGTCCGCAACAACCGGCTCGACGAGGAGGACGTTGACCTGGACGGCGCTTTGAACCTGACGGAAGCACAGCGCGAACAGGAACGCGTTCGGCGCTTTGTGGTGGACCTGTCGGATCCCACCCGCTACAACCGTACTGGGAAGTGCGGAGTGAACGTGCGCGACATGAACGACGCGATCACGCCCTCGCCAACGCTCTGTTGGGTGCAGCTCCGGGTGCCGTTCGGCGCCCCGGCCGATTCGATCAACGGCGGACCCGCCTTGCGCCGCGTGCGGGCCGTCCGCATCACGGTGATGTCCTCCGCCAACAGCAGCGACGACGACTTCGTGACCGTCCCTGTTGCCCGGTTGCGACTGACGGGAGCGGCATGGCTCAAGCGCTCGGCCAAGCCCCTGCGCGGGATCGCCGGCACGGAGACGGCCATCGCCGGCAATGGCTTCGTCATCGCCGCATCGATCGGGACGCAGGACCGCGACTCGCTCCGCGGACTGGTCTACGAACCGCCCCCCGGTGTGACGGACGAGGCCGAGCAGCAACAGGTGATTGGCCCCAGCAGCATCGCCATCAATGAGCGCTCGATGCGCCTGCTGGCCGGCGGCCTCGCACGCTACGATCGCGCCGAGGCCTACATGCGATTCCCGGAAGGGCAGCGCAGCGTAATGTCGTATCGCGAGCTCCGATTGTGGGCACGAGGTCGCGGCAATGGCTGGGGGGCGCAGGGCGATCTCCAGTTCTATGTGAAGCTCGGCCGCGACGCCAACAACTTTTACGCCTATCGCACGCCGGTGAACGCCGGACCGTTACGTACCGCCTGGGACCCGGAAGTGCGCGTGGAGTTCGAGCGGTTCTACCAGCTCAGGGCCAAGGTGCACAACGCCTGGCTCAAGGGCCAACCAGGATCGTTAGGTTGCGCCGGTGCCGACTCTGCGCTCATTGCCTCGTCTGGCCTCCCGATCGATACGCGGATCGACCGGTACGTCGCGTGCGACAACGGTTACGTGATCTACACCGTCGATCCCGCCGTCTCTCCACCGAACCTGGCGGCCGTGCAGGAGATGGCGGTGGGCATCGTGCGCGTGGACTCGCTGCATGGCACGTCGCCGTTGCTGCCGACCGACACCGCCGAGGTGTGGGTGGACGACATTCGCTTGCGCAACGTCGTGAACACGACGGGGTACGCCGCCGAGATCGGCGCCACGCTCGATGCAGGGGACTTCGGCGCGTTGCGCGTCCTGGTGACGCGCCGCGACCCGAACTTCCGCCAGCTTGGCGAGCAGCCCACCTACCTGAGCAGCAACGACGTGGAGCTCGGTGGTACCTTTCAGCTCGAACGTTGGTTGCCGCGCGACATCGGCGTGAGCATCCCGCTCACCGTGACGCACACGGCGGACGCCGCGACGCCGCTCTTCCTTTCCAGCTCCGACATTCGCGGCGCCGCCGTCAGCGACCTGCGCGCCCCGCGCACCTCGCTCACGACCATGACGCTTGGCGTTAGGCGGCGCACGCCACTGTCCGGGCCGTGGTACGCACCGATCGTCAATAACCTTGGGCTCAACGCCATCTGGAACCACAATGGCAACCAGAGCGAGTTCCAGAAGGGCAAGGTGCGCAACTTCAATCTCGGGTTGGAGTTCCTGGGAACGGAGGATGTCCCCGACGAACGATCCAGCCTTGGGCAGCTGGTGTCATCGTTCTTCGGCGGCGCCGCAGGAGGTGGCGCGTCCCTCCGGCCTGCGACCCTGCACGTCACCAGCAACCTGGAACGCGCCTCGGACCGGCGAGAATCGTTCCTCAAGCCGGCCGCCGCGTTCGACGACACCGCCCGAGTCGTCGACGGCGACAACTACCTGTGGCGGACCGGCACGAATGTCGAGTTCCGGCCCGTGGCGGGCGTGGTGGCGCGTTGGGACGCCCTGACCCTCCGCGACCTGCGTGACTATGCCGCGGCATCCGCCAGCTCCAGTGTCAGTGGGGCGCAGCTGGCGGGGGGCGATCTTGGATTCGAACGCGAGCGTCGCATGGCGGCGACCCTCACGTACGCCCCCGTCCCGACGGGTTGGCTACGACCGAGGTTGGAGCTGGGATCCACTTACACCATGCTGCGCGATCCCAACAACCGCGCGTTCACGCCATTCGCCGCCGCCGACACCGCCGCCCTGGCGCGACGCTTTGGCAACTCGCAGCGCGTGGCAGCCGTGGCGGTCATCGACTTGCAGGGCTACTCCAAGGGAATCGAGCCGAACCACCCACGACTTGCACGCCTGGCGAGGGCCATTCGACCGATCGATGTGTCCATCTCGCACGACGCGTTGACGGCCTTCGATGGTTCACCGGCGTCGCCATCCCTCGGCTACCAGTTCGGCATCGGCGGGATCGATGGGTTTCGGACCATCCAAGGGCTCCTCGCGGCCAGCGCTGGGCAATCGAACCTCGTGACCGTCGGTAACACGTTGCAGCTGCCGTGGGGCGCCGCGATCTCCGGGCGCGTCCAGCATGGAACGTCGCGTCATTGGTCCCGACAGGTGGACGACCGCCAACTCGCCGTGGACGGCACGCAGCAAACGCTGCCTGACGCCACCCTCCGCTGGAGCGGCCGTCCCTGGCTCTTGAGTGGGCTCTTTTCCAGCATCTCGACCTCGGCGCGCTACCTGAACACGCGCCAGGCTTTCGCCGCGCCGAGTGCGGTCGTTGGGGCGCCGACCGAGCTGCGCGCAACGAGAATTCGCAGTTGGCCGCTGACCGCGAGTGCGGTGACCATGTGGGGCGACCTGTCTCTCTCCGCCGCGGTCGCCCGCTCCGAACGCACCGATTCGCTCCCGGGCTCCGTCGGAACGTCGTCGTCGTCGGACCTGACGACCGACGTCGCGCGCGCGTTCGCCCTCCCCGCGTCCTGGAAGCTCAAGAGCAACTTGCGGACACGCATGAGCTACCAGCGCACCGAGGCGCAGAGCTACGTTTCGAACGTCGCGGCCGCGTCGGCACGCAGCCGGCTCACGGACAACGGCAGGACATCGTTCTCGCTCAGTGCGGGTACTGACGTTGCGGAGAATGCGACCTTTTCACTACAGGGATCGCGCGTGGTGACGTTCGATCGCAACTTCAACCGACGGTTTACTCAAGTGATCGTTTCGACGGTGTTTCAAATCCAGTTCTTCGGCGGAGCGTCGAGGTGAGAATGCCCATTCTGTTCTGTGCGCTCGCCGCGTTCATGGCGTGCAGCCGCAGTGCGCCCCGAGAACGCGGTCCCTTTGACGGTGTGCAGGCACTCGCCTACGCCAAGGCGCAGGTGGACTTTGGCCCGCGCGTACCCGGCACGCCCGCCCATCGCGCCGCCGGGGATTGGATCACCGCGCGTATGCGAGAGCGCGCCGACACCGTCATCGAGCAAACGTGGACACACAAGACGGCCGCCGGTGTCGACCTTCCCCTTCGCAATGTCCTGGCGAGGTTTCGGCCACAGGCTACGGAGCGCGTCCTCTTCGTGACGCACTGGGACAGTCGCCCGACGTCCGATGAGGAGACCGACCCGTCGATGCGAAAGAACGCCGTGCCCGGGGCGAACGATGGTGCCTCCGGTGTGGGGCTTCTGGTGGCGTTAGGCGATGTCCTGAAGAAGACCCCACCATCCGTCGGGGTGGACCTGCTCTTTGTGGATGGCGAGGACTACGGCAGCTTCGACAAGAACGAGGACGTCCTGATCGGGTCGCGATACTTCGCGGAGCACCTTCCGTCACCCGACTACCGGATCCTCTACGGCGTCCTGTGGGACATGATCGGTGACGCGGACCTGCAGATCCATCAGGAAGTGAACTCGGTTGAACGCGCCCCCGAGGTCGTGAGTCGCGTCTGGCAGGTGGCCGCCGACCTGGGATACAGCCAGTACTTCATTCCCATCTCGCGCGAGCCCATCACTGACGACCACATCCCGCTGCTCGACAAGGGACTTCGCGTGATCGACGTGATCGACCTGCAGTACCCCTCACATCACACCACGCGCGATACGATGGACAAGATCTCCGCCCAATCCCTCCAGATCGTTGGAGACGTGGCCCATGCGCTGGTGAAGTAGCCAGGGAGACAAAAAGGCGAGTGATGGCGTGAAAACGATGACGTGGCCAGCGTGACGCCACGTCATCGTTTCGTTTGTGCCAACTCCAGCAGAACGTCGAGCCCTCTTCGCGTGCCTCGGAATCGTCGCATGCGGACTCGCGCTCCGCGCGTGGAACGCGATGCGTGTCCCGCCGGTGAGTCCGGCCGAGTCGCAGCGACTCGCGGAGCAGATCGCCGCCGTCGACAGCGCGTCTAACCGGGCGAAGGAACGCACGCACTCGAAAACGCGAGCCAGGAGCACGACCCGAGAGTCCTCCCGCTCGTCTGCAAATCGGGCACGGGCACAGCCTCGTGGGCGGGACGACAGCAGTGCGACCGGCTCAGAGAAGCCACCGCTGCTGATCGATCTGGACCGAGCCACGGCAAAGGAGATCGAGCGCTTGCCGTTTGTGGGCCCGTCGCTCGCCGGCAAGATCGTCGCGTATCGCGACTCCTGCGGTGCGTTTGGCTCGCTGGAGCGTCTGGAACGGGTGCGCGGGATAGGTCCGGCCATGCTCAGGAAGCTTCAGCCTTACGTGCAGTTCAGTGAGCGGTCGGGTGACGGATGCCCGCTATTGTCGAAGAAACCCGGACGTCGCCGTCGGCAATCCGGTCAAAGTGACCTTTCGGCCTCCGAGGCGTCCCTTTTGTGCGGTTTCGCGTGGGAGCCTGCTGGGATCTCGTGCGCCGCGACGCGAAGTCTTCGGCCGATGGCCCATCGACGTCGTCGTCCGCTTGTTCGCGTCGTCTCTTCGCCGTTCTTCGCCTCGCCCTTTCTCCCTCGCCCAACTTCCCGAATGGCCGCCCCAGTCTCGGCAGTCCCCGAGCGTATTACGGAGCAGCTGATCCGCGCAGGCATCATCTCGCGCGAGGCGTTGGAGAAGGCACAACGCGAGACGAAGTCGAACGGCCTTCCCGTCAACTACAACCTCATCAAGCTCAACCTGATTGATGAAGTTGTACTCACGAAGGAGTTGGCCATTGCCTCGCGCATGCCCGCCGTCGACCTCACCAAGTTCGAGGTCGACCAGCGCATCGTGAAGCTGGTGCCGGCGGAGTTGGCGGTGAAGCATCAGGTCCTGCCACTCAAGCGTGAAGGGCGCACGCTGACGGTGGCCATTGCGGACCCCACGAACATGGGGATCCTGGAAGACCTGAAGTTCATCACCCGCTACGACATCTTCCCGGTGCTCGCCGGCGAGATGACCTTGCGGACGGTGATCGAGCGGAACTACGACTCGGCTGACACGGCGATGTCCACGTTGCTCGCCGACATCGCCGGCGACGGCGACGTTGAAGTCGTCGAGGAGCACGAAGAAGACGTCAGTGCCGCCGCACTTGCTGCACAGGTCGACGATGCGCCTGTCGTAAAACTGATCAACGCGATCCTGACGGACGCGGTAAAGCGCGGTGCGTCGGACATTCACTTCGAGTGCTTCGAACACGAATTGCGTGTTCGGTACCGCATCGACGGTGCACTCCAGGAAGTCATGAAGCCGCCTCCGAAGTTGAAGGCGGCGCTTATTTCTCGCTTCAAGATCATGGCGCAGCTGAACATCGCCGAGCGTCGTGTCCCGCAGGACGGCCGCATCAAGCTGAAGATGGGCAACAAGGTCATCGACTATCGTGTGTCGACGCTGCCCACGCTCTTTGGCGAAAAGGTCGTCCTGCGAATTCTCGATAAAGGAAACCTGACGCTCGACCTCGAGAAGTTCGGCATCGAGCCGCGCGCCGAACGGGAGTTGATGGAGGCGGTGTCCAACCCGTACGGCATGGTGCTGGTCACAGGTCCAACGGGTTCCGGTAAGACGACGACGCTGTATTCGGCCCTATCCAAGGTGAACAACATCGACGTCAACATCATGACGTCGGAAGATCCCGTCGAGTACAACCTCTTCGGCATCAACCAGGTTCAGGTTCGAACGGAAATCGGCATGACGTTCGCGGCCGCGCTGAAGGCGTTCCTGCGGCAGGACCCGAACATCATCATGGTCGGCGAAATTCGAGACTTGGAGACTGGTGGTATCGCCATCAAGGCGGCACTCACCGGTCACTTGGTGCTCTCGACGCTGCACACCAACTCCGCGCCGGAAACCGTCACTCGATTGTTGGACATGGGGTTGGAGCCGTTCAACGTGGCGTCGGCGCTGAACCTCGTCTTGGCGCAGCGACTCGTGCGACGCATCTGTCCGCGTTGCAAGACGAAGTACGAGCCCGACGTGATCGAGTTGGCGGGCGCCAAGGTGACGCATGACACGACGTTCCGGTCGATGCGGTTCACCGAGGAGGCGCTGCGCGACGCCAAGGCGAAGGCGTCACCCGAAGCCGCGCCCTATCTGGAGTCGCTCTCGCTGGATTCTCGCGTCGGGGACGTGCCGTTCTTCAAGGGAAAAGGCTGCGACGAGTGCAATGGAACGGGCCTGAAGGGCCGCCAGGGCCTCTACGAAGTGATGTATATGACGCCCGAGCTGCGGAAGCTCATCCTGCAAAACGTTGGCGCCCAGGAGATCAAGGATGCCGCCATCGATCAGGGCATGCTCACGCTCCGCATGGACGGGTGGCTGAAGGTTCTAAAGGGCATTACGACGCTCGAGCAGGTCATCCGCGAAACCAGCTACGACGGGTCGCCCAAAACGGAGTCCCACGCGGAGTGACTGCGGTCACCGGGTGGGTACCCGTGACGCCCGCGTCCTCTCGCAAGTCGTGTAGGTGGCCCGATCTCCGGCAGAAGCCGGGGACCAGCCCTGCAGGTTGGCATCTGTCCGCCCGAATTCCGCGCTTCATGGCACAACACCTTCGCCGTCCCTCAGCCTACGCTCTCCAATGAATCGTCCTGCCACGGCATCGAACGTGAACCTGCGGTCGTTGCTCGAAGAGATGATCGAGCGCGACGCCTCGGACCTGCACATCACCGCTGGCGAACGCGCCAAGCTGCGGGTTGACGGTGACATCACCAACTGCTCGGCCGAGTTCGTGCTGTCCCCCAAGGATACGTTGCAGCTGGCGTATTCCGTCCTCACGGAAAACCAGAAGAAACGCTTCGAGATGGAGGATGAGCTGGACTTCTCGTTCGGCATCCAGAACCTGGCGCGCTTCCGCGGTAACGTCTTCAAGCAGCGCGGCTGTGTTTCCATGGTCATCCGGCAGATTCCGTTCAACATCCGGACGTTCCAGGACCTCGGGCTGCCAAACGTCATCGCCAAGATGGCGGAGAAGCCGCGCGGTCTGGTGCTGGTGACGGGACCCACGGGCTCCGGCAAGTCGACGACCCTGGCGGCGATGATCGACAAGATCAATCGCGAACGCCAAGGTCACATCATCACGGTGGAAGACCCGATCGAGTTCATCCATCGCCACCAATCGTGCATCGTCAACCAGCGCGAAGTCGGGACGGACACCAAGAGTTTTGCCAATGCGCTCAAGTACGCGCTGCGTGAAGACCCCGACGTGATCCTCGTCGGCGAAATGCGGGACCTGGAGACGATCCAGGCGGCCCTCACGATCGCCGAGACCGGTCACCTCGTGTTCGCCACATTGCACACCAATTCGGCGGCGGAAGGCATTAACCGTATCATCGACGTCTTCCCCAGCCACCAGCAGTCACAGGTTCGAGCGCAGCTGGCCTTCGTGCTCGAGGGCATTGTCACGCAGACCCTGCTGCCGCGCGCGCGCGGCCGTGGTCGTGTGATGGCCGCGGAGATCCTGGTGATCACGCCGGCCATTCGCGCGCTCATCCGCGACGACAAGATCCACCAGGTCTACTCGCTGATGCAGTCCGGCAAGAAGTACGGCATGCAGACGCTGAACGACGCGCTGTATCAGCTGTACGTCGCACGCGAAGTCACCGAAGACGAGTGCCTGCGCGTGTCGTCCGATCCGAACGAATTCCTTCGCATGATTGGTCGTACGGCCCTGGAAGACGAGGAAGGCGGCTCGTCGAAGGGCGCCAAGCTGGCTGCGGCCGGCGGGCGACGATAGATGCTTCCCTCCGACCTGCCTAACGTTTAAACCCGAGAAGCACCCATGCCGGCATTTACGTATACCGCACGGACGGCCCAAGGCGACCTCCGCACCGCGACCATCGACGCGCCGTCGCGCGAGGACGTCGTCGCGCAGCTGCGCCGCCAGCGGATGAGCGTCGTCAAGGTCGATGAGGAGTCGAAGAAGAAGAAGGCCAAGGGCGGCTCCATCAAGATGCGTGACATCGTCATTTTCACGCGTCAGTTCTCGACCATGATCAATGCCGGTCTGCCACTCGTGCAGGCCCTCGACATTCTTGCCAAGCAAACGGAGAACAAGGCGCTCTCCGACGTGACACGCGCCGTCGTGTTCGACGTGGAGTCCGGTCACACCGTCGCCGACGCGCTGGCCAAGCACCCGAATGCCTTCAGCGAACTCTATGTGAACATGGTGGCGGCCGGTGAGGCGGGCGGTATTCTCGACACCATCCTCATGCGACTGGCGACGTTCATGGAAAAGAACGACGCCCTCGTGCGAAAGGTGAAGGGCGCCATGATCTACCCCGGCGTCATCATGAGCGTGGCCGGCATCGCCATCACCGTGCTCCTCATCTTCGTCATCCCGGTCTTCGAATCGATGTTCGCGTCCGTGGGCCTGCCGTTGCCCATGCCGACACGAGTGGTGATCGCGATGTCCCGCTTCCTCAAGGGGTACTGGTGGGCCGTTGGCGCCGCCATCGGCGGCGGCGTGTTCCTGCTCAAGCGCTACTACGCCACCCCGGACGGAAAGCTGGTGATCGACCGGTTGATGCTCCGCATGCCGGTGTTAGGCGACGTGCTACGAAAGTCCGCGGTCTCGCGCTTCACCCGCACGCTCGGCACGCTCATCTCGTCCGGCGTCAGCATCCTCGATGGACTCGAGATCACCGCCAAGACGGCCGGCAATCGCGTGATCCAGGACGCCATCATGCAGTCGCGAGCCTCCATCGCCGGCGGTGATACCATCGCCGCGCCGCTGGCCAAGTCTGCCGTGTTCCCACCGATGGTCATCTCCATGATCGCGGTTGGTGAACAAACCGGCGGTCTGGACGAGATGCTTTCCAAGATCGCCGACTTCTACGATGAAGAAGTCGACGCCGCCGTGAGTGGCCTCCTCGCCTTGCTCGAACCGATCATGATCGTGTTCCTTGGCGTAGTCGTCGGCGGCATGGTGGTCGCGATGTACCTGCCGATCTTCGACATGATCAACGCGGTGCAGTAAGCCTCGCGACGGAAATAACGCAGCATTCCAAGCGCCCTCGGCTAACGCCGGGGGCGCTTTGGTCATGCGTCACGGGTCGCCGCCCGCTGGCACCCATCCGGAACCGACGCTAGGATCGACCCACGAACTTTTCCGGCCGAGGTCAGCACATGCGTTGCGATCGCTTGGTGGCCCTCTGTTGCATCGGCGTCGTCACTTCACTCGCGCAGGCGCAGGGGGAGAAGACTGGGGGGACTGAAGTCTTCACCGGTCGCTTCATCACGCTCGACTCCCTGAAGCCGCGCGCCGAGGCCATGGCTGTCCGCAATGGGCGCATCGTGGCAATCGGGAGCCGCGCGCACGTCGATTCTGTGGCCGGCCCAGGTGCGCATCACACGACCCTCGCCGGGTTTGCCCTGCCCGGCCTGGCCGACGCGCACGTGCACCCTGCGATGCTGGGTGAGATGTTGGAGGCGTTGGACCTGCGGGCCCTCTCGAAGTCGCAAATTCTCGCCAAGGTCCGCGTGGCCGCCTCACGGTTGCCAAGTGGGCGTTGGGTACGCGGCATGGGGTGGGATCAGTCCTTCTGGAAGCCCGCTGTGTACCCGACGGCGGGCGAGCTGGACGCCGTATCGGCGGGCCACCCGGTGCTCCTCGAGCGCATCGATGGTCATGCGGTCTGGGCGAACTCGGCGGCGATGCAGCTGGCGGTGGTGACCGCGAGGACTGCAGATCCCGCCGGAGGCAAGATCACCCGCGGTGCGGGCAGGTCGCCTAACGGCATCTTCATCGACGATGCGATCGACGTGATTCGCAAGGGACTGCCGGCGCCGACGCTGGACGACGCCGAGCGACAACTGCGGGCGGCGATGCATCGTTATGCGAGCTGGGGGCTCACGAGCATCCACGATGCCGGCGCGGATGTCATGGACGTGGCGGCGTATCACGCCCTGGTTCGGGAGGGTCCCCTGCCCGTGCGGGCGTATGTCATGGCCGCCACCAACGACTCGAGCTTCAGGGCCACGCTGACGCGGGGCGTGGAGGTTGGCCTGGGACAGGGAACCTTCACCCTGCGAACGGTCAAGGTCGTGGACGATGGGGCCCTCGGCTCGCGAGGCGCCCGCTTGTCCGCGCCCTATGCTGACGATGCCAGTCAACGTGGGTTTGAACTGGCGGGCGGCGGCCGGCTGGATCGCATCATCGCGGCCTCACTCGCCCGCGGCTTTCAAGTGGCCGTCCACGCGATTGGTGACGCCTCCAGTCACGATGTCCTGAGTGCCTTCGAGCACGCCGGCGCCGCGGGCCGGGCGACGCGATTCCGGCTGGAGCACGCATCCATGTTGCGCGACGAGGATGTGGCCCGTCTGGCCCGGCTAGGTGTGGTGGCGTCCATGCAACCGGTCTTTGTCGGAGAGTACAGCCGGTTCGCGGAGGCACGCGTGGGGCGCGAGCGGCTGCCGTGGGTCCTGCGCACCAAGGATGTGCTGGCGGCAGGCGCCGTTGTGGCTGCCGGAACGGACTTTCCGGCCTCCGACACTGGCGATCCGATCTTGAACCTCTACGCCATGGTGACACGGCGGGGTTTCGACGGCAAACCAGCAGCGGGGTGGCTACCCGGACAACGGGTGAGCGTCGACGCGGCGCTGCGCAGCATGACGATGGGCGCCGCCTACGCGGCGTTTCAGGAGCGAGACGCCGGGATGCTGCGGGAAGGGCGCTGGGCAGACTTCACGGTCATCTCGAACGATCCGTATGCCGTGCCGGTGGCCGAACTTAGAGGTCTTCGCGTGCTTCGCACGGTCGTTGGAGGCCGAACGACCTTCGACGCCCGCTCGTCCGCGTCGCCGCGCTGATTTCCGGCATTGTCACAGAGAATGGCGGAGGCGCCCTCGCGGCGCCGCCCCGCTACTCGGCTTGACCTATTCAAACGCGTGTTTGATATTGGCGTTTGACTCTTGCCGACGCGCCGCCGTCCCGCGCGCCACCCGTTCGATTCCGGAATGCCCCGCCCATGAATCGTAAGCGCCTGCTCGTCGCTATCCCGATCGTCGTTCTGCTCGCCATCGTGTGGTCGGTCGTCCGGGCGCGCTTTGCGCCAATGGTCATCACGGGCATTGTCACGACGAACGAAGTAATCGTGAGCCCCCAGGTTGCCGGGCAGGTAGACAGCCTGATGGTGAACGAGGGCGACAGTGTGAGCAGGGGGCAGTTGATGGCGGTGATTCGCCCCGACGAGCTTCGTGCGGATCGCGCGTTTTTCGCGAGCAGCGCCGAGGCGGCAGCTGGTGAGTTGGAAGGAAGCGTCGCCGCCCTGCGTCTGCAGGAGCAAACCACCGCGCAGCAGATCAAGCAGGCCGAGGCGGCGCTGGCCGCCGCGCAGGCGCAACGAGGCGAGGCCAACGCGGACGCCGACAATGCGCAGCGGGCGATGACACGCGCCGAGGCATTGTACAAGACGGGCGCCCTGACCCAGCAGGAACTCGATGAGCGACGCACGGCGTCTTCCATGGCGTCAGCGCGCCTGTCCGCTGCCGATAAGCAAATCGATGCACAAACGGCCGCGCTGGCCCTCGCCAGGAGCAACGCCGAGCAGAACGTCATCAAGCGCAGCCAGCTCTCGGCGATGCGCGCCCAACGCGCGGCGGCCACGGCCCAGCGGACCAAGGCCGACGTCCGCCTCGCCTACACCGAAATCCGCGCCCCAGTCGCCGGGATCGTCGATGTGCGAGCGGTGCGGCAGGGCGAGTACGTCACGCCGGGTCAGTCGGTGGCGTCGCTGGTGAACCCCGACGATTTCTGGGTGCGTGCCGACATCGAGGAGAGCTACATCGAGCGGGTGAAGATCGGTGACCAGTTGCAGGTGCGGCTGCCGTCCGGGGAAGTGCGCATGGGCAAGGTGATCTTCCGTGGTGTGGACGCGGGATTCGCCACCCAACGCGACGTGAGCCGGCGCAAGCGTGACGTGAAGACCTTCGAGATCCGCCTGCGGGTGGACAATACGGATCGTCGCCTGGCGTTAGGCATGACGGCGTACGTGATCGTCCCGGTGCGCGGCTGACGCCATGGCCGCCAGCGTGAAGCCGGCCCCGCAACGCGACTCGTCGCCGGCTATCGATGTGCGCGCCCTGACCAAGCGCTTCGGCGATTTCACGGCGGTGGACGGCATTTCATTCTCCGTGGCACAGGGCGAGGTGTTTGGCCTGCTGGGACCGAACGGGGCGGGGAAGTCCACCCTGATTCGAATGCTGACGACCCTCATCCCGCCGACAGCTGGGCAGGCCTTTGTTGCCGGGTGTGACGTGGTGGGCGACGCCGACGGGGTTCGTCATGCCATCGGTGTCATTCCACAGGCACTCACCAGCGACATGGAGCTCAGTGTTCGCGAAAACCTCATCATCTTTGCCAAGCTGTATGGGGTCAATCGTGTCCGTCGTGACCAACTGATCGCGGAGCTGCTGGAGGCGGTGGAGCTGACGCAATGGGCGGACAAGCCCGTGAAGAACCTGTCGGGAGGCATGCGACGCCGCGTGGAGATTGCGCGTGGACTGGTGCATGAGCCGCGCATCTTCTTCCTCGACGAACCGACCACCGGGCTGGACCCCGTGTCGCGAGTGGCGGTGTGGGAGATGCTTCGCAAGATCAAGGCGGAGCGCGACCTGACGGTGCTGCTCACCACGCACTACATGGACGAGGCCGACCGGCTGTGCGATCGCATTGCCATCGTGGACCACGGCAAGCTGGCCGCCCTCGACTCACCGTTGAAGCTGAAGGCCAATGTGGCGGGGACCACGACGCTGGAGGTGTCCTTCTCGGATACCCCAGAGGGTTGGGAGGACCAGCTGCGGGCGCTTCCTCAGGTGGAAGCGGTGACGGCGCAGGATCACGTCGTTCGCGTGGCCACGGCCAGTGGCCCGGAGACGACCATGGCATTGATGCAGCTGGCGTCATCGCATGGCATCGTGGTGCAATCGCTCACCATCCAGAGCACCACACTCGACGACGTCTTTGTTCACTACACGGGGCGTCAGTTGCGCGACGCAACCCACGAAGCGCCCTCCTGGACGCTGCCCCCCAGACGCTAGTCAGGCGAGCCTATGCAGCGCATGTTGGCCATCATCGAGCGCGAACTACGACGGTTTCGCCGCAGCCCAACGCTGATCGTTGTCTCGCTGGTCTTCCCCCTGATCCAGCTGGTGGTGCTCGGTTACGCGTTCGGGGGCAACGTCCGTCACCTCAAACTGGGAGTCATCGACCAGGACGGCGGCCTGCAGGCCGTGAAGCTCCGCGAACTCACGGGAGCCTTGGCTTCTGGTCCGCACATCGTAGAGCCCGTGGAATACCACGATCCCGGAGTGGCCCTGGCCGACCTCCGAAACGGTCGTATCAACGGCGTGCTGACGATTCCTCCTGGATTTTCGCGTCGCACGCTCGAGCGCAATGCGCCCAAGGTCGCGATCATCGAGGACAACACCGACTCGTTTGTGTCCAACGTCATGACCGCCACCATGAGCGGGATGCTGGGAGCATTCAATGAGGGACGACGGAGCCCGGCGTCCAATCGCGTTGCGGCGCAAGCGACGCTGGACGTGGTGGAGGTGTACCCGTACGTCCCCTACATCCAGTACCTGTTGCCTGGCTCCATCGTGATGTCGATCTTCATGATGGTCATGATCGGCGGTGGGATCATCTTCATCGATGACAAGGCGCGCGGACTGCATGAGGGGTACCTCGTCACGCCGATCACGAAGCTCGAGTTGATCATGGGGTTCAACCTGTCGGGGGCCATCAAGGCGGTGCTCGCAGGGATCGTGATCACCACGCTGGGCTCGGTCATCGCCGGTGTCCCGAATCCGTTTGAGCCGCTGCGGCTCCTGCGGCTCATCCTGGTCGTCGTGGTGACGGCGCTGGCGCTGGTCAGCATGATGTTCCTGCTCATGGTTCGCGTGACGGATCCACTACTGCCTCGTGCGACCTTTGGCGTGCTCAACACGCTGCTCTACTTCCCGAGCGGGGCGGTGTACCCGCAGCAGGGTTTCCCAGCGTGGATGAAGGGCATCGCCGTGGTGGATCCATTCACCTATGCCGTGCACGCCTTCAAGAACATCCTGTTGAAGGACACCGGCTTCGGCGCCATTGCGGGTGACCTGTTGTTCCTGACGATCTTCACCGTGGCTGCCATGGGACTGGCCACCGCGCTCTTCCGGCGCACGCTGTGAGTGAGACGCCATGAAGGGTCGCACCAACCGGGTACGTCCTCGGCGCGCCGCGCCGGCCATCCCTCGCCTGCGCCGGGACGAGACGACCGGCAAGGACTCTGCCACACGCCAGCGGCTCCTCGAGGCGGCTCGACGGCTGTTTGTGACGCGCGGCTTCAAGAAGGTGACGGTGCGCGAGATCACCGATGAGGCGGGCGCCAACATCGCCGCCGTCAGCTACCACTTTCGTGACAAGCTGGGCCTCTACCTGGAGGTGGTGCACGAGGCGATCGCCGCCTCGGATCAGATCTTTGCGTCGGCTCGCGCGCCGGCACAGGCGCCTGCCGAAGCGCGCTTGCGGCACTACGTGCATACCAGCATGCAGCGCATTGCAGACATTCGCGAATCCAAGGCCTGGATCCAGCAGATCATCGGTCATGAGATGATGGATCCGACCCCCGCCTTGCCGATGATCATCGAGAAGGCGACCCGCCCGCGGCTGAACTACTTGGCGGATATCGTGTCCGAGCTGCTGCGCTGTGACCGCAGCGACCCGCGCGTCGGCCTCTGTGTGGCCAGCCTGTACGCGCAGTTCATCTTTCACCTGCGCAGTCAGATGCGCGACATCGCCTTTGCCGAATGGAAGCTGGCGGAGCAGTCACCGGCCGACGTGGCAGATCATATTGTGGCATTCGCGCTGAGCGGGATTCAGGCGGCGGAGAAAGGGAAGCGGCGGAAGCCATCATGACGGTGCTACTGCACGCGAACGTTGCGGGCGATGACGTTGTTGCCCTGATTGGTGTCGGTCTCGGCGCCAGCGAGTGTGAGCGAAATCGGGAACGTGCCACGCTTGATCGGCAGGACGACGAGCGAGAACGGCGTTTGGCCGTTCACACCGAGTGAGGACAGCGTGCAGCGCAGGTTGCACCTGACGCACTGAGGAACTTGAAACCGGGAGACGGAGGAATGGTGACCGTGGCGGCGCTCGACGTGCCGGGGCCCATGTTCGACTCCAGCAGCTGCACGGTCGCCTGTTGGTTCAGCACGAAGGGCGGAGGCGTGGCGCCGAACGTGAGCGCGAGATCCGCCCCCGGTGTCGGATCGCAGATGTCCCCGATACCGTCTTGGTCAAAGTCGGCGTTGTCGGGGTAGGGGACCAACGGGCAGCGGTCGGTGGCGTCGACAAGTCCGTCAAAGTCGTAGTCGGACGTGTTCGGCGTGTACGGCACGAGATACCCGTGATTGGCCACGTACGGCGAGCTCTGGAAGAGGCTGATTCCCACAACGTCCCGGGCGTCACTCAGCGATTGGGACGACAGGAACTGTTGATCTCGATCGAGGGGATAGACCCGCCCTTGCCGCCAGACGCCAACACCTTCCAGGAGGATTTCACCAGCCGTGTTGATGGATTTCGCCTTGGAGAATAGGACCCAGCCGGGTGCTGACGGATCCGTGAGAAGGGTCATCACTCCATTCTTCCACGTGGCGGCTTGCTGCGGGCCGCCATCGTTCCCAACGACCGTGCCGTCTTCGCCGACATCCCAAGCACAGAAGGAGGTTGGCAAGGCCGTGGACTGCCCGCTCTTCCACAAGAACGCCGGCACATAGCCGCAAGCAAATCCCGGCGGCTGGAAGCTGAGGAGTACATAGCCACTGTTGGAGATGCGCACCCCGATGGTGTTGTCCGCCGGGCCGATGGGTTGGGGAATGCCATTGTGCCAGAGCACCGGTTGCAGCACGCCACCGAGTGGCCGACTGTAGCCGACGATGTCACCGCCATCGTTGATCCCATACGCCGCCGACTCGCAATCACCGGGAAGCGTCGGGAGAAGACTCATGGTCCCGTTGCTCCACGTGAACGCTCGAGTGGACGTTAGGCACGGAAGGTCGTCCGGATACACCGCCGTCCCTACGGCTACGCCACTGTTGTTGATGTCGAACACGGTTGCGTAGGACCCGGTCCCCTGCGGTCCCGTCAACAGACCCACATCGGCGATCACGCCAGCGTGCCAGACGAAGCCGCGGTTCACCAACTGTACCGGGCTCGCGCTACCACCGACCCACTGACCGTTTGAGCTGATTGCGTTCGGCTGCACCCAATAGTCCACCCCGGGCCCCACGTCGCCAAGGTAGATCGTCGTCGGATTCAACAAGCCAGAGAACGACTGGCCCGTCGCCATGACCGCGCTGGTCGGCCGGCGCAACGGCGCGACCGGATCTTCGTGACACGCAGTCAGGACCCAAGCCAGCGCCAATCCTCGAATCCCCTTCGCCGCCACAAAACGCATGCGTTCCCCCTTCATAAATGTTGTTCGGCCACAACGGCTCGTTCCGCCATAGGGCATTCGGAGCTCGCGCACTGCCCGGCCATGCTACGTCGTGCCGGCCCATTGTAGAATAGGCTGAACAACCTATGACGCTACCCTGCGTCTGGCGCACTGCGCAGGCGCGTCGCCACCACGGCCCGCGAGAGCGCCCCCTCCTTGGCCAGTACTCGCTCGGCGTGGCGGCGGACAGTGTGTGTCCTCAGGCCAAGCAGGCGCGCGGGGGTCACCCAGTCGCGCCTAGCGGTTCCGGGATGCAGCTCACGAAGGGCTTCGTCAGCTCGTGAAAGGCCGCGGGGCTGAGAGTATCGGCGACAAGCAACGCAGACGCCGTGCGATCGGCTGAGGCCCAGCACGCGTCCCAATGGCCGGCGGTTGGCAGACGCAAGCCGCGCAAACGCGCTTGTTGCAGCGCGCTGGTGATCTCATCGCGGACGGTCCATCGGGCCAGCGCCATGTGGCGTTTGGTGACCAGCGCATTCAACCACGAATCGTCGGCGACTGGTGCGTCCTTGGCAGCTGCAACCCTATGCCACTCGCCGTCGGGGAGTGCATGCAGTTGCTCCAGGAAAGCGGAAGGCTGCCGTCGCTCGCCGGTGACACGCCGAGTTGCTGCAAGAAGCTGGCAGTTCGCCAAATCCGTTGCGGCATTGGTTGTGGGCGAGTCACAGCCCCGCGCGGCGCCGCCCGGCGACGCGCTCGCACGCTGACCATCGCGGCGAGGGCCGGGATGCTGAAGGCGAGGCCGCGAGTGGGCCACGTCATATGAGGCAGGTTGAACATCGAACGCTCCAAGGCTGTCCTTCTCACGCCCATCTTGATGTGCACTCGCCATGACCGCTTGCCAGGCACGGACGAACGCTACGCCGAAGGACGCAAATCCCGCGTGAAGAGCGTGGGGCAGCCCCGTAAAAAGAATGTGAAAATGGGTGGACCCGCCTGCGTACGCGCATGCCGACGCAAGAGCCTCGCACGCTCGTCGCGCGCTGGCGCCCCGCCAGCACACTCCATAGCGTCCAACACACGCGGCAACATGCCGCGTTTGCTCTCCCGAAGCCTCGCGCGCATGCCCTCTGATGTGCTGACGATTCTGGTGATCGACGACGAACCGCAAATACGTCGACTGGTTCACAACGCGCTGGCCGGCGAAGTGCTCCTTCGCCCAGATGGCGGCAGCCCCGGCGCTGCACGACCGACCGTGCGCGTGATCGAGGCAGCGAGCGGTCGCGAAGGGATCGACCTGGCGGCTGCGGAGTCGCCGGCGTTGACGGTGCTCGACCTCGGGCTGCCGGACCTCCCCGGCATCGAGGTATGCCGCGAGATTCGGCAGTGGTCGTCGGCGCCCATCCTCGTGCTTTCGGCGCGACATGGTGACACCGAGAAGGTCGCGCTGCTGGACGCCGGCGCCGACGACTACATGACGAAGCCGTTCAGTACCGTCGAATTCAAGGCGCGCGTTCGGGCCCAGCTGCGCCGCGCGCGCACCGCTCGGCCGGGCGCCCAGCCGGCCACCCATCTACAGTTCGGCGACCTCACGGTGGACCTGCAACTACGCCGGGTCGAACGGGCCGGTGCATTGTTGCACCTGACGCCAACCGAATGGGCGTTGCTGCGCACGCTTGTTACCCATCCGCGGCAGACGCTGACCCACCGCCAGCTCTTTCACGAAGTGTGGGGCAACGCCGAGGGCGACGCCCAACAGTACCTCCGCGTGTACGTCGGCCACCTGCGCCGGAAGATCGAGGCGGACCCGGTTCGACCACGGTACATCCAGACGGAGCCGGGCGTCGGCTACCGGTTTGAGCCGGACAGCGACGCAGACGCATGACGTGGCTCGCTGAAGTCCGTGCCTGGCGCGATCGCTACCTACCGCCGCGCTCGCGTGTGTGGTGGCCAATCTGGTTCAGCATGCTCATCGCGGCGACGGCGGGCATGCTGGTCATGCGCGCCAACCTGGACAAGGCACACTTTGCCCTGGCATTTCTGTTGATCGTCTTGGGCGCCAGCGCAACGGGCGGCCGAGCGTTAGGCATGGCGATCGCTGGCACAGCATTTCTGGCCATCAACTGGTTTTTCATCCCGCCGTACCTCACACTCATCATCGCGAACCCGTTGGACTGGTTGGTGCTGATCGCGTTCCTCATCGCCAGCGTCGTGGCCACGCAGCTCTTGTACCGTGCCAGTGCGACGGCCGATGCCGCAACGGCCCGCGCCGCGGAAGTGGATCGTTTGGCAGCGCTCGGGGCAGAGACCTTGAACGCGCCAGGCGCCGACGAAGCGTTGCAGGCGATCGTTGGGGTGATTCAGGCCTCCCTCCATGTCGATGAATGCGACGTCTTCACCACCGAGGCCTCCGGGCGGCTGGTGCGCACCGCCCGCGCTGCCGACGGCTTGCGTGCAGGTGCGTTGCCGACAGGAGCAACCGGCGGCCCGTCGCCGGCCCTCAGCCTGGCCGAATGGATCGTGGAGCAGGGGCGAAGCGCGGTGGAACTCGAGGACGGGACGGTACGCCTCGCACCATTGGCCCGTCCGTCGGCCGGGCCGCTCAGCGGCGTGGGTGCGGGCGCGGACCTGACCGCCGCCCTCGCTCACGTGGTTGGTGGCCGCGAGAACGACGCGCCGGACCGGTCACGGGAACCGGAAGTCGTCCGCGCTCTGGCGATCCCCCTCTCCGTGCGCGACCACACGGTGGGTGTCCTGCGGCTCGCCAACTCCCGCGGGTTGGAGCTGTCGGCTGAACAGATTCGACTTCTCACCGCGCTCGCTTACTATGCGGCATTGGGTGTGGAGCGCGTGCGGCTGACGGCAACGGCCGAACGTGCGGAGGCGGAACGGCGGGTCGAGACCCTGCGCAGCGCGCTGCTTACGGCCGTGTCACACGACCTCCGCACACCCCTGACCACGATCAAGGGTCTGGCTCACGAGATTGCCGAAGGCGCGGACGGTCAGCGCGCCACGGTCATCGAGCGCGAAGCCGATCGACTGGATGCCTTGGTTGCCGATTTCCTCGACCTCTCGCGCATTCACGCAGGTGCGGTGACGGCGCAGCTGGCAGTGAATACGATCGATGAGTTGATCGGGGCCGCCTTGCAGCGCGCCGCTGGAATCCTCAAGGGTCGGACCGTCGACGTGGATACTCCCGCCGATGAGTTGCTGACGGGACGCTTCGACTTCAGTCAGTCACTGCGGGTCCTGGTGAACCTGTTGGACAATGCCGTGAAGTACTCCCCGCCCGGCGCTACCATCGAACTTCACGCGGCGCGCTTCGGTAGCCGCCTAACGGTCGAGGTGCGCGACCGTGGGCCCGGGGTGCCCGAACCCGAACGCGAGCGCATCTTCGAGCCCTTCTACCGTCCGCCGATGGTCGCTCCAGACGTACGAGGCACGGGGCTCGGCCTCTCCATCGCGCGTGGCTTGGCCGAGGCCCAAGGGGGGACGCTCCGGTATGAGCCGCGTGCTGGGGGCGGCTCCGTATTCACGTTGGAACTGCCCGGCGCGGGCCCCGTGCCATCCGAGGCCGAAAGCAAATAGTCGCACCGCTGGACTGGTCTTTCTCCTCCATCGTCCAGCAACTCCTTCGCGACCTTCGGCTTGGCGCGCAGCGCGTCGCATGTGGGACGATCGCTCCGCACGTCTTTGTGCGGCGTTTACGCGTTCGTCGGTACTCTCCTCGCGATGAACAACCTGACGCACCGGCCCTGAGGCCAGCGTTCACGACGACAACCAATGACCGACCTCCTCTACCTCCTGCTCACCCTCGTGTTCTTCGCTCTCATGCTCGGCTACGTGACGGCGTGCGAACGCCTGGGCCGGAAGAGCACTACCGACGGCAGCAACAGCACGGAGCAGGGCTCATGACCATCGAGACCTGGATCGCCGGCGTTCTGGCGCTGCTGATCCTCATCTACCTCGTCTACACCCTTCTCCGGCCGGAGAAGTTCTAATGACACTCAACGGTTGGCTTCAGATCCTGTTCTTCAGCCTGTGCGTGCTGCTGGTGTCCAAGCCGCTCGGCGTATACCTCGTGCGCGTGTACGATGGCTCGGCCACGTGGTTGCGAGCCGTGGAGCGCGTCATCTATCGCGTGTGCGGCGTGGATGCGTCAGAAGACCAGCACTGGACGAGATACACGTCGGCCATGCTGCTGTTCAGTGTGGCCTCGATGCTGCTGACGTACGTGGCGTTGCGGCTGCAACATGTCTTGCCGTTCAATCCCCAAGGCCTGGCGGCGGTGCCGGACCGACAGGCGTTCGAGACTTCGGCGTCGTTCACGACCAACACCAATTGGCAGTCGTACGTCGGTGAGTCGATGATGTCGTACTTCTCGCAGATGACGCAGTTGGCGTTTCACAACTTCGTCTCTGCGGCCGTGGGTATGTCGGTCGCCGTTGCCCTCGTACGTGGAATCGCGCGGCGCTCCGCCGGGAAGCTCGGCAACTTCTGGGTGGACCTGACCCGCAGCACGCTCTACGTGTTGCTGCCCATGTCCCTGCTCTTCGCGTTGCTGCTGGTGCAGCAGGGCGTGATCCAGAACTTCAAGCCATATCTCGAAGTCACGACGCTCGAGGGTGCGAAGCAAGTCATTGCCATGGGGCCGGTGGGTAGCCAGGAGGCGATCAAGCAACTGGGGACCAACGGCGGCGGCTTCTTCAATGGCAACGCCGCACATCCATTCGAAAGCCCGACGCCGTGGACGAACTTCTGGTCCGTCTTCACGATCTTCGTGATCCCGTCCGGGCTGGTCTACATGTTCGGCCGGATGGTGAAGAACCAGAAGCATGGCTGGGCGGTGTGGACGGCGATGTTCGTGCTGTTCCTTGGTGGCGTGACCACCGCGTATTGGGCGGAAGCGCGCGGCAACCCGATTCATGCGGAACGTGGCATCGACCTCGTGCTATGCCACGGTGACCACCGATGCGTCGTGCGGGTGCGTGAATTCGATGCACGACTCGTTTACACCGTTAGGCGGACTGGTGCCGCTGGTGAACATGCAGCTGGGTGAGCTGGTGTTCGGCGGCGTGGGAGCGGGCCTCTATGGCATCCTCGTCATGGTGATTCTCACGGTGTTTATCGCCGGACTTATGGTGGGGCGAACGCCGGAGTACCTGGGGAAGAAGATCCAGGCTCGCGAAGTCCAGATGGCCATGCTCTACGTCCTGGTGTTCCCGGCGGCGATCCTGACCATGACTGCCATCTCGGTCGTTGCAGCCCCTGGACTCAAGGGGTTGAACAACGCCGGGCCGCATGGGCTGTCGGAGATCTTGTACGCGTTCACGTCGACGGCTGCCAACAATGGCAGTGCCTTCGCCGGTCTCACGGGCTCCACCTACTACTACAACACGCTGTTGGGGCTGAACACGCTCATCGGGCGTTTTGCGATGATTGTGCCGATGCTCGCCCTTGCCGGATTCCTCGCCGAGAAGAAGGCGGCGCCGGAGTCGGCCGGAACATTTCCCGTGACGGGGCCGCTGTTCATCACCCTTCTCGTTGGCGTCATCCTGATCGTCAGCGCGCTCACGTTCTTCCCGGCGCTGTCGCTGGGGCCGATCGTCGAGCACCTGTTGATGAACGCTGGCAACCTGTTCTAGCCATGACCACACCCACACTCCCCTCGCGTTCGCCAGCTCCAGCGACGCCCGCCGCGCACGATGCGGCGAGCCGTCAGCGCGCGTCGCGTCAGCGTCCGCTGTTCGACCCGCCGATCGTCAAGCGCGCCATGCGGGACGCGCTGGTGAAGCTGCACCCACGACACATGGTGCGAAACCCGGTGATGTTCGTGGTGCTGATCGGTTCCGCGTACACGACGGTGGCGTTCTTGCGCGACGTGGCGTCGGGTCGCACCGACTGGGCGTTCACCCTGCAGCTCTCGCTGTGGCTGTGGTTCACCGTGGTGTTTGCGAACTTCGCCGAAGCCATGGCCGAAGGGCGGGGGAAGGCGCAGGCCGACACGCTGCGGAAATCACGCACGCAGACGACGGCCAAGCGTCTGACGGGCAGTGGCGACGCGGGGGCGGACATCGATCGCACGCGCTACGAAGAGGTGGCAGCGCCGAGCCTGCGGCGCGGTGACCTGGTCTTGTGCCAGCCGGGCGACGTCATTCCCGGAGACGGAGAGGTCGCGTTAGGCGTCGCGTCGGTGGACGAGTCGGCGATCACCGGCGAGTCGGCGCCTGTCATTCGAGAAAGTGGCGGTGATCGCTCGGCGGTTACCGGTGGAACGAAGGTCCTCTCGGACTTCATCGTTGTGCGCATCACGGCCAATCCGGGCGAGACCTTCCTCGATCGGATGATCGCGCTGGTCGAGGGCGCGTCGCGACAGAAGACGCCAAACGAGATTGCCCTCACCATCTTGCTGTCGGGTTTGACGGTAATCTTCCTGTTTGCGGTCGCCACGTTACAGCCGTTCGCCATCTACTCGGGTCAGGCGGCGGCGATCCCCGTCCTGATCGCGTTGCTCGTCTGCCTCATTCCGACGACCATTGGCGGCTTGTTGTCGGCGATCGGGATCGCCGGCATGGACCGCATGATCCAGCAGAACGTTATCGCCATGAGCGGGCGTGCCGTCGAAGCAGCTGGTGACGTGAACACGTTGCTGCTCGACAAGACGGGCACGATCACGTTAGGCAACCGCCAGGCCGCTGAGTTCTTTCCCGTCGGGGGAACCCCAATCGAGTTACTGGCCGATCGTGCGCAGCTGGCGTCGTTGGCCGACGAGACGCCGGAGGGGCGCAGCATCGTGGTGCTGGCCAAGACGCGGTATGGGCTTCGCGGCCGCGAGGTGGGCGGGGAGCACGATGGGCAACGAGACATGGAGTTCGTGCCGTTCACGGCCAGCACGCGAATGAGCGGCGTGAACGCCGGGCCATATCAGGTGCGAAAGGGCGCTGGTGACGCCGTGGTCCGCTGGGTGCGCGATCACGGCGGCGTGGTGGCGTCAGACCTGGAGTCAGTCGTGCAGAAGATCGCGTTAGGCGGTGGCACGCCACTGGTGGTGGCGGAGAAGGAGAACGGCACTCCGCCACGCATGTTGGGCGTGATCTACCTGAAGGACATCGTGAAGGGCGGGATTCGCGAGCGCTTCGACCGGCTCCGCGCCATGGGCATTCGCACCGTGATGATCACTGGCGACAATCCCCTGACGGCAGCCGCGATCGCCCAGGAAGCTGGGGTAGACGACTTCCTGGCCGAAGCGAAGCCTGAGGACAAGATGGCGTTGATCAAACGCGAACAAGCGGGCGGTAAGCTGGTGGCAATGACCGGCGACGGCACCAACGATGCCCCGGCCCTGGCACAAGCGGATGTCGGCGTCGCCATGAACACGGGAACCCAGGCGGCCAAGGAAGCCGGCAACATGATCGACTTGGACTCCAACCCCACGAAACTCATCGAGGTGGTGGAGATCGGGAAGCAGTTGCTCATGACCCGCGGTTCACTGACGACGTTTTCCATCGCCAATGACGTGGCCAAGTATTTCGCGATCATCCCCGCGATGTTCGCGACGACCTATCCCGTCTTGAACACGCTGAACGTGATGGGACTGCATTCTCCGCAATCGGCGATCCTGGCCTCCGTGATCTTCAACGCCATCATCATCATCCTGCTGATCCCGCTGGCGTTGCGCGGCGTGAAGTATCGGCCTGCCGCCGCCGCGGTCATCCTGCGCAACAACCTGCTGATCTACGGTGTCGGTGGGCTGATCGTGCCCTTTGTCGGCATCAAGCTGATCGACATGCTGGTCGTACTCCTTCACCTCGCCTGATCGGAGCTTCGGCTCTGGAGCTTCATATGATTCGCAAGCAGATATGGCCGGCCTTCTCGCTGACGCTCGTCTTGTGCGTCATCACCGGTTTGATCTATCCGGGTGTCGTGACGGGGTTGGCGCAGACCCTTTTCAAGCGCCAAGCCAACGGGTCACTCGTCACGGTCAACGGCCGTGTTGTCGGGAGTGCGCTCATCGGCCAACCCTTTGCTCGACCGGAGTACTTCCATCCGCGGCCGTCGGCTGCCGGGAGTGGGTACGACGCCACCGCCTCGTCAGGCACGAACAAGGGCCCGACGGATCGCAAGCTGGCGGATACCCTGATCGCGCAGGCCGTTGATGCCGCCGTTCGGGACGACGGCGCCGTGAAGGGGAAGATTCCGTCGGACATGGTCACCGCGTCGGCGTCGGGATTGGATCCGCACATTTCGCCGGCCAACGCCGCACTGCAGGTGGCGCGTGTCGCCAAGGCGCGCGGCGTCGAGGCCGCCGCCATCCAAAGGCTCGTTGCCCAGCACACCGAGGGCCGGCAGTTCGGCTTGTTCGGTGAGCCGAGGGTCAATGTGCTGCTACTCAACATCGCGCTCGATTCCGCATTCGCGAGCGCGG
>JBGAJQ010000101.1:0-10047 GCA_044224875.1 Gemmatimonadaceae bacterium | reverse complement strand
CCCCGAGCAATGGCGGCAGTGATTCAATGATCTCCGCTATCCGAGTGGCCAAGGGCACGTCCCACTTATTATCAGCAACGGTGATCGCAAGCCGCACCGCCTGCAATCGCAGCGACCAAGGAAGCGTACTATCCCTTGCAAGGTCTACCAACCGATCAATGTCCGCAGGGGTAAAGCTGCCCAGCTGGACAATCGCTTCGGCTGAATGGATCAGTATCTCGGTCCGAGCCAGCTGACCAAGTCCGTCGAGCTCCTCTCTGTTCATGCGCGACCGAAGCGCTGCAAGGGCAGGCCACTTCCCTTGTACCCGTAGCGAGCGCGCGGACGTTAGGTACGCTTGTCCATGGACAACCGAAGCCGATGTACAAGTCATGGCGAGTCGAGCCAATTCTTCTGCATTCTCGGCTGCTCCAAGCTCCAAAAGGCGATTGGCAAGCAATAGTGCACCACGTGGCGCACGTTTCGTGTCCCCGGACCTAAGGAGATGGAGCCCACACTGGAACAACAGCGCTGCATCCTTCGCCGCCCCAGCCTCCCGGCGCAATTCTCGGGCCGCCCGCAGGTGCAGTACGCGTCGCGCCACACCGGACATCCCCGCCTCCGCTATCTCCCGCACCACATCGTGACGGCACTCACACCGCTCATTCTCCAGCTGCACCAACCCCGTAAGCTGCAACTCCTCCAACGCGTTCAAGATCGAATATCCGCTCACCTGCAGCACGCGCCGCACCCGGCCAATCGTGGAAAACGCCCCAAGGATGGCCACGGCCTGCAACGCACGCCGCGCCGCCTGCGATACCTTCGTCAGCCGAAACTCGATGAACGTACGCAGCGTCACCGGCGCCGACGCACCAGGGCCCGCCACGATAAAGAACCGCGTCAACTCGCTCAAAAAGTACGGATTCCCGCCACAACGCCGCACACAATCGTCGATCGCGGCCTCGGGCAGGGAACGGTCCGTCGCTTCCAACACCTCGTGCACGAGCGTCCGCGAACTGGCGTCATCCAGCGGCTGCAGCGCCAACCGCCGCTCAGTGGCGAGCAACGGTCGCTGCGAGGGATCGGTCGCCCGAGCATCCTCGTCCCGGACGGTCATCACGGCGTACAACGGGGTCGCTGCGCACTGCGCCAACACATAAGACAGGAACGATTCCGAAAGCGCATCCAGCCACTGCACATTGTCGACGAGCAGCACGAGCCGTCGCTCCTGCATGACGGCCTCGAACAAGTCGAGCACGGCCCAACGCAGGTTGGCCAACATGGCGTCGGCGTCGGAGGCGTAGAGCGCCGCATCGGAACGCCGCGGCACGACACCGGTCAACTCCCGCAGGGCAATCAAGGCGTCGGGAGAGCAGCCTAACGCCCCCGGCAGCTGCATCATCGAACGGGCCAGCTCCGTAATCGCGGTGAGCGGCTGCTCGTCCCAGCCGGGATGACAGCGCAGTGCCACCGTACGAACCCCGTGCACCGCAACGATCTTCTGAAACTCCGCGAGCAGCCGCGTCTTGCCGACCCCCGGCTCACCGACGATCAGCAGGTGGTGTGCCTTGCCGCCAGAGATCGCATGTAACCCGCGCAACAGGAACTCCACGGCATCGTCGCGTCCAACCATCGGGACATCATCCGGTTGCGCGCCGTACACGTTCAATCGCTCGGCGATGCGACGGCGTAACAGGTCCGTCTGCAGGCTCAAGGTCGGCGACGCGCCAAGGTCCACACGGTACGCGTCCAGCATCTGCAAGGCGCGCACCTTGTTTCCGGCCAACGCCGTTGCCTCCGCGAGGCCGAGTGTCGCTTCCTCGTTCAGGGGGTCGAGCGTCAGGCAGTGCGTCGCCAGCTGCGACACCTCCCGATAGCGGCCCCTGGACCGCGCATCGGCGATGCACGCCATGAGCCCATCGCGCAATCGAATCCCCAACTGCTCTCGCATCTCCTCCACCCAACGGGCGAAGGGCGTGGAAAAGGCCGGCGCGTAATCCGCCAGTACGTCAAAACGCTCGATCGTCAGGTACGCGGCGCGAGACGGCTCCGGCGTGAACAAGACGCCCGCATCCAGCACGACGTGTTCGGGCGCGATCGCCAGAGAGTCGCCATTCGCCGCCAAAGGGACACCGAGCGCGCGCAGCCGATAGACGAGCTGGCGCAGGCAGTGGCGGGCAGCCTCGGCGTCGTGCGTGGGCCACAACAATTGCGCCACCGCATCGCGTGCCAGCTCGGTACCCGCATTGAGCGCGCAATACAACGCGAGCCCGAACGCCAATTCTCCTTCGGCTGCCAGGCGTACATCACCAACGCTGACGGACGACTGCCCCAGTACCGCGCACTGGAGCAAAGACGTTCCTGCAGACTGCGGGATGGTGGGGGGAGCCATTCGTCGCGGTTGCCGAGCGGGAAGTCTGCGCGGGGGGCGTCACACGAGCGTCACGTCGAGATCGTGGGCGCCGAGCATTCAGCTTCGCAATTCTCGCGCGTCCCGAGACCACCGGGAAGGGGGCCCCGGGACCTCGCCTTCTGGTCGCCTCGTTCGAAGTGCCCCGGAGTCTGGACGTCCGTCGCGCCCAGATTCCCGTCGTTCTGCCGAGCCGACGTCGCGACCCACGGACAAGTCGCGACCTCTCCGGAGCCCATTCGACGGTAGGGCGCTGGCGATATTCCGCCGGTCGGCTTGCCAAGCTGCTCCCCTTCGGCGCACAGGAGTCGAAGCTGTTCGGGGCTGGCCTGTGAATGTCGAGGGTGCGACGGCCAGGGGACTGGCCGGCACCTGAAGATGCGAGCCGACAACCGCATAGCGGCCTTCCGGCGAAGCGTCCAGCGGAGACTGGAGAGCAGCCGACCACAAGCCACAAAGGAGTGATCTGGCCGGTGTCGCAGCCTCGTCAACCGCTCGTCTACTGTCGCCTGTAACTACGAAGACCTTCGTATTGACATACGAAACTCTTCGTATAGCTTCGTCGTAAGACCACTGCCTCGACCGGAGCCGACCTTGCCCAAAGCCCCTGCGATTCCACAACCGACGAACGCCGAGCTGCGCATCCTGCGCGTGTTATGGCACGACGGTCCGTGTACGGTGCGGGAAGTACATGAGCGGCTGCGGGACGGGGGATCCGGATACACCACGGTGCTCAAGCTCCTCCAGATCATGGCGGAGAAGGGACTCGTCAAACGGGACGAGACGCTGCGCTCGCACGTGTACCGGGCCGCGCTGCCCGAACGCGAGGCCAAGCGACGCCTCGTATCGGACCTGGTCGATCGCGCGTTCGAGGGCTCCGCCGTGGGGCTCGTTATGCATGCCTTGGAGTCTCGCCCCGCCTCGGCTAAGGACCTCGCCGAAATCCGCCGTCTTCTCGACAACATGAAAGCCAAGGGTGACGTATGAATCTCACGTCGATTCTCGCCTGGACGCTCCTGCACTTTGTCTGGCAGGGAACGCTGGTTGCAGTGGGTCTTGCGTTGGTGCTGGCGGTTTCGCGTCGTCGGCAGGCCAGCTTCCGGTATCAGGCGTCCGCGGCGGCGCTGCTACTGATGGTCGTCATTCCAGTAGCGACCGCGTTCCAACTCTCGCGCGGTTCTGGCCAGGCGGATGATCCCGGCGGGCCGGCTCAGGCAGCTGGAAACGCGTCGCAACCCGCCGTCGACGCCGTCCTTCCAGGCGATGCTTCGTCAGGCGCAACAGGCGTCACCAGCGTCGCATGGGCACCGAACCTATCCACGCGCGAGAAACTTGAGGGCGCGGAGTCTGTGGGACTTGGACAGCGCATGCAAACCTTGGGCGATGCGGCCGCTCCTGTCCTGGTCATCCTGTGGTTGCTTGGTGTGCTGCTCCTTTCCGTACGACTCGGCGGCGGATGGCTTCGCGTGCGCCAGCTGGCACGGAGCCAAGTGCGCGGTGCGTCCGCCGACGCCGTGGCCAGACTGGAAGTGCTCGCCGAGCGGCTTGGTGTTTCGCGCTCTGTGCAACTCCTCGAGTCAGCGCTCGTGCAAGTGCCAACCGTGATCGGATGGCTTCGCCCGGTCGTGCTCATGCCGTTCGCCCTCGAGTGCGGACTGACCTCACGAGACCTCGAACTCCTGCTCGCTCACGAGTTGGCTCACATTCGCCGGCAAGACTACGTGGTGAACCTGCTGCAGACGGTCGTGGAAACCTTGCTGTTTTATCATCCAGGTGTGTGGTGGGTCTCCACGCAGGTTCGAGAGGAGCGGGAGCACTGCTGCGACGACATCGCGGTGGCCTTGTGCGACGACCGTCGCGTATACGCCGAGGCCCTGCTGCGGTTGGAGGAATTGCGCCAGGCGGAACCGCGTTTGGCCATGGCGGCCACCGGGGGAAGCCTCCTGAAGCGCGTGCGTCGGCTGTTGGCGCTGCCGACACATCACTCCGAGTCAAGGGCCCGCTGGGCGGCGCTGCCGTTAGGCGCTGCGGCGCTCATCGGCATCGCCGGTGGTACCACCATGCACCGCACGTCGCAGCCTGCAGAAAGTGTACTGGAGGCCTCGGACCTCTCGTCGATGAGAGGCGACACACTGCCCGTATCGGGACGCAACGCACGCCCCGATACGGTGATCCGCGTGGACGACGGATCGGCTTCCCTGGCCGAGCGATGGGCAAAGGCCGAACGTGCGGGCCGAGCCCGTGGCGGCGCAGGCTTCTGGATCGGCTACGTCATAGACGGCGATGCAACGCGAGGGTGGACCTACCTGGACCGCCGCGTGCCTGTTTATGCTGGCGGCAATACCATGATGGGTTCGATTCACTTCAAGGGAGCCCCACAGGGACTCACCTTTCTTGGCGCGCGGCTCGATAGCCTCGTGGGCTCGCGGTATGCGCCGGACGACCAAGTGATCCTCTACGCCTTCACTCGCAAGAACGGCGCATGGGAACTGGATCGCATTCACGCCTCGGCGTTCGCGTTCCCCGGCTACTTCTCTGGTCGCACACTCTTTTGGGCCGGTCGGGCGCAGGACGAGGAGAGTATCGCAATCGCCCAGCGCCTGTTCAATGAATCTCGCCAGGAGCAGGACCGAGAGGATCTGGTAGCGGTCGTCGGCATGCACGTGAGCGATGAACCCGTCTTGCGGACGTTCCGCCGCTGGCTACAGAGCTCAGAGTCGCACAGTACGCGAAACGCCGTGGCCGACCATCTTGGCGACCTGGAGATTCCTGGTGCCGTGGTGTTGGCCGCGGAGGTGGCTCGCGGCGATCGCTCGCGCGACGTGCGCCGCGAGGCTGCCGAGGCACTGGGCGAGATGTCGTTGTCGGCCGCGCTCGACACGCTCGTTGCGCTCACTCGCACCGTCGACGATCGCGAAGTGCGACGCGAAGCGGTTGAGGCGCTGGGGCAACGATCGGAAGCGCGCGCCTTCGAGACGTTGGTTCGCCTTGCATGGAATGACCCCGACGGCGAGGTGGCAGGGGAGGCGATCGAGACCATTGGAGAGACGCGTCACGACAACGCCTTGGCTGAGCTGACGAAGTTGGCCCGCCAGCATACGCGGGACGCGCTACGTCGTAAGGCGATCGAGACGCTGGGAGAGCTGGAGGAGCCCGAGGCCGTGCTGCCAGTCCTCGAGTCCATCGTGGAAAAGGAATCGTCGACGGAAGTGCGAAAGGAAGCGGTGGAGACGATGGGCCAGCTGAAGACCGCCGCTGCGGGAACCGTCCTCAAGGACATTGCGCGGAAGAACGCCGACCCGGAAGTTCGCCGAAAGGCGATTGAGACGCTCGCAGACCAGGATGACAAGAGCGAGG
Source organism: Gemmatimonadaceae bacterium (assembly GCA_044224875.1). GTDB lineage: Bacteria > Gemmatimonadota > Gemmatimonadetes > Gemmatimonadales > Gemmatimonadaceae > JABAQJ01. The sequence goes on along the minus strand of JBGAJQ010000101.1, from coordinate 4,301 downwards.
CGTTTGAGCTGCTGAGCGGCATGGTGACGAGCGCCGCCAGCGAGCGGGAGCAGGAAACCGCCGTGGAGCAGCTGGCGGATCTGGAGGACGCGCGCGTGCTCGCGACCCTGGAGCGCATCGCAGACACCCACGCGTCCCTGCGGGTGCGCAAGGCGGCGGTGTCGGCCATGGGCAATGGAAGCGATCGTCGGGCTGCCACAGAGGCCGTGAACAAGGTGCTCTGGCGCGAGGGGGATGTGGAACTGCAGAAGGCCGCCCTCGATGCGCTCGAGAGTCTCGAGGATGACACCCAAGTCGCTCGACTCTCCAAGGTGTCGGAAGAGCATCCGCGCAAAGAAGTGCGCAAGGCAGCGATTGAGAAGCTCGGTGGCATGGAACGCGACCGGGCCGCGATGCAGCAATTGGACCGGCTCGCTCGGCGGTCCGGAGATGAGTCCATTCGGGAAGCGGCGCTGGAGGCGTATGTGAACGACGCGCCAGCCGCGGATGCGATCGCGTTGATGCGAGCCGTGATCAACGCATCGGGTGAAAGTGAACTCCCATCGAAAGCGCTGGACATGCTGGGGGACCTCGATAATGGCGAGGGAATCCCGGCGATCATCGAGGTGGCGCGAAGCCACCCCAATCGTGAGCTACGACGGCGCGCCGTCGATTTGCTGGGCGAGAGCGATGACCCGCGAGCACACGCCGAGTTATCGCGTTTGCTCGAACGGAAGTAGGTAGGAACCCACCCCGGGACCGGGTGTGTGGCGACGCTGGCCCTGCCGTCAGGAATGACGCGCGGGCCAGCGCTGGCGTGATCGACGGCCAACGCCGAATTTGATCCGCCCATTTCCCGAGCCTGCCATGCGCCGACTTTTCGGATGGTCTGTTGTTGGAGTCCTGCTTCCGTGCGCCCTTGCCGCCCAAGGCCTCTCCGATTCAGTCCGTACACAGGTGGACCGTGTGTTCACCGCTTGGGATCACACCGACACGCCGGGGTGCGCGTTAGGCATCTCGGACCGGGGTCGTCAGGTGTACGCTCGCGGGTACGGCATGTCCGACCTGCAGCATGGACTCGCGATCACGCCGGCATCGATCTTCCATGTCGCGTCCGTCTCGAAGCAATTCGCCGCCTACTCCGTGGGGTTGCTCGCGGACGACGGGAAGCTCTCGCTCGATGACGACGTACGGAAGTATGTGCCAGAAATACCTGACTACGGCACACGCATCACCATCCGTCAGCTCATCCACCACGTGAGCGGGCTCCGCGACCAGTGGCAACTGCTGGGCTACTCGGGATGGCGGGATGACGACCTGATTACCGAGCAGGACGTGCTGGACATTGTCAGCCGGCAGAAGGGAGTGAACTTCGCGCCTGGTGCGGAGTGGGTCTACAGCAACACGGGATACACGCTGCTGGCGGTGATCGTCAAGCGAGTTGCCGGGGAGTCCCTCCGCGAGTTCGCGCAGCGGCGGATCTTCGCACCGTTGGGGATGTCGAGCACGCATTTCCATGACGATCATACCATGATCGTTCCCAACCGCACGTCCGCATATCAGCCGCGCGGAGAAGGCAAAGGATGGTCGATCTCCATTCCGGTGTTCGACACGTACGGCGCAACATCGCTGTTCACGACGGCTGGCGACCTGCTGACATGGATGGCGCAGCTGGACTCACCGAAGGTCGGCTCCGCCAAGCTCATTCAGGATGCGCAGACCTCTGCCATCCTCAACGATGGGACGCCCACGAACTATGGGTTTGGGTTATCCATCGGGCGGTACCGAGGGCAGCGGGTGATCGGTCACGGCGGTGCGGACGCGGGGTATCGGGCGCAGGTCGACCGCTACCCCGATCGAGGCATTGCCGTCGCGGTACTCTGCAACGCCAGCAACTCCGGACCCGGTGCATTAGCCCGCCGCGTTGCGGACGTCCTCCTCGGATCGAGCGCGCCCACTGAGCAAGCAAGCGTGGACACGGTGCGCCGCACCGTGACCGACCAGGTGCGTGAGCGATGGGTGGGCACCTATCACGACACGGTGAGTCACCTCATACTCCGAATCGCCAGCAAGGGTGACACGATGACGTTAGGTGATGGGCGTGTCATTCAGTTCTCGAGTGACACGTCGGCGTTCGTGCGAGGCGGAGGTCAGGGCTTCGTGCTTCGCGTGGCCAACAACCGCGTGACCGGCATCACGCAGCAGCCGCAATCGACACGGCGCGTGGAATGGCGTAGGGAGCCGATGTATGCGCCCGACAAGGTCGTGCTCGGCGAGTTCGCCGGCGAGTACGTGAGCGACGAGTTGGATGTGACGTATCGAATAGCGGCGTCGGATTCCGGGCTTGTCATTCACGCGAAGCGGATCGATCCCGTCAACCTTCAACCAGCCTGGGCCGACGCTTTCAGCACCTCGTTCGGGACGATCATTGAATTCACACGCACCGGTCGGAAAGTGGACGGGTTCACGATTTCAGATGGTCGTGTGCGCGGCGTTCGATTCGCTCGCGTGAGTGCGTCGCGGTCGCCACGCTGACAGTGTGCCTGAGAGGGCGCGCCATGAGGGCCCTTGCGGTTCTAGAGCGTTGTCGCGGCAACTTACCGTCGAACGGGGTGTAATCCTGCAATCCTAACGAGGACATGACTCAACGTCCTCGCTCCGGCGACGTAGAGGGTGGACCTGGATCGCTCCGGATAACGAGTGGAGCGAAGCGAACACACGGTAGGCGATCCAGGTCACATCCGCGCGTAGCGACGTCGCGCAAATTGAAGATGAGCTAGCGACTCCTGGGACGTGGCGTTGCGCTGATCATCGCGCTGTCGCTCCGGATGACGTTGCTCGCGAAGCGTTGGGCGGACGCTGACCTTGCAGGAGCAGAGCCATGAAAGCCGAAACCACGCACGACGGAAGCAAACTGGGCGATAGGGTACGCAAGTTCCTGCGACGTGCGTTGGGCGTAGCGCAGCATGCTGATGCGCCAGAGCATGAGTTCAAGATGGCGCACTTGTTCAGCATATCTGAGATGGAGCGTGATCGATACGCCGGGCGACGGCACAAGCCATCGGGCAAGCATGCCACGCCAGTTTTCTCGCGTCCGCTCGGCGTGCCGAGTGCCGACGCTGAGGTGGAAGTGCGCACCGCGGTTGAGGGCCATCGAGCTAATGCGGCTCGACCTACTCCCGAGGCAGGCGCGTCAGCGGGCGGCGATAGCGTGACGCGCGGTTAGGCTCGTGACTGGCGCCCGGCCTTCGGGCGCCCGCGAGACGCAGCGACTTGCTGGGCGTGCCTGCTACTTCTTGGACAGCACCGTCTGCACGAGTCGGTCGGAGCTGACGGACTCGGCTTCGGCCTGGAAGTTCTTGACGATGCGGTGGCCGAGGATCGACGGAGCAATCGCCCGCACGTCGTCGATATCCGGGACCGAACGCCCATCCATGGCCGCGCGCGCCTTGGCGCCCAGCACGAGGTACTGTGAGGCCCGAGGCCCCGCGCCGTAGGCCAGGTACTTCTTGATGTCCGGCGCGACGTTCGGCTCCGTCGGTCGCGTCGAACGCGCCAGACCCACGCAATAGCGCACGATCGTTGGCGGCGCCGGCATGCGGCGCACGAGTTGCTGGAGTGCGACGACTTCGCTGCCGCTCATCACCGGCACGATCTTGGCCTCATGTGACCCGGTGGTCGCATTCACGATGCGTTCTTCATCCTCGAACGTCGGATAGTCGATCCGCAGCTCAAACATGAAGCGGTCTAGCTGTGCTTCCGGCAGCGGATAGGTGGCTTCCTGTTCGATCGGGTTTTGCGTGGCCAGCACGAAGAACGGCGGATGGAGCACGTGCGTCTGGCCTGCCACGGTGACGGTGCGCTCCTGCATGGCCTGCAGCAGTGCGGCCTGCGTCTTTGGCGGGGCGCGATTGATCTCGTCCGCCAGCACGACGTTCGCGAAGATCGGTCCTTTCACGAACTTGAAGATGCGCTTTCCCGTCGCGTGGTCTTCCTCGAGGAGTTCCGTGCCCGTGATGTCGCTCGGCATCAGGTCCGGCGTGAACTGCACCCGGGAGAACGTGAGGTCGAGGGCCTCCGACAGGGTTTGAATGAGGAGTGTCTTGGCGAGGCCTGGCACGCCGACGATGAGCACGTGCCCGCCGGCGAGAATCGCGGCGACGAGGTTCTCGACGATCTCCTGCTGGCCGATGATGCGACGACCGATCTGTGCGACGAGATCTCGTCGGGAGACAGCAAGCTTCTTCAGAAGCTCCAGGTCTCGACTGTCGTCAACGGCCGGTGTGGGGGGCTGGGACGCCACGCGTTCTCTCGGTAAAAAG
>JBGAJQ010000019.1:0-71846 GCA_044224875.1 Gemmatimonadaceae bacterium | reverse complement strand
TCCTCACGGCCAACGGTGGCGCGTCCCTGGGAAGCCTCATCGCGGTGCAGCTCTTCTTCGCCCTTCTGATCTCCACCTTCTCTGGCCCGGGCCCGGCGGCCATCGCCGAGATCTTTCCTACTCGCCATCGGTCGGCGTGGTTGACCGCCGGATATGCGCTCTCTGTGTCCATCTTCGGTGGCTTTGCACCCTTCATTTCTGTGTGGTTGATCAACCGTCTGGGTTCGCCCATCGTCCACACCTTCTATCTGATGGCCGCCGCGGCAGTGTCCACAGTGGTGATTGCCGCCATGCCAGAGACGGCGTTTCGTGAATTGGAGTAGGATGCCACATCCCCATGATGGGTTCACCAACACCAACGCGGTGAATTGGAGTAGGATGCCGCATCCCCGTGGTGGGTTCACCAACACCAACGCGCCACGCACGCGAGGGTGCGAGGCGTGATCGCATTCTGGAGGGAGCGCCCATGACGCACCCGAGCGACGCCCAGTCGCCATCAGCTGCAACACCACCCGAGCCATGGCAGTGGTCCGACGCCACCTGGCGGCAGATCGTCAACCACGTGCGCGCCGGACGACGATTGCGCCCTGCTTCCTGGCCCGGGGGCGCCCGCTGCGCTGTGGCCCTGTCGTTCGACGTAGATCACGAGACCAATGAACTGCGCGATGGCGGCCGTTCGATTGGCCGGCTGTCGTGGGGCGAATACGGGTCGCGTGTGGGCATGCCGCGCATCCTCGACGTGCTGGAGCGCGCCCACGTGCCGGCGACATTCTTCATCCCGGCGGTCGCCGCCCTTCTACATCCCGACGAATCGCGGCAGGTCGTGGAGCGCGGCCACGAGGCGGGCATCCACGGCTGGATCCACGAACTCAATTCAGTGCTCCCTGCTTCCGCCGAACGTGAACTGATGCTGCGATCGGCAGACACACTCGAACAACTCACCGGTGTACGACCGGTGGGGATGCGCACACCGTCCTGGGACTTCAGCCCCAACACCCTTTCCATCCAGCAGGACATGGGGCTCCTCTATGATTCCTCGCTCATGGCTGACGAGGACTGCTACGAACTCCTGCACGACGGCGCGCCAAGTGGTGTGATTGAGCTGCCGGTGGAGTGGATTCGTGACGACGCCGCGTACTTCATGATGCATCGCTTTCAGGGATTGCGACCTTACACGCCACCCGCAGACGTTCTCGACATCTTCCGACGGGAGTTCGACGCCGCCTGGGAGTCGGGGGGCATATTTCAGCTGACGATGCACCCGCATGTCATCGCCTATCGCTCGCGCATCTGGATCCTCGAGGAGCTGATCCGGCACGCCCAGTCGCGGCCCGGCGTCTGGTTTGCCACCCATGAACACGTCGTGCGTCACGCGGTGGCCTACGCCGCATGACGCACGGGGCTATGAGCTGACGCCGAGTGGCTACCGCTTGGCCAGCAACTCTTCGATCAGGTCCAACGCACGTGGGTCGTTCGACTGACCAAGCCAGAACAGCGCCTTCTTGCGCATGTCCGGATCCTTGTTCGTGCGCACGACCTTGATGAGCGCGGGAACGCCTTCTTCCTTCGGACGCTGCGACAGCGCGAAGATGGCACTCTCCCGCACCTCGCGGTCCAGTGCCGCCTCACCCACCAGTTCGTCCAGCCCACGCGTCGCCGGCTCCTCGGCGGCCTGACCAAGCCAGAAGACCGCGTTCTTGCGCGTCTCGCGCGGGCGCGTGTCGTCGCGCGCCAGCTTCATCAGCTGCGGCCACACGGTCACACTGTCGACGAGCGTGAGAGGAAACACGGCCTCGCGTCCCGCCTTGCCATCGCTCGTGTTGGCGAGACTCAGCAGGTAATCCGACGCCTGCTTGGTGTTCACCATGCCAAGATCCGTCACGTCCTCGCCGGCGCGCCAACGTCCGCCGACGTAGAAGCGCATCGCGTTGACCTTGCCGTTGTCCACGTCCAGCACCACACGGCCCGGGCCTGGCTCGCAGTCAAAGTCATACTCCACGTCCCGCGAGCGCCGGTCGCCAAAGCGACGCATGTTGGGCCGAGGCTCGTTGCGATGGTAGGTGGTGATGTTGGAGCCGTAGCCGCAGACCCCTTCTCGCAGCGTGAACGAGAACCGAACCTGTCCTTCACCTCGACGGGCGATGGCGTCGCCGATCGACTGTGCGGTCACCGGGTGGGCCAGCGCCACCAGGGCGCCGGTCGTCGCCAGGCTCCGCCTAACGGCTAGGCGTCTCATTTGGAGATCAGATCCTCGAGGAATTTCACGATGCGTGGATCTTTCGACTGCGAGAGCCAGAAGATGGCCTTCTTGCGCAGGTCACGGTCCTTCTCGTTCCTGGCGATGTCCAGCAGCTTGTCCACCGCCTCACTGTCGTGCCGCTGGGAGAGCACGAAGATCACCTGCTCCTTCATTTCCCGGTCGTTGAGCCGTGCGTACATCGACCCGAGTTCGGCAAAGGAAATCATCTTGCTCTGTCCCGCCCAGAAGAGGGCGTTCTTGCGGAGTTCGATGTCCTCCTTGTCGTTCGTCGCCACGCTCAGTAACCAGGACGCGTTCTCCGTGCTCCGCTGCTGCGACGCCGAGAAGATGATCTTCTCCTTCAGCTTGTCGCTCTTGACCTTGTCGTAGAGTTCGCGCAGGAAGTTCGCGTTCACGCCACCGCTCCGCTGTCCGAGCCAGAAGATCGCCTGCTCTCGCGTCTCGTCGTTCATGGACTCGTTGAGCGCGATGTTGCGAAGCACCGTCTGTGCGCGCTCGCTGTTGTGCTGCGAGAGTCCGAAGATGGCCTTGTCCTGCAGTTCCTTGTCGTCCGACGACTTGAGGACCTCTTCCAGCATGCCGACAGCTCGATCATCGCGCGTTTGGCCGAGCCAGAACAGTGCCTGGCCGCGCACTTCCTTGTCCGGATCCGTCTTGGCGGCATTGAGCAGGATGTCCGCGGCTCGGCTGTTCCCTTTCTGCGAGACAAGGAAGATCGCCTTGCGCCGCAGGGCCACGGAACACGCATCGCGACGGGCCAGCACTTTTTCGAGGATGGGGAGCGCGCGCTCCGAGTCCATCTGCAGCAACGCATTCAGTGCGGCAATGCGTTCGTCATCGTCGTCGTCTTCCGACGGGCAGCCGGAGGCCTGTGCGCGCGAAGACGAGCGCGATGACGCTGAGCTGGACGAGCTGCTGCTTCCCGAACTCGCCGACGCCCCACTGCCGACCGCTTCCACCTCGGCGGTGCAACGTTCGTCCCCGCGGCGTGCCAGTTCCCCACAGATGCGAACGCGCAGTGTGCGGGCATCTCCCTGCGTGCTGGAGGAGCTGTACTTATCGGACAGTGTCTCCAGATCGCCTAACGCGGAGCGCAGGTCACCCGTGTCGCCGGCCCGATAGAGCGAGAACGCGCGGAAGTACAGGGCGTCCCCCGCGTATCGGGTCTTCGGGTACTTGTTGACGATCTGCCGGAAGAGGCCAGCGGCGCGGCGATAATCACCGGCGGTCATCGCCTCGCGTGCCTTGCGAAAGAGGGAGTCGGCGGCCTGTTCGTCTCCGGCCCTGGGACGATCGAGACTGTCACCACGTCCCGAGCGGACGTTGGAATCGACGGCATAGGCATCGCGGCGCGCCGTACGGTCGAGTCCATCGAGGTCGGGCAGCGTGACATCGAAGGCCTCGGAGAGCCCCGTCAGGCCACGCAGGCCAGCCAGGGACGCGTCGATCGAGGCGAGTTCACGCAGGCTACCGAGCGACTCCAGGCTCTTCAGCGAATGCCGGCTGCTCAGTGCCTGCAGCCCCGCCAGCGACTCTAGGCGGCCCAACGACCGCAGCTCACCTAACGCGGACAGTTGTTCCAGCGAGAGCTCCGAGCGGTCGGCGTCCAGGGCCGCCAGCTGGCGATGCAGCTGCGCCACGCCACCTTGGGCGCTTCCCGTCGCAGCCGTTGCCGCCACCAGCAGGGTGGCGGGGAGAATCGTGCGAACGTATCGCAAAGCGGTCACGTACATGGTCGTCATGCTCCTTTATGTGCCACTGACGATTCCGGCAGGAATCGCGGTGCGAAGTCTGGTCAGCAATTGATCGCGCGTCAGCGATCGATCGATCAGCGTGCGATCGTCCTGCGGCAGGGAATCCGGCAGCTGCACGATCTGCACGAGAATCATCTCGAGATCTTCGAGTAAGCGACGACGGGACGGGTCGCTGGCCGCTGGGGTGTCCATCAGTAACCGGGTGGTGCCTAACACATCACGGGCCCAGCTGCGCACATGGGCATCCGTCGTGGTATCCACGCCACGATAGGCCACCAGCAACGCCTCGGCGTTCGCCATGTGCTGCTGCACGGCCACATCGAGCGTCACGTTAGGCCGGCGAGCGGTCGTGTTCGCGGCCACCGCAGGCGCAGCCGGGGCCGGCGCCTGGCCGCGCCACCAGTAACCCGCTCCAAGGCCCACCGCCACCAGCAGTGCCGCGGCGATTGCCGAAAGTGGTGCGGACCAGTGACGCCAGCCGGCCTGACGAACGCGGGCGGCCGTCAGCGGCGTCACCTGCGTCGCGTCCATCGCGCGCTCGATCTCGTTCCACATGTCCACCCGCGGCGTCGGCTCCGGTGGCTGGTGATATGACTTCGCGGCCGATTGCAGCCAGGTATCAAACTTGTCGTCGTCGCTCATGCGCTCCATGCTCCTGCGAACGGGGCCAGCATTTCGCGGAGGCGTCCGCGTGCCCTGAACAACTGTGCCTTGGACGTGCCCGCCTGGATCCCGAGTGCCGTGCCAATCTCTTCGTGCGTGAACCCTTCCACGTCGTGCATCACGAACACCGTCCGATAACCCTCGGGAAGCCGGTCGATCGCCGCCCGCAGTGCATCGCGGAGGTCCGGATCTGCTTCCCGTCGTTCACTACCTAACGATTCAGCATCCTCGATGACCGTCTCGCGCGCCCCAATGCGGCGAACCCGTCGCAGGCCATTCAGTGAGACCGTCGTGGCGATGGTGTGCAGCCAGGTGCTGAGCGCCGATTCCCCACGAAAGTCCTTGAGCCGCTGAAACGCCCGAATGAACGCTTCCTGCGTAAAGTCCCGAGCCAGATCGCCGTCCCCGGCCAGGCGGAAGGCGAGTCGGTAGACGCGGTCCACGTGCGCATCGTACAGCGCTCGTTGGGCCACCCGGTCGCCTGCTGCGGCGCGCGAGATCAACTCGGCTTCACTCACCCGCTTTGTCTCTCCCGCGGCACCGCACTGAGCGGTCCACCGTCATCTGGTTCGGGCGTGTGACACGACGAGGCTGGAAAGGGTTGCGTCGTGGAGGGCGGGTGAGGCGCGCCTATAAATGAGTGTGGCAAGGCGCCGAAAAATGGGCTCTTGATAGTACGACTTTCTTCTGCGTTCGGCTTCACCCGGTGCGACAGTCGCCTGCGCCGGTTCGGCGAACTCGAAGCCCTGCCCCGTGTTGCGCACTCACGTGGTGCGGGCCTGCCGTGCATATTGTCGCGCCATGTCCCTGTCCTTTCCCCCTCCTCCGACGCCTCCACTAACATCGCCCGCCCCAACGGCGAGCAGCGACCCGTCCAAGCACGATCCCACGGGCGTGGAGGCGCTGTGGCGATGGGGGATAGTCGTGGGGACGGCGGCGCTGATCCTGTTGGCACCGCTTCCCGATGGCATCACGCCGGCCGCCTGGCGATTGCTGGCGATCTTTGCCGCCACCATCGTCGGCTCCATCGTGCGGCCGGCGCCGGCCAGCTCCATCGTCCTGTTTGGCGTGACGGCCGTCGCGCTCACCGGCACCATGACCCCGGTGGACGCCTTGAAGGGCTACGCCGACCCCATCGTCTGGATGGTGCTCTGCGCGTTCTTCATTTCGCGAGCGATCATCCGCACCGGACTGGGCCGTCGCATCGCCTTCTTGTTCATTCGCGCGTTAGGCAAGCGCTCGCTCGGCTTGTCATATGCGCTGGTCTCCACCGATGTCGTATTGGCCTCGTTCGTCCCGTCCAACGGCGCACGGGCCGGCGGCGTCATCTTCCCGGTGGCCAAGAGCCTTGCCGAGGCCTACGACTCCACCCCCGGACCCACGCGGCGACGGCTCGGCTCGTTCCTCATGTTCGCCGTCTACCAGTGCGACGTCATCTGCAGCGCGATGTACCTGACGGGCCAGGCCTCCAACGTCCTCATCGCCAAGTTCGCGCTCACCACCGCCCACGTAGACCTCACGTACACCCGCTGGATCCTCGGCAGCATCGTGCCCGGGTTGGCGTCGCTCCTCATCGTTCCATTCGTGATCTACCGGTTGTATCCGCCGGAGGTGAAGCACACACCGCACGCCACCGAACTGGCCCGCGAGGAGCTCAGCAAGATGGGCGGCATGTCCCGCGACGAGAAGTTGACGATGATGGTGTTTGCCATCGTCGCCGGACTCTGGATGACGATGTCCGTTCACAAGATCAACTACGCCATTGTGGCCCTGTTCGGTGTGTGCATCCTGCTCCTCACGAAGGTCCTGTCGTGGGATGACGTGACCGGCGAACGTCCGGCGTGGGACGTCTTCATCTGGTACGGTGGCCTGGTACGCATGGCCGAAGCGTTAGGCGAGACGGGGATCACCAAGAAGTTCGCCGAGTTGGCGGCTGGGTATACCACGGGCCTCGCTTGGGGCGCGGCGCTGGCCATCCTGTTGCTGATCTACTTCTACGCCCACTACGGCTTCGCCAGCATCACGGCGCACGCCACGGCGATGTATACACCCTTCCTGGTGGTGGTGATTGCCGCCGGAGCGCCGCCGCTTCTGGCGGTGATGTTGCTGGCGTACTTCTCCAACCTCTGCGCGTGCCTCACGCACTTTGGTACCACGCCCGCGCCGATCTACTTCGGATCGCACTACGTGACGCAGAAGGAATGGTGGCGACTGGGGTTTGTGGTATCGCTGGTCACCATCACGGTGTGGACGGTGCTGGGACTCGGCTGGTGGAAGGTGTTAGGGTGGTATTGAGTCCACTGGCCGCAGCAGGATGCCTCTACTTCGCGACCGCGTCCCAGGTCGCCGTAAGCCCCAAGGAGTCGATCCAGCCCGACATGTACGCCCGATCCAGGTTCGTGCCAGCGACGCGCATGAGTGCTCGCACGTCATCGAGCTGACGGGCAGACCCCCCGAGTGACGCCCACTCCAGCTTTGCCACGATCAGGTCCTCGATACGCGCCACGGCGACCTCGATGCCCAGTAACTCCGCGGGCTCTCGTCGTGCAAACTCCGCCTCGGAAAAGGGGCGCGCCTTTCGGATGATCAAGTCTGCTTTCCAGCCGCTCGTGGGGTCGATGACGTTGAACATCGTCTTTGTTTCCAACGCTTCGCGCGCAGCATCCACAGAGACATAGAGTCCGGCGCGCTCGATCCGCTCCACAAACCGGTCGAGCGCACCCTCCGTCGGAGCGATAACGAGATCGACATCCATCGTTGCCCGCGGCGCGCCGCGAACAACGGCGGCCATGGATCCCGTGAGCATGGACGGAATACTCTCCGCCGCGAGCGCCTCGGCGAGGATTCCGAAAAACTTCGCGAGGCTCACTGTACGGGTAACGGCCCCGATCGGGCCATCGGACGCATAGGCTCCCCGGTCAGACGCTCGATCAACGCGAGGAGCGGTTCATCGGGGTGACGCGCGCGTAGCGCAGCCAAGGCGACCTCACGGACCTCTTCCGACAACCGGATGCCCGCCGCGAGTCGCTCGGCCGGCGTCTGGCGGGCGATGATCGCGCGGAGTACGGCTGCGGCCTCGGGGCGGGTATCGTCCATGACTGGAAGCTAGCGCCAAACGAGCCCTCGTGCCTGCCCCTTTGGGTTTTCGGAGTGCGAAGCAGCTGCGGACCAAAATGCGGCACGACAGTGCGCCTTGTGCTGGGGTGGTAACGAGCGTGCGTTAGGCTATTCCGGAGTGACGACCAGATTTCGAAAGTACGCCACCGTCCCCGGGCCAATCCACAAAGCCACCCCACCGCTTGCCGACGTGCCCGACTTGACGTCGTTGACGATCATGGTCGGCTGCATTTGCCCGTGCACGTACAACCGAGCCTTGTCGCCACGCACCTCGATACGGAGCTTCGTCCACGTGTTGGGTTCCAGATCCACATACGCTTCGTAGCGCGACGGCGTCTCCTGTCGAAGGCGGGACCAGGTCCAATCGGGGTGTGAGATGTACTGCACCGAGTGATTGCGGCGCTCCTGGTCGTCCGCGCGTCCGTTCGTCGGGCGCATGTAGAACGCGTCATACGTCGGTCGGTCAGACTCACTCCGGATTGGTTGCACCCGAAAGGCGATGCCGGCGAAGCCGCGTGCACCCGGGCCGGCGCCTTCGGCCGGTGCGCTTGCCACCTCCACTTCGATCACCCCGTTGGCGAAGGCGACTCCATCGACCAACACGAGCTCCTCGGGATCGATCGACCCATTGAGATACTCCGGCTTTCGTGCCACGACCGGGTCGATCGCCACCCGCACCGCGCGCGATCCTTTGAAGCTGGCGGTATCCAGTACTGTGCCGTCAGCGCGAAGCCGATCCGTGGTGGATAGCGGAAGACGCGTCGCTTGGCCGCGCAATGCGCACGGCATCGCCGCGATCGCGAAGATGAGGAGTGACGCGGGGCTGCTCACCGGGACATCCTAACGACAATTTATAGCTCGTATTCGCGCGCCTGAAGGCGCGGGGTTGCGCGCCTCCCCTCAGTGCGCATTTTCCCCGCATCCTTTACGAGAAAGGCACTCCCATGCTTGGCGCGCACTCGCGAGCGGTTTCAACCAGCGTCAGATCAACCGTACTCCTCCTGGCGCTCGGCCTCTTGGGCGCAGCACCCACGGCCGGGATCGCGCAGGCGCCCGTCACCACCATCGCCATCACCGGTGGCACGCTCATCGACGGCACCGGCAAGCCACCCGTGAGCAACGCCACCGTGTTGGTGCGGGGTGACCGCATCGTCGCCGTGGGCCCGAGTGGCAGCGTGAACATCCCGGCGGACGCCAAGCGATACGAAGTGGCCGGAAAGTACATCCTCCCCGGTTTCATTGACCTCCACGTGCACCTCGTGTATCCGCCCGGCGCCGAAGAGCCTTCGCACAGCCTGTCGACGCTGCGTGGCCTCTACTTCATGGAGAAGTTCGTCGATGCCGGAGTGACGTCCGTGCGTGACGTTGGCGGCATGGTAGAACCGATGCAGGCGCTGGAAGCCGCCGAGCGACTTGGGTACATCCATTCGTTGCGGCTGCACGCCGTTGGACAGCTCATCACGACAACCGCCGGGCACGGGCCCAGCTGGTCCTACTTCGCCAACGGCCCGTATGGATTCCGCGAAGCCGTGCGCAAGATGGATGAAGCAGGCTTCAAGTACATCAAGATCTCACCGCCGTTCACGCAGGAAGAGGCGGACGCTGCGGCCGATGAAGCGAAGATCCGCCGCATGCACATCACGAGTCACGGCGGCGGCTATTCCGACACCGAACCGCCCAGCATGACTCGGCGCGCCGTGCTGGCCGGCGTCCAGTGCATCGAGCACCTCTATATGAACGTCGAGGATCTCGACCTCATTGCGCAGCGCGGCATTCACATCGTCCCCACCATGGAGGTCAGTCGACTCCTGTACGACTATCCCACGGTGATCCCGCAGATTCAGTACCTCCGCGACAAGCGCGGCTGGTCGATGGCCTTTCACGACAATCTGTTTCGCGAGGCGAACAAGCGGCACATCGTGATGGGGATGGGAACGGACGCGGTGCTCGAGTTCATGGAGAAGAACTATCCGCAGATGTACTTCGCGGAGATGGAGCACTTCGTGCGGTTAGGCATGACGCGGCTGGAGGCGATCGGTGCCGCCAGCAGGAACGGTGCGATTATCCTGGGCCGCGAAGCGGAACTTGGGACGCTGGAGAATGGGAAGCTTGCGGACTTGCAGGTGGTGGATGGGAATCCACTGGAGTCGTTCAAGGCACTCGGGCATCCATCGCTGGTGATGATCGGCGGCGCGGTGAGGCGGTTGGGTGGTCAGCGGGTGCAGAACTAGGATCTTCGCCTAACGGCGCACCTACGACCTGCCGGGCGCTGCCGCGGCGCGGATGTGTTTCGCAGTATCCGTGTAGTGCCGCATGCGGACGACCTTTCCTGTCGCGTTGAAGCTCCACAGGTGCAACTCTTCGTCGCGGTAGCGGTACCCCGACGGGGCGGTTGCCTCGATGACGAATTCCACAGCGATCTGACTCTCGGAGGTGAGGAAGTCGCGCACTTCGACGTGGTGGATGGTCATTGACGCCGCGCCTTGGAAGAAGGCGGCCGCGGCGCCCTTGCCGGTGCCCGCCTTGAGCCACGGGACCCCGGCCGCTTGGGCCGAGTTGTCGGTCCAGGATTCCCAGGCGACGTCGTCGGCAAGGGTGTCGAGGATGGACGCGATGTCTCCGCGCTGGAAGGCTTCGTAAATGCCGCGGACGGTGGCGAGAAGGGGATTGGTCGACATGGGGACATGGGTGGGGACGTACTTCTACGTCCCTGACGGGCGAGTGGATGTGGCTGCTCACGAACTAGCCGCCGGATGCGCAATGACCCCTGATGTGGCCGAGAGCCGTCGGTGACGTCATGCTGCGGCGAGGACGTTCCCCTCATCACCGGATGGTGTGTGCCATGCGTGATTGCGCACCGCGCGCCTGAGTCCGGTCCGAAGGGCTTCAACCCGGCCGCCCTTCGCCCAGATTTTGGGGTGCCCGGCGAGGAGTCGTGCGCCGACAGCCGCTCCACTCGAACCCTCCTCTTCGATCCTAACGACCGGCACTTAGATTGCAGGACTCGTCGGCCGAGACGAGCGGGCCCACTCGCAGCACAGTCGGGCTCAGCGGGGAGTTCCGTACATCGCCGGGTGGAGGATCGTTCCGATGTCCTTGGCCACGAAGTCGTGTCAAGCGCGGGTCGCAAGGGGCATGTTTGCCATCTTCTTCCTCACGACCGCGTGCGCCGATCGCGCACTGACCGAACCCGGGACGCGGGCGCACCCGCCCGAATCTGTTGCCGACCTGGACCCGCCAAATCCGCCGAAAGTGAGCAGCCGCTTCGCCTACGTGCTGGCCGACCAACCATCGACGCCACTCCTGGTCCCGTATACGCCTCAGGCGAAGACGTCGTACAATGCGCTCGGACAGCCAAACAGGGTCACACGCATGGGTACGGGCTCGTACCTCGTCAGCCTCGGCGGGATGGGCACCGGACATATTGTACCTGCTCACACCGAGACCATCCTGGTGACGACGTATGGTGGCAGCGGCGCACGCTGTACACCCGCCTCGTGGGATGCCTTCGGAGCCGAGTTGCTCGTGAACGTTTTTTGTGGAGTAGACGCGCGGACACGGCTGGATGCGACGTTCACGTTGCTGATGCTTGGCACCGGCTCACTGCCCTCGCCGTTTGCCTTCGCTCTCGTCGCGCCGAATGGCGACCCCTTTCCGTCGTTCAGCTCGCCCGGTGTCGGTCCCGGTAGTGTCGACGTTGCACCTGCGCCGGCCATCTACGTGCTCTATGTGGCGCCCTCTACGCCACCCGCACAGTGGACATACATGACTTCAGTGTTCAACATGAGTGGCGGTCCGTCCGCGCTCGACCGTCTCTGTGGCCTCAGTGCCACGAGCACAGACGCCGAGCTGTTCTGCCACGATGCCGGGAGCGGCGCGAACGCGCTTGCGGGATTCACGTTTGCCTATCTCTCGAGTGGCCGTCCGGGCCGACGCGCCGGCTTCGCGAGCTGGGACACGTCGGGGTCGACGACGCGCAGATACAACTCGTCAGGCGGCTCCGTGACGAGCACCCGCGTGGGGCCCGGGCAGGCCGATGTGGTGTTTGCGGGGTTGGGGGTGAAGGGCGTGGGGCTCACCGCGCAGGTCAGTGCGGTCGGCGACGTGGCGGCGTGGTGCAGCGTCGGCTACTGGCGCATCGTGGGGGTCGATCTCGTGGTACGCGTGATCTGTCGTGATTGGCGGCGCACCCTCCAGGACAATTCGTTTGACCTGGTGGTGCTCGAGTAGGTTGAGGTTGCGACTGTCACCGACAACTGGCATCGGGCTGAGGGCAACGTCTCCTACCGATGGACGGTCGGGGAGGTTGGACTATCCGCGTTGCTTCTTCTTCGGCTTGGGTGCCGTCACGAACGCGTAGCCCACCTTGAGCAGCGCACGGAGCTGCGCGTCCGTGAGTTCCCATACGCGCGTCAGGACCGATGTGTAGTTCTCGTAATGCGGCGTGATGTAGTACGCCTTTGGGTTCTTCGCCACACGGCAGTCCCGCTCGGCGAAGTCCATTCGAACGCCGAGCGAACCATCCTCCACCTCTCTCTTTCGCGGAAACCAGGCGAACGCCTTGCCGTTCACCTTGAATGCCGGGTAGCCAAAGGTCGTGCCTTCCTCCACGCCGGGCAGTTTGCTGGCGAGTGCGCGCACGCGCTCGATCGGTGGATCCGTCTTTGCCATGCTCGGAATGTGATCGATCAGCGGCGGTGGGAACAGCGACACGGAGCGACCATGGGGCTCGTCGTTCAAGCGCCACCCCTCCCTGCCGGCACGGCAACAACCGACTCCAGGAGACGCGGCAGTTCCTCGATCTCCCAGCGCAGGTACTTCCGAGCCTGCGCGTAGTCGCCGCCGGTGAACCCGATCACCAGGTCAAGACTCGGCACCACGATGATGAGCTGCCCCCCGTTTCCGCCCGCCCACTGATACCCAACTCGGCGACCATGGACGAGGGTCGAGCGGAAGTGCCACGCGTAGCCGTAACCGTGAGCCGTGTCCGACGGAATACGCGGCGTCATGACGCCATGCGGCCTGGTGGAGCGCACCACCCATGCACTGTCCAACAGGTCCAGAGAAGACAGGCGCTTCGCCGCTCCCGATAGCCCACACCTTGGCGCGCTCTCGTCACACGCCACGTGCGAGCGTTCCACGCTGCCACTCCCTTACCACTCCATCGCCCCGTACTACCTTCTCCTCCGTCACCGCTCACGCTCTTTGCCCCGTCACGTAGCGAACGGCCGCCACGCCCTCCGTTGCCTCCCGATGCACCTGACCGATCTCGAAACCCCAGTTCCCGTAGTCGACCTCGATCGCCTCGCCAAGAACCTCCAGGGCATGGCCACCTACGCCACGTCCCATGGCCTCGCCCTCCGCCCCCACATCAAGACCCACAAATCCCTCACCGTCGCCACCGAACAGATTCGACTCGGCGCCGTCGGCCTCACCTGCGCCACCCCGCGCGAACTCGAGGTCATGAGCCAGGCCTCCAAGGACCTTCTCCTCGCCTACCCACTGCTTGGCGCACAGAAACTGGCCCGCGTGATGGCCCTGCCGGCCGATGTGAAGCTCACGGTATCACTGGACTCCGAAGAGGCGGTGATGCAGCTGGCGGATGCCGCGCAAACCGCCGACCGCCAGGTCGGCGTGTATATAGAACTCGACGTCGGCATGCATCGCGTGGGCGTACCCCAGCTTGACGAAGCCATCCGACTCATTCGCCTGGTGAAGAGCAAGCCGCCCCTCGTCTACCGCGGCATCGCCTACTACCCGGGACACATCCGGCAACCGGTGGGTGCCCAAGCGGACGGCATGGCGAAACTCGGCAGGGACCTGCACGCTGCGCTTGACCGGCTGGATGCCGCGGGGTGCGCGCCGGACGTGGTGAGTGGGGGGAGCACGCCCACGATGTGGCAATCGCACGTGATCAAAGGGCTCACCGAAATCCGCCCGGGCACCTACGTCTACAACGACCGGGGCACGATGGAAATCGGCGCCTGCGCGTGGGACGACTGCGCCTTCACCGTCCTGGCCACGGTGGTCAGCACGGCGGTGCCGGGTCAGGCGGTGATCGACGCGGGGAGCAAGGCGTTAGGCAGGGAGCCGGTGCGCGGCGCCGATGGCGAAGGGTTCGGTGTGCTGTACGACCGGCACGACGTCCACGTTTCCCGCATGTCGGAGGAGCACGGGATCCTTGACCTGGGAGGCACCGATTGGCGCCCGCGCGTTGGGGAGCAGGTGCGCATCGTGCCTAACCATGTCTGCGTCGTCACGCACCTGAATGACACGATCTACGGTGTGCGCGGCGACGCCGTGGAAACGTCGTGGGCGGTCAGCGCGCGAGGGCGGGAGGGAGCGCGGGGAGCAGCCGGCTTGCCGGCACGAGCACCCTGACCGTCAGTCGCAGCGGGTCACGCCAAGTGACACCTGTCATCGGCGGCTGCCGACAGGCCGCAGGCTCGCGCCGCCTATTTGGTCGAATGGGCTGAATGAACGAGCGTCGCCAGTTGAAGCGCCAACAACAGCCTTGTCAGGAGTATCGCGGTCAACTAGCGGCGACCTCTCACACGCGCGCTGGTATGTCCCTGCATCGGCGATGTCTCCCGCACCCATCGGACGGATGTCAGGCAAACGACGGGCGACGTAACATGACGTCGGATGTCAGCGACGGAGTCGTCAGACCGCGCACGCGGCAAACGCCCGGCGGCGACGCCGAGGAAGCGTCGTGGGCGGTCAGCGCCCGAGGGCGGGAAGGAGCGCGGGCAGCAACCGACTTGCCGGCACGAGCACCCTGATCGACACACTCACCCGATCGCCAATAGCGGCAAGCAGTGGGTTCAATCGCTGAAGCCCAACTGCCGAACCGACACCGTGCGGAAGACGCGGGATCGCGAGCTCGGTCGCCATCGACACCGTGGAACCGATCCCCTCCCCTTCGGCGTAGCCGAGTGGACACCGCGCGACAATGACACGCTCGGCGCCGCGAAGCGAGAGATGTCCGGTCACCGTAATCGCGCCATCCAAGCGCTCCACCTGCGTGCTGGAGAACGTGATGCGGGGGTAGCGCTTGGCATCCAGGAATTGCGGGCCGCGCAGGTGTCGGTCACGGAGCGCGATGCCAGTGCTGACGCTGTCGGCGCACACCTCCAGCCGCATGGTAGCGGTCGAGATCTCGCCGTTCGGGATGATGAGCTCCCCGTTCAACTCCTCGAAGTGGCCACGCACGGTGAGCAATCCCCACCAGCGAACGGCAAAGGCCACCGAGGTGTTGCGGCTGTCGAGCGTGACGGCGCACGCATTGCTCATGATCCAGTCCCCGTCCCTGCTTTCGTACGAACCCTCGCTGGGACGCGGGCGATGAGATCGGGAAACCAGGAGACGTACCGCCGGCGACCACCTGCCTGCTCCACCCCCACGGTCGACGTCGGTACGTTCCCAGTTCTCATTCCCATGTCCGCTGCTCGAACAGCTAACGCTTCAGCGGACGACCACCGTGCCGGACATCCCGGCGTGCAATCCACAAACGAAGCTGAAGTTTCCAACGGTATTGAAGGTGCGCTCGACAATCGTCCCCGAGCTGTTCCCGATGTTGGTGGGAGCTCCCGCGGCGGCATCGAACGTCACGTTATGCGTTACGGCTCCGAACGAGAACGACACCTTTCCATCCTTTCGAATGATGACGGACGCAGGAGCGAAGGCGTTGTTGGTGCCGGCGGTGATACTCTCGGACGAAGGCAACTGACCGGTCACGTTGACGGTCGTGGTCGCGGTCTTTGTCACGCCATCGAGCGTCAGCGATACGGTAATAGTCGATGCCCCTGCCGAAATGGCGAGGACGGAACCTGAACCCGAGATCTCGGCGACGGCGGGTGTGCTCGACGTGTACGCGTAGCCCGACGCCGAGGTAATCGGCGCCCCGGTCTCGTCCAAGGCCTGAACGGTCAGTGTACCTGTGGCCCCGGCATTCAAGTTCAAGCTGGCGGGTGCAACAGTAATGGAACCCAGCTTCTGCGTGACGGGCGGTGGATTCGTAATCCCACCACCATCACTACCGCCTCCCCCGCACGCGGCGAGGGCTCCGATGGCGACTGCGTATATGACTAATTTCACACTCATGGCTCACTCTGCTGCTGGAGATGCGGGGGGTCTGCACTTCCGAGCGTGAGGGTAAACGCCAGGCCGAGCAGCCACAACGCGCGGGCGGTGAGTGGGGTGTCGGAGCGGGTGAAAGTTGTTCCCGGCGCGGTGAAGAATTGGGGGTCCGGGCAGACCTACTCACCCCAGCAGCCTGCAGACTCGCCTTTTCGAGCCGCTCCAAACGCCAATGGTGGGACGCCTGGAACGCTGCAATGCGGCGTTCCGGCCGCGTACGCGCTACGACCCCATCAACTCCCGCATACGCGTGCGATAGCTCTTCCCGGACTGAAGCTTCGTGCCGTCGGCCAGGATGACCAGCCAGTCGCCCTGGAACCAGGGCTGAAATTCCCGGATCCGATCCACATTGACGACGGTGGAGCGGT
This sequence comes from Gemmatimonadaceae bacterium, assembly GCA_044224875.1. Classification (GTDB taxonomy): domain Bacteria; phylum Gemmatimonadota; class Gemmatimonadetes; order Gemmatimonadales; family Gemmatimonadaceae; genus JABAQJ01. The sequence goes on along the minus strand of JBGAJQ010000019.1, from coordinate 55,545 downwards.
GGATCCTCGCAAACTTCTTCGCGGGGAGGCGCTGCTCCAGCTGCGTCAGGGTAACCCGGTGCTCGAGTACCTGCTTTCCGACATGCAGCTTCACCACGTCGTCGGCTGCTTCGATCCAGTCGATGTCCGTCACTTTCAGGTACAACACGCGCTCCCCGGACTTTACCGCGATGCGCGCCAAGGCATCGCGTTCGGCGGCCAGCTCCTCCATCAACCGGGCCAGTGCTTCCTTCTGTGCGGCCGGTTCCTTCCGGCGTACTTCCGCCACGGCGCGGTCGATGGACTTTGAAAAGCGGGCGCGATTGACGGGCTTGAGGATGTAGTCGAGGGCGTGCACTTCGAACGCGGCAATGGCGTGGGCGTCGTATGCCGTAACGAAGATGGTCGGCGGCATGCGTGACGGGCCCAAGTGGCGCACCACGGCTAAGCCATCGAGTTCCGGCATCTGCACGTCGAGCAGCACGAGCTCCGGCGATTGCGACAGGATGTGTTCCACGGCGCTCGCGCCGTCTCCGCACTCGCCGATCACCTCCACATCGTCGCGGGCCTCCAGCAGGGAGCGCAGGTGCCCACGCGCCAGTGGCTCGTCATCGACAATAAGGACGCGCACGCGATCGATGTCGGTGCTCATTCAACGGACCCGAGGTCGTGGTGTGTGCCGACCGGCGTGGTGTGAAACGGCAGCTCGATGACCACTCGATACCCACCCGCCGGTTGGGGAGCGGCGTCGAAGCGGTGGTCGTCACCGTAGAGGGACCGCAGGCGTTCGCGAGAGTTGCGCAGCCCTACCCCCTCACCCGTCGGTGTACCGTTAGAGCTGCCGGTGCCATCATCGGACACTTCCAACAGGAGCGCTCCGTTGTTGCGTCGCGCCACGATGACGATTCGCCCCGACGCAGCCCGCGGTGCGATGCCGTGCTTGATGGCGTTCTCCACCAGCGGCTGCAACAGGAGGTTAGGCACCAGCGCTCGCTCCGTCTCGGGGGCCACGGCGTACTGCACCTGCAACCGATCGGCGAAGCGCACCTGCTGGATGTCGAGATAGTGCTCCAGCACCTCCAATTCGCGGGACAGTGGGACTTCCTGTTCGCCCACCGAGCCCAGGGAGATGCGCAGGAGTTCGGACAGCCCCATGATCATTCGCTCAGCGGCATGCGGATCCGTGTGTACGAGGGCCGTGATGGCGTTCAAGGTATTGAACAGGAAGTGTGGGTTCAGCTGCAACCGTAACGCTTGCAGTTGAGCCTGCGCCAGTCGCGTCTGCAACTGCTCGCTCTCGCGCGTGGCCTGTGAGTAACGCGAGCTGAGACGCTCCTGCCATCGCGTCGCATACGTCGCGACCGCCCCGGCACACGCCAGCAGCAATACCTTGGCGCCCTCGTCCAGTGGCGACACGGCCTGTGCCGCGCTCGCCGCCACGGGGCTGAGCACGATCCCCAATCGCCCCGTGGCCAGGAACGCCACCACCAGAATGGCATACTCCAGCACGGCCAGGGCCGCAACTGCGCGCGCCTTGCGTGTGGACGACGCGACGGGTAGTGCAGCGAGGATGATGAAATACCCAGCGAACATCGGCGTCTTGAGTGCCAGCGACGCGGATTGCGCGATGCCGTAGCCGGCCAGCAGACAGGTGACCGCGGTGATGTCCACGATCGGGTTTGCCAGCGACAACCACTCGGGGAGCATGGGCCGCCGGTAGTAGATCCGGTGTTGCAGCAGCGTCCACGCCAGCATCGGCAACAGGACGGCTACGTTGACGATGTCGAGCGGGATCGACAGGGACGGCGCATATACCAACGCCGCCATCCCCAGCAGCAGCAACACGACCAACCGGACGCCGTTCAGCAGGCGCTCGGCACGATCGCGCTCGATCGCAAGGAGCGAGGAGTGCGCGGCCATCGCAGCAGTGCTCCCCGTCGGGTTCACGTCGCCACGCGCCCGCGGAAGCGCCCCAGCGCGAACGGCGACAGGTCAAACGCTGGCTTCTGTCCCGCGACCAGGTCAGCAACGCATTCGGCCAGGACCGGAGCGAACTTGAAGCCGTGACCCGAGCACGCGCTCAGCACGATCACCCCACGGTGCGCGGGATGTCGGTCCACAATGAAAGAGCCGTCCGGCGTATTCGTGTACAGGCACGTCGCCGACTGCCGGAGGTGCCCCTTGGCAAAGGGCAGGAATCGGCGAAGCATGTCAGTGATGCGCGCCAACTCATCGGGCCCCACGGGACGTCGGTCAGCGTCCGCCGACGTGAACTCGCCCGAGTGGTGAAAGCCCACCTTCACGCCATCGCCGACGTCTGGAATCGTGTAGAAGAACTTGTTGGGACCGAACTCCCACAGGGACACGGGCATCCGATCGCCGGCAAACAAGTGCTCGTCGCGCGCCGGCTCAAACCAGTGCGAGACTTCGCGCTCGACCGTCAGCGGCAACGATAGATCCGACAGCAGCTGTGGCGCCCACGGCCCTGCCGCAACCACCACCTGTCGTGCATCGTGCGTACCCCGCGTGGTGGTCACCCGCACCCCCCCGCCGACACTCTCGATCGTCTTCACCTCCTCTCCAACGCGAAACTCCACGCCCTTGGCGCGAGCCATCGTCAAGAGCGACTCGAGGATCGGATCGACGTGAAGCACGCCGGCGCGCAGCTCGTACACACCAACCCACTCGTCCAGCGGCGAAAAGGTGGGAAATCGACGATGCAACTTGCCGGCCGATAGCACCTCGTGTGGAATCCGGAATTGCATCGCACTCGCCAGTGACCCCTTCACCGTCGGTGACTCGTTCGGCCCGATGTAGAGCCCACCGGTCTTTACGAGAAAGGTGCGACCACCGGCGTCGTGCCCCAGCTCCTCCCATAGTTGGTACGCGCGACGCACCATCGGCACATAGAACGGATTCTCGTGGTAGACCTCGCGGATCATCCGTGTCTTGCCGTGCGATGAACCATGCACGTGCGGGGGGACGTGACGATCGATGCCCAGAACGCGAAGCCCGCGGCGCGCCAGTGTGAGGCTCGTCGCGCTACCCATGACGCCCAATCCCACCACAATCACGTCGTATGCGGGGCTCATGGGTACACCCTATGCCACCAGCCGTCCGCTGGCCAGCCGACTTCGACCCGATTCGGGCGGCGGTTTTGTGATGCAGATCCCATGTGTGAATCTCGCAGCAGGCTGATTGTAATGCTGACTCAGCTTGAGCTGGCTTCCTTTCCTGCGGGGGACGGCGGTTCGGCGTGGCGAAAAGTGTCGTGTGACTACCGCGACGGCAAAGGGACCCGCTGGGCGCCCATCAGGGTGAACGTCCCGAAAGGATGTCCGGGATCTGCACGCTGCGCCAAAGCGAAGCTCCGTCGAGTTGACCAACTGTAAGCCTTGTGCCGACTTGTGCGTCATTATTTGACACTGATTTACACTCAGATCCAATTTCGCGGGCCGCCACATCTCTAATGAAGGCAGAGGCAGCGGGCGATTAATGCATCCCTTGGCATGCGCAGCACCCCTAACCAGGCGTCGTGCGTCGGCGGGCTTCACGCTCATCGAGGTCGCGGTGACCATGCTGGTGCTGGCCTTGGTGGCCGCGCTCACGCTGCCTTCACTTTCGCCGGTGCGACGCGAAGAGGCCACCATGGCCGCGACCGTGCGAACGGCCGCTGATGTTGCCGTTCGGCGTTCGCAGTGGGTGACGCTGCGTGTTGCACCAGACGGCTATTGGAGCGTGCGGGGCGATTTGGACGTCGACACGGCGTCATTGGCGAGTGGCCACACGACCGCCCGGATCGATGCGCCACTGGTGGTTCGACTCTCGCCATTGGGTGCCTGCCTAACGGGTAGTCCGACGGGCGAGGATCCGTGTGCCCTGACGGGCGCGCGGCGGGGGGCTCGGCCATGACCCTGCTCGAGGCGGTCCTGGCCCTAGTGATCCTGGGGATGAGCGCCGTTGGCTTCCTGGAGGTTTTCCAGGGAGATGCGCGCGCCGTGCGAGACGCATCGGATTGGACGCATGCCACCGCGATCGCCGAGTCGGCGATGGAGACGGCATTAGCCACGGATGACGTGGAGGTCGAGGGAGTGACCACGGACGCCAAAGGGGCGATCGTTCAGGTGCAACGACGCCCGTGGCGCGGTCGTGTGAACGAAGTAATCGTCTCCGTGCGAATGCCCGATGGCCGCACGATGGAGCTGCGACGGCTGTCGCGAGGTCCCGCGTGATGCGCCGAGGATTTACCCTGGTCGAGTTGATGATCGCGCTGGTCATCTCCCTCGTGGTGGTGACTCTGGCATATGGCGCCGTGCAGACCGGACTCGCCACCAGCGAACGTGTGCAGGGCGTGCGCGACGGTATTCAGGAGCGCGCCGCGGCTCGCGAGGTCCTCGTCGATGCGCTTCGGCACGCGCTCCCGGGGATAGCTGGCGGTCCCGCCGTTTTTGAATTGATCGATTCGGTGGGCGCGGACGGGCTGCCTCACGATCGGCTGCGGCTCGTGACGCGCGGTATGTTGCCGCCCTTGGGTACCGGCGAGGCGTGGGTCGTGACGCTCGGGGGCAATGACGCGGTAGTGATTGACGCCGTCGCCGATGTTCCACGAGAAGAGGGTCGCTACCACGGAGTGTTCGCCGGCGCTCGTGGACTGGACATCCGCGTGCGCGCGGACGCGCCTGGCGCTCCGTGGCGCGAGGTGTGGGACGATGCCGGACGGGCGCCACGAGCGGCATGGATCTCGTTCGTTGGTGCCGACGGAAAACCCGACGGCACGCCATTGGTCGTTCGGCTCGGGTTGGAGCCACCCGTGAGGTACTCCCAGTGAGGCGGCCCGACCGGCTCGACCTCCACCTCCCGGCCGCCACGCGCGTGCATGGCATGGCGACGCGGACTCGGCGCGGTGTGGCGTTGGTGTTGGTCCTTTGGATCGTGGTGATCCTTGGGGCGGTGGCTGCGGGGCTGGCCCGCGACACGCAAGGCGCCGTCGGTGTCGCCGGCAACGCGCGTGCACGTGCTGTGGCGCGCTACGCCGCCGAGAGTGGCATCGAGGCCATGGTAGCAGCCATCGAGGACACACTGGCCACGCTTGCGGATACGGCGACTCGGCAACACTTCCTGAACGGGTTGGAGCTGCAGCAGCCTGCCGGTGATACGGTGGTGTTGGGTGTTGCCCGCTTTGCGGTGGCGGTCACCGATGCCAGCGCTCGTCTGGATGTGAACGCGGCCACCGAGGAGCAGCTGGCGCGATTCTTCTCGCACTTCACGGATCTGGGGCAGGCTGCGACCACGGCGCGAGGGATCCGGGGGTGGATTGAACGTCGCGACGGGCCGGTCACGAACACGCGAATGCTGCTGGACAGCGGTGGCACCACACGGATGATTCGCCCGCTGAGCAGCCTGGAGGAGTTGCGTTCGTTGCGGCTGGTGGATGAGCGGGTCGCGATCCAGGCCGCGCCGTACCTGACGGTGGACGGCGATGGCGTGATCAACGGCGTAACGGCGTCGCCGCTGGTGCGTAGTGTCGCGGGTGGCGAGATCCACGCCGAGCCGTCGCGTCTGGTGCTGGTATCGCGCGGCTGGCGGTCGGGGCATCCGTACACGCACGAGATCCAGGTTGTGTACGCCGTATCGGGAAACCGGCTGGTGTTGGTGCACTGGCGGGAGCGTGCCCTGTGAGTCACGTCGTCGGGATCGAGCTGACGGCTGGTGAGGCGCGCGGAGTGCGGCTTGCCCGGTGGAGGGCCAGCGCGGCAGCCACGCACCGCGTCCCGTGGGATCCGGCGCGCCCCGCGGCGGCGATCGCCGAGTTGCGCGCCGCGCTCGGTCCGGCCGACCGCATTGCCATCGCGCTCGGACTGGGACTGTTGGAGCTGAAGCGTGTCGACCTCCCGCCAGCGCCGCCAGCGGAACGCGAGCGCATGTTGCAGTTGGAACCCGACCGCTACTTTGCGTCGACCGACACGGACTTGGTGACGGGTCTGGACGATGCCAGCGGCATGGCGTTCGCCGTGGCGCGTGATGACCTCACGCGGTGGCTTGCCGCGTTCCGCGAGTGGGCGCCGGTCGAGCGCATCGAAGCCTCGCCGCTCGCGATTGCGCGCGTAGTCCCGGGTGACGGTCACTTCGTGCTCGATGAAGGCGATGGGGCGAGCGTCATTGAGCTGCGCGACCGCCAGCTGCGCGCCGCCCGCCGATTGCCGCCGCACGTGGACCGGAACGGGGCGCGTCCGCTGCAATCCGCGGGAGGCGTAGTGGCGCCGTTTCAGGCCGCCGTAGGTGTCGCTCGCGGCATCGACCTTTCGCTGACTGGACAACTCAGCTTGCCGGAGCTTCGCGCCGACACGGTGCGCCGGCGTCAACGTCGTGTGGCGTTGTTAGGCGTGGCCGCCTCGGCCTCCCTGCTCTTCGCCGGCTGGTCGTATGAACGATGGCAGGAGCGGTCGCTCGCGTCGCTCACTCGCGAGTCTGGTGCGCTCACGGCATCGGCCACGCCCGCGCTGCAGGCGCAGGCGCGGTTGCTCGCCGGCACGAACGAGCTCGCGATGTTGCGCGGTCGAGCGGCCGCGGACAGCCGGCCTCTGGAGACACTGGCGCTCCTGAGTCGCGTGCTTCCCTCCGACGTGGTCGTGACGTCCCTACGCATGCAGGGCAACGACTGGCAAGTGGATGGCAGCGCGGCTGACGCGTCGCAGCTGGTCCCCTTGCTCGACAAGAGCGGGCGATTGGAACGCGTGCGATCAGTGGCCGCGACCTCGCGTTTCCGGGATGGTCCGAGGATGCGGGAGTCGTTCTCTATTGCGTTCGGGGTGCAACATGCGCGCTAGCGAACGCCGAACCGTGTTCATCGGGTTGTGGGTGAGTGTGGTCGCGCTCGCCCTGGCCTTTGTGGTGCTGCCTTCTTGGCGCCGCGTATCGGACCGGGATTCGCAAATCGCGCTCAAGCGGGAGCAAGTCGCGAGGCTCCGAGCGTATGTGAGGCATCGGGCGGATTTTGACAGCGCGGCCACTTCGCGTGAGCTGCTGCTGGCGTCGTCTCCCACGCGCATGTTGCGCGGGCGCGCGCCAGCCCTCGTGGCGGCGGAACTGCAGCGGGTGTTACAGGACTACGCGCGCATGAGTCGAGTGAGCGTGAGCCGCCTGGATGTGGCCGGCGTCGCCGATTCCAGCGAGGGACGCCTGACGATCCCCGCCAGTGTGTCCGCCGTCTCCGACATCTATGGACTGGTTCAACTGCTCGGGTATCTGCAACACGGACCACAGCTCATGGACGTGAAGGAGCTGACGGTGCAGTCGACATCTGCCCTGCGCGGGGACCTGCTGCAAGTCTCGCTGCAGGTGCGGGCGCCGTACCTGACGGAGGGGCAAGAATGAACCTCCCTGGCACTGCCTTGCTGCGTGGCGTTACCGCCCTCGGCATCGTGCTGGGTGTGATGTCGTTCGTGCGACCGGTGGCGAGCGATGGCGCAGAGCCGGCAGTGGAAGAGCTGGCCATGTCGCCGGCCCTGCCCATGTTGGAGTCCTCCGACAGCCTGGCGACGGAGATCGTGCTGGCGAATCTCTTCGCCGCCAATCGTACGCCGCCGCGCCGACGTTATGAGCCGGTCGATTCCGCGGCCGACGTTGGCGTGGAACCAGTGATGCCCGACTCGGGGTTGGCGATGAGCGGTGGATCTGGCCCCATCCCAGCCCTGTACGGAACAGTCGTGACCGGGGGGGTGGATCAGGCGTTGTTGCATCTGAGCGCCGCCTCACCGGGGCCGCGCTTGTATCCCGTGGGCGGCCGTGACGGTGGGTATCGCGTGGTCTCAATCGCGCCCCGCATCGTGGTCTTGGCGGGTCCGCAGGGGCGCGTGGTGTTGCGCCTGTCTTCCAAAGATGAGGAACGTCCGTGACGCGACGTGTTCGTGTGCACCTGATAGCAGGGTCGTTCGCCGCCGCCTTGCTGGCGACGTCGAGCCTTGCGTTGGCCCAAGCGCCGCAGTCGGGCGGCATGCGCTTCGACTTCCAGAACGCACCGCTGGGTGACGTCATCCGCGCCGTCGCACAGTCGTTGGGTGTGAGCGTGGCGTTAGGCGACATCCCCGACAAGCGGATTTCCTTCTCGACCTCTGGCCCCGTGACACCCCGAGAGCTCCCCGGCGTCTTCGAGACATTGCTCGAGACCAACGGGTTGGTGCTGGTGCAGCAGGGGAGCGTGGCACAGGTGCTGCCGACGGAGAAGGCACCGACCACGGGACAAGTGCGTTTTGGGATGGACTTTCCCGATCCGGCGCCACTTGGCATCGTGTCGCAGCTGGTGCCGCTCACGTCCATTGGCGCGGACGAAGGCGCCGCCGCGCTCACGCGCATCGCCGGACCATCCGCCCGTATAGAACCGGTTGCCAGGTCGAACTCATTGCTCATCACCGACCGCGGCGCCAATGTCGCACGCTACCTCCAGCTCCTTCGCAAGTTGGACGAGACGCCGGCGGGCGAAGCGGGACTCCGCACCTACGTCGTTCCGTTGAAGTACGCCAACGCCGAAGACCTGGCACAGTCGCTCGCGCAACTCTTCGGCATCGCGACCACCGGCGGGCGCAGCCGCAACCTGGACGACCAGAGTCTTTCACGGACGCTGGACACGTTCCGTCAGCGCGAGTCGGACTCGTACCGGCAACGCACGGACCTCATGAATACGCGTGCCGGTGCGCCGACCGCACCGATGGCCGCTGACACCAACGTCCGGGCGCAGCCAGGCGCATTGGTGGGTCAGACGACCGTGGTGCCACACGCCCCATCGAACGCAGTGCTGATTCGGACGTCGCCGCCCAACTTCCCTTTGCTGCAGGAGACGATCCAGGCGCTCGATATCCGCCCCGCCCAAGTGCTGTTTGAGGTGACGGTCGCCGAGATTGCCCTCGGGAAGGGCGATCAGTGGGGCATCGATTGGCACGAAGTCGGAGGCAGCGTAGAGTCCACGTTCGGCGATCCCTTCACGGGAGATTCCGCACGCTCAGCCACCCTGGTCACGCGCCTGATCTCGCTGCGGAACGCGAATGTTCGCGCCGTATTGGCGACGATTTCCACCACGTCCAACGTACGGGTGCTCTCCACGCCGGAACTACTCGCCACCAACAATCGTGAGGCACGCGTACTCGTCGGTAGCCGCGTGCCGTTCATCTCATCGCAGCGGCTCGGCAACGATATCGCGGTCGATCGCGCCGTGCAGTATGAGAACGTCGGCACCCAGCTCACCATCATTCCCACGATCAATCAGGACGACTACGTCAGCGTGCAGATCCTGCAGGAGGTCAGCACGCTCACTCGCCAGACTGTGGCCGCGGCCTTCGACGCGCCAGTGATCTCCACGCGGGAGGCGTCGACTCGGGCAGTGATTCGACATGGACAGACGGTGGTCATCGCCGGCCTGATTGGCGACAACCGGGAAGAGACCGAGTCGGGCATTCCTTTCCTCCGCGACATTCCACTGTTGGGCTACCTGTTCAAGAACAAGAGCATCACCAACAACCGGACGGAGCTGGCCATCTTTGTCACGCCATACCTCGTTCGCAACGACACCGATGCGGATCTGCTCCGCGAACGCATTCGGGATCGGATGAACGGCAAGACGCCTGGCGCCGTGCCGGACTCGCTGATCAAGAAGAAGCCAAACGACGGCGGAGATCGTTAGGCAATGACGCTGGACTTGCGCAGTGCCGCGTCAGGGCCGCTGGCGGGACGCTTGTCGGCTCGCTACCTGCAGGAGCACTGTCTGATTCCGCTGTCACTGGATACCGGCGGCACATTGTCCATCGCGGCTGGCCGTCACCTCGACCCCACCGTGACCGACGAGTTGGCGCGCATGTTCCAGCATCCGGTGCGAGTCGTCGAGGTGCCAGCAGCGGAAATTCAGGCCGCGCTGCTGGCGGCGGTGCGCCCGACCGCCGACTCCAACAACGAGCGCGCGCCGGATGTACCAGGCGACCTGGGCGACCTTCGAGAACTTGCCAACCAGGCGCCGGTCGTGCAGTTCGTGAACGTCATGCTGCAAGACGCCCTCCGCGCCGGGGCATCGGATGTTCACGTGGAGAGCCTCCTGGACGGCGTGCGCGTGCGCTTTCGAATGGATGGTGTGCTCCGGGACGTTTCCACCTTGGGGCGCGGCCTGCAGGCGGGCGCCGTTAGCCGCATCAAACTCCTCGCCGGGTTGGACATCGCCGAGCGTCGCGTGCCGCAGGATGGCCGCGCGCGCATTCGCCTGGCCGACCGTGACGTCGATGTGCGGGTCTCCACGCTCCCCGGAATGCATGGCGAGAGCATCGTACTGCGTCTGCTGGACCATGGCGCGCGGGCGCGCACGCTCGACGAACTGGGGATGCCGCCGGCGCTGCACGCCCAATTGGCGACGGTGCTTCGGCGCCCGACCGGTCTGGTGCTTGCCACTGGCCCCACGGGATCCGGCAAGACCACCACACTCTACGCAGCGTTGCAGCTGCTGAACGCCCCCGGCGTGAAGGTGGTCACGGTCGAGGACCCGGTGGAGTACCAGATCCCCGGCGTGACGCAAGTTCCCGTGAACCGGCGGGCCGGCATGCACTTCGCCAACGCCCTGCGAGCGATCCTGCGACACGACCCGGATGTCATCATGGTCGGCGAGATGCGCGATGCAGAAACGGCCGAAACGGCAATTCAGGCAGCGTTGACCGGCCACCTGGTCCTGTCGACGCTCCACACGAACGATGCGCCCGGCGGTGTGACACGACTGGTGGACATGGGCGTCGAACGGTATCTCGTCGCCGCGACCGTGCAGGCACTACTGGCGCAGCGACTCGTCCGCGTCCTCTGCCGCGCGTGTGCGACTGAAGCCCCAATCGCAAGAGAGCAGGCGCAACACCTCCCGGCCCACTGGCGGAACACACCGCAGCGCGTGCGAACGCCTGTCGGATGCGAGCAGTGCGCCGGCACCGGCTATCATGGGCGTACGGGCGTCTATGAGCTGCTGGTTCCGAGCGATCGGTTCCGCGCCCGCCTCGTGGAGCAAGCGAGTCTCGACGAGCTTCGCACACTGGCAGCTGACGAGGGCATGATCTCCCTTCGCGAGTCTGCCTGGCGGCTGGCACTCGACGGTGTGACCAGCGTCGATGAGGTGCTCCGCGTGATTGGCGGGAACGAGACGTGAGCGAGTCGTTTCGATACCGCGCCTCCACGGCGACGGGCGATGTGGTAGAGGGCGTGATTAACGCCGCATCCACGCGCGATGCCCTCGACGAGCTGCGGCGGAAGTCGCTCGTGCCGGTTTCTCTCGAAGGTGCCAGCAGCCGGACAACGACGATGCCCTCCGCTCGCCAGTCGCGAGTCGACGCGCTGGCCACCGCGCTTCGTTCGCTCGCCACGCTGCTGTCGGCAGGCACAACACTCGACCGTGCCTTGGGATTCGCGGCCAGCAGCGCCGGACACTCGGAGGTCGCATCCGGATTCGAACGGGCCCGTCAACGCGTGCGCGACGGCGAACCGCTGGCATCGGCCCTCCAGCATGAGGGGGCGGTCAATACGTTCGGCGCGGCCGTCGTTCGCGCTGGCGAAGAGAGTGGAACCCTCGATGTCGCGCTATCCCGCGTGGCGGAGCACGCCGAGCGTGTTCGGGAATTGCGCGCGCAGCTGCGAAGCGCGTTGCTGTACCCGGCGCTCATGGCAATCGTCGCCGGGGCAGGCGTGTTGGTGCTTCTGCTCTTTGTGGTGCCACGCTTCACCGCACTGCTTGCCGATATCGGTGGAACGTTGCCCTGGTCGACTCGCGCACTGGTGGCCATGAGTGGCGTGGTGACGGGCTGGTGGTGGGTGTGGGTCCCTGCCCTTCTCCTGATGACGTTCGGTGTGCGTCAGTGGCTGAGCGTCCCAGCGAACCGAGCGCGATGGCATGCGACTCGGCTCACCGTGCCGGTCGTGGGCGAACTCGAGCGCGACGTGACAGCTGCTCGGTACACGCGAGCGCTGGGTGTCCTGCTGCAGAGTGGCGTCGGTATCCTCCCGGCCATGCGGTTGGCCCGGGGGGTGGTCATGAATGACGCCTTCGGCGCGAGGTGTGACGACGCGGTGCGCGAAGTGAGCGAGGGGGCGACGGTTGGAGCTGCACTCGCGGGCGCCCTGCCGCCGCTGGCGTGGCAACTGGTGTCAGCAGGTGAGGAGAGTGGGCGGTTGGACGAGCTGGCCCTGCGAGCGGCCGACGCGTTGGACGCCGGTGTCGAGCGTCGGCTGAAGGGGGCGATTGGTTTGGTGGAGCCGGTGCTGATCGTCCTCTTTGGCGGTGTGGTGGGATTCGTCGCTTTGGCGCTGTTGCAAGCGGTGTATTCGATCAACGCCGGTACGCTGCCGTAGCTTGCCGGGAGGATGGCCGGATGGCTTGTAAGGACCGAAGGGGTCGCTATACTGCGATCATGCTGCCCGGAAAAGTAGGGATCCCGAAGCCACCATGCGGAACGCTAGGTCAGGGAATCGCCCTGCCGGCGCCGCTTTGTGGCACGTTGCCGCCGTTTGGGCGTGGGGGCGCCGAGGGGGATCGTCGGAAGGGGAAGACGGCTTCTGACGGAAGAACGGTTGAGGCTGGCGGCCGGGGGGCCCCCCCCAAAAACAAAAATACCACCCCAACCCCCAAACACTCTCACCCTTTCCTTGCCAATCGGCACGGATTTACGCTCCTCGAACTCGTCGTCGTCTTTATCGTCCTCGCCCTCCTCGCCACCATCGTGGCCCCCCAGATCTTCGGCCGAGTAAGCGAGGCGCGCGTTACCACGGCCCGCACCCAAATGCAGCTCCTGTCGACGGCGCTCGACAACTACCGCCTCGATATCGGGACCTACCCCTCCACCGAGCAGGGCCTCCAGTCCCTACGCACTGCGCCCACGCGCGCACCCGTCCCGACCACCTGGCGCGGTCCCTATCTCCGCAAGGACCTTCCCGCGGACCCGTGGGGGCGCCCCTATGTCTACGCCAGCCCCGGTACCCGCAACCCCACCGGCTTTGACCTTGCCACGTTAGGCAGGGATGGCAAGACTGGCGGCACCGGTGAAGACGCGGACCTGATCGGGCAATAAGTCCGAGCCCTCGCCGCCCTCTCCGGCGGCTCACGGTTTCTCACCGGCTGAGTGTGCCGTGACGCACAGCCGTCGGGGTCAGCCGTCCTGTACCGTGTCGCCAGTGAGTTCGCCGCGTGGCTCACGCTAACGTCGGCACGCCGTCAATCGTCCATTCTTCGCGTACCGGCCTCGCCCCAGCGTCCCGCCGTCCCCATCGCCTTCACGGGATCCCGTCATGTCGAACGCCACCGAGCACCGCGACCCCGCGGTCGTTGTAGCTGATGACTCGCACTCGTCGCCGGACGGTGACCGCCAGCTGAGCCGACGCCGGTTCTTCACCGCCGGTGCCTCCATCGCGGCGGCGTCCCTCGCCACCGCCGGAACCGCGCAAGCGCAACAGGCCACGGGCTCCACCAAAAACAAGGCGCTCAAGGACATGGTCAAGAAGCTGCTGCAAGCACCCTCGCAGCCCGGCTTCGACCCGTTCAAGAAGAGCACCGCCCTCGCCTCGAAGGGTTATGACAGCGCCCTCTCCCGTCTCGTCCGTCGGGTCACGAACGGCACCACGCCGGATGAGATGGCCCTGGCGCGAAAGCTCGGCTTCTACGGATACCTGAACTATCACCTCGGAGCCAGCAAGATCGACGACGCCGCCGCGCAGTCTTTTGTGACGGCGAACTACCCGCTGCTGACGCAGGACGCCAGCCAACTCTATGGGCAGGACGAGCGACTCGTCTACGACCAGTTGGTGGACTCCACCTTGTATCGCGCCGCATGGTCGCGCCGCCAGCTACAAGAGCGCATGGTGGAGTTCTGGAGCGATCACTTCAATATCGAGTTCGAGAAAGTCACCTACCTCAAGGCCGTCGACGATCGCGAAGTGATCCGCAAGCATGCCCTCGGCAAGTTCCCCGACATGCTCAAGGCCAGCGCACAGTCGCCAGCCATGCTCGAGTACCTGGACAACACACGCAACCGCGCCCCGAACGTCAACCAGAACTACGCGCGCGAGATCATGGAGCTGCATACGCTCGGCGTGGACGGCGGGTACACCCAGCAGGATGTCGCCGAGTTGTCCCGCGTGCTGAGTGGTTGGACGATGGCACCGCGCGGCGCCGGCTTCGTGTTTGACCCGGCGGGTCACGACTACGGGCAGAAAGTGGTTCTGGGCGTGACCATCCCCGCCGCCAATCGATCGATCGGGGCCGCCGCCAAGGCCGAAGGCGACAAGATGATCGACCTCCTCGTCAATCATCCGAATACCGCCAAGTTCATCTCGAAGAAGATGCTGCGCTGGCTGCTGCGGTACGATCCCGCGGACACGCAGGTCAATGCCGTCGCCGGTGTCTACCTCAAGACGAAAGGCGATATCCCGTCGATGATCCGGGCGATCCTGACACCAGAGAACCTGCTCGCAACCCCGGCGAAGTATCGTCGCCCATACAGCTACATCATCGCAGCCCTGCGTGCCACCGACCCGCAACCCACGAAGATCGCGCAGGTCTCGCAACGATGGCTGGGGATCATCGGGCAGCCACTGTTCGCCTGGGGACCGCCGGACGGTTATCCCGATCGGCCGGACTACTGGGCCGGCACGGCGCTCCAGCGCTGGAACTTCGCGTACTACCTGATGAGCAACTCCGGCGATGTTCCCGTCGACGTCGGCTTGTTCACAAAGACCAATACCGTGGACGGTGTACTCGACGCGATCAGCGATCGCCTCTTCGGCGGAGAGATGCCCGCCAAGTTGCGCCAGCAGTTGACCACCTATGCCAGCACCGGACAGCTCTCGCAGAACAAGGTCAAGGAGACCGTCGCGCTGGCGTTAGGCTCTCAGCAGTTCCAATGGATCTGACGGCGCGCACCCGCGCAGCCCGAACCGTCTTGGCGGAAAGGAGCAATCGATGAGCAACGAAACCCACGACGAGTGCGCCTGTCAGGAATACAACCTCCTGACGTCGCGACGCGAGTTCCTCTTCCAGACCGGTGGACTCGTCGGCGCATCGGCCATGACGATGTACTTCCCGGAATGGCTGCCACAGGTCTCAATGTCGGAAGCGTATGTGGCCGAGCGGGACGTCATCGTCTCCGTGTTCTTGCGAGGCGGCGCGGACGGACTGTCGTTATGCGCACCATTCGGCGACAGCAACTACTACTCGGGCCGCCCCACCATCGCCATTCCGCGCCCCGACTCGACCAGCGCCAACAAGGCCATCGCGCTCGACGACTTCTTTGGGCTGCCGCAGGCGATGCGCTTCCTGGTACCTGCGTACCAGGCCGGCAACCTGCTGGTCGTTCACGGAGCAGGCCTCACCTACAACACGCGATCGCACTTCGACGCCCAGCACTTCATGGAAGTCGGCAAGGCCAATGACGCCAGCGTCAACACCGGATGGCTCGGACGGCATCTGGCGACGAGCTCACCCGCTCGCGCCACCGCCTCGCTTCGCGCCATCGGGTTCAGCGATGGATTGGTCGACACCCTCAAGGGCGCTCCACGCACACTCCCCATTCCCGATCCCGCTAACTACGGCATTTCCGGCAGCTCCTCCACCCGCGCCGCCCGCGAAGCATGGTTTGCATCGGACTACGCGGAAACCGCCGAGCCAGTGAAGTCGGCCGCCCTCGATGCCCTGGCGACGATCAACATGCTGCGGACGATCAACATCAACACCTACGCGCCAGCCAATGGTGCCGTGTACCCGAATACGGGGTTCGCTCGTGGCTTGCGTTCAACGGCAGCACTGATCAAAGCCGACATCGGTGTTGAAGCTGTCCACCTGGATGTTGGCGGGTGGGACACGCACTCCAACCAGGATCCGCTGAACGGCGCCATGGCCCAACGCATGACGGAGCTGGCGGGAGGACTCGGCGCCTTCTGGCAGGACGTGATGGCGAGTGGATACGCGCAGAATGTCACGGTGGTGGTCGTGTCCGAGTTCGGCCGCAACGCGCGAGAGAACGGAAGCCGGGGAACGGATCACGGTCGCGGCACCGCCGTCTTCGCGATGGGACGAGGGATCGCGGGTGGCCGTGTGCTCGCACCCAACTGGCCAGGGCTCGCGAAGGAGAACCTCGCCGACGGTCAGGACCTCAAGGTGGTCGTGGACTATCGCGACATCCTGGCGGAAATCGTCCAAAACCGCCTGGGCAACGCGAACCTCTCAGCCGTCTTCCCGGGCTACGCTCCCGTGATGCGCGGAGTTACCAAGTAGCGCGCCAAAAGCCCGGCGAGTACACGCGAACCCGTCGGGCCGCGTTCCCTGGTTGTGCCTCGGTCCAGTGCGCCGGGTCACGGAGTAGCTCGCCACAAGTTCGATCGGCGGCTCGGCGGTGTCGCGCACCGCTGCATGGGCGCGCGACACGGCCGGTGGTGCTGCTACTGGACGACGACCTCGCCCTTCATCCCCGGGTGGAGCGTACAGTCGTAGGCAAACGTTCCGGTCGTGTTGAACTGACGGGTGACCGTGACATTCGATTGCTGCTGGATGTCGTCCGGCGCGCCGGCCTTTTGCCCGAAGATCACGTTGTGCGGAAGCGCTGGAAAATCGAAGAACACGCTCTCGGTGCGCTTGATCGTGACGGTGAATGGGGCGAACGAGAAGCCTGGCATGGAGACTACCGCGCTGGCGCCCGCTGGCAGAACGGAGATTGTACGCGATCCGTTAATGCCCTTGATGATCGCTTGAATGGCGGTCGTGCCTTGAAGTACGGCACGCACGGTTCCACTCCCATCGACGGTGGCGACGCTCGGCGCCGAGGACGACCACGTCACCGCGCCCGCGCCGGCTACTGCATTCCCCTGGTCGTCCACGGGAGTAGCCGTGAACTGCGACGTTTGGCCTGGCCTCAGCGTCGCGGGGTTGGCTTCGATGATGACCGCCACGATGGTCGCTGGATTTGTCGTGCCACCTCCACCGTCCCCACCACATGCCAACAAACCAGCCATGCCAATCAACGTCCCGAGCAGACAACGCACGCGCATAGGAGTACCCTCCGGACCTAGAGTAAGGTTGCCGCGTTCGCGCGCGCGGTGACCTCGCGCACGGCCGCACAAGTTGGTCCGTGCTCCGCGCAATACCAACCGTGCTTGTCCAGGAACACCTGGTGCACGGCTGATTCCCGCTCGTACCTGACGGTGAAGATCTTCTGCACGCGCGTCCCGCGGCCGGCGACGGCCTGAGGATCGAGCTGTTGCACCTGAATGCGCTGTGGAAACAGGTCAAACTGGTCAGACGACTTCACGAGTCCTGCGCGGGCGGGGCGACAGAGTTGCGGCCAACGACGAATCGGGAGGGAGCACCCGCATTCTAGTCAGTTGCGCCGAGCCCGGCATCCCCCGAGCTTCCTTCACCCTGAAGCCAGCTCGCCTTTCGGCGAACCAGAGCATCAGGAATACACGGACTGGTCGCTCGTCCATTTCCGGCCACGCGACCAATAGCCTGACCTACGAGATCCGCAATCACGTGAATCAACGCTCCGTTCTGACCATTCTTGCCGCCGTCTCCGGCGTGCTCCGGGTTCGAGCAGCGGTGGCTGGCGATGTCACCCAGTCGTACATCTTCACGCCCCTCTCGACGATCCTCATTATCGCCGTGGCGTGGACAGATACGGGTGACGAGAGCGACGCCTATCGGCGTTTCGTGCTGGCCGGGCTCCTGTTCTCGCTTGTTGGTGACGTCTTCCTGATGATGCCCGACGATCGCTTCCTCGCCGGGTTGGGCGCGTTCCTCTTTGCGCACCTGTGTTACATCATCGCCTTCACCCGGGACGGTGGCTTCACTGGATCGCCGGTCATCACGCTGCCCCTTGCGCTCTTTGGCTCCTGGATGATGACCGTGCTGTTGCCGGGCGTCGGGAACCTGGCCATTCCTGTCTTCATCTACATGGTCGTCATCCTGACGATGGCCATGCAGGCACTGGAGCGCTGGCGTCGTGGGTCGCACGCGGGGGCGATAGCCGCCGGCCTCGGCGCCGTCCTTTTCCTCATCTCGGATGCTGCGTTAGGCACTCGGCGTTTTGCCGGTGGTTTTCCAGGTGACCGGACGGTCATCCTGGTGACGTACCTGATGGCTCAGTATTTCATCGCCATCAGCGCCGGTATCCGCGCACGCGGTCGATTGGCGCGCGCCGCACAAGGCTGATCATGGAAGACGAGCGCACGCCCCCACGCGTCCTGCTCGAGTCCTGTGTGGACTCCGTGGCGTCGACCATCGCATCGTCGGAGGGCGGCGCACACCGCGTGGAGCTCTGCGACAACCTGGTCGAGGGTGGCACCACGCCAAGTGCTGGCATGATCGCCCGTTGTGTCGAGCGCTCGACGATCCCCGTGTTCGTTATCGTCCGGCCGCGTGGCGGAGACTTTCTGTACGACGATGACGAGGCAGCGGTGATGGCAGCGGATATCCGCACCGCCGTCACGTTAGGTGCATCGGGCATCGTGACCGGGGCCCTGCGCGCCGAGGGGACGATAGATCGCGAGATTACCCGACGACTGATGGAGCTTGCTCGTCCATTGCCGGTGACGTTTCACCGGGCGTTTGACCTGACGCGCGATCTTCAGGAGGCGCTGGATGCACTGCTCGAGTTAGGAGTGGACCGGGTACTGACGTCGGGGGGCGCGCCGCGTGCCATCGACGGCACTGAGGTCATTGCCGAGCTCGTGCATCAGGCTGGTCCCGCGCTCTCCGTCATGGCGGGCGGTGGCGTGCGCGCGAATCATGTTGCGCAACTCGTGGAGCGCACGGGCGTGCGAGAGGTGCATGCGCGTCTCATCGAGCCGGTGGAGAGTGGCATGCGCTACCGCGCACCCCAAGGTGTCTCGCGACCATTCACGCCGAACGAGTATGAGCGTGACCTGACGTCCCGAGACGCAGTGGCCACAATGGCGAGAGCGCTGGGAGAGTGACGCGCGCCATCACGCCTGCGACACGTTGCATCCCCGCCAAGTCGCGACACAGCGTTACGCCAGCTTTCCGCCGCTCCCCGCGCACCTAGATTCCCGCCGTCCAATCTCCCCGAGGCTCATCGTGGCACTCCCCCGACCCTTCCGCCTTTCCGCAGCTCGAACGGCCGCTGCCGTGGCCTTCTTGCTGGTCGCCGTTCCGGGCGTCTCGCGCGCGCAGGATGTCCTGGACGCGAAGTCGGCGACTGAAATCCGCATGCGGTACTTGAATGACCTGGACACCGTGCACGTGAAGGTCATGGCGTTGGCCAACGCGATCCCGGAAGACAAGTACAGTTGGCGACCCGCACCGGGTGTTCGTTCCATTTCCGAAGCGCTCATGCACATTGCGTCCGAGTGGTACTACTTCACGCCGCAATCGGTCGCCATGAAGGCGCCAGCCGACTTCGGAGCACCGCGCGAGGCACTTCCGAAACTCGAGAAGATCACGAAGAAGTCCGAAGTACTGGAGCAACTCGTGAAGTCCTGGGATCACTGCAAGGCCCAGGTGGGTGCTGCCGACCCAGCGCAGCTGACGGGGAAGTACAAGCCGTGGGACGCTACACTTGCCGAGGCTGCCTTTGTGATGGCCGGCGACCTGCATGAGCACCTCGGGCAGATGATCGCCTATGCCCGGTCGGTCGGGGTCAAGCCGCCCTGGAGCAAGTAGCGGCATTGGATGGTGAATGCAGCGTCCGGCGACACGCGCCGGACGCTCCCATCCCGTCGACTTGTCGCGTGGGGTGGCGCGACGCGTGTTAGCGCGCCGGCGCCGGCAACCGCACCTCGAGCCGGCGCCCAGTCTGCGTCAACGTTGCACCTGTGAACCGCAGCTTGACCTCTCCCAAGTGAAGCGCAACCGTACCGACGGTGTCGTCGACGACGGGGCGTTCTGGGAGTCCCGTCATGACCACCCGCTTCACACCATTGAACAGCGGGTGGGGCCCGACGCCGATCGTGAGCACCTCGCGATCGATCGCCTCGATCTCACCGCTGGCGCTGGCGAGCTTCACATAACGCCGGTGCAGGATGTCGGTGGTTGTTAGGCGCGATACGTTGAGTGGGTCGAAGCCGGCCAAGCCCAGCGTTTGCCGTGACGCATCGATGACCACACTCCAGCCCGGGCGCGATAGCACCCTTTTCCGCTCCGACGCCAATCGTGCCGTCAGGGTCGCGATGTCCGACTTCGCGCGAGTGCGCGCTCGCGCGACCGCTTGCGAGTCCGGCAGGCACGGCGGCGCGGCATCCGTAGCTGGACCCACACGCTCGCTGGCCCGTTCGAGGAGCTGCTGGAGCGTGAGCGTGCTGTCTCCATGTTCGAGCTGGCGACGCCAGGTGGAGTCGAGTTGGTCCAGGATCTGTCCCATGGCACTGCCGGACCGATACACGCGATCCCGCACACCGTCGGGGGCGAACTCCGCCACCGGCATGCGGTCCAGCGCCTTGGCGCCCCCGGCAATGTCCTGGACGTACTGCGCCAATCCCTCATTGAGCTCGTTCCTGGTCTCGTACGCTGCCGCACCGGCACCCAGCAAGCGAAACCGTTCCTCGCGATGCCTCATGGCGACTCTTGCCCAACACGCCATCGCCGCCGGTTCGGGCGCACCGAGTGCTCTTCGCAACGCGTCGAACTCCAGGCGGCGCAACGACAGGGCGGCGACGTTGTCCCACGGATAGGTGAACAAGTTGGCTTCATTGGCCACCCACGTCGGATGGGTCGCACGCTGGTAGGCGTGGAAGGCTTCGTGCGCCGCCACGGCCGCCCACGCCGTTGCCGACTGCGAACCAAAACGAGGGACCAGTGTCGCCGTCAGCCGGTTGCCGATCTTGGCGGAGGAATTCGCGGTCACGTCCGGATGTCGTCCGTCCATGACCAGGATGGAGGAGTCGATCGTGCTGGCCACAAAGTCGTTAGGCGGCGATGGATGATGGACGAGCCACGTGCGCTGCCCATCGTAGATCGCCAGGGGCACCGTGTCTGGGCGGTATCCCGGCCACAGGTCCAACTTCCCCACGGCTTCAAAGGCCCGCACGACCTCGAGTACAGGGTTGGCCTGCTGACTCCAACCCAAGGCCGGCACTGCGACGAGCGTCAGAAGGCCAGCGACGACGACTCGCGTGCCTCTGGCCAGCAGCTCCAACACTTCCCTACTCCCCAGCCGAGAGAACACGCGGACGATCATGAGAACGTGAAGAAATGGAGTATGACGAGCGGTGACGGGTTCGGCGCGGATTCGCCGCGAGAGCTAGCGCATGCACTATGATGGCATCCGGCAGTTGGTCCCGTCGGGATTGCCGTTTGGTTGCCCTGGCTGAGCCCGCCCGGAATCCCGACCCACCGCCCCGAGTATCCCTTCACACCTCTCGTCCCTGTTGCATGGCTTTTCCCAACGCGAGCGCATAGCGTACTCGCTTTCCACAGAACGGAGAACCGTCCCATGTCGTCAATCGCTCATCACCGTGTCGCGGCACGTTTCGCCGGCATCGCCCTCGCGAGTGTACTCGCCCTGACACCCGCCGCTGCTCAGACTCCCCTCTCCGCGGATGACGCGGCGCAGCTGCGCTCCTCGCTGCTCGGCGACCTGGAAACCATGCGCGGGAAGTTTGTCGGACTGGCCAACGCCTTCCCGCAAGACAAGTATGCCTATCGTCCAATGGAAGGGGTACGCTCGGTCAGCGAAGTGTTGATGCTGGCGGCGTTCGAGGGATACTCGTTCATTCCAAATTCCCTCGGCGGCAAGCCAGCCGACCTCGGTGGAAAGGAAGCTGCCGCCAAGCTCCGCACACTGACCGACAAGGCGCAAATCATCGAACAGATCAACAAGGGATTCGCGCACGCCAAGAGTCAAATCGAAGGGCTCGACGCGGCGACACTCGGCGCCAGCCGCAACCTGTTCGGGCAGAATCGGTCCGCCACGGCGATCGCCCTGTTGGTGTTTGGCGACCTGCACGAGCACCTCGGGCAGTTGATCGCCTACGCGCGTGCGAATTCCGTCGTGCCGCCGTGGAGCAAGAAGGAGGGGTGACATCGCATCAGCCGGCTGGTTCCACAATCAGCAGTAGTCCGCGACCAGCCGGCACAGGAACGAGATCCGCTGGGGCAAACGTCGCTTCATCCTGAAAGTTGGCGATGGCGGGAGCGCGTAAGCGAACACGAGCGGGGTCGAGCCCCAGGGCCTTCCAATCGACCGTCAGCTTCACTTGTGCCGCTTCCGCGGCCCAGGAGGCGAGGGAAACCATGGTTTTCCCGCTCCCGACGTACGACGTCGCCAGGACGGCGGCGTTGTTCGTGCGAACCGGCGTGTTGGTGGCCCACCACCCAAACATGCGGGCGTTCTGCATCCCGAAGTCGTCCCACACCTTCCAGATCGGCGAAGGATCGCCGGACCAGGGCATGCGGTTCGTCATGCCGAAGGCCATCCCTCGCCAGGGATTGCCCCCCTTTTCGAGCATCTCCCCCATCAACCCGAAGGGAATCCCCGACAGCTCAACCAACCAGTAGTCGGGCTTGGCGTCGTAGTCGAAGTATTCCCCAAACCAGAGGCGATTCAGGAAGGGGAAGTGCTCGAGGTAGAGGTTAGCGCTCGACGCAAACCCGTCGCGCGGGTTGTACTGATTCGCGGAGTGCAGGTCAATGAGTGCACGTGGGTTCCCGCGATCGAGCACCTTGCGGACGCGCTTCATGGTCGTGCGATCGAACGCCACGTCATCGATGTACAATCCGTCGATGCCAACGTTCTGTACCAGCCACTGCAGTCCCTCGACGTAGAAGTTGTGCCAGCGCGAGACACCGCTGTTGATGATGGCGGCGTCCTTGATCTCTGGAACGTGCCACGCGGCGATGTAGTCGTTCCCCAGGTGCTCCTGCAACCAGGAGTATCCCCCACCAGGGCCGTGCGAGAGCACTTCATCACCTAACGACCGCAACGCAAAGAGCTCCGGTGCATGGTTCGTCAGCTCGCGCACCGTGTAATAGATCTTGACCTGCATCTGGCGGGCATGCGCCGAGTCGATGTAGGCCTTCATCTGCTGCGGTTCCAGGAAGGGATAGTTGATCCATGGGTTCACGCGCGTGGCGTGATGCACATTCACCGTGTTCGCGCCACGCTTGGCGATCGAGTCGATCGGCACGAACGAGTGGAAGTAGCGTGTGCGCCACTGGCCGCCGGTATCCAAAGGCTTGAACGGCGAAATCATCAGCCGGAAGTCGAACCGCAACGAGTCGCCCTTCCGCATCGTGCGCGGCCCGCTGAAGCACGAGACAAGGACCCGAGCCCGGGCAGGCGTGCCCTCACTCCCTTCGCCAATGTCACATCCTCCCAGTCCGCCGTTGCCCCACGAGGTGGGCAGGACCAACGGTTTGGAGAGGTAGAAGTTGGTATTGAGCGGCCGGACGTAGTGTTCGTCCTTGAGAGTGAACTGGATGCCGGCATTGACGTCGCCGATCCAGGCCGCATCCTGGTTCTTCTTGGCCACGTCCCAAAGCCAATGCACTTCTTTCGGGCGGAGGCCTCCCTTCTCCCCAAGACCCATCATGTACTTCGCTGCGTCGGGGGCAATCGGAATCTCGAGGCGAAC
The DNA here is from genome assembly GCA_044224875.1 of Gemmatimonadaceae bacterium. Taxonomy (GTDB): domain Bacteria; phylum Gemmatimonadota; class Gemmatimonadetes; order Gemmatimonadales; family Gemmatimonadaceae; genus JABAQJ01. The sequence goes on along the minus strand of JBGAJQ010000019.1, from coordinate 31,989 downwards.
ATCCGCCAGTCGAGTGGAGTCCACGGCGATCAGCGTCGCCTCGAATTCCGTGGTGCCATCGAACTCCATCTGCGCTTGCACGCGCATGGCCAGCGATCCGGAGCGCTGAGTGGACTCCCACGCCACGGCACCCGGCGCCCGCTTGGTGATACGGGCCGGGGGTCCCTGCCACGCCGCGAGTCCGCTGGCCGTGGTCACGCGCAGTCGCAGCGGCGCTGCCAGGACTTCACGTGACTCGGTGGTCAACCGTGTGACATCGGACGAGAAGAAACTCTTGATGCTCGTGGGAAGCCCGTCAGCTCCAAACGACATGGTGCGCCCAAGGACTCCAACAGTCGAACCCGTGATCGTCATCGGCGTGTACGGCGCGACCACACTGTCATCCGCCGCCAGCTGCGAATTCAGCCATCGCAAGCGCGTGAGCCGTGCGGGCTCGTCATCGCCGCGATGGGCGAGCGTGTCCGGCGTGACGCGAAGCACCACGCGCACCTTCTGTGGCTTCACGTCCGTCGCACTGATGGTCGCGTCGCCGACATAGTCACCCGCTGGAATATTCAGTGGGACCTGCAACCCGAACCACATCGGTTGGACCCGCCCTCGGTCCACGTGCACCACGCGGGTGAACGTCTTCCCGGACCAATCGACACCCCCCGTATTGAAGCTGGTAACCGCCGACGCGGGGATCGTCCCTTCGGCTGTGCGATGCACGAAGTCCGTGAAGCTCACGTTGACGCTGTCCAGCGCCTTGCGATGGGCCACGATCCCGAGCTGGAACGTGAAGTACTCGCCGCGCGCCGCCACGCTGCGCAGCGGTTGAAAGGCGCCGGCCGTCGCCCATTTCCCCGGAATCGCGTCGGTCATCCGGATGGAATTCGCGCGATCCTCGGCAAACACGAGGTACTCCGCCCACGGCGTCTTGGCTCGCAGGCTTGCCAGCTCACCCTTCGTAGCGGTGAACTCCATGTCCGTAAACCGGCTCATGGCGTCGATGGCCTCATACGCGACCACGGTGGCATGCGGCAGTTGCTTCCACCCATTCCACTGCGCGTTGACGTGGGTGAGCGCATTGCGGAGCAACCACTCACGCTCTGGAGCGTCATCAACCGGACGATACGTGATCTTCGGATAGTTGGACTTGACCGTTCCCTCGTAGGGCAGGTAGTAGAGGTAGTAGTCACCCGGCGCGGTGCTCGCCTGAAAAACGAACCACCCCTCGTCGCTCCCAATGTCCATGCGCGCCACGTTGCGCACGCGCTGACGCGTGCGTGCATCGATCAGGATCGCCGCGACTTTCTCGGGCGAGGGATCGCGACGGCGCCAGGGGACCTGCGCAACCATCGCGTCCGCGACGGCGTCCACGTGCAGCACAAACCGGTGGTTGCCCAATGAATCCGGATTCCACCTGTCAACAGTCGCAACCCGGCGCACCGGCGCCTTCGCTGGTGACCCCGGGGGCGACACTTGCGCCGAGCTCAGGTGCGGGGCCAGGACGGCAACAATCAGCAGACTGCGGAACGTTGTGGTCATCCCGCAATATAGGATGCCTGTGATCGTTCAGTATCCGGAGATGCCGTCAGCTCGTTCTCGTGTCCAGCATGGCGGGAACGTGGAGGTACACCGGTTGGCAATCCGCGCAACACAACGTTGGGATGCGGCGTATTCCTGTCTCGAGTACCGACCTCTCATGATCCCTTCCATGCCGCATGAACCAGGCGACCCATTGGACGAAGACTTTCCGTTAGGCGACGGAACAGCAGAAGGGGCGAGTCTCGTCACCTGTCCCTACTGCGGAGAGTCGATCGAGCTGGTACTCGATCCGGGGAGTGGCACAGTGCAGGACTATGTAGAGGACTGTGAGGTGTGCTGCCAACCATGGCGCGTGCGCGTCCGCTACCGACGCGATGGCTCGGCGGACGTTCTGGCCAGCGCGCTCGGCGAGTGAGCACTGACGCGAGCGTGGCTCAATCGAGAAATCAGCGAGACCAAGGAACACTGGCGATGACCACGCTATCCCGCCGGCTTGAGCCCCTGCTCGAGGATTTCCGCGATCGCATCGAATCCCCCAGTCAGTCGATGTCCTCCGGGCCGCTGATATCGCGTCACGACGGTCGTGTCTGCATCTCGGCACCCCGAGCTTTCCTCGTCCGCGCCGTACACGCAGATCACGCGTAGCCCTCGTAGGCGCGCGAGCTCAGGTTGCACGTTGATGTCATCGTTGCGCTCGACGTCGCGGACAAGGTCGATCAGATGAAACTGGAAGTTCGCCGCCTGGCCGAGGCTGACGAGTGCGATCATGTTCAGCCGGTCGCGCAGCTCCAACGGCCAGCGGGATGCCACGAACGGTGCGATGTCCGCTCCACGCGAGTAGCCCAGTAGCATCACACGCGTTCGCTGCCAGCGGCGCAGGTATGTGCGGACCGCGCAGGCGGCGTCGCTCGCCGCGGTATCCGGTGAACGACGTTCCGACAGGTAGGCGCGCATGTTCAACCCTAGGACCGCCGCGCCTCGTGCTCGCAGCCCCACGGCCACCTTCTCGTCCGCCCCCACCCATCCGCCGTCTCCGGTGAGCAAGAGCACTAACGTATGATTGGTGTCCGAGAGCGCTGGGCGCTCGATGAGCGGCAACGCCGACACGAGTGAATCCGTGCACGGTGCCTCCTCGGCGCGCACGGGGAGAGGCAGATTCACCAGCAGCACGCTGGTGGCCACCGCGCTGCGAATCCCTAAACGCGATTCGATGAGACTTCGGGCGAGCAATCGGAATACGCCAGATCTCCATCGATGTCGCGGCCTCTGGCACGTGTTGACGCGCCTTTTCCGAGGCTTCAGTGTCTTAACTATGCATGACGACTTCACGTCCGAATCTCTGACACTCACATTCACCGGTACGCCATTGAAAAATTATCTCGGCCGCGCGCGCCGCCCCACCGTCGAGTCACACCGCGCGTATGATCGGACGCTAATCGCGTGAACCTTCCGGGCAGATGAAAGCGAGTACCGGCCCACATGCTCCCTGAACCCTCGGCAACGGAGAAGAGCGCTTCGGATCCCGTCGCCCTGCCGCCGGGTGAAGAGCCGAATGCCGCCGTGACGGCCGCGCTTCGCGCGAAGGGGCTGGCGGTGTCGCGGGTCTTGGGGCGTGGAAGTCACTCGGTGGTGTACCGGGCGCGCGACGAACGGCTCGCACGCGAGGTGGCTGTGAAGGTGATCGAGTCGTCGCGCGCACCGCGATCGGCGTTCGGCCGTTTTCAACGTGAAGTGGCGGTGGTTGCACGGCTTCGTCACCCGAACATCCTGCCGCTCTACGACGCCGGGATTGCAGACGACGGTTCGGTGTTTGCCGTGATGCCCTTAGCGGCTGGCCAAACCCTGCGCGAGTTCGCGAATGGCCAACCCCTGCCGTTGCGCACCGTGGTGAGCTTGTCGCGCGACATTGCCGACGCGCTGGAATACGCGCACAACCAAGGCATTATCCACCGCGACATCAAACCGGAGAACATCCTTATTGAGGACGAACATGCCGTTGTTGCCGATTTTGGCTTGGCGATGGCGGGAGGCGATGGTCCACGCGAACCTGTGTTTCCGGCGTGGGGCGAAACGTTGTCCGACGAGCGTCTCACAGCGACCGGGTCCTTCGTTGGCACGCCGTTGTATGCCAGTCCGGAACAGGTGACCGGGACAGCGGACCTCGACGCCCGGTCCGACATCTTCTCGTTAGGTGCGGTGTGCTACGAGATGTTGACTGGCACCCCTCCCTTTCGCGGACCTACCGTTCAGCTGACCCTGGCGGCGCGCTTCGAAGGGCCGCCCCCTCCGATGAAGCAGCATGGGGCGAGGGTACCGCCGGAGATTGAGAGTGTGGTAATCCGCGCGCTCTCGCGCTCACCGAGTGACCGACAGCGGTCGGCACGGGCGTTCCGCGATGAGTTGATGGCGGCATTCCGGGCCACGCTTGCTCCTGCGGTGCGCAGGCGAGCGGTGATTGGTGGCTTGGTCACGCTGCTGGTAGGCGTTGGACTTGGTGTTGCACTCCAGTTGTCCCGGCGCCGAGTCCCGCCGCCCATTGCGCTCGACGCCACTCGCGTGGTGGTCGCCGATTTCGACAATGAAACGGCCGACTCGGCGTATGCGCGCTGGGGCGATGTGGCGGGCGATATCATCACCACGCGGTTGGCACAGGTGCCGGGGTTACACGTTGAGGCGTCGCAGCGGTGGCTGGCGCGACGTGAACGAGCAGCGCGCCAGCCCGATGCCCGGGCCAGTCTTCGGACCTTGGCCCGTGAAGCGAATGCCGCGACAGTTGTTGCTGGCGGTTACTACCGCAACAAGGGACGGATCGACCTGATCGTTCAGGTGATCGACGCTCGCACCGGCGACCTCATGAGAACGTACGGTCCGGTGTCCGTATCGCCGACGGCTCCAGATTCCATGGTGCTGGCTCTCGGGGCCCGCGTGGCGACCGCCCTCGACACATTGGTGAAGCTGCCGACAGGCAATCGGGCGCGGTGAACCGGTTCGTCGCTTCTCGCACCCGATGAACAGGAAGACTGCGGAGTCGTCAGGGCGTTGCGGCGCGCGTCCGCGATGGGGATTCCTGGCGCACCACGACGCCGCCTTTCATCACGAAGAACACGCGCTCCAACTCCGTCACATCGGTCAGGGGATCGCCTGGGACAGCAATCAAGTCCGCGAACTTTCCAGTGGATAGGTCGCCGACCTTCTTGCTCCAACCCATGAGGTCAGCGGCATTGACCGTGGCCATCTGGATCATCTGCATCGGTGTGAGTGGGAGCTGCCGGAGGTAACCGAACTGCCTGGCGTTCAACCCGTGTGGGTACACGCCGGCGTCCGTACCGAATGCGAACTTCACGCCCGCCTTGATGGCTCGCCCCCAATTGGCATTCTGGTTCACCCGAAGCACACGTTCTTTCTCCATGATCTTGTCGGGCAGGCCCATCTCCTTCCCGTGCGCCAGGATCCACTCGTCGGTGAGGATGTCGGGAACGAGGTACGTGCCGTGTTGCAGGGCAAGCTGGACGCCCTCTTCATCGATCAGGCCGGCGTGCTCCACGCTTGCGACGCCTGCCTTGATCGCCAGCTTGATCGCCTCTGCCCCATGCGCGTGGGCGGCCACTTTCTTGTCCCACATCGTGGCTTCGGCGACCAGCGCGTTCATTTCGTCCTGGGAAAACTGCGGTGCGCCTACGGACTCTTCTTCGGAGAGTACGCCGGCGCCAGCCGTCACCTTGATGAGGTTGGCGCCGTACTTCACGTTCTGGCGAATGCGCTTACGGATGGCGTCTATGCCATCGACCGGCCCACCTAACGATGTTTCGCTCAGATACGGAGAGAATCCGTTCAGGTCACCGTGTCCACCGGTGGCGGACAGGACGATGCTGGCGACTTCCATCCGGGGTCCGGGGATGTCTCCGCGATCGATCGCGTTTCGGAGCGCCACGTCCACATACTCCGGCGCGCCCACGTCGCGCACGGTCGTGAACCCTGCGTCCAAGGTCTTCTTGGCATTGACGTGGGCCGTGATCGCCACATCGATCGGCGATCGACGGAACAGCCCTTCGTAGTACTCGGTTTGCTGACTGGTCAGGTGTGTGTGGACGTCGATCAGTCCGGGCAAGAGCGTCGCGGAGCCCAGGTCGATCACGCGATAGCCAGTCGGGACAGCAAGCCTGGAACCGACGGCGATGACGGTGTCGCCGTCGACGAGCACCACGGCGTTGTCGATCTTCGCGCCATGAGCTGGATCGATCAGGTGCGCAGCGCGGATGGCAACGCGTGGTGCCGGCGGTGAAGGCGGCACTTGGGCGTGAGCCGGCTCGGCCGCGCCGAGCACGGCCAAAGTGGTCACGCAGAGCAATGCAAGTTGGCGATTCATTTGCTTAGGAGGCTGGGCGCGCAGGTGCAAATATACCGAGCGGGCTAACCGCCTACCACAGCCGGCTCACCCCGTACGCGTCCATCAACGCTTCGTTGCTCACCAACCGCACCTGCTCCAAGCGAGCCTGCGCGGCAAGCATCCGGTCGAATGGGTCGCGGTGCACCAGCGGCAGGCTCCCCGCCTCACGCGCATGCGCCAAGGAAATGCCTAACGCCGTTATCCCGTCATCCGCGAGATGCCGCTCCAGGTCCAACAATACCTCCCGCCCCTGCTCCCAACCCTTCGCGTGCGACTTGATCGCCAGCTCCCACACCGTGGCGGCGCTCAGGAGCAGCACGTTGTTCCGATCCTCGATGGCGCGCCGAGCCGAAAGCGAAAGACGCTTCCGGTCGGCACGCCACCAGACGTACGCGTGCGTATCCAGCAGCAGCCGCACTTACAGACCCCACTGGGCAGCATCGTCCGGCGAGATCGGCTCGAAGAACGCGTCGGGCAATGAGACGCGACCCTCGAGATCCCCACCCTGGCGCTTGGCGGGCACTACCCCGTCCTTGCCGACCGGCACCAGTCGAACCAGTGGCTTGTCGTCCTTGGCAATCACGATTTCGTCTCCAGCGAGCGCGCCCTTGATGAGCGTGGCGAGGTGTGTCTTGGCGTAGGCCATTTTGTAGATGGACATGACCTATAATATAGGTCATATGGTCATGAATGGAAGTCAATCGCCACAGCTGCTGCGTCCTTCGGCTGGGAAGCATGCATCACGTAAGGACCCAGCGCCTCATCATTTCCTTGCGCCCCGTACCTCGCTGACGCCCGGCGAACTCGCCGGTATTTTCATGACGCTTCGCGTACTCTGGTTCGGTTCGCGCTGCACCCGGTGCCGCCACTCGGCCTGTTCACCCTCGCAATCCTTTCGTCATGCGCGCCCGCTGTCTCTTAGTTCCCATTGCCGCCCTGGCACTGGTGTCGAACTCCCTCTTGGCGCAACGAACGTCGCGCCCCGCCCAAGCGCCGGCGTCGGGGCCGGTCAACCCGGCGTACTCACCGACCTTGTACTCCGACCCCAAGGCCACGTCATCGACCTTCAAGGCGCTGCGTTGGCGGAACGTCGGTCCGTTCCGCGGGGGCCGCTCGGTGGCTGTGACCGGCGTGCCCGGACAGCCACTGGTGCACTACTTCGGCGGCGTGAACGGTGGCGTTTGGAAGACCACGAACGGTGGCCAGACGTGGCGAAACATCACGGACGACAAGACCGACATCTCGTCCGTTGGCGTTGTCACAGTGGCGCCGTCCGACCCTAACGTCATCTACGTCGGCACGGGTGAAGGACAACTACGAGAGGACCTCACCTTCGGAACGGGGGTCTACCGCTCCACTGACGCTGGTGCGACCTGGCAGCATCTCGGCCTGGCGGACACGTACCAGATTCCCGACATCGTGGTGGATCCACGCGATCCGGACCGCGCCTTTGTGGCCGCGATGGGGCACGCCTTTGGGCCGAACGCGGAGCGCGGTGTGTTCCGAACCTCCGACGGCGGCAAGACGTGGAAGAAGGTGTTGTTCCTGAATGACAGCACCGGCGCGATTGACCTGTCGATGGACGTCACGAATCCGCGGATCCTCTACGCGGCGATGTGGAAATTTCAGCGCACGCCATGGGGGATGGACGCGGGCGGTGGGCGCAGCGGGTTGTGGAAGACCACCGACGGCGGCGACACGTGGCAGGAGCTCACGTTCAACCCTGGGCTGCCTCGCAAGATGCTCGGCAAGATCGGCGTCACGGTGTCACCAGCGAACCCGCGCCGCATCTACGCCAGCGTCGAGGCCACCGATTCGTTAGGTGGCGTGTACCGCTCCGACGACGCCGGCGAGACCTGGACGGCCACGAGCCTGGACCAGAAGTGGTCGGTGCGACCCTACTACTACTCGGCCGTCACCGCGGACCCCAAGGACGAGAACACCGTCTACCTGATGAACCTGTCGGTGTGGAGAAGTATCGACGCCGGAAAGACGTTCACCCGCGTCCGCGTCCCGCACGGCGACACCCACCTCATGTGGGTGGACCCGAATGATTCACGCCACCTGATGAATGCCAATGACGGCGGCGCCACGATCTCGTATGACTACGGCGAGTCGTGGTCCAGCATCTACAACCAGCCGACCGCGCAGTTTTATCACGTCACCACGGACAATCGCTGGCCCTATTTCCTGTACGGCGCGCAACAAGACAACTCGGCGATCGCCGTCGCCAGTCGCTCGGACGACGGCGCCATCGGAGAACGCGACTACTTCAGTGTGGCCGGTTGTGAGAACGCGACCATCTCCGTGGATCCGCGCAATCCAGACGTCACGTACGGCGGTTGCTACATGGGACAGCTTACGCGCACCGACCGCGGAAACCGGCAGGACCGGGATATCTCGGTCTGGCTGATGAACTACGACGGTTGGGCAGCTGGCGATGTACCGAATCGCTTCCAGTGGACCTTCCCCACACTCATTTCTCCGCACGACCCCAGCACCTTGTACGTGACGTCGCAGAATGTGTGGCGCTCCCGAAACGAAGGGGCGAGCTGGGAAAAGATCTCCCCCGACCTGACGGTGCACGATCCCGCCACGTTAGGCCGGTCGGGCGGACCCATTCATGGCGACATGACGGGGACGGAGTGGTACGCCACCATCTACGCATTCAACGAGTCACCGGTCACTCAGGGAGTCCTCTGGGCTGGCTCCGACGACGGTCTCATTCACGTCTCGCGCGATGGTGGAACCAACTGGGCGAACGTCACACCAGCTGGCTTCGGGAAGTTCACGCGCACGGCGGTGATCGAGCCGTCGCACTACGACGCCGGAACCGCCTACCTGGCGGCCAATCGCTATCAGCAGGACGACTTCAAGCCGTACCTGTGGAAGACTACCGACTATGGGAAGACGTGGACGCTCATCACCAACGGCATCGCCGTCAACGCGTACACGAGGACCATTCGCGAGGATCCCGTGCGGCGCGGCCTCCTCTATGCCGGAACCGAGACCGGCGTGTACGTCAGCTTCAACGATGGTGCTTCCTGGCAGACGTTGCAGCTGAACCTGCCAAGGGTGAGTGTCCGTGACCTGCGCGTCCACGGCAACGACCTCATCGCCGCCACGCATGGTCGCGCGTTCTGGGCCATCGACGACGTCTCCATTCTGCGCACGCTCGGCGATTCCGTGACCGCCAAGAAGGTGCATCTCTTTGCCCCGGCCAAGGCCATTCGTTGGGCGGGCGGGCGATTCCGTGGAGGACCGGCGGGGGAGAACCCGCTCTCGGGCGCTTATATCGACTACTACCTGAAGGACGCACCCACCGAGAAGATCTCCCTCCAGTTCCTGGATGCGGCGGGCAAGATCATCCGAACGTATTCGTCCGAGCCGGCGGAGAAGGACACGACAAAGACCTACGCCAACGAAGCACTCGCGCAGAAGGCAGACTTGGCGCGGCGGGACAGCGTGGCACACGAAGCGGGCGACTCCGTTGTGTCGGCGCGCGCCGGAACCAACCGGTTCGTGTGGGGCATGCGATACCCCGGCGCAAAGGCGCTGAAGAACACGGTGCTCGACGAGGGATTCCCAGACGGTCCGGTGGCGCCACCGGGGAACTACGCCGTGCGGCTCATTGTCGACAAGGACAGCCTCACGCAGCGCTTCGAGATCGTGGCCGACCCACGGGTCAAGACGCCGCAGAGTGAGCTCATCGCGCAGTATGAGCTGGCGATTCGTACTCGCGATCGGTTGACCGAACTGGTCGACGCGACGCTGCGGTTGGAGAGCATCCAATCGCAACTCGACGCCCGATCGTCTCAGGTGAAGGACGAGCTATTCGCCAAGCGCGTGGGAGACGCGGCCAAGGATGTTCGAAAGAAGTTGGAAGCCGTTCGCAGCGAGCTGTACGAGATTGGCTGCCACGTAGATCAGTGCACGCTGGACCAGCCGATTCGCCTCTACAACATGTTGCTGTCCCTCAACGCCCAGGTGCAGACGGGCGACTACGGACCCACCAAACAGCACGGGGACGTGTTCACAGACCTGTCGGGTAAGGTGGCCGACCAATTGCGTAAGCTGCAGCAGATTGAAGACACCGACCTGGCGGCCTTCAACAAGATGCTGGAAGAGTTGAAGATCCCCGGGGTGTTCGTGCCGCTGAAGAAGACGATCTCCTGATGCCGGTTGCCTTTCTCTTTCGATGAGGCCGTGATGCGGTACGCAGTTCCTGTAACGACGATCGTGCTGGCGACCCTGGTCGCGGCGTGTGCGGACCCGACCGATCCGAGACCGGCGGTAAGTCCCTCGCTAGCCGATACCGACCCGGCGATCGTCGCCGGCGCTCCACCGATTCCGGCGATCCAATCCGCGGTCGATATCGGTACCGTGGTGCAGAATGCCGTCATCTACGGCCGCGATGGGAACTTCAGCGGCCGCATCGGCAATCGCTCCGTCTGGACCTTTGGCGACACACCGATGTCGGTGCCTAACGCGAATGGGCAAAACTGGAACGACAACACGCTCTCGTGGACCACCGACCTCAATGCTGCAGATGGCATCACCCTTACCAACGACTACCTGGATGCCTCGGGGCATCCAGGTGAATTCATGCCCTACACCGCCTTCGAGGCGCAGTACAACTACGACCACGACACACGCCATTGCACGGCGCAACCCTGCGGCGCCGAGTATGCCATGTGGCCCGGGGCGATCGTCGCCGATCCCAAGCGCAATCGCGCGCTGATTTTCTACGGGGAGATCTGGCGAATCTCAGGTCAGTCCACGTGGACCAACATCGGCGGTGGCATAGCGGTCGGCACGGGGAACGGAACCTTCACACGACCCATCCAGAATCCTGGCAATCCCGATCCCACGCTCATGTGGGATTCTACCGAAGTGCAGTTCACGAGCGGCGCCACCACCAAGGGCGATACGCTCTTCTCCTACGGCTGCACGGCCGGACTTCTCCAGATGCATTGCCGGATTGGCCGCGTGCTACTGGCCGACGCACTCACGAAGTCCAAATGGGAATTCCATCAGGGCGACGAAAGCTGGACATCTGACCCGATCACGGCGGACACCGTCTTCCGCGGTGGAGCTGCCGGCAACACGGTCGTTTACAGCCCGTACCTGAAGATGTGGGTCCTGTTCTATAGCAAGATCTTCGCGGACGACATCCTGATGCGTGTAGCGTACGATCCGTGGGGACCGTGGTCCGGATGGCGGCGAGTGGCCACCGCCCGTCCGGGCTGGAATGGCAACACCAGCTACGCCGCCGAGGTGCACGCGGAATACGCGCAGCAAAATGGCCAGGTCCAGTACGTGACGTACGCACACACGACGGGGTTCCTGCGCATGGACCAGCCACTCTTGCAGGTCACCTTCCGCTAGACAACGAGGCGCAAACGCCTAGTGGGAATTCACGGCGGCGGCGTTCACCAAGCGCCGCACCGCCGGAATGATCATCACCCGCAGCAACATTTTGGGCTGCTCCAGCTCCGTCAGCTCGACGAGCAGGGGATCGGCCCAACCTTGCGGCGCCCGCATCCCCGTGCCGATGTACGCCAGTGCCTCCAGTCCGATGGCGCTGGCGCGGTCAACCGCCTCGGCAGCCGGGAGCAGCTCGGCGATGAACGGAGCGGCGGGTGCACCAGCTCGAACGACCGGCAATGCGGCGCGCCACCGCGCCATGGTCGCGACCAACCGGCTGCGCGCGTCTACAGCGTCCGAGCTATCTGGTCCGCCCCACGCAGCAGGCGGATCGCCGAGGAGCTGACTCACCAACCGTGAGAGCTCCCACCGACCGACGGGGTCAGGGACGGCGGCGTCGATCATGTGAACCAGCGGCGTGAGTTGCGTGGTGCGTTGCCCCCGAATGCGCTGGCCAAAAGTGGGCGGGGCAATCGCGTCCAGCAGGGTCAGCGAGGCTTCACGCAAACTGTCGTCCGCCGTCATGCGACGCACCATGTGTTCCTGATGCAGGTGACGGCCGATACCAAACTCCGCCAGCTGCTGGTCCAGCATGTTCATGCGGCGGTACATGTCGGCGATGTTGTTGACCTCACGCGGCGACCAGAGCCGCTCGGCGATCACCCCCAGCCGCGGCCACAGGCGCGAGTCGATCGTCTCCGCGTTGACGTGTTCGCTCCACATGCACGCTTCGCCACCTAACACCAGCGCCTGCTGGGGCGCGGTGAGATCCGTCCACGGAGGAATTGGATCGGCCAGATAGTGCTCTTCGGCGGTCTTGATATGGTCCAGGTAATACGGTGCCGAGAGCAGGCTGCGGTAGCCGGCGGACGTCGACTGGCCGAGGAACTTCTCGCCGCGCCACGACTGTACGATCGTGCCTTGCGGCAGTTTGGCGTGGAGGACTTCATCCCAGCCCACCATCCGCCGCTTGTGGCGCGTGAGGATGCTCGTGAGGCGCGTGTTGAAGTACGCCTGCACCTCGTCGTTCGACCTCATGTGCTTCCGCCGCTTGAACGCACGGACCCGCGCACTTCGGTTCCAGTGCTTGTCCTCCACCTCGTCACCGCCCGCGTGCCAGTACTCGTCAGGGAAGAGGCGCGTCATCTCCACCACAAAACGCTCGATGAAGGCGTAGGTCGCCTCGCTTGTCGGGTCGAACGACGCTTCACCCGAGCCGAAGGTCCGCACGATCTCGAACTTGCCCGGTATGCTGGCGTACTGCGGGTAGCCGATGAGAAAGGTCGTCGAATGGCTCGGCATATCGAACTCCGGCACGACGCGAATGCCGCGGTCACGCGCGTAACTGACGACATCGCGGACCTGTTGCTGCGTGTAGAAATCGCCGTCGGAGCCGACTGCCGTCAGTTTGGGGAACCGTTTGCTCTCTACGCGAAAGCCCTGGTCGTCTGACAGGTGCCAGTGCAGCACGTTCAGCTTGACGGCAGCCATGCCATCGAGCGTGCGTTTGACCCCTTCGACCGGCACGAAGTGGCGTGCGACGTCGAGCAGGAGGCCGCGCCAGGCAAAGCGGGGCGTGTCGTCGATCGTGGTGGCGGGCAGGACGAGTTGGCCCTGTCGGACCTCCAGCAGCTGCACCAGTGTCTCCATGCCCCGCAGCGCCCCGACCATGGTAGCCGCTCTCAGGTCGGCGTGTGTGGAGTCGATGGTCAGCGTGTAGTGCTCGTCCTCGGTGGGCGACTGGACGCGCTGCCCGGCGGACTCGACATCGATGTGGAGCGTTGCGCCGGTGGTGTCCTTGGCGATGAGGTGCGGCAGTGACGAGCCTACTCGCGCCTCCAGTCGCGCACGCAGGCGGGCGATGGCCCGTGGCAGGCGATCGTCCACCTGCCTAACGACCGCCATGGTGAACGCGGAGTCGACTCGCAACACCCCGTGCCCCCACTGTAGCTGGCTTGGCACCGGCATCAGGTGTCCCGTGGATGCCGTGGGCACGGCGGGATCGATCGGCCTGGCCGCGTTCCGCCCGGACGCCGCGGGTGTGACGACGGATACGACCGTCAGGAGCATGGTGCGCAGCTGCATGCAGCGAATCTGACCGGCCGTCGCGGTGGCGGCCAGTGTGAGGGTCAGAGCCGTATCGCAGTCCGGGCAAACGCCGTATCTTTGCGCCTTCGGTGGCGCACGCTGGCGTGACCGCATCTTTTGACTCTCCTTCGACGCACTCATGCGACTCGTTGCCATCGATTGGTTGATCGTCGCGGCCTCGATCATCATCTCGTTCCTCCCAGCGATCTTCTTCTACAAGCGCGCCGGTTCCAGCACGGAGGAATTCTTCACGTCGGGGCGCGCGGCCCCATGGTGGCTGGTGGGCATTTCCATGGTCGCGACGACGTTCAGTACGGATACGCCGAACCTCGTCACCAACATGGTCCGGGAGCGCGGGGTCGCCGACAACTGGCTCTGGTGGTCGTTCCTGCTGACGGGCATGATGACCGTATTCTTTTTTGCCAAGATGTGGCGTCGATCGCGCGTGATGACCGACCTCGAGTTTTACGAGCTTCGTTACTCTGGAAAGGCCGCCACCTTCGTACGTGGATTCCGCGCCGTGTACCTGGGGTTGTTCTTCAACTGTGTGATCATGGCCACGGTGAACCTGGCGGCAGCGAAGATCGGCAACATCGTGCTCGGCTGGCCGATGGAGAAGACGCTCGCCTTCGCCTCGGTGATGACGATCTTCTTTGCCTCGGTTTCCGGCCTGTGGGGCGTGCTGGTCACCGACTCCATTCAGTTCTTGATCACGATGTCCAGCACCTTCGCGGTCGCCTACTTCGCGTTGCAGCAGCCAGAGGTGGGAGGTCTGGCCGGATTGCTGGAGAAGATTCCCGCCGATCGCCTGAACCTCCTCCCCGACTTCAGCAGCAACTGGAGTGTGGCTATGTCGGTGATGATCATCCCGATCACCATCCAATGGTGGTCGGTCTGGTACCCTGGCGCCGAGCCGGGCGGCGGGAGCTACATCGCCCAGCGCATGCTGGCCTCCAAGTCGGAGAAGGACGCGGTCACCGGGACACTCTTCTTCAACGTGATGCACTACGCGCTACGCCCGTGGCCATGGATCCTCGTCGCCCTCGCATCGACGTTGGTCTTCCCACAGCTGAGTGACATCGCCAAGGCATATCCGTACGTGGATCCAAAGCTCATTGGTCACGACATGGCGTACCCGGCAATGCTGAAGTTCCTGCCGGCCGGATTTCTTGGCGCCATGGTCGCAGGTTTGCTTGCCGCGTATCGCTCAACGATCGAGACGCACCTGAACTGGGGGACGTCCTATCTCGTTCACGACTTCTATCGGCGATTCCTGCGTCCAGGAGAAAGTGAACGACATTACGTCTTCGTCGGACGCCTGACGACCGCTGGCCTCATGATCTGTGCGGCGTCGCTCACTTTCCTACTCGACACGGCCAAGGAGAGCTTCGACCTCATTCTCTCCATTGGCGCTGGCACGGGACTCATCTACATCCTGCGTTGGTTCTGGTGGCGCATCAACGCCTGGAGCGAAGTCTCCGCCATGATCTCCTCGTTCCTGGTGTCGGTCGGATTCTTCATCGCCCGGAAGAACGGGGCAGCCATCCCGTCCGACGTTTCCCTGGTGATCACGATTGCCGTCACCACGGTGGTGTGGCTGGCGGTGACATTCACTTCCGAGCCGACGGCCCGGGCCCGACTCCATGAGTTCTATGCGCTCGTGCGGCCAGCTGGCCCCGGATGGGAGGGGGTGCGTCGGGAGATGCAGCTACCGCCATCCACGGATTCGCTGACCGATTCGTTGGTCGGGTGGATCGCCGGCTGTGCCTTCGTTTACTCGGCGCTCTTCGGGACGGGGAGCTTCCTGTACGGCCGCAATACGCAGGGTGTGATGTGGCTGGTGATCTTCGTCGTGGCTGGCGTGGCGCTCCTGCGACTCATGCCACGCATGTGGCGGGACTCCACTGACACGGGGCGCGTCGCGTGAAAGTCATAGCACGAATCGGCGCCGTTGTCGCTGGGCTGCTCGTTCTGGTCGTCGCGGGTATCTACATCGGCAGCAGCGTTCAGCTTCGTCGCACGTATCAGGTGCCCTTGCCCAAGGTCGTCGCCGATACCGATTCGACCTCGGTCGCCCATGGTCGCGACCTGGCCAGCACCGCGGGATGCCGTGGATGCCACGAGGCGGACCTGTCGGGGAAGGTCTTCATGGAGGCGTCGTTCGTCGGTCGCCTGGTCGCTCCGAACCTCACGAAGATCGTAGAAGCAGCTGACGACGCTGACCTTGCACGCCGCATTCGCGATGGCGTTCGTCCGGACGGGCATTCGCTCATGGGGATGCCCAGCGAGATGTTCTACCACCTTTCCGACAGCGACCTCGCCGACCTGATCGGCTATCTTCGCAAGGCGCCGCCGCGCGAGGATTCTTTGCCGAGCACCAGTTATGGAATCCTCGGCCGAGTCGGAATCCTGCTAGGCGCATATCCGTCGGCCCGTGACCTCATCGATCCTTCGGTGCCTCGAATCGGGGACGACACGTTGTATCTGACGAAACGACGCGGCGAGTACCTGGTGTACACCAGCTGCCCGGAGTGCCATGGCCTGGCGCTGCAGGGTGATGGGATGTTGACGCCAAGCCTGGCCGGTGCCGCCGGCTACAACTCTGACGAGTTCGTGCACTTTGTCCGGACCGGTGAAGCGCGGGCCGGGCGACAGATCGATTCCCTGATGATCAAGGTGGCCCTCTATAGACTGAGCCACTTCAGTGATGAGGAACTGCGGGAGATCCAGCGCTACTTGGCCGAGTACGTCGTACCAGACGCACCGACGCGCGACTAACCCGTCATGGTGACGAAAGCAGTCATCCTGGCACGCGGCCTCGGCACGCGCATGCGGCAGGCAAGTGCTGACGCGGGATTGAGCGACACCCAGGCACGCATCGCCGCATCAGGGGTGAAAGCGCTCATGCCGGTTGGGGCTGGCGACGGCAGCGGTCGACCATTCCTCGACTACGTCCTCAGCGGACTGGCCGACGGCGGCATTCGCGACGTGTGCCTGGTCATCGGTCCCGAACACACCGCCATTCGCGAGTACTACGACCGACTGGCACTGGCACGCGTTCGTGTGGATTATGCCGAACAGGAACACCCGCGAGGGACTGCCGATGCCGTGCTGGCGGCCGAATCCTTTGCGGGCTCGGACGCGTTTCTGGTCCTCAATTCTGACAACTACTATCCCGTTGCGACCTACCGGACGCTGTGCAACTACGACGGCGCTTCGCTCCCCGGATTCGATCGCCAAGCCCTGATCGCGGAGAGCAATATCGACGCGGCGCGCATCCGCGCATTTGCGCTGCTGGCGGTGAGTGAGGAGGGGTGGTTGCAGGACATCGTGGAAAAGCCGGACGAGGTGACGTTCGCGCGCATGGGGCCGCACGCGCTCGTCAGCATGAACCTCTGGTCGCTTACCACGCCGTTCTTCGACGCCTGTCGCCGGGTGCAACCTTCAGCCCGTGGCGAGCTGGAACTCCCAAACGCCGTGCGATTGGCGGTGCGACAGCTCGGCCTTTCGGTGCGCGTGTTTCCGGTTGCCGCTGGCGTGTTGGACCTCTCCAGTCGGGGCGACGTCGGCCCAGTGGCCGATGCCCTCCGTCACCTCGCGGTACGTCTTTAACGCCTTGCCACGGTCACGACGATGAACCCCGGGCGACAACTGATAACATCGGGCAATCCCTTCGAGTCGCGCATCGGATTTTCCAGGGCGGTGCGCGTTGGGGCGCATGTCGCCGTGGCCGGCACCGCGCCGATTGGCGCCAACGGCGTGACCGTTGGCGTTGGCGATCCGGCGGCTCAGGCTCAGCGCTGCATCGACATCGTTCGGGCCGCGCTGGAGCAGGCGGGCTGCAGCTTGGCGGACGTGGTGCGGACGCGCGTGATGCTGACACGTATCGAGGACTGGGAGGCCGTGGCCGCCGTGCATGGTGCGGTGTTTGGCAACATTCGCCCAGCCTGCACTGTGGTGCAGGTCTCCCGATTCCTCGACCCGGAGTGGCTGGTGGAGCTGGAGGTCGATGCGATCAGTCCTGGCGAAGGCGCGCGGCCGTAATTCCGCACACATTATTCAATTACCTCTTACCGTCGTGTTGTTCGATGCCCGCACGCAAACGCCCGGCCGCTCGCCCAAGACGCCAGTCCTCCAGCTATGCCGGCAAGCTGCAGGGAATCGGGATGTCTGCCGCCGAGGCGCACGCCAAGCAGTCAATGCTGAAGTCCTGCGATGAGGCGCTCAACGCGTTAGGCGCCCCAGCCAAGCGATGGAGCCTGTGGGTGCCTGGCCGTGTCGAGGTCCTTGGCAAGCATACGGACTACGCCGGCGGTCGCAGCCTGCTGTGTGCCATCGAGCGCGGCTTCTGCGCCCGTGTGGCACCACGGCCGGACGCCGTCCTGCGCCTGGTCGATGTCGGACGTAGTGTCTCACGGGAGTTTCCGCTCAACGATTCGGTGACGGGCGGCGACGATTGGACCGGTTACGTGGCAGCTGTCGTGCGCCGCCTGACGCGGAATTTTCCCATGGTGACCCATGGCGCCGACGTCGTGCTGTCCAGTGACCTGCCACGGGCGTCGGGCATGAGTTCGTCCAGCGCCTTGCTGATCACCGTGTTCATTGCGTTGGGTAAGACGAACGACATGCGCAGCACGCCGGAGTTCCGGAACGCGATCTTTTCACGGGAGGAGCTGGCGGCGTATCTGGCCTGCATCGAGAACGGGAATGACTTTCGCGGATTGGCCGGAGACAGCGGCGTCGGGACGTTAGGCGGGAGCCAGGACCACACCGCCATCGTCGCCTCGGAGGCGGGAAAGCTCGTGCGGTATGCGTGGAGCCCGCTGCGCAAGGAGGGCGCCGTGCCCATGCCTCAAGGCCTGGTGTTGGCGGTGGCGTCCAGTGGAGTGATGGCGGAAAAGACGGGCGGCGCTCGCGACAGCTACAACCGTGCCTCCCTCGCCGTTCGGCATCTCCTGCGCGTCTGGAATGCGCACACCTATCGCAACGACGCGACGCTCAACGATGCCGTTCGGAGTGAGCCGGACGCCGTGAATCGCTTGCGCCGACTGGCACAGGAAGAGCTGGCACCAGGCTTCACTGCGGAACAGCAATCGAATCGGCTTGAGCACTTTCTGGTTGAAAGCGATACGATCATTCCGGCAGCGGTGCGTGCCCTCGGGAGCGGAGACGTGGACGCGTTTGGGGCGTATGTCGATTGGTCGCAGTGGGCCACGGAGCGACTGCTGCAGAACCAGGTGCCCGAGACGGTCTTCCTCGCGCGCGCAGCGCGTGAAGTTGGAGCCGTGGCCGCGTCCGCCTTTGGCGCAGGTTTCGGGGGTAGTGTCTGGGCCCTCATGCCACGCGACGAGGCGAGTCGCGTCCTCAAGTCGTGGGAGCAGCGCTACCGGAAGGCGTTTCCCGGGCGCGCCGACGCCTGCGAGTTCTTCCTGACCAACGCCGGTCCCGCCGCGTACCAGTGGTAGTGGCGGTCGGGCTTGTGAAGAAGCGCCGGATGTCCGAACGTTGCCGCAACCGACCTGGCGAGTATCCCATGCGACTGCTCCTTCTCGCGCGACGACCCGTCGCCGCGCTGATCACTGGCCTGCTGTTCGTCGTTCCGACGGGTCCGGCCGCAGCGCAGCAGTCGTACCACGTCGTCATTCGTGGCGGGCGCGTGCTCGACGGCACCGGCAATCCCTTCATTTATGCCGACATCGGCGTGCGCGATGACAGCATCGTCGCCATCGGGGACTTGAGTGCGGCAACGGCTACCCGCGTCATCGACGCGAGGGGGCGCTATGTCACGCCGGGTTTCATTGCCATGCACGAACACATCGAACCGGCGATTCTCGGCGGCTATGGCACGCTCCCAAACTTCACGACACAGGGATTCACGACGGCAGTGATCGGCGCCGACGGCCGCGATGCGATCTGGCCACTCTCCCAGCAACGCACCCAGCTGATGGCGAAGGGGAGTGCGTTGAACCTGGTGCCGCTCGTGGGTCACGGCACGGTGCGCGGCCTGGTGATGGGCAAGGACTTCGAGCGCGCCGCGACCGCTGACGAGATCGGCAAGATGAAGGCCCTCGTGCGTCAAGGCATGGAGGACGGCGCCTTTGGCCTGAGCACGGGGCTCGAGTATGTCCCCATGCGCTACAGTACGGAAGAAGAAGTGTTGGAGCTGGCGAAAGAAGTCGCTCCCTTTGGGGGCCACTACCAGGCGCACCTGCGGAGTCAGGGCGAACACCCCAAATGGCAGCTCCCCAGCGACGACTCCAAACCAATCACCAACATCGATGCGGTCGTCGAAACCATCAACATCGCCCGCAAACTTGGCATCCCCGCCATGATGGACCACCTCCATCCGAAAGGGCCGCGGGAATGGGGCTCCGGTCGCATCATCACGCAGCTCGTCGATCGCGCCTGGCGAGAAGGCCACCAAGTCTACATCAACATGCATTCGTACGAGGCGTACGACGAAACGATCGTCCTCGTTCCGCGTTGGGCACTGGTCAAGACGCGCATCCCGCATATGGGCCAGTTCGACGCCACGGTTCCCGGCGCCGACTATACCAACATGCGAGCGAACCTGCAGCGACGCCTCGCCATGCCAGACACGGCACGGGTCATTCGTCACGACATCGAGTACGAGATCGATCGCGGCGGCGGCCCCGACGGTTTGCTGGTCATGGACTACCCCGACAAGAGCCTCATCGGGAAGACGTTAGGCGCTGTGGCGCGGGCACGCGGTGAGGATCCCGTGGACACCGCCATCTGGATGCAGATGCAGGGATTCGATCGACCAGGCG
This sequence comes from Gemmatimonadaceae bacterium, assembly GCA_044224875.1. Lineage (GTDB taxonomy): Bacteria > Gemmatimonadota > Gemmatimonadetes > Gemmatimonadales > Gemmatimonadaceae > JABAQJ01. Next base: position 11,769 of record JBGAJQ010000019.1, on the reverse strand, counting down.
GCGTCCAATGGCGGGCCTTCGCTGTGTCGCTCCTCGACCTCGAGGAGTTTATGAGGCAGCCGTACACCGCGGTTTGCACCGATCGCGGCGGTGACTCGCCGACCATGCGCGAAGACGCATTCACGCATCCCGGCGTGTTCGGGACGGCAACGCGGGTCATTCGCACCTTCGCCATGGAACGCGGCACGATCACCCTGCCCTTCGCGATCCGGTCGCTCACCTCCCTGCCGGCACAGATCCTCGGCATTACCGATCGCGGCCGGATTGCCACGGGCATGAAGGCAGACCTGGTCGTGTTCGATCCCGAACGTGTACGCGACAAGTCCACGTACTTCCAGCCGTTTCAACAGAGCGAGGGTATCAACTTCGTCCTTGTGAACGGTCGCGTGGTGGTGGACAATGAACGCTCGACCGGTGAAAAGCCGGGACGCATCCTCAGCCGCCAGCGACGCGGCAACGAATCGCACTAGTGCCACGCTCTTCCCTTCTGCCGAAGAAGATCATCGCATGAATCGACGCCGCTTTCTGAACGGTATGGTCGTCACCGCCGCCGCTACGCAGCTCCCACGAGTCTGGTCAGCCTGGTCGGGGTCCCTTCCAGTCAGCGCCGCTGGCCAAGGCAAGCCTAACGCGTTGATCATGGACGCCATGGGAGAACTCCGCCCCGAGTATGACGTCGCGCTGCTCAAGGACATGCTCGGCTCTGGCATGGATGCGATCACTGTCACGTTGTGCGATCCGAAGTTCGACGGCGCCGAGGCGCTGCAGGAGGCGATCAACGGCCTGATGGACTATGATCGGCTCGTCGCGTCCAAGCCGGAGTTCTTCCTGAAAGCCACGTCTGTCTCGGATGTCGATCGCGCCCGTCAAAGTGGAAAGCTTGCGGTGTTCTACCTGTACCAGAACACCACGCAGTTCGGGAGCGACCTCGATCGCGTCGACATGTTCTATCGGCTAGGCCTGCGCTCCTGTCAGCTCACCTACAATGACAAGAATCTCGCGGGCGCGGGCTGTCGCTCCAGCGGCGGCCGATTGACCGACTTTGGCCGTCAGCTCATCGGGAGAATGAACCAGCGGCGCATGCTGTTGGACCTGTCGCACGTGCACATGGAGACGATGGCGGATGCCATCGCGGCGTCGAGCGCACCGGCGCACATCTCGCACACCGGGTGTGCCGCCGTGCACCCCCACATCCGCAACACCACCGACGCGAACCTGAGGGCGCTGGCAGACAAGGGCGGCGTCGTGGGGATCTGCCAGATCCGTCCCTTCATCACGGACAAGAAGCACGACAACCTCGGCGACTACATCGACCACATCGACCACGCCATTCGCGTGGCCGGCATCGACCACGTCTGCATCGGGAGCGACCGCGATCACCGTCGCATAGACCTGACCCCCGCGTACATCGCGCAACTGAAAAAGGAAGAGGGTCCGCAGTTCACCGACGCCGAATTGCCGCTCTTTCTCGATGCCCTGAACGGGCCGCGCCGCATGGAGACGATCTGGGACGCCCTGCGGCGTCGCGGACATCCGGAAGATCACGTCGAGAAGATCATGGGACAGAACCTGTACCGCCTGTATCAGGACGTCATGGGGTGACACCTACAGCGGGCCGCGCACTTGCTAGGGACATCGTCTTGGCCATATTCGACCGACCCCTTCTATAGCGCAACGTTGTCACCCCTGACTCCTGAACAAGAGGCCCGCGAGACCATCGACGCGACATTGGCCGCGTGTGGGTGGGTTCTTCAGGATTTCAGTTCGATGAACATCATGGCGGCCAGTGGCGTTGCCGTACGTGAGTTCAAGCTTCGGTCTGGCCACGGGAAGGTCGATTACCTTCTGTATGTTGATGGACAGGCCGTCGGCGCGATTGAAGCCAAGCCAGAAGGCACGACGCTTACCGGCGTCGAAGTGCAAAACGCGAAGTATTCGACGGGGCTGCCACCCGGGACGCCTGCACCCAACGCGCGGTTGGTGTTCCTGTATGAAAGCACGGGCTCCGAGACTCGCTTCACGAATGGGCTCGATCCCAAACCGCGAAGCCGGCACATCTTTGCCTTCCACCAACCGGAGACCTTGGGAGAATGGTTGCGTGCTGAACCCCTTTGGCTTCCGGATGTAAACGGTGCCCACGACCCTGCCTCGCAGATTCCCGCCACGTTGCGCCGGCGCCTAACGGCGATGCCAAGCCTCATCGCGAAGGGACTGTGGCCGGTCCAGCTGGAAGCGATCCGTAACCTCGAGCAGTCGTTCTCGCTCGCGCATCCCCGAGCACTCATCCAAATGGCCACGGGAAGCGGCAAGACGGTTACGGCCGTAGCTGAGATCTATCGCCTCATCAAGGAGGCGAATGCCAGGCGCGTTCTCTTTCTCGTCGACCGCGCCAACTTGGGCAAGCAGGCCCTAAAGGAGTTCCAGTCGTACCGTACGCCGGATGACGGGCGCTTGTTCACGGAACTGTACAACGTCCAACGTCTGGCGGGCGCACGGGTCGATGATGTCGCTCGTGTCTGCATCAGCACGATTCAACGTCTCTATTCGCTGCTCAAAGGAAATGACGAGATGGGTGACGATGCTGACGAGCGACCTCTCGCCGGATTGGAGGCGCTGATCAAGGAACCTGTACCCGTCGCCTACAACCCTGCGATTCCAATCGAGACGTTTGATATCATCTTCATCGACGAGTGTCACCGCTCCATCTACACGGTCTGGAAGCAGGTCTTGGAGTATTTTGACGCGTTTCTGGTTGGACTGACGGCAACCCCGAACAAGCAGACGTTTGGGTTCTTCAATCGCAACCTGGTCATGGAGTACAACCACGAACGCGCCGTGGCCGACGGTGTGAACGTGGACTTCGACATCTACCGGATACGAACCGCCATCACGGAGCGGGGTTCGACAATTGAGGCCGGGACGTACGTCGACAGGCGAGAACGCGCGACGAGGCGGCAACGATGGGAGAAACTGGACGAGGACCTGTCCTATGCTGCCTCGGACCTCGATCGCGACGTTGTGGCGATCGATCAGATTCGCACGATGGCCGAGGCCTTTCGTGACCGCTTCCTGCCCGAAGCGTTCCCCGATCGCACCCACGTGCCCAAGACGCTCGTATTCGCGAAGGACGATTCGCACGCCGATGACATCGTCCAGATCCTGCGTGACACTTTCGGGCAGGGGAACGACTTCGCCCAGAAGATCACGTATCGAACCACCGGTGCAAAGACCGACGACCTGATTCAGTCATTCCGCACCAGCTACTGGCCCCGCATCGCGGTCACGGTGGACATGATTGCCACTGGCACGGACATCAAACCCATCGAAGTCGTTTGGTTCATGCGTGCCGTGAGGAGTCGCAACTTGTTCGAGCAGATGAAAGGGCGCGGCGTGCGGGTCATTGACACCAACGAGTTGGCTGGCGTGACCCCCGACGCCAGACACAAGACGAGATTCTTCATCGTCGACTGTGTCGGCGTGTGCGAGCAGGATCTGGCCGACACGGTCTCCTTGGACCGTCAACCGACGGTTTCGCTGCAGAAACTGCTTCAAACCATCGCCACCGGGAACACGCATCCAGACGTCGTCTCGACGTTGGTGGCTCGGCTCTCCCGCTTGGAGAAAGAGTTGAGCCCAAGCGAGCGCCTAGAGGTGCAACAGGCTTCTGGTGGACGCACGCTGAAGGACATCGCCGGCGGCTTGGCTGAGGCGTTGAACGCAGACGCCCATGCGGCGCGGGCGCGAACCGACGAGCGAATCGCCCCTGAGGCAGAGCCCAGTCCCGCGCAGGTCGCGAAGGCCCGAGACGCCCTGTTGCGTGAGGCTTCGCTGGTGCTGATGAGCAAGCCCGAGCTGCGTCACGTGATTCTAGATTTGCGAAGATCGCACGATCAGGTGATCGACCGCGTGAGCGAGGACGCCGTGACGGAAGCCGGGATCTCGCAGGAGGCGAAGGACAAGGCGCGCGTACTGGTGGCGTCGTTCGAATCGTACATTCAAGAGCATCGTGATGAGATCGTTGCCTTGCAGCTGATACATGGTTCGCGCAACGGCCAGCGCCTCACGCGTGAGGCGATCCGAGAGCTTGCGGCGCGAATTGAGGCGCCGCCACGCCAGTGGACGGCGGAGCGGTTGTGGAACGCCTACCAGGCGCTGGAGAGCCGGAAGGTGCGCGGAGCACCCCTCAACGTATTGACCGACTTGGTCGCCCTAGTGCGTTTCGCGATGAACAAGGATGATTCGTTGCAGCCGCTGCCCGTGGCGGTCGAGGAACGTTTCGCGAACTGGATGGCGCAGCAGGAGAACCGAGGGCGGCGATTTACGTCAGATCAACGATGGTGGTTGGAGGAGATTGCGCGCTTTGCGTCGAGCAACGTGGAGATGACGCGAGAGGACTTTGAGCTGCCACCGTTTGCGCAGAAGGGAGGACTCGGTGGCGCGTACCGAGTTTTTGGTGAGGAGCTCGAGCGGGTGGTGGGTGAGGTGAGCGGCATGGTGGCGGCGTGAGCACGGAGATCGGACTACCAACAGGCTGGACCCGGGTCCCAATGGGGTCCATCGCAGCAATTAACCCGCGAGCATTTGATCTAACTCCTGACGACGATGATCTCGTTTCGTTCGTCCCGATGGCGGCAATCGAGGAAGAGTCCGGAACGCTCGATGGACGGGCAGTGAGATACTGGCGCGACGTGCGGAAAGGATACACACGTTTTCAAGAAGGGGACATTGTCCTCGCCAAGATTACGCCGTGCATGGAGAACGGAAAGTTTGCTGTCGCTCGGAATCTGCACGGCGGTCGCGCGGCTGGAACCACGGAGCTACACGTACTGCGAGCGAGCAATATTGTTGAATCTCGTTATCTGCTGCATTTCCTGTTGCAGGAGGATGTCCGTTCTGCAGCTCGGCGCGCCATGCGCGGCGCCGCCGGTCAGCTGCGCGTACCACCGGAGTTCGTCGCACATCTTGAGATTCCACTTCCGCCACTGGCAGAGCAGCAGCGCATCGTTAGCGCCATCGAGGAACACCTAACGAAGCTTGATGCGGCGGTGGCGGCGCTGGAGCGGGCGCGTGCGAACGTACGAAACTATCGCGATGCTTATGCACACGCAGCTCTTGCAGGAATGACCGACTCCATGGAGTCGACAGCTCATGGTACTAACGGCAATCATCAGGTGAATCGGGCTCAATGGGTCCAAGAAGAGTGGGGCACTGCGACGCTCGATGACTTGGCGGAGCGGATTACTTCGGGCTCGAGGGACTGGTCTCCATACTACGGAAAGGGAGTTTGCGTGTTTGTTCTCGCGCAGAACGTTCGAAGAGGACGCCTCGATCTTTCCGCGAAACAACTCGTTGGGCCACCGGCACTGCATCGAGATCGCGAACGCAGTCGGATCGCCAAGGATGATCTGCTTGTCACTATTGTTGGCGCCAACACGGGTGATGCCTGCAGAGTCGACAGGGAGCTCAATGATCACTATGTGTGTCAGAGCGTAGCTTTGATAAGGCTGCGCGACAAATCACTCGCGTCCTTCGTCGAGTTGTATCTCAATTCCGAGGGGGACGGGCGAGCCGAGCTTCTACGCCGCGCCTATGGTCAAGGTCGTCCGCATCTGAACTTCGATCAACTGAAGACGCTTTCGATTCCGATTCCACCTCGGCGCGTTCGCGACGCGGTAGTTGCAGGTGCGCAACGCGTTTTCAGCGTGCTGGATCGTCTGGACTCGCAGATCGACGCCGAAGTGAAGCGCGCGTCCCGCCTTCGCCAAGCCATCCTCAAACGCGCTTTCGAAGGCAAGCTCGTCCCACAGAATCCGGACGACGAGCCCGCATCGGCCTCGCCGGGCCGAGCGCATGACGGGCCCCTCGAGCCGCCGGCAAAGAAGGCGCGTGCGCGTCGCGGCAAACCGTCCCCCTCGAACAGCGCGACTCAGACCTCCTTCGACCTCCGCCCGTAAACGGTTGAACGCGAACGAGCTAGCTGGCGCCTTACGGTAACTATCAATTCATCACGAATTGATAGTTCGCTGATAGTTCGCCAGATTGCCACCCATGAAGCTTCCCGTCTCTCCACCATTGGCCACCGCACGAATCCTCACCGACGCCCTGCGTGGCTTCGACCGAGACCCGATCGGTGCCCGGCTCATCCTCACCGGGATCGGTCCGGACCCAGACGGCAAGTATCGGCACTGGGACACCCTGCGCCATTTGGCCGCCCCCGAGCCACTCACGCCGGAACAGTATTGGGCGGCGATCAAATTCGCGCGCCGTAGCTTGTATCAGCAGCTACCGCTGACCGACGGCGGTGGCAAGCCGTTCGTGTATGCCCTGCCACCCGCAATCCTCGAGCAGCTGCATTTCGTTGACCGTGACGCCGGACGTGTCATCGGGGCGCCGAGCACACTGAGTGATTCAGAGACTCGATCAACGTTCCTCCTCAAGTCTCTCATCGAGGAAGCGATCACGTCGAGCCAGCTGGAAGGGGCTTCCACGACCAGACGTGTCGCCAAGGACATGATCCTCGCCGGGCGGTCGCCACGGAACCGCAGCGAGCGGATGATCCTGAACAACTACCATGCGATGCAGCACCTGCGTGAGATTCGGGACGACGCGCTCACGGCCAGCCACGTCTTGGAGCTGCAACGGATCCTTACCGAAGGAACTCTGGACGACGAGACAGGCGCGGGACGTTTTCGCACGGCGAAGGAAGACATCGTCATCGAGGACGAAACGGGGACGCTGTTGCATCGCCCTCCGCCCGCGGGCGAGCTGCCTGCACGACTGGACCGCCTGGTCAGCTTCGCCAACGGCGCTCCAACCGGTTCGTTCATGCATCCCGTGGTCCGCGCGATTCTCGTGCACTTTGGCCTGGCGTATGACCATCCGTTCATCGATGGCAATGGGCGAACGGCTCGCGCGCTGTTCTACTGGGTCATGGCGAGAGAGGGGTACTGGCTGTGTGAATACGTCTCGATCTCAGGCATCCTGAAGAAGGCCCGCGCGCAGTACGCCAAGTCGTACCTCTACACGGAGACCGACGACAACGACGCCACGTACTTCATCTCGTATCAACTCCGCACACTCAATCGCGCGATCAAGGAATTGCACAGTTACATCACTCGAAAGACGGCCGAGCATCGGGCCGTCGAGGACGCGATGCGCCGAATGAAGGGGCGCGCGACGCTCAACCACCGCCAACTCGACCTGTTGTCACACGCATTGAAGTATCCTCGTGCGGAGTTCACTTTCCGTTCGCACCAAACGGCCCACGGTGTGGCCTACGCGACCGCACGGACCGACCTGCAGTACCTTGCAAAGCGGAAGCTGTTGGTTCACGGTCGCCGCGGCCGCAAAGACATCTTCACTGTCCCCGAGAACCTCACCGTGATGCTCGAAGAGCGCGCCAACGCCGCAAAATCGTGAACGCCCAGCAGATCGTCACCAAGCTCTGGAACTACTGCAACGTACTCCGCGACGATGGATTGTCGTACGGGGACTACGTCGAGCAGCTCACGTATCTCCTGTTCCTCAAGATGGCCCACGAGCGCACACAGGCGCCGTGGAAGGAGAAGCCCGTCATGCCCAAGGGCTATGATTGGTCATCCCTCCTAGCCAAAGATGGCGACGAGCTGGAGGTCCAGTACCGGCATATCCTGGAAACGTTAGGCAAGCGTGATGGAATGCTCGGCGTCATCTTCCGAAAGGCCCAGAACAAGATCCAGGACCCCGCCAAGCTCCGCCGACTGGTGGTGGATCTGATCGACAAGGAGCAGTGGACGACGCTGGACGCTGACGTGAAGGGTGACGCTTACGAAGGCCTGCTCGAAAAGAACGCGCAGGACACCAAGGGAGGCGCTGGTCAGTACTTCACGCCACGCCCACTCATCCGCGCCATCGTCGAGTGCATCCGTCCGCAACCGGGAGAGACGGTGTTCGATCCTGCATGTGGCACCGGCGGATTTCTCCTCGCTGCTCATGACGCCCTCGTCGACGTAGCCCGTAAACAAGGGGCGGACCACAAGGTCCTACGCCGTCTCAAGCTCGAGTCACTCTTCGGTGTGGAAATCGTCGACAGCGTCGCACGATTGTGCGCGATGAACCTGCTGTTGCACGGCGTCGGCCCAACGAGAGCCGACGAAGGCGAGCCACCCGTGCGCGTCGAGGACTCGCTCAAGAACGCTCCGGGGAAGTTCTACGACGTGGTGCTCACCAACCCGCCGTTCGGAAAGAAGTCGAGCATTCGTTTCATCAACGAGGAAGGGGACGAGGACCGCGAGGCACTCACCATCGTTCGCGACGACTTCTGGACCAGCACCAGCAATAAGCAGCTCAACTTTGTGCAGCACATCAAGAGCTGCCTCAAGAACAACGGCCGGGCCGCGGTCGTCGTTCCCGACAACGTACTCTTCGAAGGTGGAGCTGGCGAGACCATCCGCCGGAAGCTGCTCGCGGAGTGCGACGTCCACACTTTGTTGCGGCTGCCAACGGGCATCTTCTACGCGCAGGGTGTGAAGGCGAATGTCCTCTTCTTTCAGAAGAAGGAAGGCAGCGCAAAGGCGTGGACGAAGAAGGTGTGGATCTACGACCTGCGCACCAACATGCACTTCACGCTCAAGACGAATCCGATCGCCAACGACGATCTGGAGGAGTTCGTCGCCTGCTACAAGCCGGGCGCGATCCACCTGCGCAAACCCACATGGTCCGACAAGAACCTCGGCGGGCGCTGGCGCGCATATACATACGATGAAATCATCGCCCGGGACAAGGCCAGCCTCGATACCTTCTGGCTGAAGGACGACGCACTGGAGGATTCACGCAACCTCCCGGCACCTGAAATCATCGCCGCAGAGATCGTCGAAGATCTACGCGCTGCGTTGGACGAATTCGAGCAAATTGCGAACGCATTGAAAGAAAGTGGTGATTGAACTGTGTCGTGCTACGGGATAGCGACCCGGAAGTGCCCTTGATTGGGAACGGCGTCGGTGGCGACCCGAGCCTGCCCGGCCACTAGCGCCGACAGCCCAAACACGCCGTCCATCTCACCGATGTCGACACGGGGTAGGCGCAACGTGATGCTGCGTGCCGTCGACGTTACTCCGCCCGGCCGCCAGACCCTCGTGGCATAGCTCCGCCACAGGATGCGACCGAGTCCGTCGTCGCGCAGCGACACGTAGAAGTCCACGCCCAGACTCGCCGTACCAAATCCGAACTCGTCCACCGCCGCCAGCCCTCCCGACGCCGCATTGTCGTCGACGTCAAAGTCGACAAAGCCATCCACACTCTCTGGGGTGTTCGCAGACCAGAGCGTGATCGGCGCCGTGAATTCGATTCGAACGAAGAGCGTGTCAGCGGTCACTCCAACTCGCACCTTGGACACATCGAGCGCGCGCGGGAATACGTTCGTGCCGGCCGTGATGATGGTGTCGCCGACTGGATCGTCGAACACCTGCTGATATGTCGCATCCAGCTTCGACGTTCCGGTGGCGTCGCCGGAGCAGGCCAGCACCGCGACCAGGCCGATGGCCAATGCTCCACTTGCCGAACGTCTTGGTTGGCGTAGCACGTAGGACTATCCGAGCTCGGGTGACTCATAGACGCTCAAGCGCGCGCACAGGTCATTGGCGTACGCGCCGACCTGCCCCCAGTATAGTACGCGTCGTACACGACGCCACCGAAATTCTCACTCGACCAATGCCTCACGACCCCCAGCATCCCGCGACCCCTGGCACGCCGGACAACCTTCCGCTGTCTCGGCGCGATGTCCTGAGATCAGCTGGCGTCGCCAGCGCCGGATTCGCCCTCGGCAAACTCGGCGTTGATCCGTCAGAGATCGCGTTGAGCGCAGCCGCGGCGCCGACGCCGACTCCTACGTTGCCGTCGGCTCAGACGATGATCGGTGTTCCATTCGAACCCCGAGACGAAGTGCGGATTGCCATCGTGGGGACAGGTTTGCGTGGTCGTAGCGTACTGCATGAGTGGCTCGACGTTCCAAAAACGCGCATCGTGGCCCTGTGCGACGTGGTCGCCGAAAAGGCCGAACAGGCGCGTGACATGGTGATGAAGTCCGGCCAGACGGCTCCCGAGCTGTATACGAAGGGAGATCATGCCTTTGAGCAACTCGTCGCGCGCGACGACATCGATCTGGTCTACACCGCCACTCCGTGGGAATGGCACGTGCCCGTGGTGCTGTCGGCGATGGCGCATGGGCATCACGCCGCAACAGAGGTCCCGGCCGCCTACACGCTCGAAGACTGCTGGAAGATCGTGGACGCGTCGGAGAAGAACCGGCGGCACTGCATCATGATGGAGAACTGCAACTACGGCTACAACGAAATGCTCGTGCTGCAGATGGCGCGCGCGGGGGCATTTGGTGACCTGAAGGCGGCCGGTGCCGCGTACAACCACGACCTGCGCGAGATCCTGTTCGAGAACCGCGACGAGGGCCTGTGGCGACGCGCTCACCACACACGGCGGAACAGCAATCTCTACCCCACGCACGGCCTCGGACCCGTCGCGTTCTACCTCGACATCAATCGTGGCGACAAGTTCGATACGCTCGTGTCCATGTCGACTCCGGAGATGGGCCTCACGAAGTGGCGCGAGGCGCACGAGCCGAAAGATTCCCCAAAGTGGAAGGAGACATACGTCACGGGCGACCTCAGTATCTCGCTCATCCGCACGGCCAAGGGCCGCATCATTCGTCTCGAACACGACGTCTCCAGCCCTCGACCGTACTCTCGGATCAACGCCTTGCAGGGTACCAAGGGAATCTTCGAGGACTACCCACCACGCATCTACTTGGAGGGACAGCAGGGAGGCGAGCGGTATGCGTCGTTAGATGCCTACAAGGACACCTACGAACATCCACTTTGGCGAACGTTAGGCGAGCGGGCGCGATCGGGTGGTCATGGCGGCATGGACTATGTCATGGCCTGGCGACTCGTGCAGTGCATGCGCGAGGGTCTGCGACCCGACATGGACGTGTATGATGCGGCGTCGTGGAGCGTTCCGGGGCCACTCAGCCAACAATCCCTGGCCAGTGGCAGTGCCCCGGTGCAGTTCCCGGACTTTACGCGAGGCAAGTGGAGCGACGCGCGCGCATGAGCGCGCCTGGCGATTCCCGACTCGTCCTTCACCACCGCGCCGGAGCGTCGTGTCCGTGACCAACGTCGCCATCGAACGCCGCGAACTCGCTCCAGGCGTCACGATCCCCCGTGTCCTGAATGGACTGTGGCAGGTGGCAGACCTCGAACGCGATGGTCGTCAGCTCAACCTGGAGGCGGCCGCGACAGCCATGCAACCCTATGTCGATGCGGGCCTCACCGGCTTCGACATGGCGGATCACTATGGCTCGGCGGAGGACATCGCTGGGATCTTTGCCAGTCGCGGCGATCGACAACGAGTGCAGCTCTGTACGAAGTGGGTGCCGCAGCCAGGACCAGTCACGCGCCAGGAAGTGCGTGCCGCCGTCCAACGGTCGCTTCACCGGTTGCGCACCGATCGTGTGGACCTCATGCAGTTCCACGCCTGGTACTTCGCGGACCCGTCATGGCTCGATGCCCTGTTCTACCTGCAGGAGCTGAGAGACGAGGGCCTCATCGGCGCACTCGGCGTCACCAACTTCGACACCGCGCACCTTCGCGTCGCGTTGGCGAGTGGCGTTCGCATCGTTTCGAATCAGGTCTCCTACTCCCTGATTGACCAGCGGGCCGCCGGCCGCATGGCGACCCTATGCGCCGAACATGGCGTGCACCTGCTGGCCTACGGCACGGT
>JBGAJQ010000001.1:0-288124 GCA_044224875.1 Gemmatimonadaceae bacterium | reverse complement strand
GTCGGGTAGCGCCTCGAGCGGCGTCGCCCGAACCGCCCAGATGCCGCCCAGGATGGCGGCAACGGTGAACAACACCACGAGGAGTGGATTCACCACGGACCACTCGATGATTCGCTTGAGCATGGCCGTCACTCCTCGCGCGAGGTGGAATCCCTGCGCAGCGGTATCGTGTCGGCCATCCCGTGCATGGAATGGTCGGGTGGGCCTTTTCTGGCCGGTTCCATCTTCATACCGGGCATGCTCGACGTATCCTGCTGCTTCGGCACCGGTCTGGCCGGCGGCATGTCCATGCCAGGCATCCCCGCCATGCTGCCTAACGCCGCTTTCAGGTTCGATTCGGCGTCGATCAGGAACGTCGCCGATGCCACGACCGTGTCGCCCGCCTGGAGTCCGCTCCGGATCTCGACCCGGTCATCGCTGATCACGCCGGTGACGACGTCCTGCGGCTTGAGCGTTCCGGTCGCGGTCCTCAGGAACACAAGGGACCGCTGGCCGGTCGCCAAGACCGCCGAACGGGGAACACTCAGCACACGCGCGCGTTGCGTAGTCGTCAGGTGCACGGTGGCGAACATCCCCGGCTTGAGACGAAGTCCGGGGTTGGCCAGCGCGACACGGATGCGCGCCGTACGCGTCGCGGAATCGACGAATGGATAGACGTACGTCACCTGGCCCAACCATCGCTCACCGGGATACGCCTGAATCTCGATCGACACGCGCTGGCCGGCTCGTACCAGCGCGAGATCGTGCTCGAACACCTGGCCGTCTATCCACACGGTCCGGAGATCGGCGAGCCGAAAGAGTGTTTCACCAGCCATGATTCGCTGGCCACTGAGCACGAATTTTTCCGTTACGACGCCGCGGGACGAGGCGCGCAGCGTGATTGTCCTGGTCACCTGTCCCGTCCGCTCGACACGCTCCACATCCGCCAATGGAATGTCCCAGTACTGCAATCGTCGGCGCGCGGCGACACGCATTTCCTCCGCAGCTCGGCGCGCGTCCTCCGTGCCGTTGGCTACGTCGCGGACAAGCCCGACGGCCAGCAGCAGTTCTTCCTGCGCGGTCACCAGCATGGGTGAGTAGATGTCGAGCAGCGCCGCACCCTGTTCGACGTGCTGGCCGGTGAAGTTCACGTGGAGGCTCTCGACCCACCCGTCGATTTTTGGCGCTATGGCTGTCGTGCGAGTTTCGTCATAAGTCACCTGGCCGACCGACCGCACGGTGGCTGTCATCGGCCCGGCGGTGACTTCAGCGAAGGTCACGCCAATTCGTTGCGTGGCTTGTGCGTCGAGTGAGACTGGGACCACGCTGTCCCCCATCGGCGCCATGGCATCGTGGGCCGTGGAGGCCGAGGCGCCGGGTTCGTCGCGTGTCAGAATGAACGCGATCGCAATCGACAGCGCCACCACCGCCAGCGGCACGGCGATGCGAAGGACGCGGCGCGCGCCTGTCGGAGCGGAGCGCTCGAACGGCGAGAGGCCGCCGCCGGCATTGATGTCAGTCATTTCTACCTCCCGTTGCGACCTGCCAGGGATCGAACAGTTCCCGGCCGGCCAACATTTCCAGTTCTGCCCACGCCTTTCCCTCGTCCGCCATGAGCGTCACCAATTCCAGCCTGTACCGGTTCACCGTCATCCGGTTGTCGAGCACGGTCATGAAGTCGACGCGTCCGACTCGATAGGCGGCCATGGCGGATGTCACGGCGGCTTCGGCCTGCGGCAGCACCGTTTGCTCATAGAGCTCCGCCAGCCGCTGCGCGCGGTTCAGCATCGCGATGATTTCACCGACGCGGCCGCGCGTGTCGGCTTTCATATACGCGAGATCGGCGGCGGACATGACGCGCATCGCGTCGGCTTCATCGCGCCACTTCAACTGCCGGCGTCCGGCGAAGATCGGAATCGACGCGCCCAGCATGAGGCTTCCCATGCGCTCGGTCCCCATCTCGCCGGCCCGCTGCGCGTATTGCACGCCGACCACGAGATCGGGGATCAGTTCGCGACGGGCGCGGAGGGCCATGGCATCGGCCGCCGCGAGGTCCGACTCACCCGCCCTGCTCATCGGTCGCGTCCGCAGGGCCAACGCGGCGATTGAATCGAGAGTCGGCGTCGCGTCAGGGAACCTTGGCAATAAGGCGGAGTCGACTACCACCGCGGCGGGGCGATCCATCAGCGCGTTCAGTTTTGCTGCAGCGGCAGATCGCATCGCCTCCATGCGCGCGATTTCCTCGGTCATGCGGGCAACCTCCACTTGCGCGCGCAACACGTCCGCCTGGTTGCCTTCGCCGACTTCGTACATCGATTGCGCGATGCGAGCGACGTCCTGGACGAGTCGTCGCGTTGCGATCGCGATCGCTATGCCCTGTTCCGCCGCGAACAGCTCGTAGAAGGCCATGGCCGCGCGAGTCCGTACGTCCCAGGACACGTTTTCCGACCGCGAACGCTCGGCGGCCGCGCGATGCGACGCGATCCGGGTGGAGAGCGGAAGTTTGCCGGCCAGCGGCAGCATCTGCATCACCTGCAGCTGTACCATGCCTAACGTCTCCATGGGCCGCAACGCTGGAAGCTCGTAATTCATGAACCCGAGCTGCACCTCGGGATCCGGCAGCAGGCCCGCCGCTGGAACGCGGGCCCCGAACGCTTCCGCGAGCGACCGCGCAGCCTCCGCCCTGGGATTACGGTCGCGAACCGCCCCGTAAACAGCCCCGAGGCGCAACCGCGGAATCGAATCGCGCGCCGAACCCGTCGGAGCCGCGCGCTGATCCTGCCCCAACATCGTCGCTGGCAAAACGAACAAAGCGCCGAACAGCGCGAACGTCAGAACCGCAGACGATGGCGCAGGCGGCGCCGGTATTCGGCGCCGAACAGCTTTGGTTGACATGTAAGGAGTTCTCCAACGGACACGCGGCGATCGGAATCGATCGGTCGTGTTTGCCATTCGTGCGCCAGCGGGAATCGCTGGGACGCACGTCACCCGAGGGGTGACTAAGCGGGGAGAACTACGACCTGGGTGGAGGTCGGTCTGGCGCGAGTGAACGGCTGGGGTATGCCTCGGCGAGGGACCGAGAAATGCCGGATTCCCTTGCCGCGACATCGCCAGAGGACCGCTCGGATGCAAGACACGGCGTGCCGCAGCCTACCATCGACACACAGGTAAGAAGGCAGTCGGTGCTATGCGGGGTTGGAGCCTTCGACGCAGACTCGCCACAATCTGAATCTCCGGTCGGGTGCTCCAATGGAGACTCCATCGCCGATGCCGCATCGATAGATGCGTGAATGCCTTCGCATGCCAACGCAGGCTGCACCGCCATCGCCTGCATGAAAGCAATGGCGGCGACGGACGCCGTGAGGAGCCGGATTAAGCGTTCAGTGCGATGGCTCACGACTATTTACCAGGAAGCCAGAACTACCGACTTCAAGGAGCACTGGCAGGGAACCAGGGTCTGTAGTTGAAACCCTGATACTCGTAAGGGAATAGACTACCGGCTTGAAGGCAAGCCGACCGGTCCGCGGAAAGGCGTTTGCCACGATTCGGTGGCTAGTCGTCACGAGGTTCCGTTGGCCGGTGCGCACGTGTTCAGTGTCCTGCGACGCGAAAGACGAGAGTCCCGAAGTACACGTCCCAGTCGGTCCGAGTCGATGGCAACGGCGCTGCATGCAGCGATCGAACGTTCCATAACCCTGCCCTGACAGTAAGCGTCGCCACGCCTTCGCTGTTCGTGACGAGGACCGTGTCGGGTCTGGCCGCTGCTGCTCCCGCCGAATCTGGTGCGGTGCCGGCCCGAAGGTAAACACCAGGAACAGGCGACCCGCGGAAGAGAAGGCGAACCGCCAGCTGGCCGCCGGGATGCAACGCTCCAGGATCGCTGAGCGGGACAATTTCCAGTCCATGACCAGCAGTGCGCGAGAACGCTCGCGGGCCACGTTGACCGATCTCAACGATCGACTTCGCGAACTTCTGCGTTCTCATGGTCGCAGAATCAAGATCGGTGAATGCGCCCTGGCGCTCCAGCGCTTCGGCAAGTTCGGGCGCGCCTTCCAACCCGATGTACCTCTTCAGTCCGGCCGCCGCTATACGCCGCGAGGCAGGTTGCAGAGCCACCACAACGAGACGTTGCCCCGCGGTGCGAGGCGCGTGCATCAGGACCAGCGACTGGCCAGCGATGGACAAGTTCGTAACCCGCTCCTCCTCACCCGCGCTGAGAAGGCGGGCGTCCCCCACCCGCTCGACGGCAACGGCGCTCTGGCTCGTCGGAAATCGCGAGCTGGTTTGCCCGTGCATTTCGATTGCGGCACCTGGCTCAGACGCGAACTGCATCGGTACGATCCAGAAATCATGGGCGAACAGCCCGCCAGTGGCGCCTAACGCCAGCACAAGGGCGATGGTGAGCGCGCGGCCAGCCGGGAAGAAGCGCCGCTTTCGTATCGCATTCGACATGAGACCTCCCTTCAGGATGGAAACAGGAACCTTCGTGACGATCAGCCTGTGCGCCGCTGCGATGACCAGTGAATCGCCGAGATCTTCCATCCGCCCGGCGAGCGAACCAGCACCATCAGTTCCGCGCTTCTCGAGTTGACGGCGCGGCCGTTCATTTCACCCTGTGCCTGGCTGGTCGATGAGGTCCACGCGACATCGCCGCGAAAGCGGACCAGGATGGGTCCGCGATCGATTTTCACAGCCCGCTCGAACTGGATGTCGCTCCGGAGGTGATGCGAGCGGTATTCGGTTCGCGACTCGACTCCTCCGCTCTCGAGGATGACCACGTCATCGGCAAGCAACGCGAGCGCGCCCAGGCTGTCTCCCGCCGCTAGCGCGGCATGGAACTTCACGACAATTGTGGCAACGGCCGCGGAGTCTCCCGGTGCCTGGTGTCCTTCGTGTTGTGCCGCTGCTCCTGACGACACGGTCGCAATCGCCGCGGCCAATGTCAGAACGAATCCTTTGTGCACCTTCATGGTGTCCTCGTGAGTCGGGGGTTTTCAAACGGGTCTAGCGGACGGGCGGGGTGGTGCCGGTGAGAATTGCCGTAAGGATGAGCACGAGCAGAACCAGCATGACGTCGAGCGCGATCGACTGGCGCAGCCGTGTGATCGAGCGCTCGGTATTCAGCGATGGCTGCGCGACGCGCCAGTGGTACGCGCCGAACGCGGCCATCACCAGCACGATGATCACTTTCCGGACGAGCGCGAGGCCATAGGAACTACCGAACAGCAGCCCGAGGTCGCGGAGCTGCAGCCAGGCACTGGCGGCACCGGTAAGGACCAGAACGGCCGCACACGTCAAGGCAAGCGGAGAAAA
This sequence comes from Gemmatimonadaceae bacterium, assembly GCA_044224875.1. GTDB lineage: Bacteria > Gemmatimonadota > Gemmatimonadetes > Gemmatimonadales > Gemmatimonadaceae > JABAQJ01. The sequence goes on along the minus strand of JBGAJQ010000001.1, from coordinate 282,832 downwards.
CGCTCGCAGAATGTTCCGGGCGAGAAGCAAGCGATGATCCGCCGGCGCCCGGACGACCTCAGGAAGCGCGGCAATCGACGTAACCAGGATCGCCCCCGCCCATCCGCCGGCAGCCAGGACGTGGACTGCATCGAGGCCGACTGCGATGATCGGCACATCCATCACGGCCGCCGGGTGACCGAGAAGCGGCGCCGAAATTGCCAGCGCGACGGCGATGCCGGCCAATGCACGCCATCGTACAGACTTTGTCGACCGAAGCACGAGCAGCAAGGCGACTACCGCGACGACTTGCAACAGCCACCCGCGCCCGAAGGTGGAGCTGCTCAGCAGGTCGCCCACGTCTCCAATGCTCAGCGAGGCCGCCGAGCCACTGAGCGTCGCGCCGTGACTCACCAGACGAGCCGCGGCCAGCGCCAGCAAGGACCACCCGCCGACGACGGCTAACGAGCGGAGCCGGCCGTCGATCGAATCACGAAGTGCGATGGATTCACCCGCAGCACCGGACGACGCCGCGGGCAGTAAGAAGAGTGCGAACGCGACGCTCCCGATCACGGTGACCAACGCCAGCGAGGAGGCGAACCGGATCGCCTGTTGAGTCAGCGAGTCAGCGGAAGGCTCGTGCCCCGCTTCCTGATGTGCCGGTGTCGTGGCCGCGGTATCGACCGAAACGGCGATCGAGTCTACGGTGAACCCATACTTGCCGGTTACCGCATGACCGTCAGGACCAACCAGCCTCCAGTCGACGCGGTACTGACCGGCGACCCTCAGCTCGGGGACGTGCGCCACCAGCACGTTTGCCCGTGACGAATCGCCGATTACGTGAAGAGCGAACCGTTGCGAATCCGGAGCCACGAGTTCGACGCGTGCCGTCCTGGGCACCACTGCCTCGCTGAACTCAAGGCGCAACTGCGCCGGAGGCAGCGTCACGCGGCCCCCAACAGGGGGATCGGAGCGCCGCAACGTCGCGTGAGCCAGCACAGCACCCGCTGTCGCCACGGAGAACATCAGCGTCAGCGCCGCGACCCGGCTGCCCATGCGCGAGCTTTTCATCGGTCTATCCCTGCCGTCTCGTCTTCTTCGGTCTTCGGTACCGCCTCCGGCGGAGCACGCAGCAGCATCCGGTAGTGGTCGCGGTGCTCCTCTGGTATCAACGTCGCCAAATCCAGCAGCGCGCGTCGAAGACCGCTGTCTGCCGCGACTCTTTGCAGGACAGCCTGGTCCTCCAGCAGTCGAAACAGCGCATTCATCAATCGCTCACGGGTCGCCGCGTCGGCGGGGGCGAGCGCAAGGGTGTCCGCGACTCGTGCAAGAGAATCGGCGGCGGGCATGCGGTGGCCGGCATGGGCGCCTGGCATCGCGGCGGAGTCATGGCGCATCACTGCTCCCAGCTCCACGGTCGGCGTGGGCGGCGCGATCAGCACTCCCACCACCGGACCGCCCTGGTTCTCAACCCCCATTGCCGCCGCCATTTCGAGCCATTCCTCGCGCGACACGACCTGCGTTGTATCATCGCGATATCGGGCCGCCGCCAGCAGAATCTCGGCGCGTTTGCGTGTTCTCGGTACTTGATCGTTCGCCAGGATGTCCGAAATCACGTCGTGCATGCTGTGCAGGTTGTCGAAAATCGCCGCCGCTTCCGGGTAGCGTTGCGTGAACAGCGGCGCCACGCCCGGCGTCATCGGCATCACGAAGGGAAATGAGCGGGGCGGATCGATGAGCATCTGCCGGAATCGCGACACGGCGGCGTTGACGTTCACCGAGCGCTCGTCAGGCGTCCTGCCGGCCAGCAAGGCGTCGTACAAACCGACCTGGAGCCAGTGATAGCCCCAGATCAGGCCGTTGAACTTCGGGAATCCTTTCCGGAATGCGAGCGAATACGGCTGTCCTTCCATGAGCGACATGCTCTTCGGTTTCGTACTGAACGCGAGATCGGGCCGACTGCGGTAATACGCGACGAGGCGAGATACTTCCACATCGCGCTGGGTTTCGTTGAGCCGATTGTCGGCGATGACGTCGTAGATCTGCCGGTGGAGAAGGTGCGCCCACTCGAACATCACTTTGGCTTCGGGAACCAGGCGGCTGTAATTCGGCTCGATCGCCGCCTCCTCCAGCGGAAGGCGCGGCGGATTGACCAGCAACCGACGCGTGATGAACTCGTACTGCTTCGACTCGAGCGTGTTCGTCGCGTTCTGGCGCGCTGACCAGAGCACCTCGTACAGGATGGCATGGCCATAGTCGAACGCGTTGAACAGCCGGTCAGCGACCGGATGCTCCGCGCGAAACATCCAGTTGTGCGACGCCGGCAGATAGTACTGCTCGGTGACCGTCGTCCATTGGGCAGCGGCCGGTGTGGCAAGCGTCAACCCGAGCAGGGTGAACAGCCGGAGGCGCGGTGCGAGGGACGTCATTCATCGACTCCGCGGAAAAAGGTGAATCAGGCCGAAGGAACGTGCCGCGCCTAACGTGATGGACCATTCCGCATCCTCGCCGAGTGAGCGGCCCACGCCGGCGTCGAGCGCCCATTGCGGGGCGAGTTGCCACCGGACTCCCGCCGCGGCTTGCCACACCAGGTCGGCGTCTTCGATGAGGGGTTGCCGGGCCACGACCTCGGCGCCGAGCAGCATGGATCGGAGCGGGAGCGTGCGATCGAGGGCGACGCCCGCCATCCAGCGCGACAGGTCGTCGTAGCCAACACCTCGCGGGCCTGAAAGCCGGCTATCGTCGGACGCGAGTTCGCTACCTAACGTGCCGTCGACATTCAGATGAATCCGGCCCAGCGAGGTGGTGCGCGTGGCGATCAGACCGAGTGTTGGGTACGCGCGCCGCGGTCCAAAGCTCCCGGCGGGGATCGAAAGCGCCGCGTTCAGCGCGAGCGCGGGGAGGCCGAGCGTTTCGGTGTTGAGCGCGTGGAGCATCGAGACATGCAGGGCGCCAAGTCCACTCCGGGGTCGAGTCCCGAAGCCTTCGGTCACAAACACCGGCAAACCGATCTCGAGCTGTGTCCGCGACAGGATCCCGTAGGCCAACTCGGGCTCGATTGACCAGACCCCACGCGCTCCGGCGAGTCGCGACATGCGGATGGGAGCAGCCTGCAGTTCGAATGCGTACCGCTCGATCGCGACGGCGTCCTGTACGTGCAGAGGGCGGCCGCGATCGGTGTTGAAGTAGTCGGTCTGGGCGCGCGCGGTTCCTGAAGCCGCGATTACGGAAACGGTGGCGATGCAATACGGCACAAGGCCCGCGCGTAGCGCAGCTAATGAAATCCACATGTGACAGCGAACTCCGGAAAGTGGCGGCACGTGCGCGCGAATCGCGTTCGTGCAGCTGCGGTGGAAGCACCTCGGCTCGAACGCCGGGCGCGACTGACTCAGCAGCTCGTCAGGCCCTGGGAGGAGGGAGTTCGGGTGACAACGTCAGTGAACGCGGGCAATGGGAGGACATCGCCAACACGACATCATGGTGCGGTTGATCAGTGAGTCCGCTTCCCGCGCCCACCAGGAAAACGGTGAGAACGCACGGTCCCATCATGAGACAGGTTGCTTGATGGGAGGAGTCTTGCCCTGACGCCGGCTGTTCGTCGTTCGCCGGAGTCATGTCATGTCCTTCATGCGTCATTGCAGCGGAGGCACCGACGTCCCGCTGGTAATGATGGCCACCCGTGAATGGACAGGTTGCGCCGCCGCCCCTCACGAAGACAACGTTCGCGAGGCTCAGGAGACTCAGCAGGGCGATCCAGCGGCGCATTGATTCAACATACCGTGCTTCTGAACGAGTGGGAAGTTGCCATGATGCACCGATCGAGGCATCCGACTGGGACCTCGCTGCGCCCGTGCTCCGGTGGCAGAGGTCGCCCGTGTTCCAAAGGCGCATCAGGTCGCACTGGATCAACCTGAGTTCCGCAATTTGGCTCCGAGGTGCTCGAAAGCGGCACGTGAGTCGGTGGATGAGCTTCACCTGAAACGCGTCAGCGTTCGCCGAGCAGCCCGTTTTCCCGTCGGGTCGCACTCGTTAGGTATACCGCAGCCGGACCATAACGTCCGCGATGCCGGTACTCCCGATGTCGCCCTGGATGTGTTGGTGGTGAAGGCGGATTGCCTACAGAGATCCTTTCGAAGCGGTCGCGGGTCCGCGGAAAGCGAGCAGGCGCAGTCCATTGGCAATAACCGCGAGTGTGCTGCCTTCATGGAAAACTACCGCCGAGCTGATCGAAGTCACCCCGACCACGGAGGTCACCACGAGCACGGCAATCACGCCTAACGAGAAGAAGAGATTCTGCCGGACCGCGGATCGGGTCGCGCGGCTCAAGGCGATCGCAAACGGGAGTTTGCCAAGGTCATCCGCCATCAGCACGACGTCCGCTGTCTCGAGTGCCGCGGCCGTACCCGCTCCACCCATCGCGATGCCGACAGTCGCCTGCGCGAGGGCCGGCGCGTCGTTCACGCCGTCACCGACCATCGCGACTCGACGACCGGAATCTGTGAACGTTCTGATGACAGCAACTTTGTCCTCGGGAAGAAGACCGGCTTTCACGTCGTCCAGTCCGACAGCGGCACCGATCGCGCGCCCGACACCGGCGTTATCGCCCGTCAGCATGACCATGTGCCTGATCCCAGCATCCCTAAGGCGCTGCAATGTCGCGGGCACGTCGGGGCGCGGCTGGTCAGCCACACCGATCACCCCCAGCCAGCCGTCCTGGGCGTTCTTGTCGCCTTCCTGAGCAGGGTTACCGGACAGCGGGGCGCGCCGCACCACAACGGTCGTTCGCCCGTTCTTCTCGAGACGATTTACGATGCTCCGCACGGCCTCCGGGATGGTGGCCCCGGCGTCCTCGAAGAGGAGGAGCCGGCCAACGTCGACCAACTGACCGCCGACCTGCGCCCGAACGCCGCGACCGGTGACGGACTCCACTTCCGAAACATCCGGAAGCTCGAGACCGCGCTCCTTCGCCGCGTTGACGATCGCGCGAGCAAGTGGGTGTTGGGAGCGCCGCTCGACCGCGCCGGCAACCGATAACAATTCGGTGTCGGTAACGCCCGTCGCGGGCTCGACGTCCGTGACCGCCGGCTCACCCATGGTGATCGTCCCGGTCTTGTCGAACGCGATCGCGTCGATGGTGCCTAACGTTTCGAGATATGCCCCACCCTTCACCAGAACGCCGTTACGCGCCGCCTGCGCGATGCCGGCGAGAATCGCCGCTGGCGTACCCAGCGCGAGGGCGCACGGGGACGCGGCGACCAGTACGACCATGGCACGGTAAAATGACTGATTCCAGGTCAATATTCCGAGTGCTGGTGGCGCGAAGACCAGCGCCACCGCTCCTACAAGGACGAGCGGCACGAAGACGCGCTCGAAGCGGTCAGTGAACTGCTGGGTTGGCGCCTTCTGAGTTTCCGCCTCCGTCACCAGACGGATGACGCGGTCGAGCGTGCGGTCGCCGATCGCCGCCGTCACCCGCACTACCAACGCTCCCTCCCCGTTCACCGACCCGGCGAAAACCTGTTCGCCCGGTGTTTTCAGGACGGGCATGCTCTCGCCCGTAATCGGCGCCTGATTGACCGCGGAGCGACCCTCGCTGACGATGCCGTCGACGGGGAACCGGCTGGCAGGGCGAACCAGCACCTGCTGTCCCTGTTGGACGCGCTCGATGGGTGTCTCGGTCTCGATCGCACCCACCAGCACCGTTGCGGTCTGCGGCGCCAGCTCGGCCAGCGCCTTGATCGCGTTCCGGGCGCGACCCAGTGCGTAATGCTCGAGCGCGTGGCCGAGGCTGAAGAGAAAGAGGAGCAGTGCGCCCTCGAACCACTCGCCGAGTACTGCCGCACCAACGGCCGCGACGACCATGAGCAGGTCGATGTTGAAGTGGAAGTGACGCCGGCGAAGATCCTTGAGCAGGTGGCCAACGTTGTCACGGGCGCCGAAGAAATACGCGCCCAGGAACAGCACAATCGCGAATGGAATCGTGGCGGCCTGTCCTCGTCCGACAACCCAGCCGGCAACGGTGAGGGCCCCCGCTATCAGACTCCACGCGAGTTCGCGGTTGCGCGCGTACCAACCGTCGTTAACTGGCGGAACCTCCTCCGGCTTCGCGAGAGGAGGTAACTCGCCAGCAAGCGGTGCGGCGCCGTCATCCGCGAGCCGCGCGGAGATGGTTTCGAGGTCCGTCCGACGACGATCGAATTCGACGCGAGCGACCTGCCCGGCGAAGTTGACGGCCGCCGCCGTCACCCCCGGCAGCGACCGGAGTGCCGCCTCGAGCCGCGCTCCCTCATCCTCGGGTCCCACGGCACGGAACGGAATCACGGCGTGCGCGAAACGCTCTGTCACCTCGGCGCCCGCGGCCCGTGCGAGTGCCATTAACTGTCTCAAGGTGAGGCGTTCGGGATCGTAGTGCAGACAGAGCTGCGCGCCATCGACCTCCGCCGGTTCGGTTTCGCCGCCCGGCCGCCGCTCCGTAGGAGGTTCGGCTTCGCCCTGACGGACGACGTGCACAGCGCTGACGCCATCGCGGCGTTCGAGGAGCGCAACGAGACGGGCCACACACTCGTCCTGCATATCCTCGACTTCGGGGAGCAACAGCGGCAGGTCGAGTCGGATGGAGCGCTCCATTAACTATCTCGCGCAGTTCGTGGCGGGCTCGCGAGCGAAGTGCTGCACGTTAGGCGACTATCGCGCGCGGGATGGGACCTGCCGGGCGCGGCAATCATACCGCTGCCTCACCCTCTTCCCCGGTGGCGATGCGCACAGCACGCGTGAGTTCGACGACGTAGACCTTGCCGTCGCCGCTGGCCCCCGTCCGTGCCGCCTTCGTGATGGTCTTCACCACGGAATCCTCCAATTCGTCACGGATCATGACCTCGACGCGCACCTTGTCGGCGTCTTCCAGGAGCACCTCGGGCGGATGGTCGACTCGCGCCTCGCGGCCACGCCCAAAACCGCGCACGCTGACGAACGACGCCCCCGTCAGGTTCGGTACCTGATGCAACCGGTGGACAACGTCTGGGGCTACGACCGATTGCACGTATGCGATTACCATTTTCATGCTGTGGTCCTTTCTGGCGTGTTCTAGAGGTGTTCCCTGCGAGCTGCGCCTAACGCCACACCCGCCCACGCGGTGCCGGCACGTGGTAGCCATCATTAGTGACATTTTCCTCCGCTTCGATCCCAGACTCGCCCCTGTGTATCGATGAACGCACTGCGATACTCTTCGGCGCCGAGGGTTAGCTTCAACACGCCGAAGTGCCCCTCAATGCGGACAAGTGAGTTTCGCGCGTACGGGCGGGGGATGCCTCGGAGCTCACCTCCGCCGGTCCCGACGAGGATTTGCGGAATACCTCTCGCCGTGTCCAACACACCGGCCGGCGTTTGCGGAGCGAAGCGCTCGTAGTGGTGATCGTGACCTACGAGAGCGAGATCGACGTTCGCATCGTAGAGAATCTGGTACAGCGGCTGCATCGACGCGTACACGCGCCCCGAACTGAAGCGAGCGTGATGCCAGTAGGCGACCGTACATTTCTTGGTGTTCGCCTTCAGGTCCGCGCGCAACCAGTCTTCCTGTGCCTTCCGATCGGCTAGCGGGAATAGCTGTCCCTCGGGGCTCACCGCGATGACGCTGTTGAGCACTACGACGTGCCATTCGCCAAGATTGTAGCTGTAGTACCCTCGCTTCGCAGAGCCGGCGACGCGCTCACCGAAGTACCGGTAATAGGGCGCCGCGCGGTCTGATTCGTGGTCGTGATTGCCAGGTGACGGATGGATCCATTTCATGATCCGTTTGGCTGAATCGCCCCACGACGCACCGAAGCACACAGCGAAGTCTCGCGCCGTGCCGGATGGATATGCGTTGTCACCGGTGGTGAACACATAGTCTTCCACGCCTGCGGCGCTGTCGGCCTTGAGCACGCTGTCGACGATCGCGGCCGTAGCTTCATCGCCCTGGCTCTGACAGCTCGCGATGTCACCGGCGCCGATGAGGACCGCGGCACCGCTTAACGCGACTTCCTTGGCTGGCGCGTCCGCAGACGGTGGCGAGGGTCGGACTTCGGGGAACATGCACGCCATCAGACCAAGCGGAATCATGGGTAAAATCGGCTTTCTCATCTCATCGTCTCCCGCCCGGCGGCAGCGATACGAAGAACCGCCTCGGCTGCGTGACGGCGTGTAGTCGAATCGGGATCGAACCGCAATCGTTCGAGATCAGGTGCGGCACCGCGAGCCGCAGGACCAATCTCTCCGAGCGCCATCACCGCCGCAGTGCGTAACCCGAAATGCTGATCGTGAAGCAGGAGCCGCAGAGCCGGCACGGCCAGCGCCGCCGCCGCGCCGTAGCGACCAATGCTATAAGCAGCCGCAATGCGCACCTGCTCTAGCGGGTCGCCTAACGCTTTCGTCAGCGGCTGGACCGCCTCCGATGGAGATGCGCCCACCATAGCCAGAGCGCGCACCGCCTCCAGCCGGACCGCCCCCACAGAGTCATTCGTTGCGAGTGCCAGCGCCCGTGACGCCGACGTGGCCACGAGACCGGACCGGCCGAGTGCCTCCGCGGCTGCGACGCGTACATCAGGATGAGTATCCAGCAGCGCGCTCATGAGCGGCCCGATGGCGTCGCCAGTCGAGATCGCGATGTGGCCGAGCGCGAGCGCGGCCTGAACTCGCACTGTCGCGTTCTCGTCCCGAAGGAGCTGTGCGAGCCCGGGCAGCGCAACGACAGCATCCGGCCCGAGTTCCGAAAGCGCCTCGGACAAGGTGAGGTGGATGTCGTTTGACTCACGTGCCAGAGTCTGAAGCAGCGCGCGCAGCGCGACCGTGGACGTGGCGATGTCGCGGTTGAAGACACGTGCCGCATTGAGTCGAGTCGCCGACTCATGACTTTGCAGACCCTTGACCCACTCGGAAACGAGTCGGTCCGCGCGCCGCTCCTCGTGTCGACATGCCGTAGCCAGCATGAGAACAAAAAGAGCGGCCGGGGCGAGTGTGCGAGATCGGTGGGCTACATCCACGGCCCGCTCCTCGACTCCGTCAACGGGAAGGAGACGGATCAGCAAGGGCACCATCACCCTCGTCCCCAGTGGCGATCCGGACCGCCGATTCGACCGGGAACACTGACACCAGCCCATCGCCGCGATGACCGGTGTGGGCGGCCTTCACTATGACGGAAGCCCAGCTCGCGGCGTCGGCGTCGCGTGCGACGATCTCGATCTTCACCACGTGCTCCACACGCTGGGCGAGTGACACCGAATAATCGAGCTCCGACGGCTCCGCGTCGTGTGCGATGCCGCGCACGTCCAAAACGGAAAAGGTTCGGCAGCCGGACGACAGTAGAGCGCCAATGACCTGCTCGGCGATGCCGCGACGGACGTAAGCGTGTATGGCCTTCATGACACGATCGCCTGCCTGGACGGTACCTTGGTTCTTCCCCGTTCCCACCAGACGTAGACCGCGGGAAGAACAAGTAGCGTCAGGGCCGTTGAGGTAATGAGTCCGCCGATTACTACCGTGGCGAGTGGTTTCTGCACCTCCGCTCCAGCTCCGGTCGCGATGGCCATCGGTATGAAGCCGATAGATGCCACCAACGCCGTCGTGAGCACTTGTCGCAGCCGCACGCTGGCGCCATCGAATGCGGCTTCCTCTGGCGACGCTCCTGCTTCACGGCGCTGCTTGATGTAGCTCACGAGCACCAGGCCGTTCAGCACAGCGACACCAAACAGCGCGATGAATCCCACGCCGGCCGAAACGGACAAGGGCATCCCGCGCAACGCGAGCGCCAGGATGCCTCCCGGGATCGCGAACGGCACGTTCAGGTACATCACTGCCGCGAGTTTCGCCGAGCCGAGGCTCAAGTACAGCAGCACGAAGATGAGACCGAGTGCAACAGGCACGACGATCGAGAGTCGGGTGGCGGCTTCCTGAAGATTCTTGAACTGGCCTCCCCATTCCGTGAAGTACCCGGCAGGGATCGCGTCGGAGCCGTCGAGTGTGCGCTGAGCATCCGCGACGAACCCGGCGAGATCCCGGCCACGCACATTCATCTCGACGGTGATGCGGCGGCGCCCTCGTTCGTGGCTGATCTGGGCCGGTCCTTCATCCACGCGAATGGTCGCCAGTTGTCCAACGGGAATGAGCTGGCCGCCGGCGGCGCGAACGCGAAGGTCATGCAATGATTGCAGATCTTCGCGCACGCCGGATGCATAACGCACCTGGAGTGTGAAGCGTCGCTGACCTTCCAGCACCACACCCGCCTCCCGCCCTCCCATCGCGCGTACGACATCGAGTACTTCAGAGGCATTGATTCCGTAGCGCGCCATAGCGCGCCGGTTCAGCGTAACCCGCAGCAGCGGGAGTCCGGCGACCTGCTCAGCCTTGACGTCAGCCGCTCCTTCAACGGCGGACAGAACGCTGACAGCCCTGGCAGCAGCATCTGCAAGCACTTCGAGGCTGTCGCCGAATATCATCAGCGCCACATCGGATCGGACACCCGCGATCAGCTCGCTCACGCGAAGCTCGATCGGTTGCGAATAGCTGAAGATTGTACCTGTCATGTTCTCGGCCAGCGCCGAGTCGAATGCGGCGATCAGGCCATCACGCGTTCCAGCGGTGCTCCACTCTTTGTGCGGCTTCAGCATCACCAGTACGTCGGAGATTTCCACTCCCATCGGATCGGTGGCGATCTCCGCGCGTCCGGTTTTCGATACGACCGTCACGACCTCGGGGAACCTCTTGAGCACTTTTTCGACGAGGGTCGTTTGGCGAACGGATTCTTCGAGCGACACGCTCGGCAGTCGCCACACTTGAAGGGCGAGCGCTCCCTCGTCGAGCCGGGGTACAAATTCGGCGCCGAGAAAAGGCGCAGCGATCAGGCTCAGAACAACGAGCCCGACGCCGATGGCGCTCGTCGCAGCAGGACGTGCCATGGCCCGCCGCAACAGCGGCTCGTAACGCCTGCGTGTGTGAGCGACGATCGGACTTTCCTCTTCGCTCATGCTGCGTGGCAGGAACATCGATGCCAAGACCGGAATGAGCGTGACCGAGAGCACGAGCGAACCTGCGAGAGCGAAGAGCACCGTCAGCGCCATGGGCCGGAACATCTTCCCCTCGATTCCAGAGAGAGAAAGGATCGGCAGGTAGACGATGGCGATGATGGCCATGCCGAAGACGACAGGTCCAAGCACCTCGCGGCTGGCGCGCAGTACGACCTGTACGCGCTCATCGTCGGTAAGCGCGCGCTTGAGCGCATGCGCGCGTTCGGCGACGAGTCGCACGGCATTTTCGATAACGATCACGGCGCCGTCCACGATGAGTCCGAAGTCGATCGCCCCAAGCGACATCAGGTTGCCTGAAACGCCGTAGTATCTCATTCCGAGGAACGCTGCCAACATGGAGAGCGGGATGACGCTGGCCACGATCAGACCAGCGCGCAGGTTGCGCAGCATGAGGAACAGTACGACGATGACGAGCACACCACCTTCAACCAGGTTGGTGGCGACCGTGCGAACGGTGCGAGCGACGAATTCCGTGCGGTCGTAGAACGGGTCGATCGTTACGCCGAGCTTTGCCAGTGCCGGTGCCATGTCGTCAACGGCGGTCTTGACGTTATTGACGACCTCTCGGGCGTTGGCCCCCATCAACATCATCGTTATGCCGGCGACGATCTCGCCGCGACCATCCCTCGTTACTGCACCCTGCCTGACCATCGGTGCGAAGCGCACGTCAGCGAGCTGGCGGACGTAAATCGGTGTGGCGTCTTTCTCCTCGGTCGTGACGACGATGTCGCCGATATCAGCGAGCGACGTAATCAGTCCCTCGCCACGAATCAGATACTGCTCGGCGTCCTTGGCGATGTAGCCACCGCCGGCATTGGCGTTATTGCTTTCGAGGGCATCGAAGAGATCCGTCAACGAGACGTTGTACTGGGCGAGCCGCTCGTGATAGACCTGCACTTCGTACGTTTTCAGTTCGCCGCCAAAGCTGTTGATCTCGACCACTCCCGGAATCGACCTCAAACGCGGTGCAATCTCCCACTCGAGAATCGTTCGTAACTCCATCGGCGTCTTGTCTACGCCTCGTACTTCGAACTGGTAGATCTCGCCCAGTCCCGTCGACACCGGGCCCATTTCCGGATCACCGTAACCTGGTGGAATCGCCTCGCGAGCGGCCTGGACGCGTTCGTTGACGAGTTGGCGCGCGAAGTAGATATCGGTGCCGTCCTCGAACACCACGGTCACCGCCGAAAGCCCGAATTTGGATACTGAGCGCACTTCCTCGAGTCGAGGCAGCCCGCTCATCGCCAATTCGACCGGGGTCGTTATGAATCGTTCGACTTCCTCCGGGCCTAACGCCGGCGCCGTGGTCAGGACCTGCACCTGAATGTTCGTGACGTCCGGAACAGCGTCGATCGGCAGGCCTTTCAAGGCCATGCCACCACCGAGGATGAGGATGCCGGAAAGCCCGAGGACGATGAACCGGTTGCGGAGCGCCCACTCCAGCACGCTGGCGATCATGGTTTGCGCTCCTTCTTCGGCTCTTCCTCGCCTTCGCCGAGTTCACTCTTGCGAAACTCCGACTTGAGCAGGAATGCACCGGTCGTGACCACCCTCTCACCTGCGGTCAGACCGTCGAGTACTTCGACCCACTCACCCGCTTGACCTCCAACGCGGATCGCCCGCGCGGCGAACGTCCGGTCACGCAGCAACACGAAAGCGATGGTGCGCTCGCCGTCGCGTTGTACCGCCGCTACCGGCACGAACAATCGCTCCGCCGTGCTCGGAACCGCGCCTTTGATGAACACCGTGGCGAACATGCCGGGTTTGAGCCGCTCCCCCGGATTGGGAAGCACGACACGAACTTTTGTTGACCGGCTCTGCGGCTCGATCAGCGCGCCAATGCTTGCGACCCTGCCCCTGAACGTTTCACCGGGATAGGCCGCAGTCGTCACTTCGACGTCCTGGCCTACGCTTACCTGCCGGATGTTCTGCTCGTAAACATCCACAACCGTCCACACCTGTCTGAGGTCCATGACGGTGAGGAGGGGATTCATCGGCTCCACCATCTCGCCGGACGCAGCATTGCGTTCCGCTACCACACCGCTGAGTGGCGTGCGCACAACCATCGTCGAGCTGTAATGACGTTCGGTGCGAAGGGCAGCGAGCTCGGAGTCTTCGAGTCCCAGGGCGTGCAGACGATTTTCCGCGGCCTGCAGTGCGGCTTCGGCGCGCGTTGCTTCCGCTTCAGCCTCACGCCACTCGCGTTCGGCGCTCACTCGTCGTACAAAGAGTTGCCGCTCTCGAGTCGCCGTTTCACGTGCGAGTGTTGACGTTGCAAGTGCCGACAGGTAGTCAGCCTTTGCCTGTCCGACATCAGGCGAATCGAGCACGACGACGGTTTGGCCTGCCGTCACTCGGTCACCGATAGCCGTTCGTACTTCGACAACACGCCCGGGGACGCGGGAGCCGATCTTCGCAACGCGATCAGCGGCTGGTTCGATCTGCGCGGTTGCCTCCAGCACACCAGCCTCACGGCGAAGCTCCACCGTTCCATAGGCGATTCCGGCGTTGGTTACCTGCGCCTCCGTGAGAGTCACGACGTTTTGCGCTGCGGCGGTGTCGGCCGGCGCATCGTCGGCAGCCTTCTCACTTCCACAACTCGTACCGATGAGACTCAGCGTTACCAGCAGCGCAATGCTGCCGATTCCATGGACTCGCGTTCCACTGTGCATAGTCATTCCCAGGGCTCGCCAGTGGCGAGGGCAAAGGCGTAGCGCCGTTCGACCGTTTCGGTCAGCGCGTCGAAGTACGCGAGGCGGGACTCAACCAGTTCACGGCGAATGGTGTTGTAGATGAAGAGGCTGATCTTGCCGGCCTCGAACGATTCCCGGGCCAGGGCCAGGTTTTCGGTCAACAGTGCTACGGCCTGGGTTTCAAGCGCATCGCGGCTCGCCAGTGCGCTCGTTAGGGCCTGATATGCGTCCCGAACTTCGAGTTCTACGACCCGGCGCGCGGAATCTTCTGCGACGCGCGCGCGCTCGAGAGCCGCGCGGGCAATCACGTTGTCCCCTTGGCTCCGGTTCCACAGTGGAAGCGGCAACGCAATACTGAATACGGTGACGCGAAAGTCCTCCGCCCGTCCGCTCGAGACTCCGACTTGCGGATCCGGCCATGCCAGCGACCGCGCCAGTCCCACGTTCGCTTCAGCGGCGCCACGATCGCCTCGTACGGCCGCAAAGTCGGGCCGGCGACCAAGTGCGGACGAAACGACAGAGTCGAGCGGAACCACCGGCATCGTAAGGCGCGGGAGCTCACCGCTCGGCACAATCGAGTCGCGAACTCCAGCACCCACGGCAGCTCGAAGCTCGAAAAGCGCGGAGGCGAGGAGCCGTTCTGCGTCCAGTCGAGTGCGACGATCCCGCGCGTGTGCGGCGGCGGCGACGTTGACTTCGAGCTGCGTGCCAGAGCCGAGGGCCAGTCGGTCCTGCGCCGCGGCCAGCAGCGCGCGCCCAAGCGTGTCTGCTTCTGCGGCTGCCGCGAGACGCTCGCGTGCTACCAGCGAGGTGTAGAATGCGCGCTGTGCGTTCCAGGCCACGAGGGCCAGCCTCCTGGCGCGCCTGGATTCCGCTGCGTCCAGTCGCAGACCGGCTACCTGGCTCCTTCGAGATCGCTTCCCACCAAGTTCAATGGTTTGCGAAAGACCAAACTCGCGATTCGTTAGGTTTGTGTCCAGGCTGGTTGCCGGCCCAACGGACGCGACGAACTCGGGGTTGTACGTGACCGTTCGCGCCAGGACGAGTTCGCCCCGAGCGACCGCGACATCCGCATTGGCGGCTCGGAGGTCAACGTGACTCCTGAGTGCTTGCTGAACAGCCTCTCGGAGGGTAATCGATCGCGCCTGCCCAGAGGCTACCGTTGCGCACGGCAGCGCCCAGAGAGACGCGAGCATGAGCGCGCGTCTGAACATTCCTGATCTCCATGTCGAATGAGAGCGCGGCTCGACTCGAGACGCGCCAGACCTCAACGATGGGTCAGGCTATTGGAGGGCGGAGGTGGTGCGGGAGCGCGGGCGACCGCGGGTAGGTCGCGTCGCCATATGCGGCGTCAGATCCACGACGCCACCATTGGCCTATTACCGGCGTCTCGATGAAAGAGAGCGCGTGGGCATGCACGCAGTGGCACACGTGCGTTGCATCCGGTGGGTGACCGGACGGCCGGGGGGCGTCACCCGGACCAGGTGAATCCGTCAGAGTAACCGACGCAGCGTCGCCATCGTGGTATTCGGGGATGAACTCCTCCAATACCGACGTTCCAAATGCGACGGCTAGAAAAAGCACCGCCGCAAGACGGACAACGATCGAGCGCAGGGAAATCATCTCGTTAAGTCTTGACGGTCGCCACCGCGAAGTAAACCCCGAATCGCGACTTTTGGTCAATCCTGGCCCTGCTTGGGCGGACACGGGTTGGTGTCATACGCAGCCCTCCGTTCGGCCGCCTAACAAGCCGATAAAGTGACGGCCTCCTTACGAACGATACTGGAAGCCGCGCCATTGCTCATTCACGCGGAACACCATACCGTCATATGAACGACTATTCATACGTTCGGAGAACACTATGGGTACCCTGGGAGCAACGCAAGAGCGGAGACGAACTGGGCCGAGGAGTCGACCGGACTCCAGTGACCTGTGCGAGGTCCGATGCCTCGATGAGGCCAAGGTTCGTCGGACCCGGCAGGCGATGAAAAGGCCGGCGGCGGTCGTAGCTCTGGCGGAGACTTTCAAGGTCCTTGGTGATCCGACAAGACTGCGGATCGCTCACGTTCTGGGGCGTGAGGAGCTCTGTGTGTGCGACCTCGCGCTGGCCGTCGGAGTTTCTCAGTCTGTGGCATCACACTCGCTTCGAGCACTTCGCGAGATGCGGCTGGTCCGTTATCGCCGAGAAGGCAAGATCGCGTATTACACCCTCGACGACGATCATATCCGCGCGATTCTCGGGGAAGGCTTCCGCCATGTCGAGTAGTTGGCGTAGTGCAGGTACTGCACGTGGGGCGTCAACTTCATGAGTGAGCGTCCGTCGCCCTGGCGTACTGCCTTCGCGCTCCGAACCTACTGGGCCGGCATTTTTTGGGTTGTCGGACTCGCACTCACGGGGCTGAACGCGAGTCAGCCTGAGCTCGATGCTTTGCGACCGCGACTCGATGCGGTGGGTCTGGCGTATCTGACAGCATCCCTCATCGGCGGCTTCAACTTCTTTGGAGCCGGCGTGCGCGCCGCCAGACGGCGAAGACTGGACATGAACTTCCTGATGACGGTTGCGATTCTTGCAGCCCTCTTGATCGGCGAAGCCTTCGAAGCGGCAACAATCGCGTTTCTTTTCTCCAGCGCCGAGCTACTTGAACGGTTCGCGGTCGATCGCAGTCGGCGAGCGCTTGCAAGTCTTCTGGAACTCACTCCAGAGGAAGCCGACCGACTCCTTCCGGATGGATCTATCCAGCGCGTTGCGGCCGCCTCGCTGGAGAAGGGACACCGAGTGCGGATCCGTCCGGGAGACCGCGTGCCGGCTGACGGAACTGTCGCCAGCGGGGAATCGTCGGTAAACGAGTCCACAATTACGGGCGAGTCATTGCCCAAGCCGAAGCAGCCCGGTGACAAGGTTTTCGCGGGCACGTTGAACGTCGACGGTGCACTCGATGTCGACGTAGAAGCCGATCCGGAGCACAGCGTGCTCGCGCGGATCGTTCAGCTCGTTCGTAATGCCGAGTCTCAGCGAGCTCCGATAGAACATTTTGTGGAGCGCTTCTCCCGATTCTATACGCCATCCGTCACTGTACTCGCGGTTCTCGTTATGCTCGTGCCGTTGGTCAGCGACCAATCGGACGCTCCTGACTGGTTTCGGCGCGGACTAACTCTTCTCGTTGTCGCTTGCCCCTGCGCGCTGGTCATTGCTACTCCAGTCACTGTGGTCAGCGCACTCACGAGCGCCGCACGTCATGGGGTGCTGATCAAGGGAGGTTCGTATCTCGAGGCCCTCGGAACGGTACGCGCGCTCGCTGTCGACAAGACCGGGACTATTACGCAAGGCGCCCTCGTCGTTTCCGACTTCCAGACCAGGGGCTTTTCAGACCCCCGAGAAGCGCTTCGCCTTATCGCATCGCTCGAATCCCGTTCAGAGCACCCGATCGCTCAAGCGATCGTAACCTATGCGTCGTCGCAGCAGGGTGTTGCGTCACATGAGCCTGTCCATGAATTCAAGGCGCTGCCGGGGCGTGGCATCGATGGAAGAGTAGGAAACACCCGTCTGATGGTTGGCACGGAAGAGCTCATCGGGACCGAGCGCGCCGCGGAATGGTCGCCGCCTCCACCCGGGACCATCCGGATATACGCCGTGACGTCCGACGGCAGGCAGGCAGTCGCAGATCTGCGCGATGAAATGCGGCCAGCCGCCGAGCGCGTAGTTAGGCGCCTGCACGATATGGGCGTCTCGCCAATCGTCATGTTGACCGGCGATGCCGTTGAAGTGGCAAAGGCCGTCGGTCGCGAAGTGGGTGTCGACGAGGTTCGAGGGCGGCTGCTGCCAGATGAGAAGGTCGAAGCCGTCCGATCGCTGCGCGAACGGTATGACGTCGTTGCCATGGTCGGCGACGGTGTAAACGATGCGCCCGCCCTCGCCACAGCCAACGTCGGGATAGCGATGGGTGGGGCGGGTTCCCCCGCGACGATCGAAACGGCGGACGTGGCGCTGATGAACGACGACCTTACGCGAATACCGTACGCGTTCACTCTTGGACGACGAACGAGGCGCACCGTCCGATTCAACGTCGGTACTGCGCTCGGACTCAAGCTCGTTCTCGCAATCGGTGCGATTCTCGGGGTCGTCTCGCTGGCAGCTGCTGTCCTTGTGGGCGATCTTGGAGCATCCATCGCGGTGACTCTCAACGCACTCCGGTTAGCGGGAACACAGCCCGATGCTTGAAAAACCCACGAGCGCAACATCATCTGCTAAGTCGCGTGGCGGTGCCGTTCTGGCCTTACGCGGCCTGTTGGTGATGACGTGCGGCTTTTTCGTGGGCGCATGTGAAAGCGACCCGCTTTACGGCGGGAGACCTATTGGAGAATGGGTTGAGCGCCTTTCGGATTCGAGTGTCACATTGCGCATTGAAGCTGCTCGGGCGCTTGGAAGTGTGCTCGAATTGAATCCGCGCTCAGCGCGATCAGCTCAGGCTCTTGTTGGTGCACTTGCCGATTCTGTCGACGCCGTTCGACTGGCTGCCGCTGTTTCCCTTGCCAACGAAGGCATCGAAGCCCCCGGAATCGCTACTGGACTGGCCGAGATGATGAATGATTCGGCACACGCGATAGTTCGCGTTCGCGCAGCAGACCTTCTCGGGCTCGTTAAGGTGGAACAGTCAGTGGCCGCGGATGCCCTCGCTGCGGCGTTGGACGATCCCTCAGCCGAGGTACGCGTCAGCGCGATTCAGTCTCTCGGACGCCTTGGCCCCTTAGCTCAATCCGCTGCCAACAAGCTCGTCACTCGTTATGACGACACGTTGGCCGCAACGCGCGTCTTGGTTTTGCAGGCACTGGGTCGGATGCAAGCGGCAAATGAGGAAACAAGGGTTGTTTATGTACTGGCCCTGAAGGATTCGAATCGCTCCGTCCGGTTCGCGGCAGCGACCGCAATTAATGCGCTTGGACCGGACGCAACACCATTGCTTCCGGCGCTGAAGCAGGCGCTGGCCGACAGTGATCCTGACGTCCGTCATTCCGCCATCGTGGCTATTGGTCAGATCGGGGCGGAGGCGAATACCGCATTGGTCAAGCTGGACGAGATGGCACGAAGTGACTCCAGCGAGTTTGTTCGATCGGCCGCGGAATACACTGCGGCGGTACTTCGAGGGCAGCGTAAGCCGCTTCGATCGCCGCCAGAGCCATCACGTGTGCCTTGAACCCGACGAGGAGCGCGAATGAACTGGATGCGACTGGCCCGAGTCATCGGCGTGCTGACTGTGCTTATCGGCGCCGTCCACATCGGCATTGCCGAAATGGAGTACGACGGATTCAGCTTCGACGCGTTGTGGTTCGTAGGAAGCGGGATTGCCGTCATTTTGATCGGCACGTTGACGTGCCTCGCGAGTTCATTGCGTGCATGGTCCGCCTTACGAGTGATCGCCATCGCGTCGAACGTGGCCGGCGTTCTACTCGGCTTGTGCTTTAGCTCAATGAGCGAATGGCAGCAGCCGCAGGGCCCGACACTGGTGGCCCTCTTCACGCTCGGAACGGTTACCGTTGCGATGCTACAACTCCGGCCAGTCGCGCGAACTTGATCGACTATTCCGATCGAAGCGCATCCATTGGGTTCACTCGTGACGCTCGATGCGCCGGAATGAATGTGGCGAGAAGCGCAGCGAGGGCCAGCAACGTGGGCGCAAAAATGAACGTCACCGGGTCTAGCGTACTGACCTGAAAGACAAACCGCGTCAGGCTTCTGCTTACGGCAGCTGTCGTCAACGCGCCGACGAGAATTCCCATAAGCGCCAACCGCCCGCCTTCGCGCAGTAGCTGTCGCCGGATATCCTGTGCGGTTGCACCAAGTGCAGCGCGAATCCCCAGCTCATTTGTTCGTTCGCTGATGCCGTACGCGGTTACACCGTACGTCCCAATGATGGCCAGGGCAAACATCAGCGCTGAGAATGCGGCGATTAGAAGCATTTGAAACCGCTGTTGCGCCACAGAGCCCGCGACCATGGCCTCCATTGTTCGGACATGGTGAAGCGGTAGCGCGGCGTCGAGTTCTCCTACGGCGCCGCGAATTGCAGGAATAAGCTCCCGAGGATCCGTCTGGCTCCTTACAAGAACCGTGATGAAATTGAAACCCCACTGCGTCGTCGACACATAGGCCGTTCGCGCCGCGTCGGTATCCAACCCGCCAGCTCGGACATCGCGTACCACACCGACGACCTCAGCGTCGTCGCCGGAACCGAGCGCGATTCTCCGGCCCACCGGATTGCTCCCGCCAAACGCGACTTGCGCCAGCGAGGCACTTACGATTGCTACTCGCGGTCCGTTGCGAGCGTCGGTCGATTCGAAGGAACGCCCGGCGAGCATCGGAATTCCAAGCACGTCGAAGTAGTCTGGGGCGACCTGCTGGAAGTTTGCACGCAACTCACGCGTGTCTGCTGCATCGGGAAGTGTGATAGTAAACTCAGCCGGTTCCTCCTGAAGTGGTGGTGAACTGGCCAACGTCGCCCCGCTAACACCCGGCAGCGCTTCGATGCGATCGAGCAGCGACTGAAAGAATAAATCACGAGGTTGTTGCGAGGCGTATGGCATTCCGCTGCCCATGGGCAGCTCGAGTTGGAACGTGAGCACGCGCTCAGATCGAAAGCCAGGATCGACAGCAAGGAGTGAGCGGAAACTCCTGATGAGGAGCCCGCCCGTCAGCAGCAGCATCATGGCGAGCGCGATTTGCGAAATCGTAAGCACCCGCATAACGCGGTGCTCATCCCTGCCTTTGGTCCGGCTCGGGCTCTGACGGAGCGCTCCGGTCACATCGGCTCGGCTCGACCGCCACGCAGGGAGCACTGCCACGATCATTACCGTAAGCAGCGTAGTGACGACAGTGAAGGCCAGCACCCGCGCATCGAGACGCGCATCGGCGAGCAACGGAATGTCTACTGGTCCGATTACAACGAACGCCTTAACGCCCCAATAAGCGAGGATGACACCAAGGAGTGCGCCGCCTCCTCCAAGCAGGAGACTCTCCGCGGCAACCTGACTACGCAGGCGAAAACGGGACGCACCTAACGCCTGTTGCACGGCGATCTGTCTTCGAGACGCTGCCGCCTTGATCAGCAGCAGGTTGGCAACGTTTGCGCACGCGCCGAGCAGTACGACACCAACGGCTGCCAGGAGAAAAAAGAGTCCCCGTCTCACGTCTCGAACCACCTGCTCACGAACCGGCACCAGTCGCACGCCAACGTCACGGTTGGACTCCGGATACAGTTCCGTGAGCCGCGTGGCAATCGCGGAAAGGTCAGCCTGCCCTTGTTGGATTGAGAGATCCGGCGCGAGACGGCCCACGACTCGCAACCTCCGGGTATCGCGGCCGCCGGTCTGGTTGTCCTCGGGTACGAGCGGCCGCCAAAGCTGGACGTCGGTGCCGAGTACACGTACGCTCCGAGCCGCCAGCTCCGGCGGCATGATGCCAACAACCGTGTAAGGGAAGCCGTTTACCTGGACGCTCTTGCCCACCAGGCCCGTGTCCGATCCAAACGCGTCGCGCCACAGACTATAGCTGAGGATCGCACGCCGGTGATTGCCGACGATGCTCTCCTCTTCCTGAAAGGTGCGGCCATGCAGGGGAGGAACGCCAAGGACTTCGAAGAAGCCGGGAGTGATGCGGGCTACTGTTGCCCGTTGCGGCTCCGATCCTCCAGTGAGGTTTACGTCACCGTTCGGGAACGTCCAGAAAGCCGCCAGCCCGTCAAACGCCTTTGTCTGATCCCGCCAATCCTTGAAGTCGGGATAAGACGAGAACCCCTCGACCAAGCCTTGGTTAGGTGCGGTGCTCCAGGCCATGACCAACCGATTCGGCTCCTTGAACGGCAGCGGTTTGAGGAGGACGACGTTTATTATGGAAAAGATCGCAGTGTTGGCACCGATGCCTAACGCGAGAGTAGCTAGTGCGACGACGGTGAGCGCAGGACGTCGGCGCAGCGAGCGAGCGGCGAGACGGAATTGGCTGAGGATCAGGTCGAGGGGCAGCACGTGAGGCGGTCCTTTGAGTTCCTGGTTACCCTTCTGCGCTATCGTCAAGAGATTCTCCCGGATCAGCAAAGAGAAACTCATCGACGAACAGACGCCCGATTTCCCATGCCTCATCCAAGGTCAAGATCAAGCCTTCAGGGTGATTCGAAATCCAGAGCGCGGCCGCCTGCGTGGAGCCCAAGAAGTGGATCTGGCGGCAACACGCGCCAACGACGTCGCAGCCTTGATCTGTTTCGCTACGGAGCAGGAACGACATTCTAATTTCCTGAGAGGACGTGCTGATCACGCCCCCCGGCGCAACGACAAGTTGAATCAACCTCTTCGTGATGGGGCAGTGCGACGCAATACGAGCCTTCATGCCGATTACTCTCGGTATGAAAAGACTATCCCACGCACACCACGTCGACACGCCGTGACCAGTCGCGTCGAAGCGAGTAGCGGAGCATTGCAAAGAAAGTCCCAGCAACTCGACGACGCGTCCTTCTTCGTCTAAGTGCACGAAGCCACGAAGTTGGTCGAGTACTTTCGGTACCTCGAATGCCGGAATTTCGGCCAGCCGTGCCAGCTCGTCGATGGTCAAAGGCTCACCGTTGACGAGCGCTCGCTGACCTTCCCGCAGCAGGCGTTGTTCAACCGTCGTTAGCGGATGGGCGAGGCGAAGAACACGTTTCGCCAAGCTGCGGAGATCGACAGTCCTCTCAGTCATCAACATTCCAGGAGATTCCTGACGCACGTTAGGTGAGGGAACGCAGAGGGTCTTGCGGATGCGTAACCTCTGGTTGCATGCGCGTATCATCCACGGACGAGCGCCCGGGAACGGAACTCTCCGGGGGTCACGCCGACAAGTCGTTTGAACGTGGTTGTGAAATGGCTTTGGTCAGTGAATCCTGCGTCGAGCGCGATATCGCTGAGCGGAGTGTCCGTCGATGAGAGTCGTTGGCACGCGTGCGAGACCCGTCGCTGTCTCACGTAATCGCCTATTGTGCATCCGTAGTGTTTCCGAAACGCACGTGCGAGGTGTACGCGGTGCACGCCCGCAGCGGCGGCGAGGGTTGCCAGCGATGGCGGACTCACAAACTCCTCGTGGAGCTGGGCACGGGCACGCTCGAGCCAGATTGGTGCGTTCAAGTCCAAACGAACAGCTGGGCTCCGGACATATTCCGCGAGAAGTGCCATACCCACGCCATCGATCATGAGTGGTGTGAGCGCGTCCGTAGCGCGAAGCTCATTCCGCAACTTGTACGCGAACCAATGCGCCGCGCTGTGCCGTCCCGCGCGGAGTCGGTCTGGCATCGCAAACTGTGACCCGAGCGATCGGACTACGTCAGGCGCGATTTCAACGGTGAGACACAGACTCCCTCGCGCCGAGATCACGTTGGTGTGCGTTGCTCCAGCGGGACGGAATACCAGCGTGGCCGCATCATAGCGGACCGTTGCCGCGCGACCCTCTTCGGTGTATCCGCCTTGGAGCACCAGGCAAAAGCTCGCGCGCTCGTGCGCATGTCCTGCCATTCGGATGTTCGGCGAGTACTCGCACTCCGCGACGTCAAAGCAATCAGTAGCGATTCTAGCGACCGTTTGGCCACAGCTGCATTCACAGCATGAACGCTGTTCAGTCACGCGGAGTGCCTAGCTGTTGGATCGCCGAGGTCACGGTGCCTAACTCCGGGACGCCACGCAGCCGGCCGTGATGCTGATACACCCGGCAGCAGTTTGCCTGATCACTAACGTCCCCTTCCTCGTTGCCGGTTACATCGACGCCGTCAACCAGTATAGTCGGAGAGCCAAACCCGCGAAGCTCGGGTGGCGTTTCGGCGCCATCGCGTTCCCATTCCCTCCAGAGAGGACGCATGCCCAATTGAGTCAAAGCCTCTCTTAACAAGACGCGCGCTTCGCCAACATTTGGGCAGTCCGTGTCATAAACCAGATCGACCGGCGGTGTAGCGCGATGCATATACGATCGGCGTAGTCAGTCGACCGGCTGATCCAGCGCTTGCAGCAAGGGGCATTCGCCGAGCGGCGGTCCCTTACGACAAGTGTCGACATACCGCGAAAGCGCTGTCCGAATACGTTCGAGGTCGCGGATGCTGTCGTTGATACGACCAAGCGTTGCCGAGGCTCGAGCTTCTACTTCATGACAAGTGGTATGCGAGCGCTCTCGAAATCCCAGGAGTTCGTTCACCTCGGCTAACGTGAAGCCCAGCTCCTGCGCGCGTTTGACGAATCGGACGCGGCGAACTGCGGTAGCACCATACTCCCTGTATCCAGAGGGACTTCGATCTGGTCTGGGCAGCAGACCCACTCGCTCGTAGTACCGGAGCGTTTGCACATTTACGGCCGCTTCCGAAGCAACTTCCCCGATTCGCATCTGGTTCTCGCAGGTATGCGCTACAAGGATAAACCCTATAGTAGGGTATAAGGTCAATCCCCCGGGGATGGCCCGAGCAGCTTCCTATCGCATCATCGTGACAAAAGCCTGTCCAAGGTGGGACAGGACGCGGCAGACCAAGTAGCCCGCAGCTAGCTATCCAGCGTATGGCGTCGCTGATCCAAGCGTTAGGCGCCGCATACCTAGGGGCAGTCGACTTTGTAGACTGGGCCGGCGCCAAGCACGACAAATGCAACGTATTCGGTGTTCATAGGCTTGCCCTGCAGCGTTGCGCCCTTCTTCATCCTGAAAAGCCCCAAAGCGCCTTCCGGTGCAATCAAGCTTTCAGCAACGTTTGCCGTGTCAGCTCTGAAGAGATCATCGAGTTCATCTGGGCGCGCGGCTCGTATGCTTTCCGGATGCACTTCCCATTTATCGCCTTCCCGAATTGCGAGTTGATAACGACCGGAATCTTTCGATGCCCTAAGGGCAGGTATAGTCGTTCCTGAGTCCATCGCATAGCACCCGATCATTCTATCGGTTTGGAACAGCTGATCATTTCCGCACGCAATAAGGATTGCAGATGCGGCGACCGAGATAAGCCGATGGTTTCGCATTCGTTCTGTGCCGGGTGAGGGTCTTTCGACGCAATTACTCTTGCGCGCAATTCGGCTCAAACCTGCACGCTATTGGTTGTCGTCGCGAGGGGCCGATCCACTTCTTCGCCCGCGGGGCAACAACCGGCGCAGCTTTCGGATCTCCTTGCGAAGTTCCCAAACCAGTCCGGATCGTTGCCGCCGAATTCGTCGTTGTTTCTTTGTCATGCGGTCAGCGTAGCAAGACTCGAATCGGTGACAAGACGGTCTAACCTGCTGTGCGCGACATGAGGTCATTGTCCGTCACGTCCATCTTGGCGCCAACGAATGGTTTCGCCTTCTTCGACTACTCGCCTTCGCGCGCTAGCATGGCCGGATGCAAGAAGCAAATGAGCATCGAGTGACCTACATCGCCCGCGTTAACCATCGCAACGTCGGGACCTTGTTCGGGTTGCGACGGGCAGACCGTCGGTCTCATGTCTACATCGTCGGGAAGACGGGAACAGGAAAGACGACGCTGCTCGAGACGATGCTCCGCCAGGACTTCGCCGCGTCCGAAGGCTTCGCATTGTTCGATCCGCATGGTGACTTGGCGCGAGCATTGATGCAGAAGTTCGCGCTTCAATCTGCAGACGTCATCTACATCAACGTTCCGGATCCTGACCTGCGCTGGACGTTCAATCCTTTCGCTGAAATCCCCGCGGCAAGTCGCGCGCTAGCCACCGCGGGATTCGTAGATGTCTTCAAGAAAATGTGGCCTGACGAGTGGGGACCGCGCCTGGAGCACCTGCTCCGTAACGTCGTATTCACCCTTCTCGAAATCCCTGACGGCGGCTTTGCCGATATTCCGGCGCTCCTGTCAGACAGATCATTTCGTGATCAATTCGTTGATGATCTTGAAAATGACGCGGTCCGGGACTTCTGGAGGAATGAGTACGCACGCTATTCTCCCGCGTTTAGAGCTGTTGTGATCGCGCCGCTACAGAACAAGATCGGAGGCCTGCTCGCAGATCCGGTGCTGCGACGTATTCTCACGGGCAGGAACAACAGCCTTGATCTCCGTGCAATCATGGACGGTGGCAAGGCGCTCATCGTGAATCTGGACAAGGGATGCATCGGCGAAGGTCCAGCCCAGCTTCTCGGCAGCCTCCTTGTTGCCCATATCGCGTTGAAGGGGTTCACGCGCCGTGATCAACCGGAGGAAGCCAGGCGAGACTTTACGGTCTATCTCGATGAATTCCATTCGTTTACTACGCTGGCCCTGGCGACGATGCTTTCCGAGCTACGGAAATACCACGTCAGTCTGGTGCTTGCCCATCAGTACATAGCGCAACTCGATCCCGCGATCAGAGATGCCGTTTTTGGTAACGCCGGGACGCTCGTGTCCTTCCGCGTTGGCGGGGCTGATGCTCAATTCTTGGCGCGCGAGTTCTCGCCGAAGTTCAGCGCGGACGACTTCATCTCGCTGCCGCGGTTTCACATCTACCTGCGGTTGATGATTGATGGAGAGACGTCGAAGCCCTTCTCCGCGACGACTATAGATCCGCAGTCGCTGTCGCATCTCATGTAAGGTGCCCTAACGAGAGGAGGGTTCGTCCGATGGCGCGTCCTGAGGTGGTTTCGCACTGGCATAAGCTTCTCGATGACCAGCAGAAATCGGCGCTTGACTTCTATGCTGCGGTCGAGGAGGAGTTAAGGCGACGCGAGTTGCCCGGCCTGCGACTCGAGAGAGTTGATTGGCACGAGGGCGGCGTGACGAGTGCAAAGCGAGAATACCTCAGAATTGGGCGCGATCGCCTGACGTTTGACCTTTGTGCTGCACCCTACGGGACGGGCTACTTCTTCTCCTGGTGGGTCGCCAGGCAGAAATCTCAGTACGCCGGAATGCTCGGCTACGTCGGGCTGATCGTCGTCCTTGCTGCGCTCGGACTGTTCATTTCCAAACTTGGCATGATGGTTGGTTTGATCATGTTTCTGATCGCGTTGCTGGCGTCGTTGGCCGGCGTCGAACACGCATCCCGTGCTGGCAACGTTCAGCTCGAGGAAGTGGTGCAGGCAATCCCAGGCGTCGGCCTGATGTACAACAGCTTCTTCAAGCCTGCGACGTATTACTCTCTCGACAGCGCCATCATGTTTCAGGAGTCGGTTAGCCGGGCCGTCGGCACAGTGATCGCGAATGAGCGCAGTGCTCAGGGTCTTCGGGCATTGTCGCCTGACGAGGAGCGACCGCAAATCAGGGATCTACTTCGGTAGCCCGGCGACCTCGTGGCACCTAACACTGTGGAGAGTCGAACAGCGGCTTTCTACGACTGGGAATTATCCGGACGCGGCTGGCGCGAGTACGAACACGCCGTCGCGCTGGAGCCGCCATTCCGACCCTTCCCCGGGCATCAAGCGCCGTTGCCGTCCATTGATGATGGACGAAAACACACCTGGATTTCCCGGGCTATTGCACGGCTGACAAGTGGAGGAATCGAGAAGACGTTACCGGCGGCCATCGAGGAAGCAGTTGAGCCGTCGCCGTTCGTCTGGTCTGAGTCGTTGCGGGAGCTGGATCTACTGGCGCCTGCAGCTCTGAAATCCGACGCGCTGGCCAGCGGCCAGTGGTTAGGCAATGTCGCCACGAGTTGGCTTCCGCTCGCGTTCGAGCTGGTGTCTGTGAACGGGCGAGTGACTCCGCGGATTGTCGCCTCCGAGCGCGATTGGGAACGCATCAGAGAACAGACGGCCGCGTTCTTTCCAGGTGTTCTGCTTAGACCTAGCCGCAGATCTCTTGAATCGATCTGGGATGACGCACCCGGTGAGATGGTTGGCGCAATGGAGTTCGCCCTTGCGCGCGAATTCATGCTGCCTCTGCCTGAACCGAATGCGCGCACGGACTTGTACGTGCCACTCATAAGCGCACTGGGTGGACTCGGCGATGAAACAGTCGCAATCGTTCAGATTCTCTTTGAATCAATTCGGTCGCCGTGGGGCGATCACGCCATCCGTGCGCTCACGACACCGGAAGGCGATCCTTTCTTCATGGATGCTCCCGAGATCACCAGTCTCGGCAAGGAGAAATGCAGCGAGCCTCTTTTCGCTGCTGCAATTCGGTTCGCCATTTGTGCGTCAGAGTCGGCTACCGTGAGGGAAGGTTTGTTCCGCATCGCAACTGCAATTACGAGCTGCGGTAGTAAGAACCTCAATCAGTTGACGGTGCTTCCAGCTGGATCCATCGATACGCTCGTTGATAGCATCGTCAGTCGCACAAGTCGCCGCACAGGCATGATTCTCTCTCTGTCGGATCTGGCGAATCTTGTTCATGTGCCGTCGGATGCCGTGCAATCCGATCGTTTGATTCGCCTCAGTGCCCGGACGAAGCCCGCACCTGCGACGTCGGTGAATGCGCCGCTTGTGCTGGGTACAAACGAGCAAAACGGTGACGAGCAGCAGGTTGGACTGACGCTACAGGACCGGCTACGGCACAGCTACCTCATTGGCGCGTCGGGTACTGGCAAAAGCACACTCCTCTTATCGATGATAGCCCAGGACATCGCGTCCGGTGCCGGTTTCGCGGTGCTCGATCCACACGGTGACCTGATCGATGAAGTGTTGGCGCGAATTCCATCGCATCGATCAAACGATGTCATTGTCTTCGACCCAGCAGACGAGGAATACCCGGTTGGCTTCAACATCCTCCAGGCACACTCGGAATTGGAACGAAGTCTGCTGGCTTCCGATCTCGTCGCCGTTTTTCGACGCTTATCGACGAGCTTCGGCGACCAGATGGTCACCGTTCTTGGAAATGCTATTGGCGCAATTCTGGAAAGCTCGGAAGGGGGAACGCTTGTTGATCTACGGCGATTCCTCGTCGATCAGACATTTCGAAATCGGTACCTCACCACTGTCCGCGATCGCGAGATCGTCAGCTACTGGCAGCGTGAGTTCACGCTTCTCAAGGGAGTGCCGCAAGCGCCGTTGCTGACTCGGTTGAACACGTTTTTGCGACCCAAGCTTCTGCGGTACATGGTCGCGCAGAAGGACGACCGTATCAACATGCGGCGCGTCATGGACGGTCGCGGAATCCTTCTCGCCAAACTTGCACAGGGAGCCATAGGTGAAGAGAACTCTCACCTCCTCGGTTCTCTCCTCGTGGCGAAAATGGCGCAAGCGGCGATGAGCAGACAGAACGAGCCTGCTGAATCGCGGGTTCCGTTCTTTCTGTACATCGACGAGTTCCACCATTTCGTCACGCCGTCGATGGCTGCGATTCTCTCGGGAGCGCGAAAGTACGGGCTCGGGCTAACGCTCGCGCATCAGGACATGCGACAGCTCAAGCGTCAGAGTGAGGATGTTGCGTCCGCGGTGCTCGCCAATGCTTCAACGCGTGTGGTGTTTCGGGTCGGCGATCAGGATGCACGGGTTCTTGCTGATGGTTTTTCGTTCTTCAAGGCGGCTGACCTTCAGAACCTCGGAGTAGGAGAAGCGATCGCGAGAATCGAGCGACCGGAGTTCGACTTCAATCTTCGCACTCATCAGGTAGCCGCAATCGATCCGTCGATTGCTGCGGCGCAACGCGATGCAGTGATCTCTGCTTCCCGCGCGCGTTATGCGTCGATGCGCTCTGACGTTGAAGCGTTACTAACTTCCGATTTCAATGATGGACCCTCCGAGCCCGCCGCTCCGCCTCGAGAGAGAACAAGACGCGCTGAACGATCTCCGGAGGTTGCGTTGCCTGCCGCCGGCTCGATGCCAGGCAGAGGCGGACCGGAACACAAGTATCTACAGTCCCTGATTAAGCGCTTTTCTGAGGACCGAGGCTTCACTGTAACGATTGAGAAGCGCGTGTTGGACGGTCATGGTCACGTCGATGTCGCGTTGGAGCGCGACGACGTATCGGTTGCGTGCGAGATCTCGGTGAGCACTCGGCTTGATCACGAGATCAACAACCTGACGAAGTGTCTAGCGGCTGGTTTTGATCATGTGGTTTTGGTCTGCCTGGACTCGACTACAGTTGCTGCAGCGCGCGAGGCGATTCGTGGTCTGGCCGATCACAACGTGGAGTGCTTCACCCCTACAGACTTTCCGCAGTTTCTGGAATCGCTGGAGCAGAAGCAGCCGCAGACGTCCTCGAGGTCGACCGGTCGGTTAAAGGTCAAGGAGGATGCGCCACGCAGTCGACAGGTCCAGGCGCGACCTAACGCCGACGAGCAGGAAGTGACTGAGGACACGAGGCATGTACTCATCGCGCGCGACGCAGCGGAATACCTGGGAATCGCTCAGCAGACGTTGGCCAAGCTTCGATGGGCAGGTACGTCCCCGCCCTACTTCAAGATCGGCCGTCAGGTCGTTTACAAGCGCGTTGAGCTCGATACGTGGCTCGCCACCCGTAGACGTCGCTCAACGTCCGATATTTGAACCGCCACCTAACCGCGACAGATTTGGGAACGGGTCGGTGGCGCTCAAGTCAGGTATGACTAAGTGCTTGGAGTTACTAAGGTCCGGGTAAAGAACTGTATAGCATGACCTTTCTAGAGTCCGTTACGCGGCCTTCACTATGCCCTCGAACGAAGCAATTCGAATCCTCCAGCTGTTCAACGCGAAGGCGACTGAGTTGAATGCGAAGCGCTTTACTGATTCAATGCGCGCTGGGAAGGGCAGCCATCGGGTGACGTGGAGAAAGGGACACGGATACTCAGTTGAGCACGACATGCCGCACCTTGAGGAGCTGCAGGCGTACTTGGTAACCCTTCGTCAATTTGTACTTCAAAGGGACCTGATTTCGTTCACGCAGATCGAAGCCCTTTACTCAGATCTTGCCGTATCACAGCAGGTTAAGGAGCGCGCGGCCGCAATTGTTGCACAGGTAAACGGCTACCTTTCATCACGCAGCCATATCGTCATGAACAACGACGTTGTGACGCGAAAGCACGTGCTTGATGTCGCGCTGTATGGGGGAATGTTTCACTCCAACGATCTTGAGCTTGTTACGACCGCAGACACGTGGTCTACAAATCCCGCCTTGGATGTAACACTGCTGGATGCGTTGCTTGACATCCTGATGGACCTTACGCAACTCGTCTTCAACATGCGCCACGTGAACACCGATGCCTTGGCCGAACTTCAGTCTCAAGAATCCGCGTAGGGCGCCTAACAGGCGTTGCAGCAGACGGCGGAGCCGCAGCTAAACACATCCGTTAGGCATCGCAACTGAGTGCATGAATTCCTTCGAGATACCTGACGTAGGCATCTTAGTCACCGAATCTGTTCCGGATGACTTAACCGACGATTTGCGTCACGATTTGGAGCGCGCGGGTCTACGAGTCTTGTACGATCGTCGCGATGAATCGCCCTTCGCAGCGATGGAGTGGGTGATTCCCACGTTGATTGTCCTTGCCTTTTCCCGAAAGCTCTTCGATGCGTTCCTTGGCGAGCTTGGCAAAGACCTGTATGCGTTAGTGAAGAAGCGTGTAGTCAGGATGGTAGAGCGGACAAGCGGACCAAACGCGGAGCTGAAAGTCACCTACATTGTTTCGGCGTCCTCTCCAAAGAAGTTATCAGGCCGTGCTCCCGCGGTCGTATCGATCATCGCAATACTCAGTGATGGCCAGCAGAGGGTAAGGTTCTTCTTTCGAACCGATTCTTCGGCTAACCTCCCTTCGCAGGCCGTGGACTCCATGATGGATCTGCTCGCCAGTCACTACTCCGGGTCCAAGGACGACCGTTTGGCGCAGCTAGTTGCTGTGGGTCCAGTTCTTTGGGGAGTGCTGCCCTTAGTTTTCGATGCAGAGACGCGAGCCTGGCGAGGCCTCACAGAGAGTGAAGTGCGCGGCGATGCCTAACCGGCATTGCAGCGGACAGAACGCCATCCGTTAGCTAGCCAGCCATCACGATGCTTCTGGATCGACAACTCTTCGAGGTGTTTGCACGGAGTTACGATCCGCCATACTGGATCATCGAGGATCTGCTCCACGAAGGTGCGGGAAGTGTCCGAGATGCACTCCATGCGGCACTTGCTGCCGTCACCGCGGAGGCCATCGCAGAACTCGATCACGATACACGTACCCACCTAGAGTTTGTGTTCGCGGGCGATGACACAGATCGGAAATGTCGACTTTACATAGTCAGCGATGTGGTCTCCCGGACCATTGAGCAGACGCGGCTGGCTACGATCACTGCCAAGTCCGATCCCTCGGCAGCCGCACCGTATGACCACCCAGCGCTGAAGGGCGTTCACGTCGACAAAGAAGGTCTGGTATCGCTCGCCGAGTTCACGCTTGAAGGCGACGGTCTTATTCGCAACGATCACACTTTCTTCTTACTACCGCCGGTACCCGGCTCGAACGCGGGCTATTGGCTGCTCCAGGAATTTGCGCGACACGACCTCGCTGAATCAGTCAGAATTCGTCTCGATCCTCTCCTGCACGGGCCGTCGAACACGTTACAAGGCCGGTTTTATAAGGCGACCGTCTACGGCCGGCCCCTCGATTGGGCTCGTATTCGCCAGCTCAGAAGCACCGATCACGGCGAATGGGTACCGCGCAAGATGAGCCGTCGTTCTCTGATCACACAGTATGCTTGGGTGCCTCACAACGGTGAGGTGGATTTTCTGTGCGAAGAGTTGCCGGTGGTCGCTGAAACGGAACTACGAGGCTCACGCTATTTCCACGCCGTTTACGAGAAAGCCAATCACCATATCATTCACGTCGATGGTGCCATTCGCACTTTCACTCCCGAATCGCTCAACGCGCGGGCTCTGCTTCACGTTCGCGAGGCCGGAAAAGTCGGTACGCGGGTAAAGCTGTTTCGCATTGATCGGCCCATAGATCCCGATCTCGTCGGCGGGTTGGCGCAAGCTTTCTTTTTCTGGAACTATGATGTAGCTCGATACTTTGGGGCAAAGGTGCCCGTGGACTTCTGAGCGAATGCCCCCTAAATCGCGTCGCAGCCAAGGGTTGCTATGGAATGCGCCGCTGACCCTCGCTTCCTCGTGTTCGGCGTGAGTCCTATTAGGTCTACGCTATCCGTTAGGCGACCGTCAGCATCCTACTAGCCGGACGGCGAGCGCGGTGCTACTCGGAATCGTTAACCGTCTGCTCTGCCGAACGGTCAATGACGATATACGAGTTCGATGGATCATCGAGCTCAAGCTTCATTTCGCGAACATAGGTGAGAAAGCCGCTCTTGAAGGTCGCGGCTTCAAGATCGAATAACGCTATGTTGTGGCCTTCACCCAGCGAGCTGCGATATCCGACGCCATCGAGTCCCATAGACCGGAATACCTCGGCCAAGACCTGTGTAGGCGCATAATCAGCGAAATTTTCGCTGCGATCCACGGGGCGTGCAAAGGCACGGTCGATTGCTCGCCAGCATTCCTTCGCTCGTTCATCAGCGTCTGGCTCGTCGAAGTGAATCCGGACCTCTTGGTCGTCCGTGGTGCAATTTGCGAGTACAAGCGGACGGTTCACCTCGAGTCTTACTACCGTCGCGTAAGAGCCGATCCAGGGGCGGACTTCAGCGACAGCCGTCCTCCAGTGCGTGGCGCAGTAGAGACACGGAATGCCGAGAGGGTTGACGCGGCCCTCCGCGGCCTTGTCGGAAAACGGAATCATGCGCGCCGAGGAGTAGGGGCGTGGCGAGCAATCGCCAGTCTCTTCCTCCGCTTCGGTTGGCCAATCACAACCGACCTGTGCCCGAAAAAGTGGGAACCCAGCAGGTAGCGTTTCGCGTCGAACGGTCTCGCGAACTGTTGCAAGAAACGCTTCTTGATCATCTGTGCGGACAAAACGTCGTTCGCGAAAAACTGAGCGAGCAAATCTGGAATAGCTATGCACAGACGCGAATTCAGTCATTTGCAGTGAGACTAACGGTCGCTCAAACGCCCGTAAATTGTCCCGTACTGGATCTACCTGAGCCTATTGTGGTCAACCGCGGACGCGAACGATGTAGCGCACTGTGCGGCCCTGGACCGTGACCGATTGGCTGAGATCTCGTTCGAACGCGGGCCGCGCAGCTAGCGCGATGTGACCGGCGGGATCGGAAATAAACACAACAACGGTGTCGATGTAGGGGTGTTCCTGATAAGTCGCCTCGTCAACGAGCACCTCATCGCGGACAGTACCGGCATGATTTGAGCTTTTTACATGCTTTACCTCGAAACCGAGCCGGGTCGCTTTCGAGGTGAAATCGAGACGACTCCACCTTCCCGCGAGTTTCGGGGTTGTATCCTCGGGAACAATATCAGTGACTGTCGGCCTAACGAGGGCGTAAAACAGATCTTGCACGTCGTATTCATCGGAAATGACGAATGGCGCACGGTTCCTCTGCCTGGTTGCCAGAATGCTCGCGCACGAGGGAAATGCGTCGATGACGCCTAGCACGTTCTCGAGGGCCGAGCGGGTCGTAAGAGCGGTCTGAGGCGACCAAGCCATCGCGTCAATCAGCATAGCAGCGTCCATCGGCGAAACTCGTCGCGATCCGGAAATGAGTATGGCCGCGCGCCTCCCTTGGGTTACTGCGGAGTCAAGCAATCGCAGCGCCTCATCATCTGGTAACCAGGGCGAATCCAAGGCCCGCGTTGCGAGCCAAAAGAGTGTGATTCTATCATCGTCGGTAAGCGATGGTCGGACGCCGTGAGCTTCATTAAGAAGGTCGTATGCTTGCTTACCTTGGGAAGCGTTCAGTCGCGCGGAGCCTCCAGCGAGAGCTTCTGCCCAAATGTCCAGACTGGCCTGTTTATACGTGGTCGTGCGCCATCGGCCCTTCAGAAATTCGACGAGCGTCGAGGCAACCTTGGCTGCGGCAACACCAACCCCGGCTGCCAGCCCGAGCAGGAGCCGTTCGTCGTCGTGAACGCGAACCGCTGGCGGCATTGGTGTGCGCGCGAGTTCACGGATAGCGAGACTCTCAAACATCTGAGCGTCACCATGCCCCCCAAGTCCGAGGCGGACGCCGAGAAGCGCAACGTCTTGGGTTCGAAGCGCCGCGTTAGGCTTTACTGACTCGGATGCAAGCAATTTACGGACTTGTGGTTCCCACGGAGATTCTGACCACGGTCCTCGCCCGACGCCGCGTGACGAACGGAGTATCAGAACTGCCAGGTGCCCTTCGAGG
Organism: Gemmatimonadaceae bacterium; assembly: GCA_044224875.1. Taxonomy (GTDB): domain Bacteria; phylum Gemmatimonadota; class Gemmatimonadetes; order Gemmatimonadales; family Gemmatimonadaceae; genus JABAQJ01. Next base: position 248,031 of record JBGAJQ010000001.1, on the reverse strand, counting down.
CCACCTGCGCTTATTGCCTCGTCTACTTCTTTGAACGCGGCGGCGAGAGGTATCCTATCGCCAGCACCCAAGAGTAGTTCGGAAGCGTCTTTCGACACCTCGATGTCGCTCAGCTGACGATCATGGGAACCAGAGCTTCCGCCCCAGCTGTTCTTGAATGAGCTCGACGGTCCACTGACCGACCGAGCGGAGTCGCCCAGTTAGGTGTGCGAGCTGCCGAGCGTAAGCAATGGTAACGGGAGCAATTCCGGGCGTCAGCGACCGTACGCTCATAAATGAAAGCGAGAACATCTGCTGCGTTAGGTAGTCGACGTCAGTGAACGTGCTGCGTTTGTCGAGCGTGATCCGCAAGGGCGACGGACATCCGTTACCCTTGTACTGGTCGAGCCCCACGAACGTGACCAATCGCTCGCGTGGACCAATTGCCACGGACCACCCGCGCGCCGGCAGGAGTGCTGCTTCTGGCCGCGCGTCCCCGTTTCGAGATCGTGGATTCGAGTTTGCCGTGTCGAACAGCTGGAGATGATGATCGTCGTTAACATGGACCAGCGCGAAGTCGATGTCGAACTTCGGTAGCTTTCCAACTGCGTTCAAGATCGCGCGCTCTTCGCGTTTGCCAGGCCGTCTCGGCACGTGGAAGATCAGCCGGACCTTCGCTCCTTCCTCGAGCCGCTCGTACGCAGCGACTCGCTCGACCGTACGCCGAATAGTGGACTCGAGGGCTCGTTCATAGTCGCCCCCGATGCAGTAGGGAGTACAGTCGTTGTACAGATACTCGCCGTTTGCACGGAATACCGTTGCGAAGCCGATAGTTTCTTCGCCGGTCTGGAAACGCGACGTCTTCCGCACATCGCGGCCGATGCCGAAGAGCAGCTCAGTTCGTGCATCTCCATTGATCGCGTTAGGCGTCACCTTTAACACGTGTGACGTCCCGCCAAGTTTGGCGTATACCGCAACCGCCATCGTGTTGAGGATGTACTGAAGGTCGTAATCGCGCTGACGAAGCTTCTCGATGAAGATCGCCTGAGTTGGAATGTGCTGCCTAACCAATGCAAGACCCTTCATTTGGTAGTAAGGGTTCTCACTGTCGGGCAGGTTGCGGTGTGACTCACGGAGGACCGTGATGACCAATTGGAAACTTGATTCTCCTGGCGAAGGTGGCGGGGCATCGTCTAACGCGCGACGAATAGCCTCCGCGTAACCCTTCATCGTAGCTCCGAAACGAGGCTCGATAACGGCTTGGGTCACTTGGAGGTTGTCTATGCGGTACATCCCCTTCAGACCCGTGAAGACGTTTTGCTGCGTCTTTACGCCCGCAATGAGCTTGTTGATCGCGACGTTGACCTCACCGCTGTGTTCAGCTGGAGCGACCACTAGTAATCGGAATTGACGACGACGCATTTGTGGCGCGTCGTAAGGTCCATACTGCTGTAAACCGGCATCGACCCGCCGAGCGAACTTGTTACCAGCAGCGTCGAAGCTGAACTCTGGCATGTTCAGCTTGGCGGCCGGAAACATCTCCGGTCCAATGCTCGCCATCTTGTTAAATCGGACCGTCAGACCAGGAAGGATGGAGAGCTCAGTCGCTTCCGCGCCGTTTCCCTGAAGTCGTTCGAGCACCAATGCCTCAGCATACTGATGGCGCGTTTTCGGTCGAACGACATCGCGCAACTTCCGCACAAGCTGGGACTGCCCATCCTGGTAGGCCTGTGCGTGCCGCGCTAACAGATACCGTTCCAGGTTCGCGCGAGTTGGCTCCGGTGCGATCGCGGTGAGTGAAACTTCAGAAAGCCCTGGATCCCGAGGGTCATCCAGGACGCAATAGTCCCCGCGAATTCCCTGCACCTGCCCGATTGCCCGACCCACAAACGTCGGAAATCGAGTCGCCTCAGTCGATCCTGAAACCAGCTTGACATAAAGCCCAGACAACGAGTCGCCAATCCCTGCGGCCACCCACTCCGCTGCCGTCACCTCCATACGTGTTGTGTAAAGAACGTCGACAATAATCCCAGAAGTCAGCGTGCCCGCAGCTGTTTTCGTGAAGAAGCCTTCGACGAGCACCTTGGCGTAAATACCGATCGATCGACCAGCGACTCCAGCGAGCGCCGGAATAGCACCAAGGTGGTTCTTAGCCTCGTAGTTCACCCAGCCATCGCCTTTTTCCTCAAATCCGAGTGCGTGCAAACGTGCATGAACTGCGTCCAGCATGAGCCTTTGGAATAGCCGTGGCGCCTCGTCGTGCGTAACGGTCACGAGTTTGAACCCCGTGACCGATTCCATGCCAGTCGGATTAGTTCGGAACCATGCGTAGACACGGCTAGCCTCGTCGGGATCGCGCCACGTCTCTAGCCCGGGGTGCGCCGCAACCAAAGCCTCCGTCGCTTCCGCTGAAACCCAGCGGCCTGACCAGCAACTCACTTGGTCCGTGCTGAATTGGGCGGGAAAGAAATTCGTGACGAGCGAGGCGCCCTGTGCATTAAGCTGGCGAGCATCGTGTGAGGAAATTGACGTTTCCCGACCACGCACGCGCGAACCGGACACTGTCATTCCAAGTCTCTCCATGCGTCAACCAGTCCGACTATCAGTGACTGAATCGTGCACCGGACTGAAGCGAAAAACGGAACACTTGAAAATAGCAGGATAGCCCACTCGAGAATTGGCCGATTGCAGTGCGAGTACCTCTGCACCCTCGTGGGGGCTGCTCGGGAATCGTCGCGACTAGAGAATTCGGATTCTCCCTCGAATACTGCGGACTGTGACGGTTGCTTCCTATGTGCTTCCTACGAAAAGAGCCCGGCCAGTGAGGCCGAGGCTCTTTATCATTCAAAGCTATGTAAACCAACAGCTTCGGAAACTGGGGCGGGTGGATTCGAACCACCGACCTCCTGATTAACAGTCAGGCGCTCTGCCAGCTAAGCTACACCCCATCAACCCCGTCCGTCTGGGGGACGGCGGGCCAAGAAATCTAGTCAGGCCAGTCCCGCGATCAAAACGCCGGTGACTCGCACCCGTACCGGCCCCCGCCACTTCACCCGGATCCCACCGATAGTATCGGTAAAAGCCGCTCCGGATGCAGGGGCGGATGACTCCCCATACGCGGTCGGGGTTTCGCGGACAAACGAACCCCGCCAACCACGACAACGTCTGGCGCATGTCACCCCCATCGGCCCAGCATAGGCGACGCGACGCGCAGGCGCTCCACGAAATGCGAAACCGGTATGCGACCGATTCCGCCAACGCCAAGTCGCTGTTCCTGCAACGCCTGCTGGCCCGGCCACCCCAGAAACTCCGAGAGATCGTTAGGCTCCACGACGACCTCCTCTTCCTTCGCGCCTTCCCGGACTCGGCGGGCGTTGCCGCCCTGGCGCGCGAGGGATTGCATCGCGCCGAGCGGTGGATCCGGCAGGCAAAGTCCCGGGAGTCCCTGGATGACTCCGGCGTCGCCAGCTCCACCTCGCGACACACATTCCCCTTCGCCATTGCGCACTGGCTGGTACACGCGTTTCCACGCGACGTGCACCTGGACTGGCACGCGCTGAAGGACACCTCACACCTGGACGCCCTCCTTCGCACCTTCCTGACGCGCGCCGAAGAGGACGCTTTCGACGCCGGAGATTTGAGCACACGGGAATGGTTGCGGCTGGCGGTCCCCGCAACGGCCACGTCCGACATCGCCTGGATAGTGGCCAGCGGGTTGGCGCGGTCGGCGACGCGCCAGAACTTCGCGGCGATGTACGACATGGAGTCGCTCCCCTTGGCCTGGCGGTTAGGGGCGTCGCGTGGAAGCACCACTCACAATGAACTGGAGAGCGTTGTTCCAAACTACCGACATGGCATGCGGCCAGCGCCCCACGACCCCACACGCCATATCGCGGCGCCGCTCAAGCCCATCGCCCTGCTCCCGCACCGGCGCGCGACCGCCGTCATTGATGTGGCGCGCACGGCCCTCACCGCCCGATGCCGAGAGGTCTACGCCATCTCGAACCCTAACGCGGACGAGGTGTGGCTGGCGGACCTGGGAGAAGGCACGTCCCTCGCCATCGTTGGGACGCAGCCTGCCCTGCGCATGAGCCTGGAGTCGAACTACGGATACCTGCTGATGTCGAATGGCGTGCCGATCGGCTACGGCGGTGTCACCCCACTCTGGAACCAGGCGAACACCGGAATCAACGTCTTCGATCCGTTCCGCGGGTCCGAGGCGGCATTCCTCTGGGCTCAGATGCTCCGCGCCTTCCAGACACTCTTCGGTGTCCGCCGTTTCGTTGTGAACGGCTATCAGTTCGGTGAGGGGAACTCCGAGGCGATCGCGTCGGGTGCGTATTGGTTCTACTATCGCATGGGTTTCCGGCCCGCCGATCCGTCGCAGACGGTGCTTGCGGAGCGGGAATTTGCGCAGCTCCAACGCGATCGCTCGTATCGCTCCAGCCCCACCACGTTACGCACCATGTCGCACGGGGACCTGTACCTCACCCTTCCGTCATATCGCGAGACGACGTTCGTGAACGAACGCCTCCTGCAGGTGTGTGGCACAGCAGTGACCACGAAACTTGCCGCGGATCCATCGCTCACTCGGGCGGATGCCCTCGATGCCTGCGTCGAACGGGTGCGTAGAGCGCTCAACGTCCGTACCATGTCGCGCTGGCCATCCGCCGAACGCGATGCTTTCCTCCGCCTCGCCCCTGTGTTGGACCTGCTGCCGAACATCCACGACTGGTCGCCGGCGGACAAGGCCGACCTGGTGGCCCTCGCGCGCGCCAAGGGATCCGCACAGGAGCAATCCTTCGTCCTCCTCGCTCGGCGGCACCGTCGCTTTTGGCCAGCACTGCGGCGTTTGCTACGCGCCAAGGTGTGACGCAGTTAACCGCCAGCCCAGGTCGCCAGGGTATACCATAGTGACCATGATCGCTGGGTCACAACGTTCGACGACGCGAGGCCATATCGCCCGACGCCTGGCCGGCGCCGCTGTGGCGTTGCTGCTGGCGGCATGCAGCGAATCCACCGAGCCGGCGCCAAAGCTGCTAGTGCTCTGTTCGTCGCAGGTCCCGATGACCGTCGGCAAGAGCCTTCCGCCGACGTTCGCCTGGACGCCCGCGTGCGGTGCCACATATCTCGAGGTCACCAGCCCTGACCGTGGCACCGTCTACTGGATCGTAAAGGCAGACACCGGCCGATTCCCCCCGCCAGTTCGCTACGGTGTTGTCCCCGACGGCATGCTGCAGGACTACGGACCGTTCCCACTGACCAGCGGCCAGATGTATCTCGTCCGCCTGGGGCTCCTCGTGGATGAGAATTCCTTCGCGACCATCGGCGAGCAACTTTTTTCGTACTAGTCCACGCTGGTCGCCTAACTACCGGGTGGCCGCTCGCAGCCGATGCGCAAACTTCTGGCGAAACTTCGCCACCTTCGGCGATACCACGAACGCGCAGTACGGCTGGGCAGTGTTTCGTCGGTAATAGTCCTGATGGTAGGACTCCGCAGGATAAAACTCAGCGAGCGTCCGCACCTCCGTGACAATCGGTGCGCCGAAGATCTGCTCCCGTTCAAGCTCTGCGATCACCTCGCGCGCCACCTGCTCCTGTTCCTTCGAATGCGTGAAGATGGCCGAACGGTACTGCGGGCCAACGTCATTCCCCTGACGATCCGAAGTTGTCGGGTCGTGGATGGCGAAAAACACCTCGAGGATCTCGCGATACGTCACCACCGCCGGGTCAAACGTGACCTGCACGACCTCGACGTGTCCGGTCTTCTTGCTGCACACCTCCTCATAGGTCGGGTTGGCCACGTGGCCTCCCGTGTACCCACTCACCACTCGGCTCACGCCTTCCAGTTCGAGGTACACAGCTTCCAGGCACCAGAAGCATCCGCCGCCTAACGTAGCCTGCTCCACTTCACCCTCCGATGTGTTCGTGAATCCTGCCAACGCACGAGTTCATTCAGCCGCACTTTGGTTCCCGCGCCCGGTCCTGTAGACACACAACGCCCTGGCGACGAACGGGACGCCAGGGCGTTGTGGAGCGAGGTGGGCCTTCGGGCTGATTGCCCGGCGATCAACTAGGCCTTCGGTCGCATGATCTCCACATCGATCTCCAGCTTTACCTCGTCGCTCACGACCATGCCACCAGTCTCGAGCGCCGCATTCCAGTGGAGACCGAACTCAAGCCGGTTCAGCTTGCCGACGGCGCTAAAGCCCATGCGCTCATTGCCCCACGGATCGTTGCCAGTCCCTTCGTTCGACACCTTCAGCGTGATGGGCTTCGTCACTCCGCGAATCGTCAGCTCGCCAACCAGCTCAAACGCTCCGGAAACATCGCCCACGATACGGGAGCCGACGAACGTGATCGTCGGGTGGTTCGCCGCATCAAAGAAGTCGGGCGACTTCAAGTGACTGTCGCGCTGCTCGTTGTGCGTGTTAATCGAGGCCACCGGAATCTCTACACGGACGTCGACCGCTTTGGGACTGGAAGGGTCGTAAGACACTTGCCCGCTGACCTGGGCAAAGCGCCCGCGAACAGTGGAGATCATCAGGTGCCGGACCGAGAACTGCGCGTTTGTATGCGAGTCGTCGATCTGCCATTGCGTTGAAGTGGGTCTGGTGGCCGTCGTCATTGGTCTTCTCCTCGTTCGGTTACCTGTTCAGGAAATACGCCTATGTATAGTGCTTGTATAGAAAATGCAGTGATGAATTGTTTGTGGAAAAAAACGCTACCCGAGCTTGGAAAGCAGACCAACCAGGGCAAGACGTTCGCCTGATCCCATCCCATCGGCGACGCGCGTGGCGATATCCGCCAGGACGGCCGAGCCCTGTTTCTGCCGATCCCTTCCCTCCGCTGTCAGCTCCGCCCGAATGCTCCGTCGGTCGGACGAGTGCTCCACTCGCCGCACCAAACCATCCGCCTCCAGTCGATCAACGAGCTGAGTGACATTCGAACGAACGCAGGCCAGCCGAGTCGCGATCTCGCTGAGCGTCAGTGGTTCCTGCGCCTCGACAAGTTTCGTGAGTACCGTAAGCTTTGAGAGAGACAGGCTCAATTCGGAAAGTGCACCCTCGACCCGCTCCTCAATCGACCGAGCAGCCGCTATGACCGAGAACATCAGCTCGGAGCCTGCGGATGCCTGAGGCTCTCCGCTATCCCCAGCTGCGTCAGGTTGCGACGGCGTCGTATAATTCATGACTGAATATTATTTGCCTGAACGACTTGCGCAAGTGCCTCTCGTTCCCACTCACCGGGATGGCTAGCCATAACCGACTCCTGCTAGAGCCACATGTCAATTGACGGATTGTTCGACTTACTCAACGCGAACGCCATCCCGTACCGGCGCTATGACCACGAGGCCGTGTTTACCTGCGAACAGGCGGATCCAGTCGTCCCAGCTTCGGAAGGCGCCGTCCACGCGAAGAACCTGTTCCTTCGGGACAAACGGGGCAAGAAGCACTGGCTGCTCGTTACCACGTGCGAAAAGTCGGTGGACCTCAAGCGGGTGGCCGCCCTGTTAGACGTCGATACCCTGAGCCTCGGCTCTCCCGAACGTCTCCAGAAGTACCTTGGCGTCACTCCCGGGGCGGTTACCATCCTCGCCCTGATCAACGACCACCACCGCGAAGTAACGCTCCTGATCGACCGCGACGTGTGGAGCGGCGCGCCCGTTCGCTGCCATCCGCTCGTCAACACCAGCACGCTCGTACTCACCCGCGACGACCTGGTACGATTCCTGGGTGTTACAGGGCACGCACCGCAGATTGTCGACGTACCCTCGCGCGCTGCCGCGCCGTAAGAGCACGCCTAACGTGCGCTATCGCGTGGAAGGGCGTCCCGAGGTCGTGGTTCGTCCATTAGCCGACGCACCGCCAATTCAAGGGTCGCCGGGGCCAGCGGACCGATGACGGCATTCTGGATCACTCCGGAGCGATCCAACAGAAACGACGTTGGGTACCCACGAACACCGCCAAAGGCGCGCTCAATCTCTTGATCGACGATCGCGACCGGATACGTGATCCCGCGGTCGTGGACGTACGCCCTGACACGGGCGGGATCGCCGCGATCCACGGAGAATCCGAGGACGCGTAGCCCGGCACTGCGATGCCGATCCGCCATGCTTTGCAGGAGCGGCATCTCCACTCGGCACGGTATGCACCAGGTGGCCCAGAAATTCACCAACACCACCTGGCCACGCAGCGAATCGGACGTCAACGACGTGCCATCGAGCGCTCGCACGGCGAATGACGGAGCGATCGGCACACCAGATCGCACGCCGAGCACAGCGCCCACGTGCGGCAGCAATCGTGGCGTCGCCCACAACAGCACAATGAGCGTAAGCGCGTTGCCAACCGTTATCCAGCGACGCCAGTGCTTCACCGAGAGGTGCGTCCGTGTTGAGACCTCCCTCGAAAATAGCGATGGCGGTCGGGCTCGTGGGCTAGTTCAGCCGCACCGACTTGGGGTCGAGGTCGCCCACGTAGTAGTCGAGCAGTTTTCCCTGGAAGAGCAGGTTGTAGCGAGCGCTCACGAGTGCACTCGCGGCTTGCACGCTCGTCGCGCGCGCTTGAGTGACTTCGACGAGGGTCGCGGCGCCCGCCAAGTATCGTTCCTGCGCAGCTTGGAGTGCCAGCTCTGCGGCGCGCGTCTGCGCCAACGCCGCGTCCAGCTGAGCGCCAGCCGACACGTAGTCCAGGGTGGCACGCTTCACCTGCAGGGCCACCTGCTGGCGCACGTCGTCCAAGGCGATCTCCGCGTTCTGCTGCCCGATTTGGGCTCGTTCAGAGTTGATGCGCGTCGAATAGCGGTCGAAGATCGGAATCGACAGGCTGAGTCCGAAGGAGCCGCCACGTCGCTGATCCAGCTGGCTCAGGAACGAGGTCTGGTTTGAGCTGGCGTAGCTGGAGTTGTAGCCCAGGTTCAGTGACAGGGTGGGCCACACGGTCGCGCCCGCCGACTGCAGCTGCTTTTGCGCGGCGTTCACGCGGGATTGTTCGGCGTCCACGTCGCGGCGCTGTTGGAGGGCGCGCGACACCAAGGCGTTCACGTCGAGCGATCGTGCGGGAGCGGCCGAGTCTACCGGAGGAAACTGAAACTCGTAAACGCCTGCCGGGTCCAGCTTCAACGTCTGGATCAGGTCCACCTTCGCCAGCTCGACCGCGCGTTCCCCCTGTACCACGGTCAGGCGAGCGCTGGCCACACCGGCTTGCTGCTGGTACAGATCGGCAATCGAGCGCGTTCCGGCATTCACGAACTCCTGCACCTGCCGCTCCAGCGTATCTTGCGCGGCCAGGCTCTGACGGCTGACCCGCAGCTGTTCTTGCTGTTCGATGAGCGTGAGGTAGTTGGAGAGCACCGTGAAGACGACGGTCTCGCGAGACCTGCTCAGGTCATACTCCGACGCCTCACGATTCGCCTTCGCGGCCGACACGTTCAACTTGTTGGCCATCCCATTGAAGAGCACCAGGCTAGACGAGAGGCCGGTATTGAAGGATTGCGTTTGCGTGTTGAGGATCTTCCCTTCGTCGCTGGAGAAGAACCGTCCGTAGTTTTGGGCACCCTGTGTCGACAGTCGGACGTCGGGAAGAAACTGCGCACGCGCTTGACGCACGTTGGCATCGGTGAGGTCGTTCGCGTTCTTGGCGAGCCGAATGACGTTGCTCTGCGCGAGCGCGGTCTTCACCGCGTCGTCAAACGTGATGACCCGTGGCGATTGCGCCAAAGCGACTCGAGCGCCGACGCTCATCACCGCCAGAGACAACAGCTGGATGAGTCGGCGAGTTGGGCAGATGGACATTGTGGAAGGCGTGTCAGATGACCGCGGCGCTGCTAACGACACGGCCACGCATGGTTTATTCGTAGCGAAGGGCTTGAATGGGGTCGAGCGACGCGGCACGTCGCGCCGGATGAAACCCGAAGAAGACGCCGACGGCGGCGGAGAAGGCCACTGCAATCACCACCGCCTGCGTGGAAACTTCCGTCTTCCAGCCTGTGGCCTGGCCCAGGATGGACGCCGACGCCACGCCGACGGCGATCCCGATGACCCCACCGACGAGGCTCATGACAACGCTTTCCACGAGGAACTGCGTCAGCACGTCGCCGCCTCGTGCGCCTAACGCCATGCGGATTCCGATCTCCCGCGTGCGTTCGGTGACGGAGACCAGCATGATGTTCATGATGCCGATGCCACCCACCAGCAGCGAAACCGCGGCAATCGACGCCAACAGGGTCGACATGACATCGGTGGTAGTGGTTGCCGCGGTGGCCAAGTCGGCCTGGTTTCGCACCGTGAAGTCGTCATCGTCGGACGCGCCCAGCCGATGGGACTCGCGCATGATCGCGCGGATCTCCGTTTGGGCGGCTGGGAGATCAGCGGCCGATGCAGTTGCTGCTACGATCTGCGGGATGAATGTGTGACCACTCAGCTTCGTCTGCGCTGTGGTATACGGGACGAGAATGACGTCATCCTGGTCGATACCGCTGGCGGACTGACCCTTGCTGGCCAGCACCCCAACAATCTCGAACGGGACGTCCCGCAGTTGGATCGACTGGCCGACCGCGTCGCCACCGGGATACAGGTTACTCGCCACGGTGGAACCCAGTACAGCCACCTTACGACTCGTTCGCTGGTCCTGATCGGTGAAGAACCCGCCTTGCGATGCCTGCCAGTCGCGAATCTGCTGGTACTCCACGGACACCCCATTGATGCTGGTCCGCCAGTTCGAACCGCCGCCGATGGCCTGCGTGCGCGTGACTACGACCGGCGACACCAGCGACGTGGTGGCCGACTCGCGCATCAGCTTCTCCACGTCGGTCGTCGTGAGCCGGTTGAACGACTGTGCCCCTTGGCTCACTCCTCCCTGCGTGGATGCGCCGGGCGTGATGACAATCATGTTGGTGCCAAGGGCAGCAATCTGCTTCGCAATCTGCGATCGTGCGCCCTGCCCCACGGCGACCATCACGATCACGGCGCCGACGCCGATCACGATGCCGAGCATCGTGAGCAACGTGCGCAGCTTGTTCTTGAGGATGCTCTCGCCAGCGACCTTGAGCAGTGTTGCGCGCCTCATACCGGGGCCTCCACTTCGGGATCGTTCATTCGCTGCAGGTCAGTGGAGGCAACATGTCGCCCCATGACGGGTTCATCCCGCACGATGCGGCCATCTCGCATTTCCACGACTCGCTTGCAGTAGTCAGCGATATCGTGCTCGTGCGTCACCATGATGATCGTGATGCCTTGCGCATTGAGTTCCTGAAAGAGTGCCATGACCTCAATGGACGTACGACTATCCAGGTTGCCTGTCGGCTCGTCGGCGAGTACCAGTGCGGGTTGGGTCACGAGTGCGCGCGCGATGGCCACACGTTGTTGCTGGCCGCCGGAAAGCTCACTGGGATGATGCTCGGCGCGGTCTGCCAGTCCAACTCGCGTCAGTGCCTGCATGGCCATGGCACGCGTGTCCATCGGCCTTCCTGAGCGATCGTAGAGCAACGGCAGTTCGACGTTGTCGAGCGCCGACGTTCGCGACAGCAGGTTGAACCCCTGAAAGACGAACCCGATCTTGCGATTCCGGATATCGGCCCGCTCGTTCTTACCCATGCCGTCAACACGTACGCCGTCCAGCCAGTAGCTGCCGGAGGTCGCCGTATCCAGGCAGCCAAGAAGATTCATGAGCGTGGACTTCCCGGATCCAGACGCGCCCATGATGGCAACCATCTCGCCCGGCTCGATCGTCAGGTTCACGGCACGGAGGGCGTGCACCGGATTCCGACCGGCATCGTAGGTGCGCGTCAACGACTCCGTGCGAATCACCGCGTGATCTGTCATCGTCGCTCCATTAGAAGCGAGGCGGTCCGCCAGGCCCACCGGGTGGCGTGGTCGTCTGCTGGAAGGGGCTGGTTGATGTGGGCGCGCTGAGCACGATGCCCGACACCACCTTCAAACCGACCTTGAGATCCGTGCCGCGCACCTCCGTGACCTTCCCGTCGGTGACGCCGGTGTGGAACGCGGATCGGCGTCAATTTGCCGGCGGCGTCGATGTACCACAGGGTGGCCGACGATCCGGCGCGTCCGGCGCGAACGCCACTCGCTGCCGCGGCGCCGTTGCTCACGCCCTGGTCGGTCCCGGCGCGAGTGTTCCATCCCGCGTTCGTCCGGCGCCTTGTGGTATCGTTAGGCGTACCGGTGCTGGTGCTGTCACGGCCGCGCCGACTGCTTGCGCTTGCACCGCCGCGCTGTCGCCCAGCTTGGCGATCTGTCCGCCGTGGGTCGGAAGCGCAGCGCCGCATTCGGCACACGGAAGACGTCGGTCGCAGATCCCACGAGAAAATCCACGGTCGCCGTCATTCCGGAGCAACTTGCCATCCGTGTTCTTTACGTCGATCACGACGGTGTAGTTCACGACATTCTCGGTCACCGCCGACTGCAACCGTACTTGACGAACGACGCCATTGAACGTACGACTGGGATAGGCCTGAACCGTGAAACGGACCGGCTGCCCTTCGGCAATGGTGCCGATGTCGCTCTCATCGACCGACGCCAATATCCACATCTCGCTCAGGTCATTGGCGATCAGGAACAGTTGCGGCGCGGAGAGCGAGGCGGCGACCGTCTGCCCAACATCCACATTTCGCTCGACGACGATCCCATCGATAGGCGCATAAATGCTGGTATACGCCAGATTGCGACGCGCACGGTCCATGTTGACCTGCGCGGATTTGAGGTTGGCTTGGGCGACGGCCAGCTGATACCGCGTGGTCGAATACTCGCTTCTCCGTGAGCACCTTGCGCTCGTAGAGTTGCTTGTTTCGATCGAAGGCGCGCTGCGCATTGGCCAGCTCGGCGTTCGAACGTTCCACCGTGGCTTCGGCGTCGCGAACGGCCTGTTCGAGCAAGGTGGGGTCGATGCGCGCGATGAGTTGACCCTTCTTCACCCGGTCGTTGAAGTCGACATAGATGCCGGCGACCTGTCTTCGACACCTGCGTTCCGACCCGCACCGTGGTGACCGCCCGCAACTTTCCCGTGGAGGCCACAGTGACCGTATGTCGCCCTTGTCCACCTCTACAAAGCGAAAACTCGTTAGGTCACTGGCGCATCGGCCCGGCTGAAGAACCACAAGCCGGCACCGGCCGCGACGACAACCGCGACACTGGCGATGACGGTAGATCTTTGCATCTGCGACTCTTGAAAAAGGACCGCGCGGCCAATGGCACGACCACGGAAACGACTGCCGGGTTGGACGCTGCCGAGCCCGATTAGTTAGGTGCGCGAGCCAGCTGGCACTCCATGCCTCGTATACCCTGAACGCAGTAGAACTCCGGGTCGCTCGATGTCGGGGAGCGTTGGGCAGGTACGCCAGTGTCGCCCTGACGAGCCCGTGCGGGATTGCGGCGTACGAAACCGAAGGCGCTGGTGGGAAGGACATCAGTTCCGTCCAGCCGCCTCATCCGGCAGATTATGGTCGCCCGCCCCGAGCCTGATTGTTGCCGGCCTCCTCGCCTTTCCCGACCCCGCAATGCGTCGCACCGCAACGACTTCGCGAACTCGTGCCTTTTCTGTTGGCGTCCTCGGTTTCGTGACCGCCTTGGCCAGTCACCCGCTCATCGCTCAGGGTGGGCCGATGGAGTCCGCCTGGATTCGCGTGGGCGACGCCAAGCGCGTGACGACCTCCCCGTCATCGATGGGCGACTGGACGACGACGCTTCGGTACGCTGCCGTTCGCTGGCTTTGTAGATCTGGTCCGCTGTGGGTCGGAAGCGCAGCGCCGCATTCGGAACACGGAAGACGTCGGTCGCAGATCCCACGAGAAAATCCACGGTCGCCGTCATTCCCGGGAGCAACTTGCCATCCGTGTTCTTTACGTCGATCACGACGGTGTAGTTCACGACATTCTCGGTCACCGCCGACTGCAACCGGACCTGACGAACGACGCCATTGAACGTACGACTGGGATATGCCTGAACCGTGAACCGGACCGGCTGCCCCTCGGCAATGGTGCCGATGTCGCTCTCGTCGACCGACGCCAATATCCACATTTCAGAAAGGTCGTTGGCGATCAGGAACAGTTGCGGCGCGGAGAGCGAGGCGGCGACCGTCTGCCCCACATCCACATTCCGCTCGACGACGATGCCGTCGATAGGCGCGTAAATGCTGGTGTAGGCAAGGTTGCGACGCGCACGGTCCATGTTGACCTGCGCGGATTTGAGGTTGGCCTGGGCCACAGCCAGCTGATACTGCGTGGTCGAGTACTCGCTCTCCGTGAGCACCTTGCGCTCGTAGAGTTGCTTATTCCGATCGAAGGCGCGCTGGGCATTGGCCAGCTCGGCGTTCGAGCGCTCCACGGTGGCCTCGGCGTCGCGCACGGCCTGCTCGAGGAGTGTGGGGTCGATCCGGGCGATGAGTTGACCCTTCTTCACCCGGTCGTTGAAGTCGACATAGATGCCTGCTACCTGGCCCGACACCTGTGTCCCGACCTGTACCGTCGTGACGGCCCGAAGCTTTCCCGTGGAGGCCACAGTGGCCTGGATGTCGCCCTTGTCCACCTCGACAAATCGGAAGCTCGTTAGGTCCCGTGCATCCGCTCGACCGAAGAACCACAGGCCGGCCGCCGCCGCAGCGACGACGGCGACTCCGGAGATGATCGTAGATCTTTGCATCCTGACACTCGTAAGAAGAGACCGCGCAAGGCCAGCGCGGCAACCACAGGGAAGGCTGCTCAATTGGACGCGGTCGAGTCCGATTAGTTAGGTACCTAACCGGTCTGCGCAGAGCGACTCGTACACCTTCAACGCAGCAGAAGCCTGCGCCGCTCGATGTCAGGGGGGGTCGGGCAGTTGCGCCATCGCGCCCCCGACTGGCGAGTGGGGGATTGCGTACGGTCTCGAAGGCGAGAATGGGAAGGAAGTCGGTTCCGTCCGGCCGCCTCATCCGGCAGATTATTGTCGCCTCTGCCCGCGGCCCTGTGGCAGTGCTCCCTTCGCCTTTCCCAACCTCGCAATGCGTCGCACCGCAATGATTTCTCGTGCCTCGGCCTTTGTCCTGGCATGCTTCACAATCGCCGTTGCCCAGCCGCTCTCGGCTCAGGGGGCGCCGATGGAGTCGGGCCGTCTACGCGTGGGCGACGCGAAGCGAATTACTGTTGGCCCCGTGATTGATGGTCATCTGGACGAGGCCGCGTGGAAGGATGCCCAGCCCTTCACCGATTTCGTTCAGCGCGAGCCAGCCGAGGGGCAGCCGGTGAGCGAGCGTACGGAGGCACGCATCCTGGTGGATGGTGAGGCCTTATACGTGGCCGCCTGGCTCTTCGATCGCGACCCGCAGGGGATCGTGCCCGGCGAGAAGCTTCGCGATGGCACGATTGCCAACAGCGACTACTTCGGGTTCATCCTGGACACCTACCTCGATCGGCAGAACGGGTTCGTGTTTGCGACCACGCCAGCCGGTGTGGAATACGACGCGCAAGTGGTCAAGGAGGGTGAAGGGGGCGGCGTTTTCCAGCAGGGGCAGACGCGGGCCCAGTCCGGGTCGATGGGCGGGTTCAACCTGAACTGGGACGGCAGTTGGAAGGTGATGACGTCCCGGGATTCGTTAGGCTGGTACGCCGAGTTTCGCATTCCGTTTTCGACATTACGTTACGGTGGTGGTGCGGCGCAGGCGTGGGGCCTGAACCTGGCGCGCAACATCCGGCGAAAGAACGAGGAGTCGTTCTGGTCGCCGATCCCGCGACAGTTCAACCTGTATCGCTTGTCGCGGGCGGGAACGTTGCAGGGGTTGCAGGTGCCGGTGCGGCGTGTCGCGACCATCACACCGTATGTGCTTGGCTCCACGTCCCGTGACTTCACCACGTCGTCCAAGTTTGGCAGTACGGGGGACTTTGGGGTGGACGCGAAGTATGGATTGACCCCAAGCCTGACCCTGGACCTCACCTACAATACCGACTTCGCCCAAGTCGAGGTGGACGAGCAGCGGACCAACCTGACGCGCTTCCCACTGTTCTTTCCAGAGAAGCGACCCTTCTTCCTGGAAAATGCCGGCACCTTCTCGGCAGGCACGCCACAAGCGGTCGAGTTGTTCTTCAGCCGCCGCATCGGCATCGACACCCTGGGAAACCCCGTACCCATTCAGGGCGGCGGGCGTATCACCGGCCGCGTTGGCGGAACGACCGTCGGCTTGTTGCAGATCTTCACGGACGCTACAGCCACAACGACCAACGGCAACTCGTTTTCCGTCGCGCGTGTGTCGAGGGAGTTGTCGACGCGTTCGCGCGTTGGCGTGCTTGCAGTGCAACGCATGTCGACGGATTCCAGTGGCGACCACAATCGCGTGTATGCAGCTGACGGACGCATTGGTGTCGGCGACGCGTGGACCGTCGACTGGTGGGGCGCCAAGTCCGAAACACCGGGCCGTAGCGGCAACGACCTGGCCGGAAGTGTGCGGGTCGGCTACTCGACCTCCAAGTGGAACAACGGCCTGCGGTACGTCGAAGTCGGCTCCGACTTCAATCCCGAGGTGGGGTTCCTCAACCGATCCGGTGGATACCAGTACTACGAGCCCTCACTGATGCGCTTCGTGCGAAACCCGAACTGGAAGCATGTGCGGGTGTGGAATCCGCACGTCAACTGGCGCGGGTACTACGATCGCCAGGGTTTCTACCAGAGTGGCCAGGTTCACGTTGACCTGACGGAAGTCGAATTCAAGGATGGCGGGAGATTCGGCCCGGAGCTGAACATCTATCATGAAGGACTACAGCAGCCCTTCGAGATCGCGCCGAACGTGACCCTTCCCGTGCGCAGTTACGACTATGCGGGCATAGGGCTCGACTGGTCGTCCAATCCGTCCGCGCCATTGTCGTTCGTGTTGCGAGGTGACTTCGGTCCGTTCTACGACGGCAGCCGCAACGGTGGCAACATCAACATCACGTACCGCCCGAACGCGACGCTCACCACGTCCCTCTTGCTCGACTACAACGACGTGAAGCTCGATGAGGGGGACTTCGTGCGCAAACTGGTTGGCGCTCGCGTGGGGTACTTCTTCACACCCAAGATCTTCCTGCAGTCGCTCGTGCAGTACAACAACCAGGCGCGGGTATGGACTTTGGGTGGTTGAACACCGCGGGCACGGGCCTGTTTGTCGTCTTGAACGATGGACGTGAAGCCGACGGCTTCTTCAACTGGGTACGGCCGCAATCACGCTCGGTGGTGGTGAAGTTCTCCAAGCAGATCGGGACCGGCCAGTAGAAGTCAGGCGAGGGCGTTCACGGCTTCCGCGATACGACGGAGCGCTTCGTCCAGGTCGGCCTGCGCGGACGCGAAGGAGAGGCGCAGGGACCCCTCGCCACGAGCACCGAACGCTGCCCCGTCGATCAGCGCCACGCCATGCTCTTCGAGCATGATGGATGCGAGTTGGGCTGACGACATGCGCCGCGGGGAGAGCAACGCCGAGAAGTCGGGAAAGGCGTAGAATGCACCGGCGGGCGTTGCGCAGCGGACCCCCGGCATCGCATTCAAGCGGCTCACAACGAGATCTCGCCGGCTTCGATACGCGGCGACCTGCGCCGCCACGGAATCCTGCGGTCCCGTGAGAGCCGCAACGCCAGCCCGTTGAATGAACGGCGCCACGCAGGTGTGTCCATTGATGGCCAACGTGGTCATGGTCGGCACGAAGCGCGCGGGCACGACGAGATAACCCAATCGGTAGCCGGTCATCGCGTAGGTCTTGGAGAAGCCGTCCACGAGAATCGTGCGATCGCGCGCGCCGTCGTGCGCTGCGATGGCGGGGGCGCGTGCCCCGTCAAAGACGAGTCGAGAATAGATGTCGTCCGTCACAACCAGCAGGTCGTGATGCGCGACGAGTTCGGCCAGCCGCTCCATGTTGGCAGCGTCCAAGGCTCCACCGGTCGGGTTGTTCGGCGAATTGATGGCGAGTACGCGCGTCCTGCTCGTTATGCGCGCCGCGATATCGTCGACGTCTGGTGCGTTGTCGCGATTGACGCCGTACCCGACCGGTACCCCACCGGCGAAACGCGCCACGGATGGGTAAATGGGAAAGCCGGGATCTGGCACCAGAACTTCGCAACCTTCATCGACTGTCGCGAGCAAGGCATAGAAAACAGCAGTCTTTGCACTCGGTGTCACCAGCACCTGCTCGGGAGAACAGCGGATGCCTCGGGACTGAACGTCGATGGCGATGGCTTCTCGCAGTTCGGGTATGCCGGCAGGTGCGACATACCGGGCGTCCCCGGCCTGCAAGGCCCGCACAGCCGCCTCGGTAATGTGCGGGGCCGCGGCAATGTCGGGTGCTCCCAGTTCCAAGTGAATGACCGTGCGGCCCTGGCGTTCCAGTTCCTGGGCGCGCCGCATGACATCCAGTGCGCCTTCGCTGGCCAGCTCAGAGGCGCGAAGACTCAGGCGCGACAGCGCGTCCGCCGTATGGGTGCTGGCCACGTTGATGTCAGTTTGGGTGGGAACCGCCTCTCAGCGTCACGCGAACGGAGGAGCGGCATCGATGGCATTGCGAGACACACCATCGAATTACGCCGAGGGGCGCCGACACGCTAGGGATGAGCACGCGCTCACCCTTCGGCACCGTCAGAATCGAACGCGCAGACCCGCGCTGATGGTTCTTCCCGGGACGATCGTGATGTTGTCCGGCTCGCCGCGCTGGTAGTTCAGCAAGTTGTCGCCGGTCGCGAGGAGGGAGAGCGAACGAAAGACGTCTCGGGAGAACGAGGCGCGAACTCGTGTGACACCGGCGTAATCGAGCCAATAGTCGCGAAGCGCGCTTCCCATGGGATGCTCGTTGGCGTCCTGCGTCGCGAACACCTGCGCTAGCGCCATGCGGTCGTAGTTCACCCAATCGGAGGCGCGAGACACACCGAAGGTTGCGTACCAGCGCGGTTGGGTCCACGACGCGCTGAGGCTGACGGTACGCGCCGGAACTTCCAGCGTCCGATCGCCAGGCCTGAGGTCTCCCGAATACCCTTCCGCCAGCCTCAACACTCGGCTATCCGTCAGGCTCAACGCACTACTGACGTTCAAGGGGCCATGCGAGGCCTGGAGCGACAACTCCCAGCCCTTGTTCGCGATGCGCCCTACGTTCTGCAGCGCGTACGTCGGTCGCGGCCGGAACTGATTCGTTGGTCCACCTTCGTTTGTCGCGGGGGCCATTCCGACGATCTGTAACAGACCGGTCGCTTGTTGGTCGAATCGTGTTACGTGCATGGACAAGACGCGCGCCAGGGTGGCATCGAACCCGAACTCGACGCCGGACTGCGTTTCGGGCGGGAGTTCGTAGGGGAGTGCCAGACGCCCCAGTGCAAACAGGGCGCGTTCGCGGGTCGACAGCTGCGGCACGCGAATGCCCCTGCCGTACGCCGTTCGCAACTTGAGCGAGAGGAGGCCAGCCTCCTTCACCGCGGAGAGGCCGAGCATGGGGAGGGCGTCCAGGCGACTCTCGCCGAACTGGCCGCCACTTCCCTCGAAACGCAGGCCAGCGGTGAAGTAGAGAGTTCGACCAAGCGCCGAATTCAGCTGCGCAACCGCGCCGCTCGTACGTCGCCAATCGATCGCGCGCACATGCAGCAGGGAGTCACGACCTGGCGTCGTACGCGGAACGTACACGAATTCCTGTGCCGCGGTCTCCTGCCGAGTGATGGTCTGCTCGAGCGCGAACGTAAGCGCGTGCGACACGTGCGAACCCCACTGGAATTGACCCACGGTGCTGGCCCGGATCGTGGCACGTGCCGTCTCGCCCCGCGCATCGTGCAGGGCCGAGTCGGTTGCGGATAAGAGGAGGGCAGACTGCGTGGCGTCGCCCGTGAGCGCGAACCCATCCACGCCGGCGACGAGGGTGTGCGTCCACTTCTCGTTCGGGGCGAATCGACCGGTCAGTCCAAGGGTGTACTCGCGGACGGATTGCGCCACGCCGCTATCGGCGTCGAAGCTCTGCGTGAGTCCGGGAACTCCCATGGCTCCCGTGCGCGGGGCGACGTCGTGCGACATGCCCGTGGTGTTCGACGAGCCGGAGATGACAAGGTCGCGCAGCAGTGGTGACGAGGTGCCGGCATCGCGCGTGAACAGACGTGCCGTGCCCACGAGGGTACTCCGTGTCCCAACCTTTCGGAAATCTGCGTTGGCCATGAGGTCACGGCTGAACGCCTCGGGCAGGAACGCACCTAACGAGCGATAGGCCACCGAAGCCCCGCCACCTCGAACATTCGTTCCTGAACGAAAGCTGACCCCAAGATCTTGCGCCAGCACGCCGGCCGGGGCCCAGGCACTTCCTGCCATGCCGAACGTGCTCCGCATCTGGAGGCGGGACGGCGTGGCTCCGACCCCGTCATGCCGGGTGATGATGTTGACCACCCCGCTGATCGCATCGGCTCCATACAGCGCCGCCCCCTGGGGACCGCGGATGATCTCTACGCGCTCGATCGTTTCCGGCATCAGCTGCGTGACCAACAGTGGATTCGCGACTTCGATGCCGTCGATGTAGATCTTGGGCGCATTCACTCCGAAGGAGGACGCCCCGCGAATGCTCCCGTAGCGAAGCGCCATCGCCGACGGTGCAGGCTCCCACGACCACATGCCAGGGACCTCGCCATTCATTACATGCGCTAACGACCCATCGCCGCGTTGCGCGACTCGATCGCCGCTCACAACATCGACGTTCACGGCCAGGGCGCGCTGTTCGGAACCTGCGGCGCTGCCGGTGACCACGATTCGGTCCAGGACGCCGATTGGCATTTCGGAGACGCGACGTGCGGCGCGCGGGGGCTGGGGCACCACCTGAGGTACCAGAACGACCTGGTTGTCACTGAGGATGGTGGGTTGGACGCTCACGCCCTCGAGCAGCTCATAAAGAATCCGCCCCATCGGCGCTTCAGCGTACGTCGCGCAAACACGGCGATCGAGCGGCAGCGCCTCTGAGCTGTAGGACAGTCGCACGTGAGAGGCAGCCGCCAGCCGGTCCAAGGCCTCGCGCAGGGCCAACATCCCGCCCCGCAGGCTGACGATTCGGTCGAGGGGTGCCGGCCATGGCTTCGTCGATGCCGCAGGTGCCGGCGGCGTCGCGTTGCAACTGCTCTGCGCCGGCAACGACGAAGCCGCGGCTGTCAGGATGAGAGCCGCGACCACGTGCCTGCCGACACGAACGATCCACCGGCGCCTGGCCGTCATCGATTCGACGATATCTGCTTGGGCAAGCGTACCACCGCGGTGTCGCCAGTGCGCTCGACTTCCGCACCTAACGCCAGCGCGATGATTTGCAGAGCACGATCTACCGGTTCATCCGCCAAGGTGGCGGTGACATGGCGGCGTTCCAACACTTCGTCGGCAACGCGAATGCGGATTCCGTACCATCGACGCATCTGCGTCGCCACCTCGTCCATGGTGGCGTCGCGGAAGACGAACTCGCCACGGACCCAGGCCGTATCGCGTGCGCTCACGGCGCCCCGCCGAACGTCGATCGCTCCGCCGCGCAGGACGCCCACGTCGCCAGCATCCAGCGTCGCGGTACTCGTGGAGTCCCGTTGCCCGCGCACTCGCACTCGGCCGTGGGTCACGCGCACGGTCACCGAATCGCTTTCGTCATCTCGCACAGTGAACGTAGTGCCAAGATCCTCGACCACCGCTAACGGCGTCACGATCGCGAAGGGTTGTGCGGCATCGTGCTTCACGTCGAACAGCGCCTCGCCCGAGAGCCGGACCCTTCTCGCCCCGCGTCCAAAGTCGGCGGTGACCTCGAGGCGGCTCAGCGGCGCCAGCACAACCCGAGTCCCGTCAGGCAATCGGACCGAGTCTCGCTGGGCGGCGGCGGTCTGGAACACACGCGCCTCTCCCGGATCGCTTCCAGAGCCTGCGGGTTGCCGAGGCCAAAGCGATACCGCAGCGACCACGGCGGCAGCGGCAAGCCAAGACACTATACCGACATTAAAGCGCCTCTTTGGTGCCACTAAGGGCTTAGAACCGGGCACTACCGTCAACTTCGGCCCAGCCGCACCACGGCGGCCTTTGACCTTATCAAGCGCTACCTCGATATCCGAATCGCGGACATCCCAGCCAGGGAGCGGTGGCAATACACGATCCATTGCCTCCAACAGCCCGGCATCTACGGGGCGATCGGCGAGCACTTTCCGGATGCGATCCACCTCGTCTTTGCCCGCGTTCCCCGTGGCAAAGCGAGCCAAGGATTCCCAATATGGGTCCTCTGCCTGCTTGGGGGTTTCGTCAGGGAATGGGCGCTCGGAATCCGTCATACCGGGAATTAACACTTCGAGGGTGCGGAACCCTCACTATGAACCTGCCTCGCGCGAAAACAAGGCTGCTACACCAGAAAGTCGCAGTCGGCACCATGCAATGTGGTTGGAGTAACACCGGACCGTGACCAGCCCCGAAATCAGCACGCAGCAAGACCGCCAGCTTCTCGAACGCCTTCGTCAAGGAGATGAGCACGCGTTCGAGGAGATCTTTCGGGCGTGGTACCCGACGCTGGTTCGCATCGCTGGAGCTCTATTGAAGGATCGCGAGCAGGCTGAGGAGATCGTGCAAGACGTGCTGTTGGAGCTGTGGCGCCGCCGTGAGCAGTTGTCGGGGGAAGGGTCGGCACACGCGTACCTGATTCGATCGACTCGAAATCGCGCCCTGAACGCGATCCGCCACGCGAAGATCGAGAAGCGCGAGGCGCCGTACCTTGCATCACCTGACTCCTCGCCAGCATCGGCATTTGCCGACCTCGAAGGGGAGGAAATTGGGGTGGCGTTGAATCGCGCCATCGATGGGCTTCCCGATAGATGCCGCGAAGTATTCCGGATGAGCCGCATGCAGGGACTGAAGTATTTAGAGATCGCCACGGCACTCGGAGTTTCCGTAAAGACGGTTGAGGCCCACATGGGCCGTGCCCTACGATTGCTGAGGGAACAGATGGCGCCTTGGCTTCCGCGGTCCGTTGCCCCTGCGCGCGACCTCACTCAATAGTCGCAAACGGCCACGCGAGTAAGCCGAGGCAGGGCGATTGCGTTGTCGCCATCTGGAGTGATCGTTGGTAGCAAGGGTTCCGAGAAACGACGCCACACCGCACACCCTAACGTGAGTTCGGCGCAGCGGGCTTGCAGCGACAACTCTCAAGACACATCGATTACGCGAACGCCACCGTCGTAGCACGCCTGATAGCGCACGTCATCCTCCCCGATGATTCCTCGCGCGAACCGACAATCGTCGCGACGACATAGGGTGCGGCATGAAAGAGGTGTTAACACTGCGAAACCACTCACGTCTACCGGGCGGACAACGGGTCCCACCGGCACAAAGCATGGAGACGCCTGCAATGATTTCCTTCCGAACGCGTTCCCTGGTCGCGGCGGCCGCATTGGTTGTAGCCGCCGGCTGCTCCGACTCCTTCAATTCACCCAGCGCCAATCGTTTGGCCCTGACCGATGCATTCCTGACGGTGCCGGTCGGCTTTGACGCGGCCACCTCCAGCTTTGGCGCGAGCTCGGCCAGTGGAACGGGGATGTGGATCCCCGAGCGCGGACGCGGTGGCGAACATGGGATGGGGATGATGGGAGGCGGATTGGGCGCCGAGTTCTTCGGCGGCGGCCCTGGATTTGGTGGCGGGCCGCACGGCAAGGGGCCGTTTGGCGACGCCGGGCAGATGGGAACATGCGCCTTCGCCGCATCGACGGGAGTCGTTACGTGCACAGACACCCACAACGGCCTAACGATTACGAAGCTCATTGAGTACAAGACGGCGGCCGGTGTGGCCCAAGCGGCAGTCGACAGCCTCACCAATAGTATTCGCGTACGAACCACGGTCAGCGGAACGGCCACACGGCGCGACAGCGCCACCAGCGTGGTGCAGCACACGAGTGACCGCACGGTCACCGGTCTGGCAAGCGGTGCTACGCAACGTACCGTGAATGGCACCGCACAAGGGACCGAGACGACCACCGGAACGGCGAGCGCCGGCGCCTTCACCGCGTCGCGGGCCGTGTCGGACACCACCAAGGGAATCATCATCCCCGTCTCTACCACGGGACCGACGTACCCGACGGCGGGAACGATCATTCGCAACTTGAAGGCGACCAAGACCATCGCCGGAACAACCAGTTCCACCGTCCGACGGGAAGTGGTGACGTACGATGGTTCGGCGACTGCCAAGATCACGATCACGCAGGATGGCACCACCAAGACGTGCACAATGCCCTTACCGAGGGGCCACTTGAGCTGCTCGTAGTACGGTTACATGAAGCGTTAGGCAGCTGAGGGGACCAATCACGAAGCCGGGTGCGGATGTCTATGGCCGGGGGGGCCGGGGGCATCGGAATCGCGCCCGGCTTCGTTCGTTTTCCCACGTTGCGTGTTCGCGGTCGGAGCCCCAACATGAGGGCCACACCTGCCCTTGGCTCTCATGGACATTGCGAAGCTTCGCGCCTGGTGGGCGCATCGACAGGGACTAGACGGATCATTTCGCGACGCGGCACCAGCGGAGGTCCTGGAGCGCACGGGATGGGCGCGGTCGGTGGGAGGCGTCGGTCCCTACCTCACGCTCTTCTCGCGAGCGGGCACGTCTCGAGAGGCGGCTGACGCCGCCGTCGCGTCGTGCGAGATCCACGAACTTCCAACGGCGCGTGGATGCACCTACGTCGTTCCGGCCAGCGATTTTGCGGTCGGGCTTTCGGTTGGAGCTGGCTTCACCGAGGGTGAAACAAGGCAAGCGCTGAAGCTCGGTGTGACTGAGAGCGAGGTGTCCGCGCTTTGCGACGCCGTGCTGAAGGCGCTCACTCGCGGCCCGCTCGATCCCGAAGGGATTCGCTCGGCCACGGGGAATGCGTCGCGTTCTCTTGGCGAGGCGGGGAAGAAGAAGGGACTCACCACAACGCTGCCACTCGCGCTCGGCCGGCTGCAATCTTCGGGGCACATTCGACGCGTCCCAGTGAACGGGCGGCTTGATCAGCAGAGGTACGCGTATGTGCTATGGAAGCCGAGTCCCCTGGCAACGTATCGCGCCTCGCTCAGCGAGTCACATCGCGCATTGGCCGAGCGATTCTTCCGTTGGGCTGGGCCGGCCAAGCTGTCGCAGTTTCAGTGGTTCTCGGGACTCGGCGTTGCCGCAGCGAAGGCCGCGATCGCGGAGGTCGACTTGACGCCGGTCGAGGACGCGAGTGATTGGTTGCTGCTGCGCAGCGACCTCCCCGCATACCAGAAGTTTCGTGTACCAGGCAAGGCCCAGTATGCCCTCGTTTCGTCGCTGGATCCGTTGGTGGCGAACCGCCGTGACTTGGCGAGCGCCATTGATCCCGACGATGCCGCACGTCAGGTGATGGGAGAAAAGGCGCTGGCCACTCTCGGCGCACTCACTGACTTGCCAAGCCACGCGATCGTCGATCGCGGCCGTGTGGTAGGACTTTGGGAGTTTGATCCGGAGACGCAATCGACGGCGTTGGCCACGTTCGTGCCCAGAGACAAGACGCTCGAGACCGCGATCCAGGCGACCGAGGCGTTTGTGCGCGATCAGTTGGGCGACGCCCGTTCCTTTTCCCTCGACAGCCCAAAGAGCCGGGCGCCGAGGATTGCCGCTTTGCGCAAGGCGCGTTAGGCGTCGCTCCTAATACCGCCAGCTGCGAAGGTCGGCGTCCGCCGGCGCCGTCTTGAGCATGCGTTCGACGAACCACGGCATCGACATCTGGGCGTACCGCAACCGTGAGTATGCATTGGCGCGGGTGTGATCGCCGTTCCAGCAGTGCTCGTCGCGGTCGCCGTAGTCCACCACCGCATCGGCCTCTGGTTGCGCGGACTTCAGGAACTTCTCCACCTCGTAGACGGCGTTATTGAGGTAATAGTTGTCCATGTCGCCAACGTAGATGCGAAGCTTCCCCTTGAGCACCGGGGCCAGCGTCTTCCAGTCGCGCTGCAGGATGTACGACAGGTCGTAGTGTTCCTTCCAGTACTCCGCCACCGACTTATCGATGGTTCCGGTGGTCTTGTCAAAGATGCGCTTGGGGTAGCCGTCGCTACCGACCGGTGAGAAGGTGGCCTCCCATACGTCCCACTGTTCGCTGGAGCGCGAATGGGTGCCTAACAAGTACTCGTAGAGATTCGTCTCTTCGACCGTGCCGTCCACGTGCCCGAGGTAGTTGCGATGTGCGGGCCGTGGTGTGCGTTTCCATGGCGACGGCATGAAGAACGCATTGGTGTCCGCGTAGATGTTGACCGTCTCGTAGTGCCGGAAATCGATCGGATCGGGACAGGCGACCCAAGCCCCGTTGTATTCATTGGGATAGAACACCTGGACGGCCATGGACTCCCACCCGCCGGTGGATCCGCCAAAAGCGAATCGCGCCCACCCTTGCCCCAGGCCGCGAAACCGCCGTTCGATCTCTGGAAGGAGCTCGTACTGGATGGCATCGCCCCACGGTCCGGCATTCGCGGAATTCACCGCATACGAATCGTCATAGAAGGGCGTCGGATGCTGGATCTGCACCATGAGCATGCGCGGGAACCCGGGGCCGGTCCAATCCTGGTAGAGCTGCCACGCATACTGCTGTTGCACACGGTTGTAGCCGGCGAGGGAGAAACGCTCACTGTAGTCCGGCTTGAGGTCTGGGTCCGGGGGAGACTCGCGCCAGTTGTCAGGTTCCGTGGCAAAATGCCCATGGTTGATCACGAGCGGATATCGCGCCCCCGGATGATCATCGAACCCCCACGGGAGCGTCACGAAGGCGCTGATGAACATGTCGCGACCCCAGAACTTGCTCAGGCGTTCACTGCGGATCCGTACGTGCTTGACGTACTTCGTTTCCTTGTAGTCTGCGATCGGCGGGATCTCCTGATCAAGCGTTAGGCGTATGACGTCGCGCCGGCGCGGCTGGGTTCCGTCGACGAGTTGACGCTCGTGGACGCTCGCGGGGGCGCCGGGATGGACGCCGCCGTCGAGACACGCCGGTTGCCGGCCGGCGTGTCTCGGGTGTTCAACCGCCCGGACGCGCTGGTGCTGGCGCCCCCAGCGCGCTACGCGGGGAGCTTCGTCGAGTCCGTTCACGCGTCGGATGTCCGCCGACTGCTGGAGCGGATCGTCCAACGTGGCGCTGTGTCGTTAGGCGGCGCGCCGTGGATCCGTCTCCGAACAGATACCACGCAGCGATTGACGTCGCGTACCGACGAATACGCTGCATTCGAGCGCCAGTTCCTCGCGCTGGCCAACCTTCCTGGTGCCCCCGGCCATGAGGCACGCGTCCGGGACGCCATTACGCAGGCGTTGCCGGCATGGGCTCGTCAGGCTGCCACCGTCGATACCGCCGGAAACCTGATCGTAGCGGCTGGTCCGGAGCGCGATTCGGTGGTCTTCATGGCGCACATGGACGAAGTGGCCTTTGAGGTGGAGCGCATATTGCCGGACGGGCAGGTCACGTTGGGACGCCGGGGCGGCGTTGTGATCCACGCGTGGGAGGGAGAGCCTGCCTACCTTCACCTCGAGGCGACAGCAGGTGGTGCTGTCGCCGAGCCCCTTCGCGGGGTGTTTGTTCCGCGCGACTCGGCGCGGGTGAAGGCGCCGGTGAACCTGACGGGATGGTTCGGTCTGGACTCCTCGCAGTTGGTGGCCCGAGGTGTACGACCGGGGCTCAGCGTTACGGCGTACAAACGCGGTGACCGACTGGCGGGCACCCGGATTACCGGTCGCGGCAGCGACGATCGCACGGGATCTACGGCTTTGCTGCTGGCGATCCAAGGCCTCGTGCCGTCGCTGTTGACGCACAAGGTCCTGTTTGTCTGGAGCGTTCGCGAAGAAGGCGGGCTGAATGGGGCACGCGCCTTTGCGGCAACCGCCGGGACCTCCCTGTCGCGTATCTATAGTATAGACACGTTTGTTTCCAGCGATACGCCGTTGGAACTGCCGACCTTCGCGCTTGCTCCGTTAGGCCGCGGCGTGGTGTTGCGCGGACTAGACGACGGGGCCGTCTCGCCGCAGGAAGAGCGCGATCGCGTGATGCGTGTGGCTCGTGTCAACAGGATCCCCGTGCAGTTGGGCACCACGCATGGCGCCACGGACGGCTCGGCCATTGCGCTCTATGGCGCACCGAACGTCAGCTTGTCGTGGCCGGGGCGCTACTCGCACTCTCCGGGGGAAGTGCTGGACCTGCGAGACGCGTCCGCCCTGTCGCGCCTCATCCTGGCGCTGGCAACGGAGCGCTAGTGCTGTACGATGAATTAAGTGAGACGCGGCGACCTACGCCCTTTGTATCGCTCGGGCCACCACGATCGTGATGTTGTCCGTGCCGCCGCCGTTCAACGCGTCCTGCAGGAGATCCGTGCACACCTGCTGCGCGGACGTCATGTTCACGAGTCGGTCGCGAATCCGCGCGTCACTCACGTGCTTGGTGAGACCATCGGTGCAGAGCAGCGTCACCGCGCCTGGACGAATCGCATGCACGGTGACGACCGGCGACGCTTCGCCACCGATGGCACTGGAGAGCACATGCGCGAGTCGCGTCTTCGCGGCCTCCTCGGGCGACAGGACGCCGCTGTCCACCAGCTGCTGTGCCAAGGTCTGATCTTTCGTCAGCTGCACCAACGTCCCATCGACCAGCTGGTAACAGCGGCTGTCCCCCACATGCAGGACGTATAGGATCGGCCACACACCGATGCACAAGGTGAGCGTGGTGGCCATGCCTGCGAGGGATGGCGTCTGGCGTCCCCTGGCGACCACCGCCTCGTGCGTACGACGCGCCGCGTCCCGCAGCACCTCGGCGAAATGGTCGGCAACGTTAGGATCCGCCGTGTAAATGCACTGCGTCATGTTCGTCACGTAGTCCGCCAACGACTCCACCGCCGCGCGACTCGCTTCTTCCCCACCACGTCCACCACCAACGCCGTCGGCCACCATGCCGATCGTGGCCAGGCGGCCTCCGGGATGCTCAAGCTCGCTGGGCATCGGCAGCGAGGTACCTCGCACACGCATCACTTTGTGCACAGAACAAAGCAGGAAGTGATCTTCGTTCCGCTCGCGCACCTTGCCGCGGTCCGAGACGCCATACGCGTCGATCTCGTCGTCCTGTGGGCGACGGACAACGGTTGCGGTGGCGAACGCCGTGGGTGAGAGGGGCCCGGTCATCAGCTTCATCATACCCGCAGTGCGCGAACGGGCAAGGCAGGTCGGGCCAAACGCGAGTTATTTGGGTCAATGAGAACGCCAACGCGGCAGACCCAAGATTTGTGCGAGAGCGTCGGATCAGCCGAGAGGGACGCTCGTCCTGACGGGCTAGCCAACTACCTCCGTCGCGTCGTGCAGCGACGTTTGGCGATGCCGGTTCGGGTCCGCGGATCGACAGTGTCGCCCTGGCACCGTGCTGACGAGGCGGGGATCATACCCCCGCCTCGACAGGTGGGGTACACGCCGATACCGTTTCCGGGTCTGCGGCCGGATACCGGGCCGAATCGCACAAATCATTTCCTGAGGTTGTTCCGTGAACGTTCCGTTTTGGCGAAAGTGGCACCGGTGGATCGGGCTGCCAGCTGCGGTATTGCTCGCATTCGTTGCCGTGACCGGTGTGATGGTCGCCTTCACTGAGTTCTTCGGTGAAGAGGAGTCAAAGCGCGAGGCGCTACGCGACGTAGTGAGCCCAGTAACGACGCAGGCGTCGAGCCAGATGTACGTGGGCCCTCTTACCAAGGCTTTCGCGACCATGGCGGCCAAGGCGCCTGGTGCACCGGTCGACAAGATCACATTCGAGTTCAAGGGCGATCAACCGACCATCACGTTCTTCACGGGCAAACCAACGGGCGGAGAAGACCGGCGATTCGTGGTGCAGGCGATGACAGGTGAGCTACTGAAGGAGGACGCCTACGTCGACAAGCCGTTCCTCACACGCCTGCACAGTGGGGAGGCATTCGGTGACGGCGGCTTGGTGGTAGCGATGTTCTGGGGACTAGCGCTCGCCGCCATGACCGTCAGCGGGTTCCTGATCTACTGGCACATGCACCAGCGGATGGAACAGCGCCACATTGTGGGGTGGCGTCGCTATTTCTGGTAGAACGACAGACGCCGCAGCGTCAGCGCCCGACCAGCATTCGGAAGGAAGTTTGCAATAGGTAGCCGCGACTTCGATCGATGACCACGTCGCGCGGCGCGCCGCTGTTGCGCGTACTGTGAGTGGCGCGAAGCACGGGACCGCCTCCGAGTACAAATGCCCAGTGGGCGCCTTGGGGCGCGAGGGCCAGTGACGGTCCAGCGTATAGCGTGGCGCCGCCTTCGGCTTCTTCGGTGCTCCAGAAGCCCTCGAGATCCTGCCCGATCGCTTCGACGCCCAGTCGTCCAATGGAGGACACGCGCATGGACCAGCCCGCCGAGGTGATCAGGTCGATGGCATCCCGTCCTGAGCTGAGCGGTCGTTCGGCGCGAAGCTGCGCGCCGACGAGGGACTTGCCAAAGTCGTGCGCGATCCCGGCATTGGCGAGAAGAACCGCCGTCCCCTGCCACTCGCGCCGGGCGCCGACAGCGACTGCGAACGGCGTGGCGCGCTGAGTTGCAGCTGACGGCTGCCAATTCAACTCGACTTGCTCCGAGAGACCCTGACCGTCCTCCAACGGTGTTGTCTCGACTCGCGCCAAGGCGACGAGACTCGGCGAAACTCGGATTCCAGCGACCAGCCGGTGCATGACACCTGTGCCATCGACCGATTGCAGGCTGCGGTCGCCGTACGATGCGTCGTATTGAAGCTGGGTACGTGGGCGCGTGGTGAACGACGGTCCGTCGACGAACAAGAACGGGAGTGACTGAGCCGAGACGGCG
Organism: Gemmatimonadaceae bacterium; assembly: GCA_044224875.1. Taxonomy (GTDB): domain Bacteria; phylum Gemmatimonadota; class Gemmatimonadetes; order Gemmatimonadales; family Gemmatimonadaceae; genus JABAQJ01. Next base: position 217,276 of record JBGAJQ010000001.1, on the reverse strand, counting down.
GCCGGGGCGAGAAGGAAGGCGAGAAATGACGCCTGCGCCAGTCGAGTACGCATGGATCTTCCTTGGATGAAATGCGGAGCGAGTGCCGACATCAGAGGCTACGACGTCGCTGAGACCAACACAAGGTAGAAGACAAGGACCGGTGGCTTACGAACGCACGAGCTTCTTGTACTTGATGCGGTGCGGCTGGTCGGCGTCCGGGCCTTTCCGACGTTTCAAGTCCTCGATATAGGCCTCGTAGTTCCCTTCGAACCACACGACTTCGGAGTCACCCTCGAAGGCGAGGATGTGGGTTGCGACGCGGTCCAGGAACCAGCGATCGTGCGAGATGATCACGGCACATCCGGCGAAGTCGAGGACGGCGTCCTCGAGCGCACGGAGGGTGTCGACGTCCAGGTCGTTGGTGGGTTCGTCCAGCAGCAGCAGGTTGCCGCCGGTGAGGAGGGTCTTCGCCAGGTGCAACCGGTTTCGTTCGCCTCCGGAAAGGTTGGCGGTGAGCTTCTGCTGATCGGAACCCTTGAAGCCAAACGACGCACAATAGGCACGCGCATTGATTTCGCGCTTCCCGATCGTCAGGGTCTCTTGTCCACCGGAGAGTTCCTCGTACAACGTTCGCTTGCCGTCCAGTGTGCGTGATTGATCCCCATACGAAATAGAGACGGTCTCACCAACCTTCAGGCTGCCGCCATCTGGTTTCTCGGTGCCCGTGATCAGCCGGAAGAGTGTCGTCTTGCCGGCGCCGTTCGGTCCAATGATCCCCACGATGCCGCCACGCGGCAGCGAGAAGGTGACATTGTCGAAGAGTAGGTTGTCACCATACCCCTTCTTCAACTTGTCGGCGATCACCACGTCGTTTCCAAGGCGTGGTGCCGGCGGAATGATGATCTCGTTCTGCGTGACACGTTCCTGCTGCTGCTCACTGGCCAGTTCTTCGTACTTCTGAATGCGCGCCTTGTTCTTGGCCTGCCGAGCGCGGGGCGCCATACGCACCCATTCGAGTTCGCGTTCGAGCGTCCGTTGGCGAGCGCTGGCGATTTTCTCCTCCTGCGCCATGCGAGTGCGCTTCTGGTCCAGCCAGCTGGAGTAATTGCCTTCGTACGGGATGCCACTGCCGCGATCCAGCTCGAGGATCCACTTGGCGACGTTGTCGAGGAAGTACCGGTCATGCGTAATGGCGACCACGGTTCCTGGAAATTCTGCCAAGTGGTGTTCGAGCCAGGCCACCGACTCGGCATCCAGGTGGTTGGTGGGTTCGTCCAGCAGCAACATGTCAGGCTGTTCGAGCAGGATGCGACAGAGTGCGACACGCCGTCGTTCGCCGCCGGAGAGCCTGGTGACGTCGGCGTCGGCGGGTGGGAGGCGAAGGGCATCCATGGCGACCTCGATCTTGTTGTCGAGGTTCCAGAGGTCCAGTGCGTCGATGCGCTCTTGCACGCGTGACTGTTCGTCGAGGAGCTTCTGCATCTGGTCGTCGCTCATTGGCTCACCGAACGCCATGGAGATGGCGTTGAACCTGTCGAGCAGGGCGCGTTGGTCCTTCACGGCGAGTTCGACGTTCCCACGTACGTCCAGCACCGCATCGAGCTGCGGTTCCTGTGGGAGGAAACCGACCCGTGTGCCTTGCGCGGCCCATGCTTCGCCGTTGTAGTCGTGATCGAGGCCGGCCATGATGCGAAGCAGCGATGACTTGCCGGCGCCATTGGCGCCAAGGACGCCGATTTTGGCGCCGGGATAGAACGAGAGCCAGATGTCGTTCAGGATGACCCGGGAAGGCGGAACGACCTTCGTCAGGCCCTTCATGACGTAAATGAACTGTGGAGCCACGGCGGGGAATCGGGTGCGAGGGGAATGTTCAGCGGGCGGGGAGGCAATCTAACGCCGCCGGCATCGCACCGCTTGGCACGCGGTGCCCGTACTCCCTCGTTCGCGCGTCCACTCGTCGCTCGGCACGAGTCAGCTGCGAGTCGCTGCACATGACGTCACCCGCGCGATGCCACGACCGAGTGGCGAACGATCACCCCGAACTGCAATGCCGGGATGCTCGGCGCGATGAATCGGTCATGCACCTCATCACGTGGTACGTGGAATTCGTATCACGCAGTCGAGCCGGCGGCTGCACCACCACTACCACAGAGGTGCAGCAATGATACTTCCACGCAGTACGTCCATCTCCATCCGCCGGCTCGCGCTCGCTGGTGCCGGCAGCTTCGCGCTCATCGCCTGTGGCGACGACCCCGTCGTCCCGGCTGGTCGGCCCGAATCGAGCAACACCCCGCCACCGTCCGCTTCCGTCAGCCTCAACCAGTCTCGAGACGGGCTTGTGCACTGGAGTGAGGTATCGGACAGCGAGTTGTGGAAGGAGATCACGAAGTCGAACCGTTTTGCGCAGGTGGGATTGAGGCGCCCGGGGCTGCCTCATGGCATGGCGAACGGGCGCGTGCTGTTGTCGCGTGAAGAGCGCGATCTGGCCCAGAAGGCCGTTGAACGAGTGGCCGACGTGTCCCTCGTTGCGGCGGATACGCTCCTGCCAAACCTGCGCGTGCGTGTGGGGAGCATTCAGGCGCTTCACGCCCTTCGTGGCAATGCGCACGTGTCCTTTGTGGAACCCGGGTCCTTTGTCGACCGCAATCGCGAAACGCTTTGGATGTCCCTTGAATCCGGGTGTTCGGTCGGAGGTTACGCTGGGCCGACGGGGAACACGATCATCTCCCCGGGCGACTTGGTGCCGTGGAACTACAACCTGATGAACATTCCGGCGGCATGGGGCCGTGTTCCCGGTGGCGCGGGTGTTACCGTGGGCATCGTGGACACTGGGTTGGACTACTATCAGCCGGAGTTGAACCAGGACTTCGCCACCGGGATGAGCGGTGGGAGGACCTTCGTGAAGGCTGCCGCCAGCTACGCCAAGGGTCCGTACGTCTGGCAAGACGACTGTGGTCACGGAACGCGGATGGCGAGCGTCATTGGCAGTCCGCGGAACGGCAAGGCCATCCTGGGTGTCGCGTGGGCCGCAAACCTGTACACCGTTCGCGTGGACGATGACGTGTACCTGTCGAACGTATCGGCAACGCGCGACGGGATCCGTTGGGCCGCGCAGCGCGCCAAGATCGTGGCGATGGCCTTCGGTACCATCGGCTTTTACCAGACGATTTCGGACGAGTTGTCGTACTGGTATGCGAACGACAAGTTGCTGCTGGCGGCGGCAGGTACGAGTACGTGCTGGGATCCACTGCGAGGCACGGTCACCTTCCCGGGCAGCGAGCCTACGGTGACAACCGTGACGGCGCTGGACAAGAGCGGGGCGATTGCCTGTAACGCGCATTATGGGCCCGCCGTCGACTTCGCCGCGTACGCGGACCAACCAGTTTCCGGACTGGCGAGTCTCGGAACGCAGCTGGCGGGGTTCGCCGGGTCGTCGAACGCCGTGGGTGTGTTGGCGGGTCTCTCGGCGCTGGCCCTCTCGCTACACCCCAGTTACACCCGCGACCAACTCCTCACGTCGCTCTCATATGCCGCAGCACCGACCGGGTATCGGAGCCCGGTCATTGGCTGGGGATCGCCCAATGCACTGTGTGTGGTGGACGCCGTGTGTGCGACGGGAATCAAGGGCACGGACCTCGTGCAAACCTATGGGACGCGAACGTATAGCTGGACGGCCTGGCAAGCGGCGGCCCCCAGCTGGAACGTCTCGTATCAATGGAGCACAGGTGAAGTAACGCCAACGATTTCGCGGGCGCTGACCGTTACGCCGGGAATGCAGGAGTACACGCTCACTCTCAGTGTGACGGTGCGAGATAATAGTGATGGCTCCAGCCGCACCGTCTCCAAGAACGTGTTGGTGCGGGATCCCTATAACTGTCCAACCTGCTGGTGAACCCATGAACACCCTTTGCGTGCGGATCCTGGTCGTTGCGGTCGTGGCGTCGGCATCTGTGGTTCGCGCACAGAACTCACCGACCGATCCCGGACCGCTCAGGAGCGCGACCGGGGCAACGACCACCAGCGCCGATGCACGACAAGCATCAGCACCAGCGGCAGTGGGGCCAACGATTCCGCGCGGTTCGTTCCGGCCAGCGTTGCGGCTCGCCGATGAAGCGGCGGTGGCGTCGTGGACGATGAACGCTCTGGAGCCGGCGTTTGAACCGGGGAGCTCGCATCGCGGGCGCAATGTGTTGATCGGTGCTGGCATTGGTGCAGCTGCCGGTGGCGTACTTGCCGCCGCCACCTGCAACGGTGACTGTATGCTCTCGGTGGGCATGGTGATCGCCCCGTTGGGTGGTGCGGCCGTCGGCGCGTTGATCGCGTTGCTGTTGACACCGGTGCGCTAGCGTCGCTGGCCCGAGCCCGTCGGGCAACGGACCCTCGTTGCCCGACGTGTGGCGCCCCCCGGTCCGTGAGTGGCCAGTGTGTGCAGCGCCCAGGGGGCATGGTCACCCGGCGACGCCATCGAGTAATCGTTAGGCTTCCGACGCCGCCGCGGTACTCCGCGTGATGCAGGAAACACTCTCCCCATCGTCGTGTAGCATCGGGATCACATCCGGATCCTCGGCGTGGCGTGCCCTTGCCACGCGTGGTACAACCGGTAGAATCGATCCGACGCCCCCTCGTGTGGAGAGCACAGGTGCCGCTACCAGACGCCCCCATTTCTATCGCACGGCCGCTCAGGATCGCGTTGATCTCCCCGAAGGGGCCCCTCTACCGTCATCGAGGGGGGATCTGGAAGAAGTCGCTCCGCTACCAGCCGCTCACGCTGACGACGCTGGCGTCCCTGATCCCTCGCGACCTGCCACATGAGGTCGTGTTGTACGACGAGGGAATCGCCGACGTTCCGATGAACCTGCAGGCCGATGTCGTCGGATTGACGGTCATCACGGGAACGGCGCGCCGTGCCTATGAGCTGGCGGATCACTATCGAAAGCGCGGAGTCATCGTCGTGCTCGGTGGGCCGCACGTGACGCTGATTCCGGACGACGCCCAGCCGCACGCCGACGCGGTCGTCGTCGGATACGCCGAGGATAGCTGGCCGCAGTTGCTGCGAGATGTCGCGTGCGGCACGCTGCAACCGCGTTACGCGCAGTCACCCGGTTTGGACCTGGCGGGTCGTCCATTTCCTCGGCGGGACTTGCTGCCCAGCCAGCATTTTCTGACGAACAACGTGTTCGAGGCGACCCGTGGCTGTGCACATGCCTGTGAGTTCTGTGTCGTCCCCACCGCATGGGGGCGTCATCAGTTGCAGAAGCCGGTCGATGAAGTGGTCGCCGACATCCGGCAACATGGTGCGAAGAAGTTGATCTTCGTCGACCTGAACCTGATTTCCGATCGCACCTACGCGCGCCAGCTCTTTGCGGCACTCGTGCCACTCGGGGTGCAGTGGTATGGCCTTTCCACCGTGCTGCTGGCGGATGATCCTGATCTGTTGGAGCTGGCTGGGCGCAGCGGATGCAAAGGACTCCTCATGGGTTTGGAGTCCATGTCGACGACCAACCTGAAAGGAACGCGGAAGGGATTCAACAGCCCGGAGAAATTCGCCACCGTCGTGGAGCGACTCCACGCCCACGGGATCGCACTCCAAGGGTGCTTTGTGTTTGGCTTGGACGACGATCATCCGGATGTCTTTCTCAAGACCGCCGAGTTCGCGGTCCAGGCCAAGATCGACCTCCCTCGTTTCGCGGTCGTCACGCCGTTCCCAAACACGCCCCTTTACCATCGCTTGAATGCGGAGGGACGAATCCTCACGCGAGACTGGGAACTGTACGACGGGCAGCACGTGGTGTTCCAACCGCGCCATATGAGCGTGCAACAGCTGCAAGAGGGCATCGAGGCGGCCTGGCGCCATGCCTACAGTTACTCCTCTATCTGGCGGCGCTTGCGAGCCTCGCCAGCTCCATGGCCAGTTCGTCTCGGAACGAACATTGGCTACCGCTTTTACGCGAACAACCTATCGCGCTTCTACAACTGCGATTGGATCATTGGACGCACGAAATCGCCGCATAGAGACGCCTCGGCGACAACGGCCGACGACCGCGTTCCCGCGGCCCGATGAAGCGCATGCGGGTGACCATCGTGCATCCGTGCATCGGCCGCCGTCCGGGCCAGAAGTACATTCGCACGTGGCAGATGGAACCGCTCCCCGCGGCCACCCTTGCGGGGCTTACGCCGAAGGACGTTGACGTTGCGTTTTACGATGACCGCATGGAGGAGATCCCATTCGACGAGCCGACGGACCTCGTGGCGATCAGCGTCGAGACGTACACGGCTAAGCGCGCGTACCAGATTGCCAGCGAGTACCGGCGCAGGCGCGTCCCGGTGGTGATGGGCGGATTTCATGCGGCCTTGTGCCCGGATGAGGTCAGCCGGTACGCCGAGTCCGTGGTTGTTGGTGAAGCCGAGAAGTTGTGGCCGACGGTGGTCGACGATGCGCGGCATGGGCGGCTGCAGGAGTTCTATCGCGCGTCCGGCCGACCATCGTTGGACGGGCTGCGCCCAGATCGGTCAATCTTCCAGGGAAAGCGGTACTTGCCGATCGGGCTCGTCGAGGCGGGGCGCGGATGTCATTTCCAATGTGAGTTCTGCGCGGTGCAGACCGTATTCGACTCTACGCAAACCCGCCGGCCGATCGACCAGATCCTCGACGAGATCCGCGCACTGAAGGATTCGCGCAAGTTGTTCTTCTTTGTCGACGATAACATCACGTCGAACCTGCGACAGGCGAAGGAGTTCTTTCGCGCCCTCATCCCCGTTGGCGTGCGATGGGTCAGTCAAGCCAGCATAAACGCCGCCCACGATGAGGAGTTTCTCGATCTGCTGGTGCGGAGTGGGTGTCAGGGAGTGCTCATCGGATTCGAGAGCTTGAACCCCGCCAATCTGGACGCGATGAACAAGCGCTTCAACACGGCGAAGGGTGGGTTCGAGGGTGCGCTGGCGAACCTGCGCCGCCATCGCATACGGGTGTACGGGACATTCATTTTCGGGTACGATGGGGACACGCCCGACAGCTTCAACCCAACGGTCGACTTCGCGGAATCGCATGGACTGTATATCGCGGCCTTCAATCACCTGACGCCGTTTCCTGGCACGCCGTTGTATCAGCGCCTCGAGCGCGAGGGGCGCCTGTTGTACGACGCCTGGTGGCTCGACGAACGGTACAGCTACAATCGCATTCCCTTCCATCCGCGCGGCATGAGTGCAGACGAGTTGCAGCGAGCGTGCCTCTCCGCACGACGACGCTTCTATGGATGGCCAAGCATCCTGCGCCGCGGGCTGCACGCTGTCAATCGCAGCAATGCGTTCATGTGGCGGAATTTCTATCTCATCAACGCCATGCATCGCGACGACGTGAGCCTTCGCGATCACTATCCTCTTGGAGACCAGGCGTGGCAGGGAGCACTGCTACCCGCACGCTAAGTCGGCCAAACGGGACGACCCTATCCGTCGCCACAGCAGACGACGAGGCCGACGTGCGCGCACTCCTGCGTCACTCGGTGATTCCCGGCGCGGTTCGGGTCGCCTTTACCCGCGAACCGAACTACTTCGCCGGCGAGGGACTCGCCGGGGCCTCCGATGTCACGATCATCGCGCGTCGCGCTGGAGCACTCGTCGCCGTGGGTCGGTGCAGCGTCCTGACGATGTTCGTCAACGGTCAGCCGCAACGCGTGGGCTACCTGGGGGAGTTGCGGGTGACGCCGAGTACTCAGGCGTCGCCACGTTTGCTGCGCGACGGCTACGCGTTCCTCGCCGAATGCACGGAGGTGCTCGGCGTGGAACGGTTCGTGACCAGCATTGCGGATGACAACGACCGTGCACGCCGAGTGCTGGAACACGGCGGCCGACTTGGACTGCCGGTGTATCGTCCGATCTCACGTCTGGTCACATTGGTCGCTCCAGTTCCTCGGACGCGCGCCGTGGAACGGCAACGCCCCACATCGGAGGATCCGGCGTTCATCAAGGAACGAGAGTCGGAGCTGACGGAGTTTCTTCAGCGGCAGGGGTCATGTGTGCAGTTGGGCTTGCCGTGGAACGCTGACCGGTGGGACGCCCTCCAGCATCATGGCGTGAAGGCGACAGACTTTTCCGTGATTCGGCGCCAAGGGCGCGTCGTGGCCGCCGGCGCCGTCTGGAACCAGCAGTCGTTCCGGCAAACGTTCGTTGACGGATATGGCTGGTGGTTGCGGCTGTCGCGGCCATTCATCAATGCACTGCAGGCGACGCGGGGACTGCCGACCCTGCCGGCGCCCGGCCAGCGCCTCTCCGTCGGCGCACTCTTCTCGGCGACGGCGGTCAATGTCGACGACTGGCCGACTTTGTGGCAGGCACTTCGGGAACTTGCCGCCGATGTGTCGTGGCTGACGGTCGCCCGGGATGCTCGAGACCCTGAGCTTGCGATGCTCCGACGACTGCTCAAGCCGCGCGAGTATCGCACCACGTTGTTCGAGGTTGCCATCGGGGCAGCAACACCTGTCCGGGAGGACTGGGATGGACGGCTCTTCCGTCCGGAAGTGGGTTTGTTGTGACGAGCGAATCCGTCCGAGTCGCTGAGTCACGAACCGCGCAGACGATCGCGACGCGCCGTGACGCCTTGAGTCCCGCGGAGTGTATGGAGATGTACGACCTGCTCCAATGTCACTTCGAGGGAGTGACACCAGCGCAATTCCGCAACGACCTGGAGGAGAAGGAATGGGCCTTGCGGATTTTTCACGGCCACCAGCTGGTGGGCTTTACGACGTTGCAGCTGTACGAGGCGCGAGTCGGAGAGTCGCACATGCGCGTCGTGTACTCGGGGGACACGATCGTGGCGCGCGAAGCGTGGGGGTCGCCTGCGCTGGCGCGTGGCTGGATTCGGCTCGTGCGAGAGTTGCAGGCAGAATGCGCGACAGTGCCATGGTACTGGTTGCTGCTATCGTCGGGATTTCGAACCTACCGCTTCCTGCCGGTGTTTTGGCGGCAATTCTGGCCTCGGTATGATGCGGCAACACCAGAGGACGTGTCGGGGCTCCTCCTTCATCTGGCGCGGGCTCGTTTCGGTTCATGTTTCGACGCCGAGCGAGGTGTAGTTCGATTTCCCCACCCGCAGCGGTTGCGTGAACACCTGGCATCCCCGCCCGAAGGTCGCCAACGGGACCCGCACGTGCAATTCTTCCTGGAGCGCAATCCCGGGCATGCAGATGGGGACGAGTTGGTGTGCCTGACGGAGCTCTCGGACGCCAACCTCACGCGCGCCGGCGGACGGATGGTGCACGCGAGCGCGCCATGAAGCACGCATCTACGCTCGCCAATTCACTATGGATGGCGCGAAGCTATCCGGCGTATCTGCGCTTCGGTCGTGCGCTGCGTGATCCGAAGCGAGTGCAGGAGCAATGGCTCATCACCCAGCTTCGAGCCCACGCCTCCAGCTGCATCGGTAGCACGATGGACTTTGGCTCGATCGAATCGGTGGTGCAGTATCGCCGGCAGGTGCCACTCACCGACTATGCGGGCATCGAGCAGTCGGTGATGCGAGTGCGGCGAGGGGAGTCCAACGTGCTGGCGTGTGGACGGGTGTCGCACCTCGCGCCAACAAGCGGGTCGACCGGCGCTCGAAAGCTGATTCCCTTCACCGCTGGCCTTCAGGCGGCCTTCGATGCGGCCGTGGGCCCATGGATGATCGACCTCGCACGTCAGCGTCCGCGACTCCTGGGCGGTCCCGCGTACTGGGCTATTTCACCACTTGCGGATGATGACGCCGAAGACCGTGCGCCGTCAGCTCAGCCCCCCGTTGGCTTCGCCGACGACGCCGAGTATCTCGGTGGTGCGGCATCGTGGCTGGTACGCCAGGTGATGGCTGTACCATCCTCCGTGCGCCACGTGCGCGAGACATCGGCATTCTGGATGCTGTCCCTTCTCGCCCTGCTGCGGCAGCGAGATCTGCGACTCATTTCAGTCTGGCACCCCAGCTACCTGGACCTCATGTTGCAGGCGGCGGAGCTGCACTGGCCCGCCCTGCTGGAGGCGATAGCAACGGGGGAGTGCGATTGGGTGACTGCGTTGCCAGCAGACACCCGCGCCGTGTGGCTAAGAACCGCGGATCCCGGGAGAAGCCGGGAGCTGCAGCACGTTGGCCCTGGGGATTGGACGCGCTGGTGGGAACGTTTGCAGGTGGTGAGTTGTTGGGGAGAGCAAGCCGCCGAATCTGGGTGGCGTGCACTCACCCAACGCCTTCCAGGTGTTCTGGTGCAGGCAAAGGGTCTCCTGGCCACGGAGGGTGTTGTGACAATTCCGTTCGCCGGGACGCATCTACTTGCCGTCACCTCTCATTTCTTCGAGTTCCTGGATGCTGCGGGAAGCGCCCGGGGCGCGCATGAGCTCGAACGAGGCGCGCACTACGAGGTAGTCCTCACGAACGGTGGTGGCTTGTGGCGCTATCGGCTGGGCGACCTGGTGGAGTGCACCGGTCACGTCGCTGCGACTCCCTCACTGCGCTTTCTCGGACGTCTTGGACACGTAAGTGACCTTCGCGGTGAAAAGCTGAGCGAGCCATTTGTGGCTGAAGTGCTCCGATCACTGTGGCCCGAAGTCTTCCGTCCGCGGTATGCGGCCTTGCGCGCCCACTCGTCGCCCGAGGGGGCCGGTTATGAGCTGCTGGTTTCCGTCGATGGTGACGACCAGTCCGCAGAGATCTTGTGCGCCCGTCTGGAAGACGCACTCGGTGCGAACCCGCACTACGCCCTCGCTCGTCGCCTCGGTCAGCTGCAACGTGTTCGTGTCGTGTTCGTCCCGGCCGAATCGGAGCTTGCCGTCTTGTCGGGGCTGCGCGGTCGACTCGGTGGCGCGAAACCTCAGGTGCTACTCGGCGTGTCGGGCGCCAACCCGTGAGTCCGCTGGAACGAATTCGTCCAGCGCGCCGCGTGCCTCTTGGCCGCCGATTGATTGCTCACGACAGGCTGCGCTTTGCCATCACGATCACCGGCGTGGGTTTTGCGGTCGTGCTCATGCTCTTCCTGCTCGCGTTGTACCACGGCGTCCGGATAGAGTCGAACGGCTACATCGCGTCGCGCCCGTCGCATGCATGGGTCACGCAAGACAACACCACGAATTTCATCAAGAGCTCCTCCTTCCTCCGCACCGCGGCAGCGGAGTCCTTGCGCGCGGATCCGATGGTTGCCGAAGTGACTCCGTTGCTTCGTCTCATCACGACGATACGAATCGGAGCCGAGGTGACGACAGCGATCGTTCTCGGAATCGACCCGCGTTCATCCCTCCCAACCCCGGAGGTCGTGGCCGGTACGGCGCAGCTGCATCAGGGTGAGATCGTCATGGATCAAGCCCTCGTGCGAAGCTACGGTGCGCACATTGGCGACACCCTCCAAGTTCAAGGTCGGCCGTTCACGCTTGTCGGACTAAGTCGAGGGACAAACGCCGTGCTCACACAGCTCGCCTTCGTTCCGATTGACGACGCCGGGACCCTGCTCGGCTTCCGTGGGGTGGCCAGTTTTCTCCTCGTGCGTGCGGCTCCGGGAATGGCTGCTGATACGCTGGCTGACCATTTGCGCGGGAAGGTCCAACATACCAACGTCTTTACGCAGTATGAGTTCGCGGAGAACAACATGCGCGAACTGCGCGGAGGGTTGTTGCCCATCCTCGCATCGGTTGCGCTGCTCGGGGGCGTCGTGGGATTGTCGGTTCTCACGTTGCTGCTGTACGGCTCGGTGCTGGAACGACGCGAAGAGTACGCCCTGCTCAAGGCCATCGGCGCTCCCGACGGATTTCTGGCGCGACTCATCCTGGTCCAGTCACTCGGTGCCGTGATTGGCGGCGTGCTCGTTGGGACCTTGATCTACACCGTCGGTGCACCACTCGTCCTGAGGGCCGTTCCGGTGATGGTGTTGACACTCGGTGCGCCGGCCTTCGCGCTGGTGAGCGCGGGCGCGGTCGTCGTCGGCTGCATCGGGGCACTCGTTCCATTGCGACGAGTGGCCCGGATCTATCCGGCTGAGCTGTTCCGCGCATGAGGCCACGAAGCGTCGTAGAACTTCGGAACGTCGCGCGCACATTCGGCGGCTCAGGGACCCCGATCGTGACGGCCCTTTCGGAAATCAACCTGAGCGTACGAGCTGGCGGGTTGACACTGTTGGTGGGACCGAGTGGAAGTGGCAAGACGACGCTGTTGTCGATCATGGCGGGTCTTCTTCCCCCATCGGCCGGACAGGTCCTGTTTGGAGAAGCAGACATGGCGGGCTGGTCCCAATCCGCGCTGACCTCTCATCGCTTGAAGCATGTCGGAATCGTGTTCCAGGCGTTTCATCTAGTGGATGCGCTCAGCGTGGTCGAGAACATTGAGCTGCCCATGAATCTTGCTGGGTGTCTTCGACCCGAATCATCGGTGCGATCAGCGGAGCTGGCGGTGCAACTGGGGATGGGCGAGCGGCTCACCTTTCGACCACGGGAGTTGAGTGGGGGGGAGAAGCAGCGTGTCGCGATTGCACGAGCCTTGGCCAACGAACCAGAGCTGCTTCTCGCCGACGAACCCACCGGAAGCCTGGACGAGCGCGCAGGACAAGAGGTCATCGAGTTGTTGCACGCTGCCGCTCGCGATCCCGATAGGGCCGTGGTGGTCGCTAGTCACGACTCGCGCCTTGCGTCATTTGCTTCTCACATCGTGCGAATGGCCTACGGTCGAGTCGTCGAGGCAGCGTCGTTCGACACCCCTCGCACATGACGCGACCGTAGGAGCTTTCAGCAGATGCCCGGGAGCGCGTGAGCTAGCGTCGGTGCGTGGAAAGTGAGCATGAGGGGCGGTTCGGGGCTGGGCGCATTCTTGCGAGTCGCGGGCCTCGACCTGTCACTGCGCCGCGGTGCGATGAGCCTGCTGCACCGTGCGAGCACGCTGCAGGTGACCGTCAACGGCGTCGCTTGCCTGCTGTAGAAGGCTCTTCAGCTCACTGTTCTGTGCGGCGGGAATCAGCGTCTCCTTGAGGTCCGACAGCACTCGTTCGTGGGCCGAGACTTCCTGATCCATATACGCGCTGTCAAACTCCGAACTCGACAGGCTTTGTAGACGGGCAGCACTCGCTGCACCATCTGCTGCCATACGCATCGATGCCTCGGACGAATCCGGGGTCAGCGACAGCTCGATGGCGAGGGCCTCGAGCTTCTTGTTGAGCATGCCATGGTCACGCACCATCGTACGTGCGAAGGACTTGACGTCGGCAGCGGTGGCTTTGGAGCTGGCGAGAACGCCACCCGCACTGTCATTGGCGTTTGCGACCATTGCGATCTGTACGATTTGCGCGTCGGTCAGTGCGGGATTGGGAGTCGAGTCCCGCATGGCCGCCGCCGGCGCCATCGCGGCATTCGCACTATCCATGTTGTCGTGCCCACGGCGGCCACAGGCGAGTATCGTGAGCCCGATCGTTAGGGCACCGCCTGTTATGCGCGCGATGGAGCGAAAGGTGTGTTCTCTCATGAGAAACTCCGGTTGGAAGATCAGGAGAACGATGTTGGCGAGTGCGTGTTGGTTGGCCGGGCGAGTACATCGCGACATCGTGATGATCGCCTGGTCACGAGCATGAAGAGGTAGACTCGGACGGCTACGAGGTGAACATGCCCTGCACTCGCCGTAGGCGCGATTTCCCGAGAGGGTCTTTTCCGCGTAGTCTCGAAGTGGTACGCCTTTCGTGAGGAAGGGAGCAAAGGTGCCACCTCCTCCGAAGGACTAGTACACACGCACATCTGCGATCGCAAAGGGCCACGGCGCACGTGCGCCGTGGCCCTTTCCTCTAACCGCTCGCGAGCGAAGACCCAGAGTTTGTTGCGATCACGCCCCTCGGTTCGATGGATGGGACGTTCGTTAGGCGCTGGCGTTGGCGTCAGGGCCTTCGGGTGAGACGCCAGATAGTGTTGCCGACGTCATCCGCTACCAACAATGCGCCTTTCGCGTCAATGGCTACACCGACAGGTCGGCCTCGAGCTTCGCCCTTCGATGAGAGAAACCCACTCAAGACATCCAATGGCATGCCACTCGGCCTGCCATTGGCAAATGGAACGAAGATGACGCGGTAGCCACTGGGTGGCTTGCGATTCCACGACCCATGCTGTCCGATGAAGACGCCGTCTTGAAAGGGCGCGCCGAGTTGATTCCCGTGACTGTCCACGAGGCCGAGCGACGCCGTGTGGGCGCCGAGGGCGTAGTCGGGGCGCAGCGCCTTCTCCACAGAGTCCGCGTGTAACGGCTTGACGCGTTCATCCACATGAGCCCCGAAGTAGCCATACGGCCATCCATAGAAGGCGCCATCGTGCACCGACGTGAGGTAGTCAGGGACGAGGTCATTGCCCAGCTCGTCGCGTTCGTTCACCACCACCCACAACGTGGAGTCTCGCCACGTGAGACCAACCGGATTGCGAAGACCTGAGGCGAAAGTCCGCTGCCTGGCCGTTGCGATGTCGACTTCCCAGATCCGCGCTCGCTCCGCTTCCTCAGCGAGGCCATGTTCCGCAGCGTTGCTATTGGAACCGATACCCACGTACAGCTTCCGACCGTCGGGGGACGCCAGCAGGCTCTTGGTCCAGTGGTGATTCCGCGCGCCGGCCGGCAGCGCCAACAATGGTTGAGGGGCATCGCCGCTGATGGTGTCGCCGGTATGGTACGGCAAGGACACGATCGCGTCTGTGTTTGCAATGAATAGTCGGTCACCAACCAAGACCATACCGAACGGGGAGTTCAGGTCTCGTGCGAAGATCGTTGAGACGTCGGCGACGCCGTCCCCGTCAGAGTCGCGAAGCAGCCGAATCCGGTTCGCCGAGGGGGCGGTTCCCCCACCTCGTTTCTGAAAATGCCGGAAGAACCATCCGCGAACACCGGTCGCATCCTTCGGCCGGTCAGGGGCGTTTGTTTCGGCGACCAGGATGTCGCCGTTAGGCAGCGTGAGAAGCCAGCGTGGATGCGCGAGTCCGCGTGCGAAGGCGGAGACCTCGAGTCCGGATGGACTCGTGGGCGCTTCCCCTGGTTGCCATGGCCTAGCCGGTGCAACCGCGATCGTCGGAATCAGTGACCGATGTGGACGCGGCAAGTCCGGATTGGGTCCGGTCCCAGAAGAAATGGGAAGGATGGACGCTCCACTCGCGCAGGCATGCGACGCGAGAAGAGCGCCGACCTTCAGCCATCGGAGAGTCGTTGGAGTCCGGTGACCACCCAAAGTGTTTGGCTCCGTGAGAAGAGCGTTCATGACCGGACACTATCGCCCGACACGCGGCTTGACATCGCCCGGATGGAGGAAGCAACGCTCCGTCGCTCGTCATATGACCCCGATGGCGCCCCTGCCGAGGTTCCACAGACCCGATTCGCTGGATCGGCTCCCTATATCGGGCCCTTGGCTCAGTCACGCCTGGAAAGAAGAAGACAGCCAAGGTGAACATGCCCACGGCCCCCTTCATCGCGCAGGTGAGGTGGCGCACGGCACACTCGGCGAGTGATGCCGACCTACTCCTTTCGGCCAATGGCGACTACGCCCCATTGTCAACATCTATGTTTGCCAATGCGTCTGGTCCGTTAGCGCTTGGGCAGTACACTGAGTTTCGACACAGAGGCGCTTCCGGAACGCCAGCACGCCGCGGGACAGGTAGGTGTACGCCAGTGGAGGTCGCATTCATGCTGCGCACAACCAGTCGCATCGCTGATCCTGAGCCTCGGCCGGGAGTGCCGGGCCAGATTCGTGTTCTCGTCGTCGACGATCACACGATCTTTCGCGAGGGTTTGGCCACATTGCTCGAACGGCACGGACTGGAGGTGGTCGGGCAAGCGGGAGACGGGGCGTCAGCCCTAAAGGCATTCGACGCGTTGCGACCGGACGTCTCGATCGTGGACCTGCGGATGACTCCCATGGATGGCGTTGCGATCACAGAGGGAATCCGGGGCATCGATGGATCCGCTCGTGTGGTGCTGCTGACGACGTACGATACGGATGAGGAGGTCTTCCGAGGACTGCGGGCTGGCGCAGCGAGTTACCTCTTGAAGGACATCGACGCGGCGAAGTTAGTCGAAACCATCCGCACGGTGCACGGAGGTCGCAGAGCCATTTCACCGGAGATCGCGGCCAAGCTCGCCGAGCATGTTGCATCTGACGCGCTGACCCCTCGGCAGGATGAGGTGTTGCATTGCCTTGCCCAAGGGAGGTCGAACCTGGAGATCGCCAACACGCTCAACATCAGCGAAGGCACCGTGAAGGCACACGTGAAGGCCATTCTCCAGAAACTCAGCGTGCGCGATCGCACACAGGCGATCACCGTCGCAATACGTCGGGGCATGGTCAGGGCGTTATAGCAGCGGCGAGGAGTCGCCGCGACATGACGTCCGTGCCGCGGCGTTCCTAAGCCTCCAAGTCCAGAAGGATGACTGCCTCGCCACCGAGCACGCGGCGCATCGCGTGAACGATGCGACTAGGGGAGAGCCCCTTGATCAGTAAGCCAGCGGCCCCATGACTGAGACTGCGTGCCACGAGTTCGCCAGTGGGTGCGCTCGCGAGCACCACGACCCGTGCGTCCGGCACATCGCGCCGCATTTCGTTCAGGATTGTCATGGCAGACGTCCCCGACGCCCTCTCGAAGTCGAGGAGCACGATCGACGGCTTCAATCTCTTGGCGACCACCATCACCTCGTCCGTATCGCCTATGCAATGAGGACGTTCGAATTCTGGTTCCTGCTCGAGCTGTCCACCGAGCGCATCAACGATCGCTGGGTCGTCGGCGACACAGAGCACGCGGTGGATTGACGCATTTACGGGGATCGCGGCTGACTCGTCGTTCGCGGGTTGAAGGAACATGGATGCCGGGGTTAGTGGGTGTTGCGACGGTCAGCAGCGGCCACATTCTCGAGCGAAGGGCGTACTGCCCTGTTATGTGGGAACGAGTAGACCTCGTCGTGGCTCCCTCTTGAGACAATCTTGTCCAAGTCTGCGAGGCTGCGCGAACTTGACAGACGTGCAGCCGAGCCCCACCGTGGCACGACACTCGGCCCCAGCTCGCCATTGAGTTGGGCGTCCCATCAATCGGTGCAGACGAAGGCAGGGGAGAGCGTGGGTCGTTCGTTTCGAATTCTCGTTGTCGACGATAACGCAGGGATTCTCGAAAGCATGACGCTATCCCTGCGCTTCCTGGGCCACGAGGTAGCGGCTGCAGCGGATGGTGCTTCCGCCTTGTCCCATCTGGAGAGGCAGCTCGCCGACGTGGTGTTTCTCGACCTGTCCATGCCGGGCATGAGTGGGTTGGATGTCGTCGCTCGGGCCAAGTCACTCCCCCAACGTCGGGACGTCACCTTCATCGCCCTGAGTGGCCGGGCGACCGAATCTGATCGTGAAGTGGCACTGGCGACGGGGTTCGACCTGCACGTGGTGAAACCGTTGGATCTCGAGCAGCTCAAACAGGTACTCCAGCGGGTTGATGAGGAGCGACACGCCGACCGGCATGCCGCTCCCGATGCCTGACTATCGTCGGCCACTGGGTCGCTTTCGACCGAGCGCGTATCCCAGCGCCATGGCCGCGATCACGGCCTTGCCCGGGTGGCGCTTTGCCAGCCGGCGCAAGTCGGCCGCCATATCGGTTGCATCTGACGTGCGCAGGTACTTTGCTGCCGAGTCGATAGCACTGGCGGCATTGTCGGCGACGCGCGATAACTTGCCATTCATCGCGTCGGCGCGACCCGAGAGCCGCTCGGCCGTTTGCTCCAACGCACCCGCTACCCGTTGGCGTGGCGAGGTGGTGTCATGACGCAGCATCTGAGTGCTCCCTCAAGAAATGGATGGCGCGTGTTGGTGTGAATTCGCGCGCCCGACGGGTCAAACCACGGGTCGACGGCCCTGAATGATGCGGACCAGGAAGACGATGATCGCCACCACGAGCAGAATGTGGATGAATCCGCCGATCGTGTACGACGATACCATCCCAAGCAACCAGAGTACGATGAGCACGACGGCAATGGTGGTCAGCATGTCAGCTCCCGGAGTGAGTTTCACAGAGCTCGCTCGGTGATACGCCGAGCGCGATCCTTGTCATGATAGCCGGGGCGGCGGAAAGGGCACCATTCGCCGCACGGTGGGTTCTGGCCTCTCTCGTTCGAGCGATCGTCTTCGCTAGACCAAGTGGGGATGCCAGCGAGCACTGGAGAGCCAGCGGCGTTAGGCGCTACCGCTTTCTTCCGGGTCCGCTGACTGCCATCGGCTCGAGAGTGGGGCGCCACGCGTCGAGAATGCTCTCCTCAACGTCTGGCACCACCGATGCGTCGGCCGGCTGACCCTCTTCGACCAGGTGCCGGATCACCGCAGCCGGTGCGATGCCGTGAAGCGTCATGGTGCAGCGGGTATACTCGCGAAAGTGCAGCCGCGCCAACTCAGCAACCGCTTCTTCACCGAGTGCCAATCCCATGGTGTGAAGTGTGACATAGCCAATCATCGCCCGGGCAAGATTAGCGCAGTCATCGGTGATATCCCGCGTCAGCTGCTCGGTCGGGGCGATCGTTCCCCCGGCGGCGACGTCTTGCGGCGTGGAGGCGGTTTCCCGCATGAGGTGGTACGGGACTTCGGTCGGCTCATGGTCGAGCCGGTAGCCGACCAGCTCCAACGCCGCGATGTGCCGGTCACAAACCGCGTGCACCTGACGAAGCTCCCTCGCAATGGCTGGCTCGTCTAACAGCTGGTGGATTTGTCTGCTCAAGGCCGCCTCGAATGTCCGTTCGAGAGACAGGACATCGGTCAGGCAAGCGCCGATCACCGTATGTGTCATTTGGTTCATGAAGTTCGACCTCGGCTGCTGACGTGGTTCATGCATCCAACCGCCGCAAACGGCGCAAGGCGCAACACCTTCGCGATCGCGCCTGGCAAACCGGAGACGCCATTCTCACGGCAGTTCGAACAGGATGCTCCGTTGCGTGTTTCTGCGCGATTCCTCGAAAGTGGCAGACGGCCCCATATCGTCGGGTAGGCTCACCGACGGAACCGGCGCGTGCGCTGCACCTACTCCCTTTGAGAGAGACAAAGTTCACTCGGGGGATGGATGTCACGGGATGGGACTCACTCTATCCTGTGACCACGCAACACACCCCTGTTGCTCACATGACGATGGTGGTGCCAGCCCGGGAGCAGCCATGAGTATTCATACTCTCGGCTTCCATGAGGCCCGCGGATAGGGAAACCTGCCGGCGTCACATCCATGCGATGAAAACGCGCACCATCAACATCGCCGTGCGTGGTCCCACCGACCACGCACGTCGAGTTGTGTCGGAATCGAATCGCCGGACAGGAACTGTCGTCTCCGGCGTGCACGCTATCTCCTCGTTGATCTTGCATCTCCACCCCACCGGCTGATGCAGAAGGCCCCCACACCAGACCACGCCGCGAACGCGTGGCCACTGGTCGAGGACGAACGGATTGAAGGTGCAGACGGGCCGACGCGTGTTGCGGAGCGCTATCGTCTGGCCGCCGAGGCGGCTGGGTTCGGCGTATATGATATTGACCTGCTGAACAACACCCTCACATGCTCTGAGCAGCTCAAACGCCTGCTCGGGGTTCCGGCCGGCGTGCCAGTGGACCAAGAGACATTGCTGGCAAAGGTCGACTCAGACGACCGGATCCGCGTCTTTGCCAATGCCTGGTATACGCCAGAGTACGCGGACTCGCAGGGGCTCGTCCGCGAGTTTCGCGTCGTGCACGAGGATGGAGAGGTGAGATGGCTGCTGGATACCGCCCGCACGATCTACAAGGGCGAGGGCGATAGTCGCCGCGCCATTCGCGTGGTCGGGGCATTGCGCGATATCACACAGCGCAAGCAGGCGACCGAGCGCCTGTCGCAGGCTGCCGCATTCGACGCGTACCGCGCGCGCTTGCTCGACCAGATGAACGGCCTTACCACCGCTGAGCATGTGCTCGCCGCATCAACGCGTGTGCTCGGCGAGCATCTGCATGTCGACCGCGCTTACTACGCCGAATTCGACACCAACCATGACTTCGTGATCATCCCTGGTAACTACTATGCCATGGGTAACCAGCCGAGTATTGCCGGACGATATCGGCTGCATGGCTACGTTCAATCCCTCTTGGGGGAGCTCCGGGCGGGTCGATCAGTGGTGGTGAATGACGTGGAGTTGCACCCGACGATTCCACCAGACGAGCAACGTCGATTCCTCAAGGGGGGCGTGCGCGCGTTCATCTCGACGCCCCTGATGAAGAACGGTCGTCTGCAAGCCGTCGTGGATGCCACACAGAGTGCGGCTCGCCACTGGACTGGTGCCGATCTGGCGATCGTTCGCGAAACCGCCGATCGCATCGCGGCGGCTCTCGAGCACACACGTGCCGATGCGAGGCTTCGTGCATCGGAGGAGCGATTCCGGCTGGCTGCCCGTACCGCCGGGTTCGGGCTGTATGACTACGACATGGTGGCGAACTCCCTGTACTGTACGCCGGAGCTGCGCACGCTGTGCGGCATGGCGCCCGACGCCGAACCCACGTTCGAGACGCTCAGTGCCTTGACCTACCCAGACGATCGTGACCGCGTTACCACCGCGCTCCGCCAGGCCCTCGACCCCGACGGGATCGGCGAGTTCGCCGACGAGTATCGTATCGTGCGCCCGGACAATGGCGCGGTCAGATGGTTGCACCTGAGAGGCCGCACGTTGTTTGACGAAAACCACCAACCGAGGCGGGCGATCCGAATCGTCGGTGTCGTGCTGGACATTACGCAGCGCCGGGAGGTGGAGGAGCAGCTGAAGGAGCGCGAGGCGACGTTTCGCGCCATGTTCAGTGTCAGCTCCATCGGCAAGGTGCAGGTCGACTTACCCACGGGGCGGTTCATCCGCGTGAACGCCGCGATGTGCGCGATCATGGGGTACCAGGAGTCGGAGTTACTCGGTTTGGATGCCTCTGCTCTCGCGCACCCCGAGGAGAAGGGCAAGGTACGAGAAGCGATCGCGCTCCTTGCCGCAGGCGTGGGCGACAGCTACGAAGTCGAGCGGCGATACGTGCGCAAGGACGGCAGCGTGATCTGGGTGCACGTGACGGTCAACGTCATTGACGATGGGTCGAGCACACCACGTCGCGCCACCGCCATCATACAAGACATCACGTCGCGCAAACAGGTCGAATACGCCCTCCGTGAGAGCGAGGAGCGGTTTCGCCTTCTCGCCGATAACATCGCACCGTTGGCCTGGAGGGCAGATGGCCAGGGGCGGATCTTCTGGTACAACAAGCGCTGGCTCGAGTACACGGGGATACAGAGCGACGCGGTACCAGCGTGGGGTTGGCGCGAGTTGTCACACCCGGATCACGTTGAACGCGTCGTCCGACGCATCCAGGACTCCTGGGACACCGGCGACCCGTGGGATGACACCTTCCCGTTGCGAGGGAAGGACGGCACGTATCGCTGGTTTCTGTCACGTGCACTGCCGGTTCGTGACGACAGGAATCGGATCGTGCGATGGTTCGGAACGAACACGGACGTCACCGAACAGCGCACCTTGGCCGACGCACTGCGCGAGGCGGACCGTCGAAAAGACGACTACCTCGCGATGCTCGGCCACGAACTGCGCAACCCGCTCGCCCCCATTCGAAACGCCGTTCAGATCCTGCGAATGGCGCCCACCGATCCTTCCACCATCGGTCCAGTCTGCGACCTGCTCGACCGTCAGGTCAGTCACATGGTGCGTTTGGTGGAGGACCTTCTGGACGTCGCTCGCGTCTCACGAGGCAAGATCGAGCTCCAACGCGCGGCCGTCGATTTGCGATCGGTACTCCGCCAGGCTGAAGAGGCCACACGGCCGCAACTCGACGAGAGACACCATCAGTTGCTGGTGTCCATGCCTGACCACGAGATCACCGTCGTCGGTGACCTGACTCGACTGACCCAGGTCGTGAGCAACCTGCTCGACAATGCCGCCAAGTATTCTGGCCACGGCAAGCAGATCTGGTTGAGCCTGGCGAACGCTGAATCAACTCCGGATCAAGCCACCGTACGAGTACGTGATGAGGGCCGCGGTATCGACGAGCTCACACTGGCCGGAGTGTTTGACCTGTTTTATCAGGCAGAGCCGAATATTGACCGGGCGGAGGGTGGACTGGGCATTGGCCTTTCGCTCGTCAAGAGCCTGACGGAGATGCACGGTGGTTCCGTGGAAGTCCACAGCGCCGGTCTTGGTCAGGGAAGCGAGTTTGTGGTCCACCTTCCCTGCGTTTCGCCTCGTCCGCCGGAGGCCCCAAACGCCGCCAACCCGGCTCAAGCGCGCCCACGCCAGAGGATCCTGATCGTCGACGACAATCGAGACTCTGCGGAGAGCACGGCTCTGTTGTTGCGGCTGATGGGACACGATGTCATGACCGCACACGACGGCCATGAGGCGGTTCGCCTTGCCTTGCAGGAGCGACCGACCGTTGTACTCCTGGACATCGGGCTGCCGAAGCTGGATGGGTATCAGGCCTGCCGCGCCATGCGAAGTGGGGGACTGACCGACGCCTCCATCGTAGCGGTGACGGGTTATGGGCAAGCCGACGATCGACGGCGCTCTGAGGCGGCGGGGTTCAATGCACACCTCGTGAAGCCTGTTGGCATGGATGAACTGGCGGGCCTGCTGGCCCGCTACGACGACTGACGTGGGTCAGCTGTGGACGACCACATCCACTCTTCCGGTTCGGTCGGACACAGCGGCGCTCACCGTGCCAGCGGTACGCTGAATCGTCAGGCCTACCTCGCCATCGCCAACTCGCAGGTTCCTGATCCAAACCTGATCGACCGCATCGGGAAGGGCCGGATGCGCGAGTACCACCTGCCGTTTGTGGGCGTCAATCGAGAGCCCTAACGACGCTTGCATCATGAGAAACGGTGCGGCGGCCGCCCACGATTGCGGCGAACAGGCCACGGGATACTCCGTTGGCGCCTCTCCTGACCGACGCGGAAATCCGCAGAATAGTTCAGGGAGACGGTGGAATTCGAAGTAGGTGGACGCGTCAAAGTGCCCATTGAGGATCTTGATCGTGAGCGCCTTGGCCTGGTAGCGTGACGCACCAGCGGCGATGATCGCATTGTCGTGTGGCCACACAGACCCGTTGTGATAGGACATGGGATTGTAGCGGGCGACATCGTCAGACACCGTGCGCACTCCCCAGCCCGAGAAGAACGACGGTTCCACAAAACCATCGATCAAGGCGCGAGCATGTTCCTCGGTGGCGATGCCCATGTACAGGCAGTGACCCGGATTGCTGGCGCGCACGAGGCATGGGGACTTGCTGGCATCGAGTGCCAGGGCATACCCCTGCAATCGTTCATCCCAAAACTGCGTGACGAACTGCGCCTGCAGTTGCTCAGCCTGTTGCATGAGGCGGGAGGCCAGTGCGGCGTCACCTAACGCGGAGGCAAGGTCGGCGGCCGCCAATCGTGCCGCGAAGACATACGCCTGCACTTCGCATAGCGCGATGGGGCCCGACGCGAGCTTCCCGTCTGCATGAAAGATCGAGTCATGCGAGTCTTTCCATCCCTGTTGAATCAGCCCGGTGGATGAACGGCGGTGGTACTCGACAAACCCGTCCCGATCGACGTCGCCGTACTCATCGATCCAAGTCAGCGCGAGCTGAATGTGTGGCCAGATGCGGCGGATCAGTTCGAGATCTGCCGTGCGGCGATAGTAGGCGCCCGCCAACACGACAAACAGCGGCGTTGCATCCACACTCCCGTAGTACCGGTGGAATGGCACCTCGTTCAACAGTGCCATTTCCCCCTGCCGTGCCTCGTGCAGGATCTTGCCTGGCTCGGCGTCCCTCGTCGCATCGAGGGCTGTCGCTTGTGTACTTGCCAAGAAGGTAAGGACGCCGCGTGCGACGCCTGGCCACATCCACAGTGTTTCAAGGGCTGTGATGATGCCGTCACGCCCGAATGTGGTATCGAACCATGGCACGCCAGCGTACGGATACAACCCATGTGGAGTCTCGGTCATCATCATCGCCAGGTCCGACGCTGCGGCATTCAGCCACGCGTTGAACTCGCCGTTCGACGTCTGGATGCGGCATCCCAGCTCCATGGGAGACGTCCTGGCCGCCTCGGCATCATGCCGTGCTGCCTCCGCTGTGACAACGTGCGCGAGGGTGGACCCGTTATGACAGGCGACCACGAACACCACCGTCCGTTCGGAACGACTCTCCAGGTGAAGAAGGAAGCGCATGACGTCGCCCTCGTTGACGTCCGGCGCCGGGGTCGCTTCCACGGTCGTGCGACGCAGGATGCCGTCCAGGCCCTCGTAGCCAAACGTGACGCGACCGCCCTGAACCTGCGGCGCCAAGAGGCGGCCGCGTGCCTTTCGCTGAAGACCGCGCACTTCGAAGATGTCCGCGTAGTCCGCGGCGAAACGTGCCGTCAGTTCAATCGAGACGGCGGACAGTGCAAAGTTCCGGATGCGCACCACCTCATAGGAAGCGTTCCCCCAAAGGAACCTGGTGCGCTTGAGGTGCAACGTGCCGCGCGGAAGTGCCAGGTCTCCGCTGGCGCCGAAGTCGGGATTCGTGAGGTCGGTGGCAATGAGGAGGTTGTCGCGACGGACCGTTGAACTGAGGTACATCGGCCGATGGCCGTCCAGTCCAAGCGTGAATTGCGAGAGAAAGCGTGTGCCCGCATAGAAGAGCCCTTCGTGCGACTGGCCCGCTGGATCGATGTCGCCGAGGTCGTTGTACAAGCCGCACAGTTCTCCCTGTTTGAGCACCAACACGCGTGGCGATACGCGCGTCGGCATGCTCCCCGCGGCGATGTAGTACTTGTCGCGCGTGGGTTTGCTCACGCGCATCTCCGCCTCGCCTTTTCGGCGATCACGTGTCGATAGACGTTGACATAGTCTCTCGCCATGCGTTCGGCCGTGAAGCGACGCTCGAACTGCGCGCGGCACCGTTGGCGGTCCCACGTGCAGAGGCCAGGTATCCGTGCCACGGCTTCCTCCACACTCTCCACGATATGGCCCGTGATGCCCTCGTCGATGACCTCGCGCACGGAACCGCTTGGAAACGCAAGCACCGGCGTGCCCGTTGCCATCGACTCGATCATGGCGAGCCCGAATGGCTCTGGCCAATCGATGGGAAAGAGGAGGGCGAGCGCGTGACGGAGGAAGTGTCCCTTGGCGCCATCGTCGATCTCTCCAATGTACTGAATGAACTCTCCGTCGATCATCGGAGCGATTTGCCTCTCGAAGTACTCTCGATCGACCCGATCCACCTTGGCGGCGATACGCAGCGGCACTCCGCTCTGACGCGCGATTTCTATGGCGCGGTCCACCCGCTTTTCGGGTGAGATTCGCCCGAGAAACGCGAGGTAGTCGCCGGCCGATCCATTCGGCCTGAAGAGGTCGCCTGGGAGCCCGTGGTACACGGTCGCGGCCCACGGAGCATCAGGCAACGGCGCTCGTTGCGCATTTGAGATCGACACCAGCGGCAATTCGACATACTCGTCGTAGAGTTCCTTGAGACCCACCAAATCGAGCCGACCATGCATGGTCATTACACAGGGAACCGCGGAGCGACGAGCCAAAGGGAGCTGAATCGCGTCGATGTGGAAGTGCATCACGTCAAAGTCGCGCGCGAGGCCGAACACCCGCTCCAGCATCAACACGTGCAACGACGTCGCTTCGGGATCGCGGTCGTCCAACCGGAGGGCGCGATCCCACACCGGCACAAGCCTGGCCGACGTGATCGAGTCGCCGCTGGCGAAGAGCGTGACATCATGCCCCTGCGCCACGAGTTCCTCCGTAAGGAACGACACGACGCGCTCCGTGCCTCCGTAAAGTTTTGGGGGCACACGTTCGTACAACGGGGCGATCACGGCGATCCTCACGAGTAGTACCTCCTCCGGCAGCTCAAAGATTGAGCGCACGTGGTGTTGTTGCTTCTCAGTCAGATGGTCTCTGGTCGATCGGCGTGCGACCGTCCGTATGCTCCGCACACGGGGAACGCATCCACCGATCCACGAGCGTTCCGACGAGATGCCGGTCAGCCCGATAGAAGCGGCGCAGCAGGCCGGTCAGGCGCAGGCGATGTCCGCGAGCGTAGATGCGGCGATCCTGTCTCAGCAGTCCGCCCAGGATTATTACCGACCCGCCGAGCTCGATCGCCGCCCCCGCCAGCACATGCCACCAACCAGCGGACGAAAGCGCCCGCGACCCGAACACCGGTACCCCCAACGTCTCCCGCGTACCGATGCCGGGTGCGGCAGCTACGTGACGCCTCATGAGCGCTCCCAGATGATCGCGCGTGGCAGGCCGCTCGTGCGAAGCTCCGAGTTCCGACCAGCTCGTCATGTACAGATCGCCACCCAAGGCGTGCCGTCAACGCGCACATGCGACGGCTCAGGCAATGTGCCACGGCCGGGACACGCTCACCATTTCCCGTCAGGGGCAAACTGTGAGCACCGCGAAGGTGCACGCCCAACTACCTCGAAGGGATCGGCCTGAAGTGCGTCCTGTGAACACGCGCAGTGAAGCTCGGGCGGAGATTCGTGACTGTCACGTGCTCATCGTCCCGCTGAGGCCGACTCAGCCATGCGGTGCGCCTTCGAGTTAGTCGGCGCGCAATGTGGTCGTCGGATCCACTCCGAGTGCGCGCGCGACGGGCACCGCACTCGCCGCCAATGCAACCAATATGAGCAGGAATACCACGCCGACGTACGTAAGCGGGTCCAGTGGCGACACACCAAACAGCATGGCGACCGTTACGCGAGTCGTCAGCAGCGCACCGATCAAACCGATGACCATGCCCGTGCATGTCAGGCGCAGGCTGTGACGCACGATCATCAACAGCAGCTGGGTTTTGGTCGCACCCAGGGCCGAGCGTACCCCAATCTCTCTCGTCCGCTCGGCGACATTCCCTGAGAGCAGTCCGTAGATCCCTGCCGCCGCTAGCAACAACGCAGCAAGGGAGAAGCCCTCAAAGAGCAGCAAGGCGAATTGCCGTTCGGCGGCTGATGCGGAGAGCAGGTGCTCCATCGTCGCCACGCGCACCACGGGTTGGTCGCGATCGATCGACCAAATCGCCGCGCGGACAGCCGGCGTCGATGCGCCGGCATCGCCTCTTGTACGCACGACGAAGGACATGACGTTGTCCACCCAGTGCCATTGGGTCGTCGTCAGGTACACCGCGGCCGACTGATTCAACGCCAGAGACACCTGCTTCACATCGCCGACCACGCCGACGATTGTGTATGCTGGAGCCGACGGAAATCCTCCAACGTGCACCTGCTGGCCAAGTGGCGACTCGGAACCGAACCGGAGCCGCGCGAGCGATTCACTGATCAACGCGACCGGCGTCGCGCCACGCCGGTCTCCGTCATTTAGCAAGCGCCCGGCGCGCAATGGAATCCGCATGGTTTCCAAATAGCCCGGGCTCACCGTGTAGCGGAACACGGGGAAACTGACGGCGGCCTGCGTGGGCGTCGCGTCGAACGACGCACCGTACTCGTCCTGGTCCCCGCTCAACGGCAATTGGCTGGTGAACGCAACGGCTTCCACTCCGGGAATGGCCTGGATGGCGCTCGTTGCCTGCGAGAAGAATTGGTGTTTGGCACTGTCGGATTCGAAGCCCTGACCAGACACCTGCACCTGTACGGTGAGCACAGACGACGGATCGAATCCGACAGGGACGGCGAAGAGGCGCTCGATGCTTCGCAGCAGGAGCCCGGAATTGACAAGCAGGATCAACGCCAGAGCCACTTCGGCCACGACCAGTGCGTTTCGTACGCCACTCCGCAGGCCTATCGCGCGCCGTGACGTTTGCTGTAAGTCACCATGGGGGGCATCGGACGCCGCCTGCACAGCCGGCATCACACCGACAACCAGCGCGATCACGGTCGTCAGGAGCAACGTGAAGACGAGAACTCGCCCATCGACACCGATCGCCGCGACACGTGGAAGCTCGGGGGGACTCATGGCGACGATGACGCGTGACCCGAGCAGTGCCAGCGCAATTCCCAGCGCTCCACCAATGGCGCCGAGGACGACGCTTTCCGTCAGAAGCTGCCGAACGAGTCGGCGGCGGCCGGCGCCGAGTGCCGCGCGGAGCGCGAACTCGCCCCGACGGAGGACTCCTCTCGCCAGCAGCAGGTTGGTGACGTTGATGCACGCGATCACCAGCACCAACGCAGCGGCGGCCAAGATGAGGAGGAGTGCCCGGCGAACACCCTGCGTGAGCTCGTCCTGCAGCGTCATGACCGAGAATTGCGTCGCAGCACCATAGGTCTCTGGATGCCATTGTTCGATCACAGCCCGCCCCATGGCGTTCACTTCGCGCGACGCCAGCTCAATCCCCGTCGTGTTCTTCAAGCGCCCGATGACGTGCAGGTGATGACCCCACGCGCGACCTTCGGACAACTCGTACTGCAGTGGCGCGTAGACTTCAGCCGTTGGCGCGAGCACGTTCTCGAACGTCGGCGGCAGCACGCCAACAACGGTGAAGGCACTGTCCTCCAGCTGCACGAGTCGACCAATCACCGACGCATCGGCTCCAAAGCGGCGGCGCCACAAACCGTCACTGATGATCACGTGGTTCGGACCGCGGGTAACGTCATCCGCGTCGGCAAAGTCGCGTCCGAGCGCGGGCGCGATGCCCAGCACACGGAAAAAGGATGAGGAAACGCGTTGGCCATCGAGCCGTTCCGCCTGCTGGGCTCCAGTGAAGGAAGGCTGCCATGACTTCATTGCCGCCAGATCACTGAAGACCGCGTTTCGGTCCAGGAGGCCGCGGTACATGCCAAACGAGCTCTGGTTGCTCCGGCCATTGTCTCCCAGCTCCCAGACGGACACGATGCCTTGCGCGTGTGGATACGGGAGCGGCTCGAGGAGGATAGCGTTGACGGCGCTGAAGATCGCCGTCGTGGCGCCGACACCGACGGCGAGCGTGAGCACGGTAACCGCCGAAAACCCAGGCGAGTACCTCAGGCGCCGCAGGGCGTACCGCGCATCGGTCAGCGCCGCCGCGAGTCCACTTTCCCATCCCGAGTCGCGCACCTGCTGCCTAACGGCTGTCGTGCTTCCAAGCTCCAGGCGCGCCAGACGCATTGCGTCCTGGGCGTTGGCGCCGCGGGCCACGTGCGCCGCCGCAGCCTGCTCTACGTAGTGCCGCACTTCATCGTCCACATCACGATCCACGGCGTCGCCATGGGTGAGTGCGTGTAGCCCGCGGAAGAAGCGCCTCAACAGACCCATGGCACTACGCTCCCGCCTTGAGCAAGCGAGCCACGGCCGACGCTCGTCTCGACCAATCTTCGGTCTCTAGTTCAAGCTGCTTTCGACCGGCGCGCGTCAATGTGTAGACGCGTGCGCGCCGCGCGTTCTCCGTTTGCTGCCACTCCGCATCCAGCCACCCGGCGCGTTCCAGACGCTGCAAGGCCGTGAGCAGCGACCCAGGGTTGACCTTGAACACCCCGCGCGACACCTGCTCGATGCGCCTGGCGATTCCAAAGCCATGCAGGGGCGTGAGACTCAAGGTCTTGAGGATGAGGAGATCCATCGTCCCCTGAATGACGTCGGTGTTCGGTTCGTCCATTGCGCCCCCCCTTGGCCTTTGCCTCGCTGGAGCACGATAGTCATCATTCATCTTGATTGTCAAGATGTGACAATCAAGAGCAAATGACGCGATCGGTATGGTCGCACACGGAGCGATGCTGGTTCCATGGGCGCATGCATTGGGGTGCTTGGCACCCCAATGGATGCAAAGGAAGGGATGACGGAAATACACCGAAAACGCCGATACCCGCGGACACCCACCCTTCGTAAGCTTGACCTTGGAGTCGAGGAAGGTTGACGAGTCTATCGATTCGTTGTCTGTCGGCTCCGTAGGTCGTTGATCCAAATCGCGGATCGGGAGGGATTTATGAAACGCTCCGTTGCAGTGGCGGCATTCGCCTTCGGAGTGCTGGGGATGAACCTGCCTGCACAAAATCCGCAGAAGCTCCCGCCAGTCGTGACGGTCGATACCGTCAACGTCATCACGGTCCAGAACGCACGAAAGAAGGCCGTCGCGGTCTATATGGAATTCGGGCGTTTTGATCGACGGCTCGGTGTCGTCCCGGCGCTTGCCGTGTCGACGTTGCGGCTGCCGGCATGGGCCATCGAGGGGCACAAGGACATCCGGTTGTTCGTACGGCCTGACGGCGAGCAGGACTTGGGATCGCAGCACTTCACACTGCCGCGGCTTGCGCATATCGCGCTGCTGGTGCCCCCAGAAGGTGGCGTGCCTGAGCCTGCGGATTCCATGCAGGAGGTGTTGAACCCGGAGGAGTTGGCCAGCACCACCCTGACCGTTGAAAATCCTCGCGCCGAACCGGTCACGGTCTTGGCCCATATGAACACCTTCGCCGTGCGGCTCGGTGATGCGAAGGCTAACGGTCGTACGACCTTTCGATTGCCGAAATCGGTCATCAGAACGGACAAGTCGATCGTGATCTTCGTGCACCTGGAGAACGGACAGGATCTCGCCAGCGAGCGGATCGCGGTGCGCGAGGGACAGCATGCAGGACTTCGCGTGCCTCCCAACTAGCGACCCGCAGTCCCCTCACACGGCGCCCCCGGTCATGCGGCTGGGGGCGTCGTTCGTTCGGGTCACCCCAATTCTCCTGCCCTGCGCGGATGTCGACCGTCGGACTGTGGCGGCCCGCGAGCGTGCCACGCTCTGGCCGCCTGCCTCAACCACCCCTAGTATCCGGTGGTCCACGGTGCTCCACGAGCCAGGATTCTCGAGATGACCCAAACGTTGGACGTGATTGGTCGTTGTCTCCAAGGCCGCTACCAGATCGAGCGTGTGCTTGGTCGCGGGGGCATGGCCGTGGTTTTTGTCGCGACCGATGTCACGACCGGTAGTCGGGTCGCCGTGAAGGTGCTCGACCCCGACCTCGCGGCAACGCTGGGTGCAACTCGCTTCCTCAAGGAGATCGAGGTCGGGCGAAACCTCGTCCATCCGCACATCCTCGGCGTCCTCGATTCAGGAGAAGAGGACGGCCTCCTGTACTACGTCATGCCGCTGGTCGAGGGCGAGTCGTTGCGGGATCGTCTCGATCGCGAGAAACAGCTTCCGATCGACCAAGCCCTGGCCATCGCCGAGCAAGTCGCCGACGCACTTTCCTATGCGCACGATCACTCGGTGATCCATCGGGACATCAAGCCTGCCAACATTCTGCTGGCGGGTGGCCACGCGTTCGTCGCGGACTTTGGCATCGCCAAGGCAGTCACCGACGCTGGCGGTGAGAAGTTGACCCTCACGGGTGTTGCCATCGGAACGCCGACATACATGAGCCCCGAGCAAGCGGCTGGGGAGCGAGACCTCACGCCGGCGAGTGACATCTACTCGCTTGGTTGTGTGTTGTATGAAATGCTGGCCGGGTCGCCGCCGTTCACCGGTGCCTCGCCGATGGCGCTGATGGCCAAGCACGCCATGGAGCAGGTGCCCAGCATTCGCATCGTGCGGGCGAGCGTTCCTCAGCCAGTCGAAGACGCGGTCTTGTGTGCGCTGGAGAAGACCGCAGCGGACCGCTTCGCGACGGCCGTGGAGTTTGCGGATGCTCTGACGGGCCGGACCCATCGTGAGCCCCCCACGCGCTCCGGACAACGAACGGCCATACCGGCCCCTGTACGTGCACCGCGCGGTCGGACCGTGGGCTGGGCGGCGGTGGTGGGCGTGCTGATTGTTGCCACGTTAGGTTGGTGGGGGTGGACGAAATGGGGGACGGCGCCCGCCATCGAGCGCATTGGCACCGACTTCGACCCCAATCACATCGCCGTCTTGTATTTCGACGATCAAAGCCCCAACGGCGAGCTTCGTCCCCTGGCCGACGGCTTCACCGAGGCGCTGATCAGCG
Organism: Gemmatimonadaceae bacterium; assembly: GCA_044224875.1. Taxonomy (GTDB): domain Bacteria; phylum Gemmatimonadota; class Gemmatimonadetes; order Gemmatimonadales; family Gemmatimonadaceae; genus JABAQJ01. The sequence continues at coordinate 185,455 of JBGAJQ010000001.1, read as the reverse complement.
AACTGGCGCGTGTGAAGCCATTCGTCGTGATCTCGCGAAACGGTGTGTTACCGCTGCGGGGACAGAAGATTCCCGGTGACAGCGTTGGGCGCTTGTTGAAGGTCGGGACGATCGTGAGCGGTAGCGTGTCGCAATCCGGCGAGCGGTTGCGGCTGCGGATTTCGGTGGAGGACGCGCTCACCAAGCGCGAGATCGGGTCCACCACCCTGGACGACCGGTCACGGGCCGACCTGTTTGCCCTGCAAGACGACCTGGCGGCCGAAGTCGCTCGCTTTCTGCGCAAGCAGGTGGGGCACGAGGTCGAGCTTCTCGTCAGTAAGGGAGGGAGCCGCGACCCCAAGGCATGGGAAGCCATGCAACGCGCCTTGGAGACGGTGACCGGCGCCGGTTCGCTGCTCGCCGACGGCCAGGTGGATGCCGCCAGCCGTCAGCTCATACAAGCGGACTCGCAGCTCGCCTCCGTCCAGGCCATGGACACGCGCTGGGCCGCCCCGCCCGCCGAGCGGGCGAAACTCGCCTATCGGCTGGCCCGCTTGCTCGGGCCAGGTGACCCCACACAGTATGCGAGGTTCATCGATCTCGGATTGGGGCATGCTGGCGAAGCGGTTCGCCGCGCTCCCGGCGATCCGGACGCATTGGAGTCGCGTGCCACCCTGACGTACCTGCGCTGGCTGCTGAACCTCGCACCTGACGCTCCCAGCGCCGATCGACTCCTCGCCGACGCCGAGAAAGACTTTCGTGCTTCTATTGCCGCGAACTCACTGCAGGCGTCGGCCTGGAACACGCTCAGCCACCTGTTGATGGCGAAGTCGCAGACGTCAGAGGCGAAGCTCGCCGCCCAGACGGCGTACGAGTCCGACCCCTACCTCGTGGATGCCGACAAGACGCTGTATCGATTGGTCATGACGTCACTCGATCTTGGCAATCACACGGAGGTCGCCAAGTGGTGCGCGGTGGGTCGCGAGCGCTTTCCCGACAACTTCCGCTTCAGCGAGTGCCGGCTTTGGCTGTTGACGATGCCTGGGCAGAAGCCGGCGGTCGACTCGATTTGGGCCGCCGTCGACGCGTACGTGAAGGCCAGTCCGGCAAATCTGACGGAATTCGACCGTCACAAGGGCGGGATGATTGCCGCCATCGCCCTCATCAGGGCTGGCCTCCCGGACAGCGCGCGCCGGATGATGGTCGCGTCGCGAGCACCGAGCCAGCTGGACCCGACCAGCGAATTGACACAACTCGAAGCCTTTGCGCGCGCGCAGGTGGGTGACAAGGAGGATGCCATCCGCCTGCTCACCAAGTACCTGGCCAACAATCCGCAGCAGCGGGCGCTCGCCCAGCATGACGAGTCGTGGTGGCTGGACCCCATACGTGAGGATCCGCGCTACAAGTCGCTCATCGGCGTTCGGTAGCTAGGCGAAAGCTGCCGGTACTGGCGGATTCGTTTACACGTTGTGCACTATGGAGGGCCTCTGTCCACCGGGTCCGCCATGCGCACGCTCGTCCCTGCTGTTGCTGCTGGTCTCCTCCTCGCTGCCTGTGGACGAGACCCGAGTGCCACCATCCTCGGCACCACGCCCACTGCCTCGTTAGGCTCTGCGCCGATCGCGTGCGATTTCACCACCTTGCGCCAGAGCGCGCAGCGTTTCTTTTCATCGCCGCGCGACGAGGTCTTCGCCATCATCGAGGACGTCGAACTTCTGTGGCAGCCTGGTGGCACGCCAGCGGCCGATGCCAAGGCTTTTGACGGCATGGCGCGCGTTGCAGCTGGCAGGGGAACTACCAGCCAGGCCGGCAGCGGCGCCGATGGCGAGGAGGTCGTCAAGGGATTCATCGGATGCACCAGCTCCACCGCCTATCCGTCCGACCTCGATTCGCTGGACGTGGCCATCGACGAAGGGCTGCTGGAAGTGCGAGCGGGTGCGCAGGACCCCACGGGATCGGCGCAGGCCTTCGATGCGTCGCCGGGGCAGCGGGTGCCCGCCGACCCGGAGTGGGGCGCCGAAACGCCCAGCTGGAGTGCCACCACGGGACAGCGACTTCTTCTCTTTGGGTACGAGCGTCCCGTTAGCACCTTCACCAACGAACCACCGGTGATGAACGGCAGTGTGCCCTTTACCGGGTTTGAGCTGTCGTCGTTCCCCGCGCATCCTGCCTTCCCGGCGAGTGCGCCGTTGAATGCGGGGATCTGCATCGATCCGGCACTCTACGCCCTGCCCCGCTTGTTGCATAACGCGCAGCCGTCTTCATCGGTGCTTGGCCTGGTATCCCTCTCCTTCTGCCCGGCGGGCAACGGAGTACTCGGGCTTGGCGGTGTCGGTGGCAGCTTGAGCGGCTTGAGTCCGTCTGGCGCCGTGATCGTGACACCGCGAAACGATGCGATCATCTTCACGCAGCAGCCCAGTGACGGCATCATCAAGCAGCCGATTTCGCCAGCCGTGCAGGTGCGCGCTCTCACCAATCTTGGCACGCCGATCGGTGGTGTGCAGATCACCATGACGCTGCAACCAGGTGGCGTCACCTTCCGTGCGGTGACACAGAGCGATGGAACGGCGACATTCCCGAACATTCGCATTCCGACGCGGGGCGTGTACACACTCACGGTGACCGGGTCACTCGGCGAGATTCCGCTCAAACCGGCCACGTCGCGAGCGTTCACGATTAAGGCCTAGTCTTGCAGCAACGGCGCGCGCCCAGCGGTCGGGCGCGCGCTCGCTTCGCCACCTTCCTCGGGCCGCGTCACGACGCGTTCACGTCGAGTGCGACGTGTCGAAGCTGACTCCAAGGGCGTGCGATGCTCTGGCTACGCCAGTCCCAGGTGCTTCAAGACCTCAGGCGGGGGGCCATCGAACTTCGGCAGGGCCACGTTGCCGACGTATCCAATATCCTTCATCCCCGCGTCCGTCGTGTAGAATCCCTCGGCCGTCAGGTCGCGCACCACATCAAAGAAGCGGGCTGCCGCCTGAAACTCTGGCTTCGCGCGCGGCACGTAGCAAATGTCATCGCAAATCTGGGTTCGTTCGGCAACGGTCAGGCGCGCGAACGACCGCTGGAAGCGGCGGTTGCTTTCGACGTTCAACCATACCAGTCCGCCGCGCACCTGAATCAGCACCTTCTGGTAATAGTCCCGCGGACAACTGACATACTCGTTGATATACGCCGGCACGCCAACCGCCGAGGCGCTTGGCGACTTGCTGTCAGCGGGTATGATCATGTCGCACAGCGCCGTCAGCGTCACCAGTTCTGCACTCGTCAACTTTCGCGGCCAGTTCGCGACGGGCCGTTGAAGATCCGGGTCGCTCGCGGTCCCTCTCGGACCGCCCAACGGCGCGGCGGGTGCAGCTTGCTCGTCCAGGACGGGGAGTGGACTGGCCGCCGCCTCGCGCGGCGCGACGCCTTCAGCGAGGGGAATGGCGGCGGCCGTGGTGGCGATGACCTTGAGTGCCTCGCGTCGCTTCATCGGCGTCTCCTGTGCGTCGCTCATCCGATATTCCGCTGCTTGAGTTGATCGACGATGTAGTCGGTCGTTCGCCAGGCCAACGCCAGAATACTCAGGGTGGGATTCTTGTCCGCGTTGGAGACGAAGGGAGCGCCGTCGGTGACGAAGAGGTTCTTCGTCTCCCACGACTGGCACCACTGGTTCAGGACCGAACTCGATGCCTCGCTGCCCATGCGACACGTGCCCACTTCATGGATGATCTGCCCGCCCTTGGCAATGACCTTTGCACCGTCGGTCTCCACCGTCCCATTCACCTTGCCGCCTAACGCCGAAATGATCTCGGCAAAGGTTTTCACCATGTGAGCGGCTTGTCGCGTCTCGTGTTCCGACCACTTCCAGTGAAAACGAAGCACTGGAATTCCCCACTGGTCCGTCACGTTGGGGTCCAGTTCGCAGTAGCAGTCTTCGTTAGGTATCATCTCTCCGCGGCCATCGAACCACATCCACGATCCGTAGTACCGTCGCGCGGCTTCCTTGAATCGTTTGCCGTACGCGCCTTCAGTGTAGCGTTCCAGTCCGCCGAATGCGCCCGAGCCGGGCATGTCGCGTCCGCCGCCAAACTCCACGTGATAGCCGCGGGCGAATCCCAGGTCCCCCGCCAGCTGCTCCTTGTACTTCCACCACGGCATGTACATGTGCATGCCAGACGCACCGTCCTGGTTGTGCGGGGGCGTGTTCTCGAGCGCTGGGATCTGACCACCGATGCCTGCGCCCACCGTGTCCATCAGGTACTTCCCAACCAGGCCGCTGCCATTGGAGAGGCCGTTGGGGAATTGTGAGCTCTTCGAGTTGAGCAGAATGCGTGCGGTCTCGCACGCGCTCGCAGCCAGCACGACCACGCGCGCCTTCACGTGATGGTCGCTGCGTGTCCGCTTGTCGATGTAGTGAACACCGGTTGCCCGACCCTGCGAATCGACGGTCACTTCGCGCACCATCGCGTCGTTCACGATGTCGCAGTTGCCCGTCGCCATCGCGGGCGGCAAGAGCACTGTGGTGGACTGGAAGTTGGCGCGGATCGAGCAACCGTTGCCGCACGGCGTTGCCCAGAAGCATGCCTGACGCGCTGCCATCGACTGGGCCAAGACGCGCTGCGCAAGTGGGTTCCCATGATGCAACTTCTTTGGCAACGTCGCGGCGTCCTGACGCTTGGTCATGATCGCCAGGTGCGCAGGAATCACCGGGATACCGAGCGGCGTGCACGCCTTCTTCGCCAGGAGCTCGGTTGCCCGTGGCGCTGGCGGCGGCATGAGGACGCCGGGTGATGACCGTGGAGTGTTTTCGAGGTCATCGTCGCCGCCGTACACGCCAATGAGCATCTCGGTCTTGTCGTAGTAGGGTGCGAGGTCGGCGTAGTCCAGTGGCCAGTCTGCACCAAGACCGTCACGGGACTTCGGTTTGAAGTCGTAAGCACCCATGCGGAGCGAAATGCGACCCCAATGATTGGTGCGGCCGCCTAACATGCGTGCGCGCCACCACAGGAAATCGCTGCCCTGCGCCGTCGTGTACGGCTCGCCCGGCACCTCCCACCCGCCGTCGACAGTGGCGTCGTAAAAGCCGAAGGGCTTCTCCTTGTACCCAGCTCCGCGCAGTGGCGCCTCGCGCGGAAGCTTGAACATCGGGGTCTCGACCGCGGGGTCGTATCGTCGCCCGGCCTCCAGCACCAACACCTTCAGGCCGGCCACGGACAGCTGGTAGGCGGCCATACCGCCCCCAGCACCCGATCCCACCACGATCACGTCATGCTGTTTCTCGGATTTCGGACTGCCAAGGAACACGTCGATAGGCTCCGTGAGCGACCGGGAACGAATCTATCGTGCTCGCGCGCCGGCGCGAGGATGCATTCCCGCGTGTCACGTACGCGGGGGCGCCACCAGCGGAATCCGCAGGGTAAACTGGCTGCCGCATCCTACGCCGGCGCTCTGCGCCTCGATGCGCCCCCCGTGCAGTTCCGCGACGTGGCGAACCAGGGCCAGCCCAATCCCAAATCCTTCGCTCGGCTGTTCGCACTCACCGCGCTCAAAAAGCTCGAAGATCCGTGGCAGCGTCTCGGCGTCCATTCCACGGCCCCAATCCCGCACCACGAATACGGCCTCACCCTGCTCGCAGCTGGCGGTGAGCAGTACGCGCGACCCCACCTCGCTGAACTTCGCGGCGTTGGTCAGCAGGTTGACCAGCGCCTGGATCACACGCATGGCGTCGACGGTCATGGGACAATCCGGATCGGCCACCTCGACCTCGAGCCGGTGTTCGCGCTCCTCCATTACGGCCTTGGCGGAATTCACCGCGTCCGAGACGAGGACTTGAAGGGTAGTTTCCGCGGGAACGAGTGACATGGCGTTCCAGCGGACGCGATTGCCGTCGACCATGTCGTTGGTCAGGCGTGTCAGTTGTTGCAGCTGATTCTGAAGGACCGACAGCATGCTCGACCGAACTTCATCGGGTGCGGCGGGCAGCTGCACCACATCCAGCGCCTGTCGCATCGCCTGCAGTGGATTTCGCACCTCATGCGCAAGCGCCGCCAGGAACTCATCGCGCCGGCGGATCGAGCGCGCGAGTTCTGCCTCTACGATTTTCTGTGCGTGGATGTCGGTGACTGTTCCCACCCAATGCGTCAGTTCCCCAGAGGCGTCCCGGATGGGCGCCGCTCGACAGAGGAACCACCTATAGGCTCCGTCGTGTCGCCGACAACGATGTTCGATTTCGAAGGGACGTGCCTCGCGAGTGGCCTGCTCCCACGTCTGGCGGAAGTACTCCAAGTCGTCGGGATGCGTCAGCGAGTCCCAGATGGGCGCCGTAGTGTCGACGCTATGAATTCCCGCATAGTCGCGCCATGCGCGATTCTGGTAGATCGGTGCACCGGACGCCGTCGACATCCACAAGAAATCAGGAACTGCTTCTCCGATGATCGCCAGGACCTCGGGGATACGTGACGGCATGCCGTGTTCCTTCGTGCGAGTGAAGCGTGCGTGGGTACACCTGCGGTCTGGAGGTCACCAGACGCCATTCCTGCCCTGACGTTCCATCCCCACGACGTCGGTCTGGAGATCAATCTACGAGTCGCGCCGTTGCCATATACAACGAGGCAATAGGAGACCTCCTTACGTTTACCGCAGCTCCCATGTTGACGACTTCCACCGTCGTGCTCGCATGCGTGGCAATCCTATGGCACCACGGATCGCGCGAGTCCGACGCGCGAATCGGCCATCCCGTAGTACAGAAGCCATCGGCCGTTGAATGGAACTAGCCCTTCGAGGAACGTCGTCCCCTCGGCGTACTGTCCACTTCGTTCGTAAGACTCCGTCGGCTGGATGAATGGCGTGTTGGTTCGATCCAACAGTTTGTGTGGACTCAGCGGGTCAAACAGCGCTTGTCCACCGGTGTAGACCCGTGCCGGTATTGAGCGGTCACCGTGCGTTCCGCTATTGCCTGCGTTGTAGAGCACGACAATGCCGCGTTCGGTGATGATTGCTGGTGGTCCAGCTTCAACAAGCCAAGAATCGAAGTACCCCGGCCGGGGCGAAAGTACACGGAGTGGTTGGCCGCTGTCGTCTTCCAGAGGAGTCCACTGAATCAGGTCCTCGGATGTGGCCAAGAGCACGTGAGGAACGTTGAAGTACATCCAATACTTCCCTCCGATCTTCGCCGCGATGAGGCGGCTTCCCTCGACACGACAAATGATGGCACCGGACTTTGTTTCCATGGTGCCATATCGCCGTCCAGCCTTTGAAAACGCGGGGCCATGCTTGGTCCAATGGATGAGGTCGCGCGACGTGGCCACAGCCAATCGCGGGGTGCGGTGGTTCCACTGCGTATACGTCAGAACGTATCGACCATCTTCAGTCTCCACGACGCGAGGATCCTCTACACCCCCGGGCCACTCATTGGCACGCTGCGAATCACGATCGGGAAACAGGACCGGAGTGCCGCGGCGCGTGAAGTGCAGCCCGTCCTCACTCTCGGCCAAGCCTATGCGTGACGTATGGCCGCCGATCTTTGCCGTGCCGCTCGAGTCCTCGGCGCGATAGAGCACAAACACTCGGCCGTCACGTACAACTGCGGCGGGGTTGAAGGTGGCGTACGCCTCCCAACGCACGTCCCGGTCCCCCATGGGAGAGCGAAACGTCGACAGACTTGTCGGTGTGAGGATCGGATTCACGGCCGGGAGCTTCTCGAAGGGGCCAAGCATCCAGCCCTGTGTTTGCGCCTGCGCCACGCGCGTCAGGAGCGACGCCAGGACGAACGACGACATGCTCAGCCTGCCCACGGAGACGCGCATGAGGTTTCGCATTTGTTGGGGGAAGCCGGAAAGCTACCGGCCTGTTCAGCGCGCGCGAGTAGTGGTGGCCGTCGCTCCAGCTTGTCACTTATTGAGACTTGGAAGCTCGCCACAGGCGCCCAATCGGCGGCGGTGGCTACGTTAGGCGTCCCCGAATCCGCTGATCCGATGTCGGTTGGTTGTCACCAGTGGCTCGTGCTTTCCTTCGCAGCTGCGACTGTGGCCTGCGCCGATCGCACCACAGATCCGTCGTCCACAATTGGAATGGGTCACGCGTCGGTGCAAGGGGCCGTCTACTCCAATAGTGGCACCCTTATCCCAGGTACGACGGTAAGCGTCGGCTGTGGCGGCGCGGGCGCGATCGTCGTCACCACAAACGTCAATGGTGTCTTCACGACGAACCTCACCGTGTCCTCGGCAGCGGCGGTCCAGTCTGGTGGCCGCGTCATGTGCCGCTTTACTGAGCCCGCGATCGGAATCGCTCGCGTTCAACTCGACACGTCGATCGGCTTCTCGGTGAGTTCCCTGCCCGTAGCCCTTCAGTTCGTAAACCTCCACGAACAATAGCAGGTGCCTGCTGTCCTCGATCAGGTTCGTGTGGGCGAACCGCGGCTAGCCGTCGTCATCGAGGAACAGCAGGCTCAGTCAACATCGTGTGAGGTACACGTGAAGCGCAAGCACATCTGTTAGGCAACTCGGCTCGTCCCATCCTTGTTGTTGGGGAGCGTAGCTTGGATGTGCAGACACGAATCGTATCGCGCTTCAGATCCAGATGTGATCACTCCACGGAGTACCGCACCTGCCGTTCGCCGCGCTTGCCACGGGCCGGGTCCGCTGTTCGCAGCAAGAGGGTTGATCGCGAATGCGCTTGCAAGCAGCGATAGGCAAGATCGATCACATCCACCTCTCCGCGCGAGAGGGCTGCGCGGTGCACCATTACGTAACCCACGCACATGAGTGACACCGCCGCGTAGTCTTCTGGGAGGTTCTTCGGCAGTTGCTCGGTCCGTACAAAGTCAACGGCAATCGCACTGACACCGAGCATGGCGGATGCTGCTTCCTTCACTGACTTGCGCTGCACCGCCCGCCCGGCATGTCGCCGTCTTACGAGCGCGTCCAGTGCGTCAACGTGCCGGGTGCAGGTCTGTTGAACCTTCCGTAATTCGCGTGCGGACCCCACGGTGTCATCCATCACGGAGAGCTGTACATCAAGCGCGTGTTGCAGGTGGCGCTCGAGCGCCAGCATGTCCGTGAGGTGACTCGTAATCTGGTCCCGTGAATTCAGTAGCATGGATTTGACCAGGCGTTAATGGTGGTACGGCGTTGGAGCCGAGCGTTGCCGCCCGGCTCCAATCGCCCGTCAGCGGGGGGGAACCGAGCGCGGGTTCGGTAAGTCGTCGTATTCCTCACGAAACCGCTTCACTTCCACCTCTGCCTCGTCGCGTGCCTTGCCGTACTTGTTTTGGATTAAACCGGTGAGTTGGTCCCACTGGCCCTCGACGCGATCCAGGTCATCATCGGTAAGCTTGCCCCATGTTTCCTTGATGCGCCCCTTCATCTGCTTCCACGCGCCTTCCATGCGATCCGTGTTCATGTGCAGTCTCCCGTTGGTCGATGGGATGATTGTGGCGCGGCCCACTTGATTGGTCCGACGCTTCGTGATCGTGCCGAGCGCGTCCGCGAGCGATGGCCATTCACGGTGGCTCCTTCTTTGGGCGACAGCACGGGCGTTACCAGCGCTTCCGGGCATCGCCGCGAACGTAGGCGACAGAATACCAAGCGCACTCGGACAATTCTCGTCCTCGTGAGGGACGATTTTCCATACGCCGTTAGGCCGTGAGGCGCCTACTCCTCACGAGGGACACCTCGGGACTCGGTCATTGCCCCACCGCTCTCTCTCAGGTATCGAGGGAGATGTTTCCTTGAGGCGAATGGAATCCGCCGGATAGCTGCTCTACCCTGTAGCGAAGTGCCGTCATGGACCCACGCTGGACTGTGTTCCTCGAAGGAGAAGGTTCTCAAATGCGGCCAAGATCACCACGCGCTGGGGTGGGTTGGCTCCAGATTTGCGCACTCTGGCGCAGACGCTGTATTCATGCCGCAGCTGCGGCGAGATGATGAGTTTGGTGCAAGACTCGCACACCTGGCGCCATCCACCCAAACGACCGTCCTGTGTCCGACCTGCGCACGACCAGCAGCGATGATCGCGTCGATCAGGCTCCCGACCTTCGGCATCTTCAGCGATTGGCGATGGTCGGTACCCTTGCCACGGGGCTCGGCCATGACCTTCGGAACTTGGTCATGCCGATTCTGTTGCGGCTGGATGTGCTCGCAGCGTCACATGACCTTCCCGAGGCTGCCCGAGCTGACCTGGCGGGCATTCGCCGCAGCATCACCGACCTCCAGCGGTTGGCCGGCGGCCTGCGGCTCCTTGGTTCCGACCCGTTTCAGCCGCGCGGTGAGGCGCCATCCACTCGGCTCGCGGAGTGGTGGCAGGAGTTGCGACCCGTCATCGCCGACGCGCTCCCGTCAGGTACGACCATTGTGGCGTCGTTCCCCAGCGACCTGCCACCAGTGCGCGTGCCACCGAGCGTCCTTGCGCAGGTGGTCATCAATCTCGTGATGAATGCAAGGCGTGCCATGGAGGGCGGCTCGGCGCCTCGCCTGGAGGTCGCCGTGGCCAGGGAGCCGGAGCACGTGTGCATGCATGTCATCGACAACGGGCAGGGGATGGATGACGAGGTCCGGGCGCGCTGCTTCGAGCCATATTTCACTACGAGGCCGCGCGAGTATGCCACCGGGTTGGGACTGGCGACGGCGAAAGGTCTCATGCGTCGCTATCAGGGCGACCTCACCCTGGCCTCGTCGACGGTAGGTGAGGGGGCGACCTTCGCGCTGCGTCTTCCCATTGATGTGGAAGTGTCAGCCGGCGACCGTCGACCGATTCGTGTGCGCGTGCGTTTGGTGGACCCGCGTCAGCAGGTCATGGTGCGTCGCATGCTGGCGCAGCAGGGGATGCAGGAGGTCAGCACGGGGGAAGAGCATGTCGACCTGATCGTGTGCGACGCTTCGACACTCCCGGACGCTGATGCCCTGCATGCGACGCTTGCGGCCCAGCAGGCGCCGCGCATCGTGGCCCTTGGCGTTGCGCCTGACGATGCCCCAACCGATGCGCGGGTACACTGGGTGTACCCTGGCGATACCACCCGACTCCGGTCCTTGTTGCGCTGATCATGACCTCCTCGCCTGGCAACGTTCACGGGACCTCGCCGTCCGACACGCCATTCAGCGTCATGTGTATCGATGACAACGTGCTGCTGGTGGACGCGCTGGAGCGCCGACTGGATCTGGAGCCGGGGTTCACACGGTTTCACCGTGTGGAGGACTTCGCATTATCGGTCGAGGGTGCGGTCATGCATCATCCATCCATCGTGCTCCTGGACATCGACTTACCTGGAGACGTGGATGCGCTGCGAATTTTGTCCGAATTGGTCAGGCGCGCACCGGATTCTCGCGTTGTGGTCTTTACCGGTTATCCGAGCGGCGAACTTATGGAACGCACGCTATCGCAGGGCGCCTGGGGGTTCGTGTCGAAGGGCGTGAGCGCGGATCGACTGATTAGTGCCATTCGCCGCGTCGTCTCTGGCGAGGCGATCATCGAACTCGAGGAATAAGCTGCGGGCGTGACCACGTCGTGGCATGCTTGCCTGCAACGCGCTCGAGTGCGGGTGGCTCGTACGTGGGAAACGACGCGAGAGTAGTTTGACGGCTTCTTCGTAGACAGGGCGCCAGGCGTTGCAGCTGTTCCCTGGAGACGCGGGGGTACGCGGCCGTCGCAAAGAGCGCAAGCATGTCGGCCACCCACGGGCAGTTCGCAGAAGTTGCCTGCGCTCCGCAAACGGGTGGACATCGTCCGCTGGTCGTCTTCAAGATCATTGGTCGTTGCGCTTGCATGATGGGCCGCACCCCGAACGTCGGTTCCCCACTCCACACGGCATCACCGGCGCCGGGGGCGGCAAGTCCATTATGTCGTTAGGCTTGCGTGTCTTCGAACCAGAAGGAATCCACCTTGCCCTTCTCATTGCGTGTCAGCACGATGGTGTAGGACTTCCCTGCCTCGAGCTTGACATTCGGCAGCGTCAGCAGCAGACGGTTGTCGTCCTGCGTGCGGAATTCCAGCGTGCCAGCCCACGGCGTGACACTCTTGAACCCTGCTTCCGACGTGAAGTTCACGCCGTCAAAGAGCTTCTCGCCCCCTTTGGCAATCACGTTCACTTCACCCACGCCCTGCGCCGCATGCACGACACGCAGGTGCGACGTCGACAGGTCGGACGAAATCTCATCGCGCAGGATTCGGGACTCGCTCCCCGAACCATCCTTGTTGCGCATGATCACCATGCTGTACCGGTAGCCGTCCGTGAGGAGTTCACGGTTTGTCTCGAGTGCCGCAAAGCTGCCGCCGGGCATGCTGTTCACCTGGAACGTGGCCCAGTTCTTGTCGATCGGCTGATAGGCCGTGACCTTCTTGTACTCGACTGTGGGCAACGTATGTGTTTCGTCGGACCGGACGATCAACCCTTGCGGGGTGGCTGCGGCATTCACGACTCGCACCAGCGCCTCACCCCGCTTGTCCGCCGAGTCGCCTGAGATGGAGCTCGCGACTTCCCCCGCTCCGGTGCGCGTCGTCACCTGCCCTTCAGTTTGCGCGTCCTTCGGCTTGCAGGCACCTATGATCAGCGTCGCAGCGGCAACAGTCGCCGTCGCTCGAAGCAATGTGGTCATGTCTATCTCCGTGTACTTGGTGGGGGTCCCAGGGCCATCCGCCTCGGCCGCCTTTCTGCAACCACCTCCGCGGAGAGACAGGCCCTGCTGGACGCCACGTAAGCTGGTCACAACCGGACGACCGCACTATTTCCCACGGGTGGTGACTTTCTCTCCACCGGAGCCCCTACGGCGACGCCGCCCCCGGGGAGCACACGCCCCTATCTCTCAAGAGAGAGGGAGCGAACGACGGAAGTCGGCGCCGTTAGGCGTTGGCACACCTACAGGGAGCGAACCAGCCCCCGCTTGATTGCTATCGTGATGGCCTGCGTCCGGTCGCGAGCGTCCAATTTCTGGAGGATTGCCTTGACGTGTGCCTTGACCGTGCCTTCGCTGATGTTCAGGGTGTGGGCAATCTCCAGATTCGACTTGCCCTCGGCGATGCACGACAGCACCTCGCGTTGGCGTGCCGTGAGTGCATCGGCGTGCACGTGGTCGGCCAGCTTCGATGCGATTTCCGGCGAGATGTCCTTTCGGCCGGCGTGCACGGTGCGAATCGTCTCAACGAGTCTTGCCGTGTCAACGTCTTTAAGGAGGAACGAGGCAGCCCCAGCGCGAAGGCCACGGAACACGTCTTCATCAGTGTCGTATGTCGTCAACAAGACGACGCGCGCATTGGGATTTTCGTTCCGCATGGCTTGCGTCAACTCAACGCCATCCATGGGAGTCATGCGCAGGTCGACGATCGAGACATCGGGAGATTGCTCGCGAAACAGGCGAAGGGCGGTTTCACCATCACCCGCTTGCCCCACGACTTCGAGGCCCTTGTCGGGCGTGAGTACGGCGGCCAGCCCTTCGCGCATGATGGTATGATCATCAACAAGTAAGATGCGGATTCGAGTATCGCTCATGGGATCCGTCGCCGACGGCGACGTCCTCGTCAAAGTCTGGAGCATGATGTCTCCTGGAGAGTGGCTGCCGAAACGCCAGGCGCCACGAGGAAGGATGCGATGATATCACGAAAGCGGGACTTTGGGTCCATCGATGCGCAAGAAGCTGCGGAGCTCTACCGCGACTCGTTTGGTGTTCTGGCTCACGATCTCGGTGGTATTGCGAGTGCCTTGGCATTACGCGCCGATGCGGTCGCCACGTTGGCAGCAGCAGCGGATGCAGATGCGCTTCGTGCACTGTCGGAGCAAATCCGCGATGCGAATCGGACAGTGCGGATGCTGAAGGGGCCCACACGTTCAAGCGCACTCGCACCGCTTCGCGCGGTAGCGGTCGACGACTGGTGGCGCCTAACGTATCGCTTGACGATGGCTGTCTTACCGCGCGGTGTGCGAGTGGATACTCGGTTCACATCGGCCGAGCTCTCGAATGCGGACGCGAGCGTCCTGACGCACATCTGGCTCGCGTCGTGCAAGGACCTGGTCGCGCGTGGACTGCACACCCCGAGCACACTTCTCATTTCCGTCGACACCGCGCACGACGCCGGTGACACGACATTGCTGCTGGCGGAGGCGGCGCCACAGGAGTGGCTCGTGCCGGATACGTCGCGTGCGGGCTCGCGTTGGCATCGATACGCGGCACGGCTGGCCCGGTTGCAGGAGGCGACCCTCGCGTGGTGGAACCAGCGCGACAACGGAAGCTTGGCGTGGAGCTGTGCGTTTCCTGTGGCTCGCGAGGTGGCCTCCGCAGAAGCGCCGAGCTGACGGTATTTCCACAACGCTGCGCCGCACATGGCACGTCGCGTGGGAGGTGTGGTGCGCCGGCTGTGACCCCCGCGGACCCCTTATGGGGGGCCACCGGGATCGGTCGGGCGACACCCGGCGTCTTGTCGGCGGACCCTTGCTAGCGTGGTCCTGTCACCCTGCACAGGGTTCAGGATATCGCACCCGATGCCCGGGTTGCCGTCACCAGTTGGAGCTCTCGTGGCCAAGGTTCATACGAACGGAAAGCGCGCTCGCAGTCAAGGCACCGCGGCACGGACGCGCCGAGTTGCATCTGGCGATATAGCACGATCGCTGACGCCGGAGGGTGTTCGCACCGATGCCGTCCAGCAAGCCGTATCGGCGGCGGTCGAGTCCAAGGTGACCGCGGTGGAGGATATCATCAGGGGGCGCCACGCGGTCGATCGCGTGCAGCTCGCGGAGTCGCTCCAAGCGATCATTGATGGAGCCTCGCCAGACGACGCCGCGGTCCTGCGCCGGGCGCTGCGCGACAAGGCGCGGCTGGCTCGGCGGACGTCGACGGCGGACGACGAACTCGCCGCTGATTGGCGTCGTGGGGGCTACCCGTATCGCAACCTGCTCTCACGCAAGGCGTACGAACGCCAGAAGTACGCGCTGCAGGTTGAACTCTTGAAGCTGCAAGCCTGGGTGAAGGCAACTGGCCAAAAGGTCGTTGTGCTGTTCGAGGGTCGTGACGCTGCGGGCAAAGGGGGCACCATCAAGCGGTTCATGGAGCACCTGAACCCTCGCGGTGCACGCGTCGTCGCCTTGGAGAAGCCCAGCGACGTCGAACGCGGCCAGTGGTATTTTCAGCGCTATGTCCAGGAGCTTCCGACGGCCGGGGAGATCGCGCTCTTCGATCGCTCCTGGTACAATCGAGCCGGTGTCGAGCGCGTGATGGGGTTTTGTACGGCGGACGAATACACGGAGTTCATGCGACAGGCGCCCGAGTTCGAGCGGAATCTGGTCCGCAGCGGCGTGCACTTGATCAAGTTCTGGTTCTCCGTCAGCCGCAAAGAACAGCGCCGTCGTTTCAAGGAACGCGAGGCGCATCCGCTGAAGCAATGGAAGTTGTCGCCGGTGGACATGGCCTCGCTCAACAAGTGGGACGCGTATACCAAGGCGAAGGAAGCGATGTTCTTCCACACCGATACGGCTGATTCGCCGTGGACGGTCATCAAGTCGGACTGTAAGAAGCGCGCCCGACTGAACGCGATGCGTTACGTCTTGTTGAAGCTACCCTACGCGAACAAGGACCTGGACGCCATCGGCCCACTGGATGGCATGTTGGTGGGTCGCGCCCACATCGTCTACGAGCGGGGGGAGCACAGCAGCGAGCCTGCCCTCCTGTAGCCTGTCGCCTGCCTCTTGTCGAAGGGTCCGATTGCATCGTTGATTCAGGCTTTGCATTCGAACACACCCCGCACTGCACCGGAGCTCCATCGTGCCTCGCACTTTCCGTTCGACGCGCGCGGCCACACAACTCGTGTGGGCGGGCGAGACAGATTCGCCGCACGACGCGCATCACGCATCCCAACCGCCGTTGTACCGTACGGCATCTTTCAGTCATCCGGACCTCGATGAGTGGCTGGACATCGCGTTAGGTCGGAAACATGGACACAACTACACGCGAAACACCAACCCCACGGTCCAGGTGTTTGAGGAGAAGGTGCGTGTCGTCGAGGGTGGAGAAGCGGCAACGGCATTTGCCACCGGAATGGCGGCCGTGAGTGGTACGCTCTTCGCACTCTTGAAGCCTGGCGATCGTGTGGTGTCCATCCGTGATTCCTATGGGGGAACGAGCCGACTTTTCCTCGAGTTCTTGCCGCGTGTTGGCGTCGACGTTGCGTTGTGCGATACGACGGACCATGTGGCCATCGAGGCCGAGATTGGCAAAGGGTGTCGCCTGCTCTACTTGGAGACACCGACCAACCCCACGCTCAAGGTGGTGGACATCGCGCGCTTGGCGCGCGCGGGACACCACGCGGGGGCGATCGTGGTGACGGACAACACCTTTGCGACGCCCGTCAACTGCAACCCGCTGGCGCTTGGCGCGGATCTGGTGGTCCACAGTGCCACGAAGTATCTGGGTGGCCACGAGGACGCCATGGGTGGCGTGTTGTGTGGAAAGCGAGAGCTGGTGGACGAAGTGTTTCGCTATCGGGAGATCACCGGAGCGAGTTTGGCGCCGGATGCGGCCTACCTGTTGTATCGAGGCATGAAGACGTTGGCCCTGCGGGTCAGGCAACAGAACGAGTCAGCGCTGGCCATTGCCAACTTCCTGTCTGAGCACCCCAATGTCGCATCGGTCAATTACCCCGGACTGCCAACCGATCCCGGGCACGAGATCGCGAGCCGACAGATGCGCGGTTTTGGCGGGCTGTTGAGCTTCCAGCTTCCGGGTGGCTTGAAGACCGTTGCGCCCTTCCTCAAGCGACTGCAATTCGCGCAGTGTGCGCCAAGCCTTGGTGGTGTGCAGACGTACGTGGGTCCGCCAGCAACGACGAGTCATGTGGAGTGTACGCCCGCACAACGCGCGAAGCTCGGAATCCCTGAAGGCTTGCTTCGCTATTCGGTCGGGATTGAGGACACCGCCGACTTGATCGATGACCTGCGCCAGGCACTGCGTGGTGTGCCCAAGGCTCGCCGCCGGGCAGCGACAACCGCTCGAATCCGCAAGAAGTAGCCGGCGCGCTACGCTTGGTCGATTTCGTCGACAGTGAAACTACCCCACAACTATATAGATAGGCGTGGGTAGTAGTGTGACGCCGCGATTCGCCGGGGGCGAGCGCAAGGCGGCACCCTTGCCCCCGCGCTGTATGTGTGGCCGTTCGACCGGCTCAGTTAGCTGCCGTTGACTCAAACAAGCGGATGTCGCATGCGCAATTCCGTCAGTGTCCTTGTAGCTGGCCTACTGCTGCAGTCGGGAGGACTGGCGGCGCAGCAGGAGCTGCGCGTGACCCAAGTCCTCCCAGAGGGATCGTTGCGACCATCGTCCACGATCTCGCTGAGCTTCAACCGTCCGGTCTCGGGAACGCTCGAAGCGTTGGTGGACCCATCGACCGTCGCGCGCGTCTCGGCGTCGGTGGCTGTCCGATTGGAATGGCGCGACCCAGCAACAATCCGAATTGTCCCTCGCGCGCCGCTACGCCCTGGCTCCTCGGTGCTGGTGACGATTGACACGACGTTCGTTGCCTCTGACGGTAGTCACCTGCGGGTGCCTTACGTCGCTCGATTCGATGTTGCCGCTCCGGCAATGGTGGGAAGCGTGCCACCCCTCACGGCTCAAGGCACGGTCGCCTTGGACCCGTACGGCCGCGTGTCGATGCGGTTCAGTGGAGACATCGACTCGGTCGCGTTTGCGCGGAACGCGCGGCTGGAGCCAACCCGCGGCGGAAGCTGCACCAGCCGGGAGGCGTTTCACCTCATTCCGAAGATCCGGCCGCCCTCGACGACAGACCCGTGGCAGCTGCAATACGGTGGCGGACCTCGTGACTCGTTGGATCAGCGTTTCGATCAGGTCGTTGAGTTGCGATCGGCCACACGCTTGCCGGACAATTGCCCGGTCGACTTGGTCCTTCCGCAGCTCGAGCCGAACTCCACCATCGAAACACGTTACCGCGCGACCACACCGCCTCCACTTCAGTTCACGGTGGCATGCTCCATTGCGAACGATTGCGCCGGATCGACTCGGCTGATGGTGCAGTTCAGTGCGCCGGTCACGTACGCTCAGGTACGAACTCATGTGCGCGTGATGCCCGAGCGTTTCGCGGCGCCGCCGGATTCCGGCGAGGCGCAGACACATTGGGCGTTCGTGTTGCACATGCCGGCACGGGACTCTGTCATTGTCGTCGCCGACTCGAGCCTCACCGACGTTTTCGGACGAACGCTACAACGGCTACGCACGCAGACGACTCGGAGTGGCGATCGCCTCCCCTTCATCGCGTCGTCGTCTGGGCTCGAGACGGAATCGCGAGCTGGAGATCCCGTGTTGCGATTGCGCTCCATGAACTATGCGTCGGTTCGCATCACGGTGACGCGTGTTCCCACAGGCGATCGGTTCGCGGCCGTAGCGGACCCTCGTGCCTGGCTGGATTCCAAACACATCCTGCCTCGACAGTCGCTCGCCTACACGGAGCGCCTGCCACATGAGCTGAATACCGAAGGACAGGTCACGCTACCGTTGCGGCTGCCGGCGACATCCTGGCGGGATGCCGTGCTCGTGGTAGAGGTTCGGCCCGGCGATCTTGCCCGAGGCCCGAACAA
The DNA here is from genome assembly GCA_044224875.1 of Gemmatimonadaceae bacterium. Lineage (GTDB taxonomy): Bacteria > Gemmatimonadota > Gemmatimonadetes > Gemmatimonadales > Gemmatimonadaceae > JABAQJ01. Next base: position 166,929 of record JBGAJQ010000001.1, on the reverse strand, counting down.
CACCGACTTGGAGCTGGCTCCAGAGGACCTTCGCGTCCTTCGCGAGCAAGAACGCTGGATCCAACCGCTCGTGATTCAAAGAACCAACCTGATGGCACACGTACGAAGCGGCGTCGGCGGAGGGGCGGCTTTCGTCACGGACGTTCGCACCGGCCGGCCGGTGACCGGTGCCACCGTTCGGGCCTTGGTGGACAAGCCGCGGCGCGAGGTTGCGCGAAGGACAGCGGCGGATGGGACGACGCTACTGCCCGCCCTGCCGTCGAGGGGGAATGACGATCAGGCAGTATCCGATGAAATCGATGCGACGCCGCCCTACGACATGAATCCTCCGTTCACGACGCCTTCCTTCGTTGAAGTCAGCAGCGGCTCCGACCGATCGATCACTCCCGTTTCGCCCCCATACCGGATCTTCGATTACGCGCGGAGGGCGTCGGGCTTGCGTTGGTTTGGCGGCGGTCAGACTCCACACGCTCGTGCCGCGATTTTCACGGATCGTGGGATCTATCGACCGGGTGAGACCGTGTATTTCAGTGCCGTGGTTCGCGATGGCTGGCTGGACGACCTTCGCCCGCCAGCTGCAAAGGAGCGGATCCGATGGCGCGTGTACACGCGAGGCCTGACGGATGGGAAACCGGTGCTGGTCCGCGAGACGACCACCACCCTGTCCGCAAACGGCACGGCAGCGGACTCCGCGCGCTTGTCCCCTCGCACGCAACTGGGGACGTATGTCGTGCGCTTGGAGCGTCGTCAGAATGGTCACTGGGCCAATGCGCACGAAGCCTTTGTGCGCGTGGCAGACTACCGCGCGCCCGAATTCACGGTCACAGCGGCCATCGTCGAGCGACCGGTGCTACTGGGAGACACGGTTCGCACAAGCGTCGCGGCACGCTTTCTGTTTGACGCCCCCATGGCACAAGGCGCCGTGACGTGGCGCGCGCAACTCACAGAGCCAACGCAACCTTGGCGCATTCCCGGCGTCGACGGGTGGACGATCGGACGCCAACCTGACTGGTACACCGACGATCGCCAGGCAACACCGCCCATTTCTCAAACCGGACGTGCGGTGCTCGGGCCGGATGGACAGGTGCAGCTGACGATCCCGACGGATAGTGGAAGGGGTCACTTCGCCTCGGGAGCCGCGTTACACGTAGATGTCGCAGTCAGTGACCTCAACGCGCAGTCGGTCTCTGCGCAGGCAAGCGTGATGATCCCTGGGGCGCAGTTCTTCATCGCGGCGAAACCCAGGGGAGAGCGCTCCTGGTGGACCACGGCCGACACGCAGCGGGTTGCCATTGGCGCCGTCACGCCGCAGGGCCGGTGGATGAGTGGCGTTACCGTTGGAGCGACCGTGGTGCGGCGTCGCTGGACGGTTGTCTACGACGAGGGCAGCATGAGTGGCCAGTGGCGTGTCCAGCTGGACACAGTCCTGGTGGATTCAATAGTCACGCGTGACACATCGGCGACGATCCAGGTGAAGCCGAGCGCGGAAGGGTTGTACTCGATCATCCTGTCGGCCGTCGATGCCGCAGGGCGCCCGACGCAAACGCAGTTGACGCGCTACGTGTTCGGTGGCACCGGGGCGGTGTGGGGAGAGGACCCGACCGCGCTACCTCTGCTAGTGTCATACGATTCGCTGAAGGTCGGTGATGTTGCAGCCGTCACATTCACGTCACCATTCGAGAACGCGGAGGCGTGGATTACGGTAGAGCGCGAACGGGTGCTTTGGCAGGCCCGTCGTTCCGTCGGCGCGGGCCTGCAGACCATTCGTGTGCCGGTCAACGCCTCCTGGATCCCAAACGCGTATGTGGGCGTGGTGCTCGTGCGTCGGGGCGACGCCGCACGCACCGATTCGACGCATCAACGCTATCGTGTCGGCGACGTCCGCGTTCACGTCGACGCGTCACCGCGCCGACTCAAGGTCGCCGTTTCGGCGGCCAAGCCGGAGTATCGCCCGCAAGACGAGGCCGAACTGACCGTTCGCGTGCGAGACGCGAATGACAAGCCGATCACGGGGGATGTCATCTTGTGGGCCACCGATGAGGGCGTGCTCTCGCTCACGGGATTCGCCACACCGCAGCCTGTCGACGCGATGTACCCTCTGTCAGCGAACGACGTGCAGTTCTCGACCACCCTTCAATCGCTGGCGCGACAGCTCCTTCGTGAGCGTCGGCTGGGCCTCAATGAGAGTCTCCGCCTCGACGCCGTGGTCACTACGGCCGCCCCCATGGCTTTCGCCAAGGGGGCCGCGGCCGCAGCAAGCGACCAGACGGGCGCATTCGCCGACATACGTGCTGATTTTCTCACCACCGCGTTCTATCGAGCTGGGATCGTCGCCAACACGGATGGTATCGCCAAGGTGCGCGTTCGGCTGCCTGACAACATCACGACGTTTCGGGTGATGGCGATCGCTGTAGGCCCCGGCGCCGAGCTGGGGAGCGGGGACGCTCCGCTCATCGTCTCCAAGCCACTGGTCGTGCGCGCCGCGTTGCCGCGGTTTGTTCGTCCCGCGGACGACTTCTTCGCCGGCGCCATCATCAATGCACGTGGGAACACCGCGGCGCAGTCGGTGCAGGTTGCGGCTGCCGGTTATGGGATTGAGTTGACAGATAGTACACGCAAGACCTCTAGCGTCAGCCAGGAAGGACGGCTGGTGTCATTTCACTGGAAGGCGCTCGCTGGCGAGCGCGCGGTGGTCAAGCTGGGTGCGATCGCTGGACAGCAGCAAGATGCGGTGCAAGTGACGCTACCGGTTCGCCCGGACCAGCATCCCCGTGCGCAGACGGTCGTTCGCCTGGTGCGCGACTCCGCCAACCTGCAGTTGTTGCTGCCGAAGGGCGTTGATCCCGCACGTTCGCGATTGACCATTCGTGTTGGCACGACTCCATTGCCCGTGCTCGAGACGTACGCGTGGTACATGAGCGCCTATCCGCACGCGTGTACCGAGCAGCTCGTGAGTGCGGGGCGCACGATCATCGCGCTGTTGCAGCTGCACAAGAGCGGCCAAGCGCCCAAGGTCAAGGCCGACTCGCTGCAGCGCGCGTTGCAGGGCATCGCGGACCTCGTGGCAAGGCGACAGCTCCCCGACGGCTCAATCGGCTATTGGAGCGCGTCCAGTTGGACAAACCCGTGGCTCACGGCGTATGCCGGGCTGATGTTGGTGGACGCGCGCGAGCTTGGCATCCAGGTGTCGAACGAGGTACTGACCCAGGTGGGCAACTTCGTCCAGAATGTGTTCGACGGCACCCCTGCCCTCCCAGATACAACGTACGGCACGACTGTCGAGCGGGCAGGCACCATCGCTATGCACCTGGGTCAGCGTCTGGCGGCGCTGGACTTTCTTGTCCGGGTCGGGCGCTCGGGACGCGAGCTGGCGCTGTTGCCCGTCGTCAACCGCCTGACCTGGGAGGATCGCGCGCGTTATGCCCTGGTGTTGTCGCGCACGTCCAGGCGAAGTGAGGCGACATCGATCCTGCGTTCACTCTGGACGAGCGTATCGGTCGCCGGCAATCGCGTGGACATGCCAGACTCCACGCTCATCACCAATGGCTTCCCTTCCAGGATCCGACCGGCCGCTCGGCTGCTCGAGGCCACGCTGGCACTGGCTCCTGACCATCCAATGGTCGGCCCACTCGTTCAACGGATCATCCAGCGCGAACTCGCGGAGCAGCGGTGGTTTTGGAACACGCAGGACTTTGCGTCGGCGTCCGGAGCCGTCGCTGCGCATCTGCGACTGCTTTCCGGCAGGTCGACTCCATACACGATCGAATCCACCACCGGCACGTCGCTCATGCGGGGCGAGCAAGCGGAGGGCGTGACGGAGTCCACGATACCCCTGACGGGGCTAATGGTTGCGGCTGGCGACTCGTCGTCTCTGCCGTTGGTTGTTCGCGTTCCTCGCGGCACCATTTACGTCGCGGCGACCGTTGACGTCGTGACCGCCGAACGACCCGTGTCACCGGAGTCCAACGGACTGATTGTCGAGCGGTGGTACGAGCGCTTCGACGATGGGAAGACCGTCACCGAGGTGAAGGCAGGAGACCTCGTACGCGTTCGCCTGCGTGTGACGGCCCCGAGTGATCGTGAATTCGTGGCCGTTGAGGATCCGCTGCCGGCTGGACTGGAAGCAGTCGACGTTTCGTTACGCACAGCGAGCGTGAGTCCCTACCTCACAGATGACGCGGTGCGCGTCGATCGCGAGCGTGCGGCGCAAGCGGACGGCGCAGCGAACGGCAATGCGTGGCGGTGGTGGGGATGGTCGTGGACTACCTGGGAAGCGAGTGAGCAGCACGACGACCGCGCGACCTTCTACTCGCGCCTACTCAGCCGAGGCTCGCACACCGTGTCGTATGTGGCGCGAGCTACAACTGCCGGACGATTCGTGAGGCCGCAAGCGCACGCCGAGGAGATGTACAACCCTGCCCTGCGTGGCCAGAGCGACGGCGGGTGGTTCACGATACGAGACCGTTAGGCGATTTCGCCGGCAGCGCGGGGCAGCGACCCGCCTTCGTCGTCGCGTCGCGTTGATACACCTGTTGGGGTGCGGTGCCGATCCCTACCCCCACCCCAACAGGCAGCTGCCATGATATGACCGGACGTTCGTGCGCTAGCTGAGTGACGCGACGAGCTCGTCCAGCTGATCCATGGCCTCGCGCATGCCCTTCTCCATCCCCGAAGCGATCACACCGTCTCGCACGGCCTTGGAAGGGTAAACCTCGTGCGACGTCAGGAGCGTCTTGTCGCCCCGAGCTTCGAAGGTCACAGTCACGATGGCGTAATCTGATTCGTCCGCTGAGGCTGGGCCCGCGGCCGTCGGCTCGAAGATCTGTGTGTAGACAATCCGCGTGTGAGGAGTGACCTCGGTGTACTTCCCGGAGAAGGCGAGGTGCCCGCCGGTACGATGCAGCAGGACGTATCGATAGCTTCCGCCAGCCTGAACGTCGGCGTCACAACTCAAGAGCGACACCCCCAGCGACTTGGGCGCCCACCAGCGCTTCACGTGCTCCGGCTTGGAGTAGGCCGCGAATACGATGTGCGGTGGTCCATTGAACAACCGGGTTATGACGATCTCGCGATCGCCGCGCACCTCCATGGTCGTCTGGTTCATGGTCTCACTTCCGGCGTTTGATGCGGGCATTGGTCTTCTCCTGTTCGGTGAGTTCGGTGACGATCGCGTCGAGTTCGTCGAACCGGGCATCCCAGATGCTGCGGTAGCGCTCGAGCCATTCGTGCAGCTGGCGCAGGGACTGGGGCCGAAGCTCGTAGAGGCGTTGCTGGGCACGCGGCTGGACATCGACGACACCCGCGTCTCTGAGCACGCGCAGGTGCTTGGAAACCTGCGGCTGCGTGAGACGCAGTCGCTCGCTGATGTCGTTCACCGGTCGCGCCCCCGTGCGCAGCAGCTCGACGATGCGAAAGCGCTGCGGTTCGGCCAGGGCGGCAAAGGTCTCTGTCATGCCTTAATATGCTATGACAGGTATATACGTGTCAAGGCATGTACGCCGACAGGCGCTACCCTTCCCGGTACCGCTCCGGTGCGTACCGACGCGCCAGCAGCCCGGTTGCCTTGGTTTCGTCAATTTCCTGAACCAGCAGCCCCTCCTCGCCGTACGCCAGGTGCGCCTGACACTCCCCACTCGGCGTGATGAGGCTGGTGGCGGATTCCTGGAACCGCACCGCGTAGTTGATGCTGGCGAAGTAGATGGTGTTCTCCATGCTGCGCATCACCATCGCTTTTTCGTAATACGGATTGCCCTTCGCCCCCCACTCGGTCAGGCGGACGCCCACCTGGTCGCTGCCGGTGAGTTGCGGCTGGAAGACGATTGCAGCGCCCCGCGTGGCCGCCCAACGGACGGTTTCCGGATAGCGCCAAGCCTCGTGGCAGATCGCGACGCCGAACTTCACCCCATTGGCAGCAAAGAGATGTCTGGTCTGACCGGGCACGTAGTGCGGTTCTTCCGTCGGGTCCAGCTGGTTCTTGGTCTGACTCCCCTGAATGCTCCCGTCAGCATCAATGACGACGGCGGCGATCTGTCGCCCACGTTCGCCCACGTGCTCCATGCCGAGGATAGTGGTTACACGATACGCACGCGCCCATTGGGACACGGCGCTGAGCACGCGGTGTTCCACGTCGGCATCATAGGGGAGCACTGGGAAGTCTTGACCGCGAAGCCCGGGGAGGTACGCCTCGGGGAAGCAGACGACATCGACGCCCTGCCCTGCGGCGTCGGCCAGGAACCCCCTCATGTTCTCGAGACCTTCTTCCAGTGTCGTGGCAATACGAGGCGAGGCCAGCCCAATGATCATGCGTCGAATCCGGTTGCGGTGTGCAGGAGTTTAACTGCAGTCCCGGGGTGATGGACTCAAACTCTGGCCCGTCAGAAGGTGCACCGAGCGGCCCGCTGTCCGACGATCAGAAGTAGCTGAGCCACCAATCCGTTCGGCGGCGCTTGAACGCCGCATACCAGCGACAAAGCGGCCAAAGGAGCACGACGACGAGCGCCCACAACAGGTAGATGTATAGCAGCGATACGGGCCAACCTGGAGGTTGTGTGAACGGATAGTTCTCCAGCTTCGGGGACTCGAACATCCAATGCACGGCTCCGTAGCGCGCGTAGCAAACGATGAGGGCCAGAAAATGGATGAGGAATATGTGGAGCGAGTAGTAGAAGAGCGGAACACGTCCGAGAACATTGACGCGCCGCAGCAGCCGCGGAACGGAGCCATCAAGCGCCCGCAGGAACAGGAACATCGGACCTAGCGTCATGAGGAGGAACAGCAGGGACGGCGGGTACTTTGTCGCATTCAGGAACGACAGCGTGGAGAAGACGGCGCGCGTCTGCGCACTCCACGGCGCTGGATCGCCATACACATTCAGTGCGCGCAGCGCCACGAATCCGCCGATCATGGCGTAGCCGACTCGAAGGAGCAGTGCACGCCTCCGTGCCGCCTCCCAACGGAAGATTGGCGCGATTCCATACCCTAACGCGGTCACGCCTATCCAGGGAATCAGTGGATACGCGGCGAACACGTACGTTCGTGGTCCGGCGACGACAAAGTTCGGCTGGTGCAGTATGGACCACAGGGGGGCGAACGGCCCGAAAAGCTTCGGGCTCACGGGGTCCAACAGATTGTGCAAGCCAATCAGGACAATTCCGAAGACCAGGGATACCTTGGGCGTCCACCGCACCAATACGCCTAACGTGACCATGGACCAGCCGAGTGCCCACAGCACAAACAACATGGTCACGCGAAAGTCGAAATTGAACTGGAAGGCCAGGCAGCGCATGACCACGGTTTCCAGCACCATCAGCCACAGCCCGCGCTTTACCAGGTGTGCCGAAAGGTCGTTGTTGGTCCGATGTGCAGTCGACAGATAGGCGCCCACACCCGTAAGCAGGAAGAACGTGGGTGCGCAGAAGTGCGTGACCCAACGGGTGAAGAAGAGGGCGATGGTTGTGGTACGCACGTCGGTCGGATTGACCGCGGCGCCAAAGTAGTCGCGGACGTGGTCCAAGGTCATCAGGACCATGACGAGTCCGCGGGCCGTATCTATAGATGTCAGTCGCTCAGCCATCACGCCGACCGCACCGCGCTGTTCCATTGAGCGTGCGCGTTCCATCAGGTCATCGCGGGACTTACGCCATCGGCCGTAGCAGCGCCGACACGCGACGGCGACTCACCTTGACTTTCGCTCCATTCTGGAGAATCGCCACGTAGTCGCCGCCAAACCATGGCTGCAACTCCCGTATACGTTCGACATTCACCATAGCGGACTTGTGGACGCGCACGAACGTACGCGGATCGAGTCGCTCGGTGAGCTCGCGAAGTGACCCACGCAGCTTGTGCGTGATGTCACCCACGTGGAGGAGAATGCTGTTGTGCTGCGCCTCGATCCAGTCCACGCTCTGTGCGGGAACGAATCGCGCACGTCCGTCGTCGCGCACCGTGAACCGCGTCACGTACGGGGCATCGCGTACGGTTGGAGTGTCCGCTTCTCGTGTGACACTGGGGTCGCGCGCTTCTGCACCGGCCTGAAGGTCCTGGAGGAACTGGCTCAGCCGACGACCGAGTTCGCCGTGCTTGCGATCCGCAACAAGTGACCGCGCGCGCTCGAATGCCTCGAGCAGACGAGCGTCGTCGAAGGGTTTCAGGACGTAGTCCAAGGCGTGCACATCAAATGCACGTAGTGCGTGCGCATTGAACGCCGTCACGAACACCACGACGGGCATGTCGCCAACGCCGACTTCCTCCACCACCTGAAATCCGTCCCACTCCGGCATCTGTACGTCCAGGAACACGATATCGGGCTTGAGTGAACGGATGGTCTCAACGGCTTCGCGACCATCGCCGCACTCGGCGACGACTTCCGCCGACGTCGCGGCAAGTGCCAACCGGACGCAGTCCCGCGCCAACGGTTCGTCATCGACGATGACGACCCGGGGCCGATCGGGCGCAGCCGGGTCCTCAGTTGAGCGCGACGGCATCTGGTTCAGTGCGACTGAGGTGCAGCGGCAGGAGGATTCGCGCGCGTGCACCACCACTCGCCACGTTCGACAGGTCCAACGATGCCCCTTCCGTGCCGTACAGCTCCTCGAGGCGCGCGCGCGTGTTGGTAAGTCCGATGCCAGCCCCAACGGGTCGCGCGGCTTTCTGCACGCCTTCGCCGGAGTCCTGAACGACCAACTCCAGCTGCAACCCGGAGCGGCGAGCGCTGATGTGCAACAAGCCGGCACCTGAGCGTCGGGATATTCCGTGTCGTAGCGCGTTCTCCACCAGGGGTTGCAGGATCAGCGGGGGCACCATCGCCTGCCAGACATCAGCTCCAACATCCCACCCAACACGCAGGCGGTCGCCAAAACGGACCATTTCAATGTCGAGGAAGCGAAGCAACAGGGCGACTTCCTCTGCCAGCGGCACCTCGGGCGGCATGTCGCGATTGAGCGTTGTGCGCATCAGTTCACCGAGTCTGGCCAGCATCTCGACCGCACTCGCCTGCTCTCCTTTGCGAACGAGCCCCGACACGGAATTCAGCGCGTTAAACAGGAAGTGCGGGTTGAGCTCCATGCGCAGCGCATGAATTCGCGCGTCCGCCAGGCGGAGTTGCAGCTTGGCGGCGTGTGCATCTGACCGGGCCGCCGCCAGCGCCGAAGCCTGATACTGCGAGAAGTACTCGACGGACCAATAGATGCCTACGCACGCGGCGTACGTGATCAGGTCCATCAGAAGATACCCGTATACAAACCACCGAACCTGCCCAGCGAAGGTCGGCGCGAGCACCTTGCCGGTGAACGCGTGGAAGGTGACGGCGAACGTGACTCCGTGCGCCGTTGCGATCACCAGGCCCAGGCCGGCGTGAGCCAGCGCGCTCTTTAGGCGGCTGGGACCATGGAACTGATAACGGCGTGCCAACACGAACACCGCCGGCATGAACACAACCCATAGCAACCACCAGGGCATGTTGCCGCGCAGTTCGCTACTCCACGTTGGTGTTCTTGTCGCGCTCGGCCCCAGCAAAACGTGTATTGCCGACTCCGCCACTCCGATGAGCAGGAAGATGGCGAACGACAGCGCCACACTTCGTCGCAAATTCGGCTGCGCTACCGCGACGTCGGGCGCCTCAGGGCTAAGTCCGTCGATTGTTGCGGTGGCCAAGGGTACCTCCTTTCACGTGATGCCAAGGCTCACGCCTTGTCGCAATGTACCGTCGGATTCCAGTTCGCAAACAGCCCGGATGGATTGTACTTCCATATCCACATGTGCAGATACCACAGATTGAGTTCATCGGCCCGCCGAAGGGACTGACCCATGATGGACGGAGGAATCGAGTCTTTCGGCCAAACGCGATACGGCACGATGTATTCCACTCCGTTCAACGAGTATTTGCCGCTCTTTAGGCGTTCATAGAGCAAGATCTCGGGGTGTTCCACGTCGAGCTTTGTATCCATGTAGCTGCGATTCATATGATGGAAACCCATTCCACCGGCCGCAGCAGACAGGCAGTCGTGCACTTCGTGGGCGTAGCCCGCCGCCACCGCCGAATCGAGTTCCACAAATTTTGCCGTGCTTGCCCTAGCAAGCCTCAGCCCCTCCTGAACTTCCGTTCCATATCCATCTGCGGACGGCGCCAACGACTGTCTTGACATCCCGCTCTGCGAACTCGTTGCCGCCGAGCAGGCGGCAACGGCGAAGCAAAAGACCAGCATTCTCATACGACACCTCAGCAAGCCTGTGACGCCATCTGCGAGATGGCCCGAACATCGTGGCACGCGACCGCGGTCGCACGGGCGGTGAAAGTCTGGGCTTTTCCGCGGCAGAGCGAGCCAGCTGGTGCCAACGGTTCACAAACGGGCCGGTCTGTGGGAAGTCGTCGCCGACCTTTGCAGGCCCACGGCGTTAGGCTGCCTTTGCGAGACAGGTAGCGGATCCCGCCATCACCTGTTGCCATGCGCGGTCGGGGGTGAGTGCAGCTGAGGACCGGGCCGATTCCAACCGTTCAGACCTCGCCAATCGCCGTTGAGCCCTGTTGGACTTGAAGCAATGCTGCCGCGCCGCAGGGTTACTTCTCAAACCTACGCGCACGCAATTCGGCAGATGGATCCGCCACGGTGCGCTCTGCAGTGCAAGGCGGGACCTTGATGACTGAACAAGCTGAGAAGCGTGACATCGTTCGCGTACTGATTGTTGACGACGAGCCGCTCGCGCGCGACTGCATTCGTCTGGCATTGGATCGTGCGACCGGTGTTGAAATCATCGCCGAATGTGCCGACGGAGCCACCGCGGTCGAGGAGATCAACGCCACATCCCCCGACCTCGTGTTCCTCGATGTCCAGATGCCGGACCTCGATGGGTTCGGGGTGATCGATAGAGTTGGTGCCGATCGCATGCCATTCGTGGTATTCGTGACGGCGTTCGACGCTCATGCCCTGCGTGCATTCGAAGTACACGCTATCGACTACGTCCTCAAACCCTTCGACGACCGGCGCATTGTGGGCGCGGTGGAACGCGTTCGTGAGCGCATGCGTGAGCATCAACGTTCGGAACTCGCGCGTCGACTCGCCGATGTGGTGCAGAGTTGGAACGGTGGTTCGCCTGAACGTCTGGAGGAACGCGTGGCGCACACGCCCGCGTCGGCACCCGTGATTCCGGCATCGCGCGAGCCCGCCGGCGCGCCGAGTGATGATTGGGACGAGGACGGTGACGCCCAAGGCGAGGGGCGAGGGTTCATTGGGCGCTTCGCCGTCCGTGGGGACGGCCGCGTTCGTTTTGTGATGACCACCGATGTGGACTGGATTGAAGCCGACCGCAACTATGTCTTCCTCCATGTTGGCGACGTGAAGCATCGTCTGCGCGCTTCGCTGCGGAATGTCACCGCGCGCCTGGATCCAAAGATCTTTGTGCGCATTCACCGATCGGCGGTCGTCAACATCCACTGTATCCGCGAGGTGCAACCGTGGTTCGGCGGTGATTACGTGGCAATTCTTCGCAACGGCACCAAGCTCAAGGTGAGCCGACTTCGCGCGGCGCGGCTCCTCAAGCCGATGACCTGACACGCAACTGCAGGGTTGCCGCGAGCCGCCGTCCGTTAGGCAACGGGACGCGCGGTGATGGTCCGCGTCCTGCGCCGTTCGTACCGCGTTCCTCACACCTGCGCCCTTTCGCAGGGCGGCGTGGGGATCCCCGCCGCATCGTACCCGTGCGCAATCAGCTGCGCGGTCGCCGCTCATTGGGTGCAATCCCAACGCGTGCCGGCCACAGTCCTCGTACGAACGCCCTGTGATGGCGACCGAGGCCGGGCTGTGGGCTCCCACGCGTGACACCAGGAGGAGAAGCACATGCACAGGCTTGTGAGATGTTGTACCTCCGTCACCGGCGCACTGCTGTGGATCGCCAGTGCCGTCACCCCCATTGCAGCTCAAACAGGAGTCGGGGTGATCGAGGGGACGGTGAAGGAGGCCCAGACCGGGCGTCCGCTCGAAGGCGTGCAGGTCGGCGCGGTCGGGCTGGGCGTCGGCGCAGTGACCAACCGGGACGGCAACTATCGCATTGCGAATGCGCCGGCCCGCACGCTAGACCTGCGCGCTCGGCTCATCGGGTTCACCGCAGGGGCCAAGCAAGTGGTAGTTCGAGCGGGGGCCACGGTCCGCGCGGACTTTGACCTGTCGCAATCCGCACTGCAGCTGGAAGCCGTTGTGACGACGGGTACCGCGATGGCAACCGAGGTGAAGCACCTCGGCAACACGGTGGCGCAGGTGGAGCCGCCGAAGTTCGCGCCGATTGCAACGACAAACGAATTGTTGCAGGGTCGGGAACCCGGCGTCGTTGGCTTGCCGTCGTCGGGCATGACCGGCACGGGCGCCCGGATCCGTATCCGCGGCAATGCGTCGCTGTCGCAGTCGAACGAGCCCGTCATCTTCGTGGACGGCATCCGCATCAACTCGTCGGGTGACTTCTCCATGAATGTTGGTGACGGTGGTGCCGCCGCGCCTTCGCGTCTGGACGACATCGATCCGAGCACGATCGAGCGCGTCGAGATCCTGAAGGGCGCAGCAGCCGCCACGTTGTACGGCACGGAAGCGTCCAACGGCGTGATCCAGATCTTCACGAAGAAGGGATCGGCCGGGAAGCCGAAGTGGGACTTCCAGCTGCAAGGCGACTTGCTGCGGTATCCCACGAACCGATTGGAATCCAACTTTGGCGTCCCGCGCGGCGGCACGGGAAACACGAGCGCTGCGAAGCTCAACGCGTTCTATGGCCGGACGGACATCCAGGACTACAAGCCGTTCGAGGAACCCTTCGTGCAGCGGTTCTACGACCTCGGTCAGTCGACGACCGGGTCGTTAGGCATCACCGGCGGTACAGAGGCCCTCACGTACTTCGTGAACGGCCGCTATTACAAGGAAGATGGCCCGTTTGGCGGTACGAGCTACGTCACGGACCCGTCCGTGGACGTGGTGCGTCGTGCCAACGCGACGGTGAACCTTGGGTTCGTGCCCTACAACAGCCTGCGCATTGGCGTGCGGTCGTCCTACACGAACACGTTCCAGGAAACCCCGCAGAATGCCAACAACATCTTCGCGCCAGTCACACAAGCGCTGTTTGGCAAGCCGGAGTTGGTAAGCTGCAACAACGGGACGGTGGACAATACGGGCCATGGCACCTGCAACGGACCCGGCAACACCTTTGGCGTGCAGGGCTTCGGCACCCCCGAAGAGCTGATGGCGATTCACACGCAGCAGAAGATCGACCGGATCATCGGCGCGGTGGACGTGACGTACACACCGTGGCAGAACCTGTCGTGGGCAACCACCGCCGGTGTTGACTACACGGGCGGACAGAACTTCGGATATCAGCCATTTGGCACCGATTTCAATGCCGTCTACAACAACGATCCGGCGGGCAACCGCACGGTGCAGGACCGCAATCAGCGTGAGATCACGCTGGACTCGAAGGTGAACTACTCGAGGCCCCTCCTGGGACTGAACTCCTCGTTCGTCCTTGGTGCGCAAGGCTTCTTCTCCAAGACGGCGCAGCCCGGTTCGTTCAACCACAACTTCCCGGGCCCCGGCATCAATGTCACGCCAGCCGGTGACGACGCACAGGCACTCGAGGCCATCAGTGAGACCGTGAACGGCGGATTCTTCGCGCAGGAGCAGTTGGGGCTGACGAACTGGATCTACGTCACGGGCGGTGCCCGCTACGACTACAGCTCTACATTCGGCAAGAGCTCCAAGGGTGTGTTGTATCCGAAGGTTTCTCTTTCGGTGGTCCCATCGGACCGCGAGAGCTGGAAGCCGATGCTGGGGATCTCTGCCCTTCGTCTGCGCGGCGCCTGGGGCCAATCGGGCCGCCAACCTGGCGCGTTCTCCAAGCTCACCACGTTCAACCCGCTGTCGGGTGACGCGGGCTCCGGTCTCTCGCCGGGCAACATCGGCAATCCTGACCTCAAGCCGGAAGTCTCAACCGAAATCGAAGGCGGCGCTGAAGTCGGACTGTTCGCCGACAAGATCGGCGTGCAGTACACCTACTTCCATCGCGACATCAAGGACCTTCTGGTGGACAAGCAGTACCCGATCTCCGGCGGCTTCCAGGCGACACAGCTGTCGAACATCGGTGAGATGAAGGCCTATGGACACGAAATCGGCGTCAAGGCGTTCCTGGTGCAGAAAGCAAACCTCTCGGCGGACATCTTCGTCAACGGTGCCTATCTGTCACAGACCGTCACGTCGTTAGGCGGTGCCGCCGAGATCAAGGTCGGCGGGTCGTATCCGCGCTATCGTAACTACATCAAGGAAGGCTTCACGCCGGGCGCGATGTTCGGCGCCAAGCTGGTGCGTTCCTGCGCTGAGCGTCCCTCGGGCAAGACCTACACCTGCTTGAACAGCGGTGAGCTACCGTACGACTTCAACGGTGACGGCTTGCCAGACACGGAAGCGCAGGTGTCGGCCGCCCTTACCGCCCCATCGGCACTCTCGAAGCTCATCGCTGGCAATGTGGTGTTGCTCGTTGATGAGGACGGCGACACAGACAAGCTGGACCACTTCACGGGCAAGCCGTTCCCGGATTGGACCGGTTCGTTCGGTGGGTCGGTGAACATCGGCAAGAGCTGGCGCGTGTACTCGCTCTTCGAATACAAGGGCGGGAACTACCAGTACACGTGTTTGACCTGCGCTTTCCGCAATGCGAACGCGCGTGGCCAGAATACCGAGGCCGCAGCTCGAATCGAGAGCGTGCTTCGCAATCCATCCAGCACAGCGGCAGATCGACTCGGGGCAGCCAAGTCCTGGCTGGGTCTCGTAGCGTTGAATTCGTATCCGGGCCTCAACCAGCAGGCGCCGGGCGACTTTGTCCGGTGGCGCGAATTGTCGGTGACGTACACGGCGTCGCGTGCACTGGCCGCCCGATTGGGCGCCCGCGACCTGTCGTTGTCTCTGACGGGTCGTAACCTCATGCTCTGGGCGCCGCACTACGACGGTCAGGATCCGGAGATCAACATCTTCTCCGCCGGTGTGGGCGCGGGACTCCAGAACAACTTCAACGAAGGCATCGACGGGTTCGGCATGCCCATTCCGCGGCGTGTCGCTCTCTCCGTCCGCCTTGGCTACTAAGATGGAGCGACTCGACATGACATCCACCCCCATGTTTCGTCCGGCGCGCACCCTGGTGCGCGCCGCGACGGCGTCGCTGGCCACCCTGGCCCTCGCCGCCTGTTCGGGCCTGCTCGAAGTCGACAACCCGAACAACGTCACCGCGGAAGCGTTGACGAATCCGGCCGCCGCCGGGACGATCATCAACGGTGCGGAGAACAGCACCGTGCGGGCATTGCAGTCGATCTACACGCCCTACGCGGCGATCACGGACGAGACGATCTTCCGTGGCTCGCGGGATGACTACCAGCAGCTCGATCAGGGCCAGGCGGGCAATCAGTCCAACGAGTACACCAACGCGGCGTCGTTCAACGTGAACGAGGCGCGCTGGCTGGCGGACAATGCCGTGAAGCTGCTGGAAGGCTTCCAGAAGGCCGGCAACCTGTCCGACGACGCGTTCCTGGAACGGGCGTACCTGAACAAGGCCGTGATGTACGCCATGATCGGCGACATGTACGATGACTTCACCATCTCCGACAAGACGATTGCCGGGGCGGCGGTGGGGGAAGCGAACATGGCGAAGATGTATGACAGCGCCTCGAGCGGCATCGCCAAGGGCTTGGCGATGAACGGCGATCTGAAGCCGGTGTTCCAGGCGATGAGCGCCCGCGTGAAGCATGCGAAGGGCGTGTGGGCGAAGTTGAACCCGGTGCCGGCGAATCCGACGAACCCGCTCGTGGCCGACAACGGCTACGCGGCGGATGCGACGGCTGCGTTGACGTCCGGTTTCACACATTACGACATACAGGTGACGTCGGTAAACCAAGGCAACCCGCCGTTTGGGTTTGAGCTGAACAACCGCGTGGAGATCACGACGTCCACGTTCTTCGTCAGCCTTGGTCCCACGAACAAGCCGACCAGCGTCACGCTGAAGGACATCATCGAAACGACCAGGCCTGAGCCTTTTGCCACGGAGAACATCGCCCTGGTGAATCTGGCAACGTGTACGGCGAGCGCCTGCGCCTACGACGGGGATCCCAATCTCCCGCCTATCCGTGTGGCCTCGGACAACGAAATGCGGTTGTTGCTCGCGGAGTCGGAGCTGGCGAAGGCGACGTCGGCTGGGGACATCGCCTTCGGCAAGGCGATCAACGCGTTCCGCGCAGCCAAGGGGCTCGCGAAGGCGTACGATGAAACGACCGGTGCGTACCTGGGCACCAACGGCTGGTCGCGTAGTCAGGTGCTCGAGTTCGAACGCCGGGTGGGCCTGCTGTTCATGGGCCGTCGCCTGAACGACATGTATCGCTGGAAGATCGTGGATGCGAACTGGAATCCGAACTCCACGGCGGTCAGGCAGCCGGGTTGCCTGTTTCCGATTGGAGTCGCCGAGCGGGAGTCGAACGAACTGCTGAACGGCGTGAAGGGAACGAAGTACGTTGGCGTTTGCCGGTAGGAGACGTGGCCGGGTGCACTGGAGCGTTACCACGCTCCAGTGCATCACGGGCCGCACGACATACACATGAAGTACATCGCCCATATCGAACGAACTGCCGATGGATGGCAGTTGGAATTTCCTGACTTGCCGGGACTTCGTGCCGAAGGCCAGGATCTCACGCACGTCACCACCGAAGCGCGCGAGGCGCTTCACACACGCATCGCAACCATGTTAAGACGCGGTGAGTTACCTCCACGACCTCGCGACGATGCCATCCGGCTCGTCTCCACCGCATGTGTTGCAATTCCTCTCTCACCAAGTCATGCGGTGGCGTTGCAGCTGCGCTGGATCCGGCGGGAACGGGGCTGGTCACTGACCGACGTCGCTCGGCGCATGGGCGTCACCCGTCAGCGGATCGCCGCGCTCGAGACGGCAACCCATAACTGGCAGATGGAAACGCTCCTGCGTCTCACAGAAGCCTTGGGTGCCGACCTCGATATCGTGCTGCACTCGCATCCCGCATCGCAGGTGACCGAGGTGTCGGCGCCGGAGGCCGCCGGGCACCACTGGGGCACGCCGCTGCGCAATTCACAGCGTCTCGCCGGCGGGGTCGCGACAGGTCGATAGCCGCTTTGTGCTCCGCTCCATCGCCGGACTTGGTGCGTGGTGCGGAGCGCGAGTGGACCTGGCGCTCCGGTGGGATTACGAAGTCGATGCGGTGCTTGCATGTTTGGGCGACTCCCTCAGACCCTTCATGCCCGAGCACCCCATTTCCCGGCGCGACTTCACGCGCCTTGCCGCAGCCGCCACCGCCGCGTCAACGTTACCGCTGAAGCAGGCCGGCGACGCAACGGCAGCTGCACCGCTGGCGCCGCGACCGTTGTGGCCTGGCTATAATGACGCCGTCGTCATCGACTGTCTGGCGAATGTCACGTACTTCAACTCGCCGGACCAATACGTAAAGCCGCTCTCTCCGGATATGCTGGAGAACGCGCGAAAGTCCGGAATTACTGCGGTGAATGCCACATGTAGCGGCGGCGGTGTCGGAGCGCCGGCGTTCATCCAGACCGTGCAGAACATCGCTTATTACGAGCGGGAATTGGCCGCGCACCCCGACGTCCTCATGAAGATCCGCACGCTCGCCGATCTCAAGGAGGCCAAGCGGAGTGGTCGCGTGGGCATCATCCTTGGCTTTCAGGACGCCGTGATGCTCGACGCGGACGTCTCGCGTGTGGAACTCTTCCACAGCCTGGGTGTGCGCATCATTCAGCTCACTTACAACGTGCGAAACCTGCTTGGCGATGGCTGCCTGGAGCCAGCCAACAGCGGACTTTCAACGTTCGGGCGTCGCGTCATCGAGCGCATGAACGACGTCGGTATGCTCGTCGACCTGGGACACGTCGGCCGTCAGACGAGTGCGGACGCGGTCAAGGCATCAAAGAAGCCCGTGGCTGCGACCCACACAGGCTGCGCATCCTTGAACGACGTCCCCCGGAACAAGCCCGATGCACTGCTCAAAGCGATCGCCGACACCGGTGGCGTCGTCGGCATCTATCTCATGCCCTTCCTTCGTTCTGGTACCGCACCTAACGCGGACGATGTCGTGCGGCACATCGGGCGAGCGGTCGATGTCTGCGGCGAGGACCACGTAGGGATTGGGAGCGACCTCTCCATCACGCCCTTGGACATCACCGCCGAGTTCCGCGCCAAGCATGTGCAGTTCGTGCAAAACCGCCGGAGGGCCGGCATCATGGCCCCGGGCGAGGACGAGAACGTCTTCAACTACGTCGCCGACTTCAACCAGCCCAGACGCATGGAGTTGATCGCCGATGCACTCGCCAAGGCGGGTCACGGATCGGCCCGCATCGCCAAAATCATTGGAGGCAACTGGCAGCGCCTCCTTGGGGACGTATGGACGTAGAACGCGAGGACGCGATCACTCCAGCCATGGACCGGAGGTTCGCCTGGCCCGGCTATGACACAGCGTTCGTGATCGACCTGCTCGCCACGGTTGGGCCGTTCAACGTCAACGATATGTACGGCCGGCCGTTCACTGCGGCGATGGTCGAGAACGCACGGGCCTCTGGCATCACCGGCTGCAACGCCACGGTTAACGGGTCAGGTGTTGGCGATCCGGCCTTTGTCGAGACTGTCTCCAATATTGCGTTCTGGGAACGCGAGTTCGCGGCGCACCCGGATGTGCTACTGAAGGTGCGCGGCATGTCCGACCTGAAGGAGGCCAAGCGCACCCGGCGACTGGGCGTCATCCTGGGGTTCCAGGATGGCACCATGTTCGGGAACGATATAACCCGAGTGGATCTCTTCTACCACCTGGGCGTTCGCATCGTGCAGTTCACCTACAACGTCCGGAACTTGTTAGGCGACGGATGCCTCGAGCCGGCCAATGGCGGCCTTACGAGCTTCGGACGAGCGTGCATTGCGCGAATGAACGAATTGGGCGTCCTCGTCGACCTTAGCCACGTGGGCCGTCAGTCTTCACTTGACGCGATTCGTACGTCGTCGCGGCCCGTTGCCGCTACCCATACCGGCTGCAGCGCCATCGCCGAGATGCCCCGGAACAAGCCGGACGCCCTGCTGAAGGAGATCGCTGACCGCGGTGGTGTGGTGGGCATCTACCTCATGCCCTACTTGCGGAACGAGGGGCAACCACGCGGAGATGACGTGCTGCGTCACATCGAGCATGCGCTCGACGTCTGTGGTGAAGACCACGTCGGCATCGGCAGCGACAACTCGATCACGCCGATTGACCTGACGCCAGAATTCAGGAAGGCGCACGCCGAGAGCATCCAGACACGTCGTCGGCTGGGGATTTCGGCACCCGGTGAGTCCGAGGACGTGTTCACCTACGTGCCGGAATTCAACGCGCCTCGTCGCCTGGAGCTGATCGCCGACGCGCTGGCCAAGCGCGGACATGGCTCGTCGCGCATCGAAAAGATCGTCGGGGGCAACTGGATGCGGCTGCTCGGCGAGGTGTGGCGCGCCTAGAAGGCCTTGTCCCACGGTACGGACAGGCGCACCGCGGAGCTGATCAATCCTACCATGCTGTAAGTCTGAACGAAGTTTCCCCACTGCTCATGCGTGCGGGGATCGATGTGCTCCGCCAGCAAGCCGTGTCGGTTGCGGTGTGCAAGTACGTTCTCGAACATGGTGCGCGCTTCGGCCACCCGACCCAACGCGGCCAGCGCGTTGATGTACCAGAAGGTGCAGGCGAGAAAGGCGTTCTCCGGACGTCCGAAGTCGTCTTCCCCGACGTAACGGTAGATGAAGTCGCCGTGCCGCAGGTTCCGTCCGACAGCCTCAACCGTGCCAATCAGGCGGGGGTCGTCGGGGGGAAGGAAGCCAACATCCGTCATGCGCAGGAGCGAAGCATCGAGAGCGTCACCGCCCATGGTGGCCACGAAACTTCCCAACGTCGGACTCCAGCATCGCTCGCAAATGGCATCGTGGAGTCGCGAAGCCTCGGCACGCCAATAGGCCGCCGCGCTGGTGAGACCGATGTACGACGCGATCTTCGAGAGCCGGTCGCAGCCGGCCCAGCACATGATGCTGGAGAAAGTGTGCACGTGGGAACTACCCCTCAGCTCCCAGATCCCAGCGTCCGGTTGGTCGAATAAGGCGGCCGCGTGATGTCCCAACGGCTCTAGCCGGCGGAAGAGCGTTTCATCGCCACGTCGCTCCAGCCGGCGGTCAAAGAACACGTGCGTGGCCGCGAGAATCGCCGACCCGTAGACGTCGTGTTGGACCTGACGATAGGCCAGGTTGCCGACGCGGACGGGCCCCATGCCCCGATACCCAGGCAGTGTTTCGACGACTCGCTCATCGATCTCCGTTCGCCCACTGATGGTGTACAACGGCTGCAACCTCGCCTGATCCCCTCCGGCCACGATATTGAGGATGTACGCGAGAAAGCGCTCCATGGTGCGCGTGGCGCCCAACCGGTTGAGGGCGTCCACTACGAAATACGCGTCCCGTAACCAGCAGTAGCGGTAGTCCCAGTTGCGCCCACTTCCGGCCGCCTCCGGGATGGACGTTGTCATGGCAGCCACGATAGCGCCGGTGTCCTCGTACGCGTTCAGCTTCAACGTGATGGCCGAACGAATGACGACGTCTTGCCACTCGAAGGGAATGCCGAGGGCCCGCACCCAACCACGCCAGTAGTGAATCGTCTCCTCCAGGAAACGTCGACCCACTTCGGTCACAGAACCCTGCAAGGTCTCGTCGGAACCAAGGAGCACAGTGAGCGTGTCTTCGATGAAGACGGCATTCTCCTCGACGATGGCGGTAATAGAAGCATCCGTGGTCGCGCGAAGCACGACGTCGCCACCTATGAACCGGATATGGTTGCTGCCGTACGTGCGTTCCGTAGCGAAGCGCCCGTACTGGAACGCCGGCCGCAGTCGTATCCGGATGCGCGGGTTCCCCGAGATACGTTTGACCTGACGTACGAGTGCCATTGGCGTGAACATCCGACCGAACTGCCGAAAGCGAGGCGCGAAGTCTGTTACCTCTACGCAGCCCCCCCGGCTGTCGTATATCGTCGTGACGAGGACTGGCGTGTTGTCGATGTAGGACTGTTCGCTGCGAACGCTGTCTACCACATCGACCGCGAAGTACCCCGATCCACTTCCCACCGCATGCTCGGCGAGGAGGGAGCAAAAGGCCGGGTCACTATCAAATCGCGGGAAGCAGGCCCAGACGATCTCCGCGGTCGGGTTGATCAGTGCGCTGATCGTGCCATTTCCCACCAGGCCAAGGTCAAGGGGCGTCATGGCGCAGACGCGTAGCGCAAGCCTGTATGCGGAATGAACTCCTGCGCCAGCCACTCGCGCACCGTCCTCACATCAGCCAGTCGCCACTGCGCCACCGTGCGACCGCCGCCGACCTTCACTGAGTACCCACGTAGGCGATTGATCACGGCGAACCCGTACTCATCGGTCGCGTCGTCACCGATGAACACGGGGGTGCGTCCCCGAAAAGGCTCTTCGTTCATGAACTCGAGCACCGCGATGCCCTTGTCCTTTCCCATGGGTTTGAGCTCCACCACCCGTTTGCCGGCCTGGACGCTGTACGCATCACCGAGTTGCAGCTGAAGCGTGTGCATGACGCGGTGGCAGAATCCGGCAAGTTGGGGCGCGCGGCGGTAGTGAAGTGCGAGGGTCATGCCCTTGTCTTCGAGCAGAAGTTGCGGAAAGCGATGGGTCACGTCGGTGAGCTCGCGGCGTGCGTCGTCCAAGGCGTGGGCCGGATACGAGTGTCGTATCATGCGACCGGCAGCGTCTCGGCGCTCCACGCCATGTTGCCCCGCCACAGGTAATCGCATGTCTGGAAACAGTCGGTCGATGTCGGCAATCGATCGACCGGTGATCAGCGCCAGCGCTCCGTGTGACGCCGCATGAAGCCGCTCGATCAAGCCGAGTAGCTCGTGATCGGGATGCACCTTCGATGGCGTCGAAGCGATCTCCACGAGGGTCCCATCCAGGTCGAAGAAGTGGGCCCACGCGGGAGACGGCGCCGGCAGTTCGGCACGCCGTCGTCGCGAGGCGGGCTGGCGCGCCGTCATGTCACGCGCGCGGGGTGATAGCGATGCTTGCTGCGCAACCGCAATGGGAACTCAAAGCGCTCGATCAATCGGGAACGCCTCCGAACGGTGGCCGCGTCCGCCAGCATGCGGCCCGCCCATCGGTACACATTGAACTCGCGCACCAAGCTGCGCATGAGGCGCATGCGCGCCCGCTGCTCCTGTTCCGCCATTGTCAGCGACAGGTACAACGCCTGCGCGCACTCCTCGGCGTCATACGGATTCACAATGATGGCCTCGGGGAGCTCACGCGCCGCACCCGTGAATTGACTCAGCACCAGCACTCCGCGCTCGTCATCGCGCGCCACCACAAACTCCTTCGCAACCAGGTTCATGCCATCGTGCAATGAGCTGACGAAGCACAATTCGGCGGCTCGATAGTACTCATAGACTTCGCGCGGCTCGTGATGTTCCAAGTGCAGGATGACCGGCGGATACTCGGCATCGCTGAACTCGGCGTTGATGGACGACACCAGCGCCCGTACCCGTGCTTCTTACGCCTGATACTGCTCGATCACGGAACGCGTTGGGGCGGCGATCTGGATGAACGTGAACTTGCCGATCCATTCCGGATGCATCTCCAGAAAGCGCTGTACGGCGCGCAGTCGCTCCTCAATGCCCTTGGTGTAGTCCAGGCGATCGACCCCAACACCGATCGCGTGGCGCGCCGGGAGTCGATGCCGCTGACGAACGTCCTTGCGACACTCGGTCACCGTTTTTGCCGTCACATCCGGGGACGCCGGCCAGTCGACGGAGATTGGATACCGCTTCACGGCAGTCGGTTCGCCGCGGTATGACACCGTGAACGTTTCGCGGTCAACACGTGCCTCGAGCAAGCGATCCACCGTGTCCACGAAATTGTTGCAGTGATACTGCGTGTGGAAGCCGAGGATGCTGGACCCCAGCATGCCGTCCAGTAGCTCTTCCCTCCACGGGCAGATCCCGAACGCCTCCGGGTTGGGCCATGGAATGTGCCAGAACGCGATGATGGTTGCAGCTGGAAGCTGCTGTCGCACGAGTCGCGGGAGGAGCGCAAAGTGATAGTCCTGCACCAACACGATCGGGTCCGAAGACGTGGCTTCGTCTGCCACCGCATCGGCGAACTTCTGGTTCACCGCCACATATTGCGCCCAATCCGAGGATCGAAACGTGGGCCGAACGTGCGCGATGTGACAGAGCGGCCACAACCCTTCGTTGGCGAATCCGTAGTAATAGCCCGCCTCCTCGGCCGCCGTTAGCCAGATGCGTCGGATTTGATACGCGGGATGCTCGCGAGGAACACCGACGCGATCGTGACGATCTACCACCCGGCGGTCGGCGGAACCTGACCCGTGCGCGATCCAGGTCCCCGAACAGGCGCGCATGATAGGTTCGAGCGCGGTGACGAGACCGCTCGCCGGACGCTGCACGACGATTTGGCTCCCTTGCCGCACGTGCATGTACGGCTCGCGATTGGAGACCACGATCACTTCCTGCCCGCGCAGGTCCCCGTGGAGAAACGCGCGCAACTCATCTGGCCCCCAAATCATGTGCTCGTCCTCGCGCGACCGATGTTCGGACTGGATGTCCTGAATCAAGGCCCGAAGATCGCGAGCGATGGGACGCAGCTCGGGTCGGTCGGACTTGTCCGCCGGCCGAAGAAGTCCTTCGCCGCGCAGCAAGGCGCGCAACCCGTGGACCCACCCTCGCCAGCTCAACTGAGCTACCACAACGGTGATCAGCGAAATCGTGATCGCCAACGCGATGAAGAAATAGAAGAGGTACTCTCTCGTCTCGGCGCTGCGGCGTGCTACAAAGCTCAAGTCGTGTACGAGCACGATCCTGCCAGACGGTGCGCCATCGGTTGCAATCTGTCGAACGGAGACGAGCAGCGGGCCTCGAGGGCTCTTCAGCAAGTGCTCCGACGGATCCGGTACGTCAAACCGATCCAGCGTACGACAATTGATTTCCGGCGGAAGCGACGACGTGGCGACGGGCTCGTCATCGGGAGATGGACAGTATCCGATGGCGTACAGGCGCTCGTCCTGCGTGACCTTCGCGAAGAACTGGAGGACTCGATTCCTGTTTCCTGCATGGATCAGGTCCTGGACCGGGTCCTCCACCGTTGACGCGATCAGGTTGGCGCGCATGTCGAGGTCGCGCGTAAACCACCGGAGCGTGAGGCGGTCTACGAGTGGCACGACGGCATAGGCCACCGCGGCAAGCACTAGGAGCAGCGGAACGATGAATCGAAGCGAAAGGCGCATGGTCCTCCTAGCTCGGAAAGAACGGTGCGCCGGCGCCGCTCGGCTGTGAGGGCGGGCACGGTCGCGCGGCTCAGGTTCAGCGCGCGTTGGGGCTGGAACGACTACCCCAGTGCCGGACTCATGAGCCACCTTCTTCCTTGCACTTCCAAATGTAATGCAGGCGTTTGGGGCGAACGACATGGCTCGGCGAGGCGGCTCTCAGCGGCCGCGGCCCCTAACACGTTGAGGCCGAGCAAGTTGAGCCTTTCGTGGACAGGCCATTACGTTCCTATACCCGCCCCTCCGGCGTTTCCCTCTCTTCACGCGCATGATTGGCTCGGCCCTCAACCTCCTGTTGGTGCTCCAGGCGTCGACCGCCGCGCCTGTCACGTCCGCTCCGGACACCTATCCCGGAAGTAGTAGGCCGGCCGTCTCCGTGCCCCGAACCGAGTCCGACATCGTAATCGACGGGCGCATAGACGAACTGCCTTGGGTCCGCGCGGCAAGGCTCACCTCGTTTAGTCAGTACCAGCCACTGGATGGGCTCGCCGCCGACGAGTCGACGGAAGTGCGTGTGTTCTACACGCCGCGCGCCATTTACTTCGGCGTCATCGCTCGCGTTCGTGGCCGTGCCGTGAGTGCTACGCTCTCAAAGCGCGACAATATCTCGAACGACGACCGCATCGCCATTTTCCTGGACACCTTCAACGACAAGCGGCGCGCCTTCATCTTTGGATCGAACGCGTTAGGCGTTCAGTTGGATGGTGTGCGCACGGAAGGATCGGCCGGCGCCGGCAACATGTTCGGTGGTAGCACAGACTACAGCCCCGACTACCAGTTCGATTCGCGCGGCACGGTTTCCGACTCGGGATACACCATCGAAATCCGGATCCCGTTCAAGAGCTTGCGGTTCCCGTCCACGCAGCCGCAGCAGTGGGGAATCAACATCCAGCGCGACTCGCCAGCGACGGGAAAGTCCGACACGTGGACGAACGCGCGACAGGCCACCAACTCTTTTCTACAGCAATCCGGGACGCTGGTCGGGATCGCGAACGTCGATCGCGGCATGGTGACGGAAGTACAGCCATTCCTGACGTCTTCGTACGATGGTGCTCGCGACCCGACGGACGGGACCTATGCCTACGAGGACCCCGTAACGAAGGTTGGCGCCAACGTACGTCTCGGTTTTTCCGCGATGTCACTGGACGCAACGATTCGTCCAGACTTTTCGCAGGTTGAAGCTGACGTCGGACTCGTGACTGTGAATGAACGGTTTGCCCTGTTCATCCCGGAGAAGCGCCCGTTCTTTCTGGAGGGTATCGAACTCTTCAGCACACCCAACCAGCTCGTATACACCCGGCGCATCGGTACGCCGCTCGCTGGCGGAAAGGTGACGGGTAAGCTCGGCCGTCTTGGAATTGCCTACCTGTCAGCCCTGGACGACGTGAAACCGGCAGGCGCTCGCGACAGCAAGGCCCTGTTCAACGTTGCTCGGCTTCGTACGGACTTTGGTGGAAGCTCGGTGGCTGGGATTACCGTCACCGATCGTCGCAATCACGATACGACGAATACCGTCATCGCGGCCGACACTCGTGTGGTGTTCCAGAAGTTGTACTACATCGAATCGCAACTCGGGTATTCGGTGTCGCAGCGACCCGGGTCATCGTCGAGCAGCTCACCCGTTTGGAAAGCGGAGTTCGATCGCACTGGGCACATTTGGGGGTTCAACTACTCGGTGACCGGTATTGGGGATTCGTTCCAAAGCGATGCCGGCTTCGTACCGAGGATCAACATTCAGTCGGCGCACGGGTTCAACCGGCTGGCTTGGTTCGGATCGGAGCGATCGCTGGTCCAGAACATGTTTGCCTTTGGCGGGCCAACGCGCATCTGGCGGTACGGCGACATGTTCCGTAGTGCACCGATCGAGGGGAATGAATCCATCTCCGGTTTTGTGAACCTGCGCGGTGGTTGGAGTACATCGACGACGCTCAG
Source organism: Gemmatimonadaceae bacterium (assembly GCA_044224875.1). Taxonomy (GTDB): domain Bacteria; phylum Gemmatimonadota; class Gemmatimonadetes; order Gemmatimonadales; family Gemmatimonadaceae; genus JABAQJ01. The sequence continues at coordinate 140,595 of JBGAJQ010000001.1, read as the reverse complement.
CCACGACTTTTTCGAGATCGACCCAGCGTTCGCCGATGGTCTCTACGAGCGACGTGGCGCACAAGGTGTGCTCCCCTACGTACCGCCCAGCAAGGTGTCTGGCCTGACGACGCTCTCGTTAGGGTTCAACTCGCCGATCCTCAAGACGTTCAACTTTGGTGGCAGTGCGCTGATCGGCCAGGTGCCAATCTTCTCTGAGGGCGCCGAAGGCAATACCAGCCGGATTACCGTGACTGGCGGCGTTCGACCATCTGCCAGCCTGCGCGCCGAGGGTCAGCTTGTCGTGGCTCGAATCACGCGATCCCACGATGCCTCGCAGTATTCGCGCACCGTGCTGCCGCGGCTGAAGCTGGAGTATCAGCCGACGCGCTCCCTGTTCTTCCGCGTGATAGGCGAGTACCGATCCGAAGAAATCGCGGCACCGATGAGTGCCGTCACGCACAGCCAGCTGTTGAACATCGATGGAACGCCTATCGGCGATCGGTCCCGCTCGTCATTGCGCACCGATTGGCTGGTGTCGTTTGAACCGCGCCCTGGCACCGTAGCGTTCATTGGCTATGGAAGCCTGCTGGATCGTCCGGAGGCCGTGGACGGCTCACGACCCTCGAGTCTTCAGCGTGCCTCGGACGGTTTGTTTCTCAAGCTCGCGTACCAGTTCCGGCGATAGCGCTCTTGGGGCTCCCGCGCGCATGCTCCGGGAGTCATCCTTGGATGCGCGCGATTCGAGACTGACCCAGCACACTGCGACGTCATGGACTTCTCCAACTTGGCCGGACACCTCAGTACGAATCCCGCCGCAGCGATTCCTCTGCTGTTCTTCGCCGGACTGCTCACGAGCTTCACGCCGTGCATTTACCCGATGATCCCGATCACGGCGGCGATTGTCGGTGGTGAGAGCGCGACCGCCCCGCGTGGACGCTGGCGACCATTGCTCTTGTCGCTCACGTATGCACTGGGTTTGGCACTCGTGTATGCCTCACTTGGTCTCTTCGCCGGCATGTCCGGTACCATGTTTGGTACCGTCAGCTCAAATCCGTGGCTGTATTTCCTCCAAGCCAACGTCCTCGTGCTGGCAGGCTTGGCGATGCTGGATGTCTTTACGATCCAGCTACCGGCGTCCACGTTGGAATGGGCGAGCCGTGCGGGCCGTGGTGGGCGCTGGTCCGGTGTCTTCCTCATGGGGGCCGTCTCCGGATTGGTCGCGGCCCCCTGTTCTGCTCCGGTCATGGCCGCGGTGCTCACGTGGGTGACGCAGACCAAAAGTGCGGCACTGGGGTTTATCTATCTCTTCACGTTCTCGCTCGGCATGTGTGGGCTGCTCGTCGTCATTGGCGCGTCCAGCGGTACACTGTCACGGATGCCACGTGCTGGCCTGTGGATGGTTCGCGTCAAGCGTATCTTTGGTGTCGTCATGCTCGGCGTCGCCGAGTATTACTTGGTGAAAATGGGACAGGTGCTCATATGAAGACGGCGTGGTTGATCGGTGCAATCTTCGGGTCGATGGCGATGACTGGAATTGGCGCCAGAGCCGGTGCACAGGACTCGGGGATCGCCATCGGCGCGCCGGCCCCTTCGGCGGCCGTGGAAACGTTGGATGGAAAGCCGACGGACCTGAGTGCGTACGTCGGCAAGAGCCCGGTGTTGATCCAGTTCTGGGCGACGTGGTGTTCGAACTGCAAGGCATTGGAGCCACGCATTGACGCCGCGATGAAGAAGTACGGCGGCAAGATGAAGTTTGTGGCGGTCGCCGTGTCCGTGAACCAGTCGGTGGAGCGCGTCAAGGCATACAAGGACAAGCACGGAATGGCGCAGGACATCGTCTGGGACAAGAAGGGATTCGCAGCCGATGCCTATGAGGTACCAGCGACGTCATACATCGTGGTTGTTAATTCGAAGGGCACTGTCGTCTACACTGGGGTTGGCTCGGATCAGGACATCGACGCCGCCGTTCGAAAGGCGATGTAGCGTCTGCAGGCAGACGTAGTGTCTGCGCCGGTCAGCCGGCTATGAGGCGTACGACTAGTCTTCCCCCTAGAGCTCCGCGGAATGCCGAATCCGTTCCCTTCATTCGTTGACGTCCTACCCGAAGCCGCGGTGTCCCATGCCGGGGTCCGCGGCTGGGTGTCGCAGGCCGCGGATCATCAGGTGGTGTTCCTGCACTTTCCGGCGGGCGCCAAGGCGGCGCCGCATGCGCACGGAACCCAGTGGGGCTTGGTGGTCTCCGGCAAGTTGCGGCTGACGATCGACGGTCTGGCTCGGGACTACGGACCTGGTGAATGGCACGAAGTTCCCAGCGGCGTCGTGCACAGCGCCGAGTTTCCGGAGGAGACCTGCCTGATCAACGTGTTCGCCGAGTCTGACCGTTACAAGACCAAGGCACCACGTTAGGCGAAAGCAACGCGCCGGTCAGCGCATTGCCGTAGAGTGAATGGGGCGTGTTCAACACGACGGCCAACCTGCCGTCCGTCTCGAACCAGACGGGCACGGTGTCGCCGACGCCACAGGTCAAATCGAAAGCCTTGGAAGGGTCGCACCGCGGGTGACCGGCGAGCACATCATCAGCCGCTGAGCAGCCCGCCCTCGCCGGCCCGCATGAACGCTCGGCGACCTACACTCGGAACAGGTACGACATCTTCACGAAGAAGCCATCGTGTTGCCGTTCCATGCCGCTGAAGCGGAATGCCTTCGGCTCGCTCGATATGTTCCCGTAACCCAAATAGACGACGGTCCCCGGTGTCGGCAGGTACGAGAACAGCAGGTCGCCTTGGAACGAGTTTTGGGAAAAGCCCAGTGCGCGTTCGTAGGTTCCCTGGCGGTTCTTGATCAGCAGCGGATCGTTGGTGCGTGAGTCATCCCGCAAGTCGTCCTGGAACTGTGCGTTGTATTGCCCCACCGCGCGCACGAAGATGGAACGCGCCACCTGGTACTCCAGCTTCACCCGAGGGATGCGGCCGCTGCCCACCGTGGTGCCATCCGTGCGTCGCTTGTAGTACTGATAGTTGTAGGTACTCTCCATGCGCAGCTGGCCAGTGGGCCGCCAGGTGAGGCCGAGCGACAGGAAGCCGATGTCCGCGGGCGCCCATTCGTAGAAGTTCTCGTCGTGGCCCCACAGGTAGAACACGTTGAACGCGAAGTGCTGGAACTGCGGGCTGTCGAGCGAGAGCACATAGTCTCGATTCGGGATCCGGGGCTGGCCAGTGAATGCGACCGTGTCGACGGTGCCACCCACGTGTCGCTCGATCGCATACGGAGCATAGAACGCGGGATCGAAGCCGAACTTCTCGAGTAGGAGCGACGCCCCCGCGTGCCAGCCACCGCGCAACTGGTAGTTCGTGTTGAAGTGCAGCTTCTTTTCAATGGCGTCGCCACTGTGGACGAAGTTCTGGAAGTCCCAAGTGTCGTCGAGGTTGACGTCGCCCGTGACGCTCTGCAGGAACCCGCCCTTCTCTCCATACCACGTGAGGCTGTGCTGCGCGTTCGCATGGGCGATGGCCCCACGGCTGATGAAACCCGACGACGCACGGAAGTCGTCGTGAATGCCTGAAAAGTTGTAGCGCGCGCCAAAGGTGCGGCCGGCACGAGCCAACGTCGTGGCCCACATCGGCGCGGTTTTGGTTGCCACATTGGGCGCCGCAGTGCGACTCACCGCGGCCACGGTAGAGAGACTGTAGATCTTCCCGAAGACGTAGCGAAAGTCACCACCCCCCACCCGGTTGCTGCGTGCCCCGTCTTCCCGATCCGTCAGCACCAACCCGACGCGCGATGAGGACCCAAGGTCGCGTTTGACGCGCAGGATGTTGAAGACCGGATGGTCCTGTTGTGTGGCCGATGCCACGCGATCGTCGATCGCCGAAAGAAAGGCGATGTTGGTCCCCGCCAACTTCCCGGTCACTTTCGTTGCGACCAGCGGGCTGACGATGCGCCGTGTGTATACCAACCCGCCGGGGGTTTCGAACTGTTCACTTCCCTCGAGGAAGAATGGACGCTTTTCGGGAAAGAACAGCGCCGCCCGTGGGTCGAACACAAACTGTCCGGCATCCGATTCCACCTCAGCGAAGTCTGGTCGGATCGTTCCGCTCAACGTGATGTTGTTGGTGATGCCCCATCGCAGGTTGGCACCGACCTTGGGATCCTCCGCGTCGCGACTGAAGCCGTCGGCGCTTCGTACGCCCTCCCAATGCTGTGTAACCACCGGATTCACGTCTAGCACCAGTCCGCGGCTCAATTGCGTGAGCCCTACAAGGTGACCCGACTGTTGCAGGAACGAGGCGGCCGCACGCTGCGCCGGCGTCCACGTGTACTCGAAGCCGCGGCTCTGCGACTTGCGCAGCACCTGAATGCCCCACGTCTGCGGGTCGGCCGACTGGTACTTCAGGCTCTTGAACGGGATGCGAATCTCGATCTCGTACCCGTGTGCGGTGACATGCCCCTTCGATTGGTACACGAAGTCGGGACTGACGTCGACGGGTTCGCGTCCGATGGAAGGACCCGAGAACCCGCTGCCATTTGACCGCCCGCTCTCCACCATGATGCCGTCGCCCTGGACGCCTAACGGGTTTGCGCCAAACACGAGCGCCTGGCGCCCATCGTTGAACGTGCTCAGGAATATCCCTACGTAGTCATCCCCAAACATCTTGTCGCGATCCGATAGCGTCGCGCGAACCGCGCCGGCCTCGGCAAACGCACGGATCCCGAAGTGGATCGCCGTCGACGAGTACCAGACCAGCACCTCCGTGGAATCGTCGGCGGCATATCCGTCGGAGGGAGCGTAGCGCGAGAAGCCTGTCAGCAACGCCGCGGAGTGCCACGCGCCTTCTGTCAGTTGGCCGTCAATCACGGCACTCGAGTCCATGCGTGGGATGGCCACTTCGCGGGATCCGGTGCGGCCGTGGTACACTGGCGCGGAGGCGAGGGAGGCGGCGAGAACGAGCGAATACAGCGGGGGGGTCAGCATCAATACCACTCAAGGAAGTTGGTCGCGGCGCACCAGGCGCTCAGGTGCCATCAGTTGGCGATTGTGCCTACGGCTGATGGTTGGAGCTAGTGCCAAGACGGTCGCCATTCCACTCGGCAGGGATGTAAGGCGAGTGGCGCGCCACACGTTGTGAGCGGGAAGGCTGGACCGGTGCGGCTCGGGGCCCGGCGGTCGCCGGGCCCCGGCACCTTCCTAATATCGCCAGCTGGCCGTGTCAGCTCCGGCCGGGGCGGTCTTCAGCCAGTGCTCCTGCATCTTGCGAATGAAACGAGAGTGATACGTTAGGCGTGAAAATGCGTTCGAGACCGTCGTGTCACCGCTGAAGCAGTGTTCGTTCTTTATACCGTATACCACCTTGGCGTCTGCGGGTGGATTCTTCACCTTGCTCAGGAAGTCGTCCGCATAGTACACGGCGTTGGTCAGGTAGATGTTGTCGTGCGCGCCGGCATAGATCTCGATCTTGCCCCGTAGCTTGGGACCGAGCTTGGCCCAGTCTCGTTGCATGATGTGCACGAGGTCGTAGTGCTCCTTCCAGTAATTCGCGACCTCGTAGTCGATCACGCCTGTTCGTTTGTCCCAAATTCGCCTGGGGTAGCCGTCATCGCCCACGGGCGAGAACACGGCCTCCCACACATCGTACTGCCCACCGCTGCGCGTCTTGGTGCCGAGGACCAACTCGCGGAGGTTGGCCTGACGGGTTGTCGCGCGAACGTGCCCCATGAAATCGCGGTGGGCGGGGCGTTCGCTGCGTCGGAAGGGACCGCCGTCGTACCAGTACGCGTTCTCGTCTTCATACAGATTCACGGTCGTGTAGCCGCGGAAGTCGATGGGATCCGGACACGACGTGAAGGCGCCGTTGTAGGTGTCGGGATAGAACACCTGACTGGCCAGGACTTCCCATCCGCCGGTCGAACCGCCGTACAACGCGCGGGCCCAGCCAGCACCTATCCCGCGGAACTGCTTCTCCACGTACGGAATCAGCTCGTAATTGATCGCGTCGCCGTACGGCCCCACATTCTCGCTATTCACGGCATAGGAGTCGTCATAGTACGGATTCGCGTGTTGGATCGTCAGCATCAACACGCGTGGGAAATCAGGAGACGTCCATTCCTTGAAGAACTTGTAGTCGTACTCGGCGAGGACGCGATCGTAGCCGACCTTGGTGCACCATGCTCCCTCATGGCCATTCGGACAGTACTTCGTCACAGAGTCCGGGTTGTAGGCAGGTAAGGAGGCCGAGGGCGGCGTTTCGCTCCAGCCATTCACCGTCAGCTGAAAATGCCCCTGATACACGGCGAGGGGGTATCGGGCATCGGGATGCTCGTCGTATCCCTCAGGAAGGACGACGATCGCGCCCAGATACATGTCGCGGCCCCAGAACTTCGAGAGTCGCTCGCTCTTGAGCTTGATGTGCTTGACGTACTTGGTGTCCTTGGCCGGCTCGATCGGCGGGTTCTTCTTGTTCAGGACAATCTTGACGGTGTCGCCACTCGCCGGGTCCAAGTGCACCTTCACGGGATCGCTATACAAGTTCCCAGGCGCAGTGGCCCACTGCTGACCCTCCCCACGATCCATCGGCAGCTGCACCGTCTTGCCATCGGCTCGCTTGAAGGTTTCATAGACATGGAGCAGGCCTTGGATCCAGTAGTCGCCGGGTGGTAGCTCGCCCATCTGCTCGAGCGGATACCCGAGCGTCGCAGCGTTGATGACCGCGGCGCCACCTGGGGCCAGCTGCTGCGCGTCAACGCCAAAGATCTGCGCCGTGTTATCGAAGTCGCTGGTGAGGTAACGCGGCTCCGGCATCTTCGGGTTCAGTCGAATGCCTGCGGGATCGGAACTGAAGTGGGCGGTCTTCCCCGTTTCGTCGGCCGCGATGAACACCAGAACTCGGCCGTCCAACGGCGCCGAGGCCACCGCGCCATCGACGGACACCGCGAAGGTGAGCTTCGCTGGCCCTGCCGAAACGGTCCGCGTCGGGCCTTCGTCCTTGGGCGCGGAAGGACCACATCCGATAGCGGCCATGGAGCCTAGCCCAAGCACCAACAATGAGAGTAACCGCATGTGTATCGCCCCCTTCCAGCCGATCGAGTTGCGATAACGATGCGCTTCGAACGCACTCGGCGGAAGGACGCCGGCGATGAGAACAACCGTCAGATGCGCCGACGCGTCGTGGAATGGCGCGGCTCCTACGGCAGGGTCTTCGCTTGATCTCCTGATGAGAAGAGCGTGGTGAAGGCCGTCCCCCCGTAGCTCGCCTTCACAATGTTCACCTGATCCGCATGGACCTCGAACAGCATGGCATTGCGTACGTGCGCGCCGGCGAGTGGCGCACTCGTGCCTTCGAGTTCCAGCCACACGACATCGGCCGTCCGACGCTGTGACTTGAACGTCAGCGGAATTCGATGTCCGCTCCGGTCGCTGAGCCAGACCATGGCCTCCGCGTACTTCGCCGCGTTCGCATCGCTCACCACAAGGTCCGGGACCGACGCGATGCGCGCGTGTCGAGCGACGGCGGTACTGAAATCGTCTGCGAACGCCCGCACACGCACCAGCACGCGCCCATCCGCACTCACGCTGATCTCGGTCAATGTCGAGTGAATCGCGTGGGCGTGTACGGCCTCGGGAAGGCCACAGATAAGGAAGGTCGCCAGCATGGCGCGCGCACGCCGGGATCGCAACGCCGCGCCGAGCCGAAGACGTCGCCCCCGGCCCCCACTGCGCCGGCCATCCGACGACTCGCCTACCACGGGGCTCGCTCCACTGCCCACTGTGTCGCCACAACCGCGACCAGAGCGGAGACGATGACCGTTCGAACGCGCGGGGTAGTCGCTGTCCAGGAGACGCCACGCAACCGCGCTGCCGCCAGATCGACCATCGCGAATGCGACGAACGCCATTGCCAGCACCAGCAGCTGACCCAGCTCGATCCCCACATTGAACCCGAAGAGCGGAACGGCAATTCGCTCGACAAAGAGGCTTTGCAGGTAGTTGGCGAACCCGGCACCATGCACCAAGCCGAATACTGCGGCAAACACCGGGCGATACCGCGATCGCCACCCATGTCGTGGAAGCTCGCGGACGAGCAGGTTCTCGACTGCTGTGAGTATGATCGTGACCGGTATCAGAAACTCCACAAAACGCGTCGGCAAGTGCAGCCAATCCGATACCGCCAGCCCCAACGTCAGGGAGTGGCCGACCGTGAACGCCGTAACAACTCCCAGGACGCCACGCCAATCGCGAAACCGATAGATCGCGGCCAGCACCAGGAGGAAGAGGATGTGGTCCGCGCCGTTCGGGTCGGTGATGTGACGGTAGCCTAACGTCACATAGGTGAGAAATTCGGACATCGCTAGTGCCCCCTGGATTGGCCTGCCGCTTCTGCGCTGGCCACGATCGGCGACACGGCGTAGTGCGGGTTCCACGCCACCGCCTGGTGCAGCAGCCGGTCGGCCTCCCTCGCATCGCCAAGGGCGCGAGCAATCACCGATGCGTGATACGCCAGCTGCGCGTCTTCCGTGCCCTGCGCGAGCGCCTGCTGCATCGCTGTCCACGCCTTCGCATCCTTTCCCTCCACGTGGAGGCCCCAGGCCAGGAGGTCATATCCGTACACATCGTGGCGCGTTTCGAGTTCGCGCCGGACACGCTTCAGCACATCGCCAACTCGCTGGCCGTGATTCAGCAAGTAGAGCCCCCACGCTCGGTGAATGGCTCCCGGCTGCGTGAGCGCACTCGTCGTCATCGCCTTTTCATAGGATGCCGCCTGCGCGGTATCGCCGAGTGCGCGCCACGAATCGGCCAGGAGCCCGAGGGTCGCAGGATCCAATTGTATCTGCACCGCCGCCTCGCCCTTGGCGATCGCCGTGCGCCAGTCGTGTCGCGCAGCCGCCACGCGCGCTTGCGCCGCGAGGATGCGGTAGTCATCGGCAAAGATCGTCAACCCCCGCTGATACGCCGTGTCCGCAGCGGCAAGATCCCCACGCTTGAACGCCAGGTCTCCCACGCGCATCTGGAACCAAGCAACTTGTTCACGTGACAAGTTGCCCTCATCGAGCGCTCGTTTCGCGACGTAGCGCGCGAGGTTCCGGGCAAGATCCAGTCGACCCGTCAGCTCGTACCATCGAACGAGCCGAGAGGCGACCGACAGCTCGTTACTGCGCGTTTCCAATGTGGTGAAGATGGTCCGCGCTGCCTGATAATCCCCCAGTTCGAGGCTGATCTCCCCCAACAGGGCGCGTGCCGGCGGTGACTCCGGGTCGCTGGCGAGCAGGCGTTCCGCGGCCTTTCTGGCGCCGACAAAATCGTGTTTCGCCAGCCGCGCCGAGGCAAGGATGCTATACGTTCCACTGTTATGCGACTCTCGCAGCTGCAACGACATCACGCACAGCGCTTCGGCGCGCTCGATGTCCAGCGTGTTACCAGTCTCCCGCGCTCTCGCCAAGAACAACAAGGCGAGGCGTGAGCGGTCCATGGCACTGGCGGGATCTTCTGCCAATCGCTTCTCGTAGAACGCTATGTCCTTGTCGCGAACGTCGGGATCCGACGTGGGCGCTACGACCAGTCGGTCGGTGTCACGGTCGGCGCGGTGCACGGGGCGTGCACAGGCGGCAACGGTGAGGACGACCGAGAGGGAAGCGCCGAGCAGTTGACGGAGAGCCACGGATTCCTCGAGTGTGAGGGGGATGCCCGACGGCTTTCTGCCCGTCGTGCCTCACACCTGCTACGTCCGGCGCCCGGCGGTGGATTGGCGCGGCTACCCCGTGAGGGGAATTTCGAACAGGTCTCGCGCTGGAGCGGGGTCGTCGGTCAAGGAAATTCGCAGGTGGTCGACAACCATCGGTTCCGTCACGCGTTCCGCCAGCAGCGCACGCAGTTCCTCCTTGGGAAGGGTCCGGAACAGGTTCACGGTGACGTGCGGAGTGAAGGCAAAGCGCGCTCGGTTGAAGACCAATCCACTTCGGCCGATGCGGTCATGCAGCTCCCTGAGAATTCCGTGCGGGGACAGGGGGAGGACCACGATCTGACGTTGCATGAACTTCGTAATGGGACCGAAGGGGAGCGAGAATGGCGCGGTGGTGCGCGCGATGGGCGCGAGACGCATGCGCAGCTCGTCTTCGGATGTATCTCCCACGATTGGCCCAAGCCCGGACGATCCAACCAGGGTCATGTGTGGCGGGCTGGTGATCGACAACTTGGGATCGTACTGCTGTTGCAGGTGACGAATACGTTCGCCAGCAGCCCCCTTTGCTTCGACGATAACGAAGATTCCCGCCGGTCGTTGCCACGTTTCGGAGAGTGCCTCGAGTGCTTCCTCGTCTTCTGGGGGATCGAACATTCACGTGCGTCCTCGTGTGTGTCGCCTAGCAGCGCCGGAGCAGAAACTTACTTCGCGGCGAGTCCTGGAGGCGTTCACGACAAGCCGCACCGGTTGGTTGAGGTGAGCCTTTGGAAGGGAAGGCGCTGGCGCGCTGCGACGACTCCTGACGAGCGTAGCGCGACTCATGCCGTGGGAAGCCCCGAGGAGGACCGTTGCGAGAATTGTTCTGGTCGAGATCACTCAACCACAATTCACGGCCTGGATGGCGCGGCGTCGGATGCGTCGCCGTGGGTTCGCGCGGCACGATTGCATCTTGCCGCGTCTTGCGGTGTGACCAGCGCGGGACCATATCCTCAAACGAACGTCACTCCGCCCTCTCACTCACTGTCGTGTCCGAATCTCTCAAGAATGCCCGCGAGCGCCTGGAGGCGATGCCGACGGTTCGCCTTGGCCACCTGCCGACACCGATCGACGACGCCGTGCGGCTGCGCGATGCCATTGGCATGGGTTCTCGCCTTTTCCTTAAGCGCGACGATGCACTGCCCTTTGGATTTGGCGGCAACAAGGTTCGCAAGCTGACCGTAGTTGGCGCCGACGCGCTTGCCCGCGGCGCGACGACGTTGATCACCTGTGGTGGGGTCCAGTCCAACCACTGTCGCGCCACGGCGTCTGCTGCGGCGCGTTTGGGACTTTCGTGCCACATCGTGGCCAACGGAGCGCCCCAGGAGCACGCCACCGGGAATGCGCTCTTGATGCAGCTGCTCGGCGCCGACGTGCGGTACGTTGCCACTCGGCAGGATCGCGAACCCATGATGCAGCAAGTGGCGGATGAAGTACGCGCGCAGGGGGGCGTACCCTACGTAATTCCGCTTGGCGCTTCCAACGCGCTAGGTGCCTTGGGCTTCGCGCGCGCGATCGGTGAAATCGTGCGGCAGGCGACGGTGCCGGAGGTCATCATGCACGCATCGTCGTCTGGTGGCACGCAAGCAGGGTTGTTGGCGGGGTGCGCGCTGTACGAAGTCGGGGCTCGCGTCGTTGGGATCAGTGCGGACGACTCGGTGGAGGCCATCCGCGCCGAAGTACTGGGGATATGTACCGACATCGAGGAGTTGTTGGAGCTGCCGGCTGGCGCCCTCGGTGCCGCGGAACGATTCGAGGCGGACGCGAGCTTTGTCGGGGAAGGCTACGGAATTCCAACAGAAGGATCGCGCGAAGCGCAGCGGCTGGCGGCCCGGCACGAGGCGGTTTTTGTCGACCACTGGTACACAGCCAAGGCCCTGTCGGCGCTCATTGCCTATGCGCGTGCGGGCCAGTTCCGTGACGGAAGCAGCGTGATGTTCTGGCACACCGGCGGTCAAGTCGGACTCTTCGCTTAGCGACCCGGCCGGCACGAGCTGACTGTCTGCCGTGACGAAGGCTGCTCGTGGTCACACCCGTCGCTGCGTCCTTCGGGACGTGGACGTTTCCCGATCACGAACAGCTGGAGTGAGTCTGCCGGCTCTTCCCGTAGGCTGAGGGTACCGTTACCTGCCGGCCTTGCCGGGTCCGTAAAGGACCTTGCCAGCACGCGCCTTGGTGTGTGTGCCCTTCTCCACGGTCAGGACGCCATTCACCAGGACATACTGGATCCCTGCCGGCAGCTCAATCGGGTGCTCGTACGTGCTGCGATCCTGGATGGTGTTGTAGTCGAAGATGACGACGTCCGCCCAGTTCCCGTCCTTGATCGTGCCGCGGTTCGCGAGGCGCATGCGAGTGGAGGGCCACGACGTCATCTTGCGGATCGCTTCCTCCAACGAGATCACGTGCCGCTCGCGCACGTAGCGCGCGATCACGCGCGGATGGTTGCCGTACGCGCGTGGATGGGGGAGGCCTATGTCATCACCCCCGCTCAAGCTCAGCGCTGCGCCGGCATCGGAACCAATGCTCGTCCAGGGGAAGGTCAGGGCCTTTTCGAGGTCCTGCTCGCTCATCATATGGTAGATCGCCGTGACTCGACCCTTTCCGGCCAGCACAATGTCCCACGCCGCGTCGGGTTCGCTCTTTCCAAGTTCCCGCGCGATCTGGGTGATCGACTTGCCGTTGAATCTCACGTATTCGTCGCTGCGTGCGTTCGCCAACACCACGCCGTCCCAGCCACCGGCCGCCTCGATGATATTCCACCATCCGGGCGACCCGGACTTGATTTCCAGCTTCAACTTCTCACGCGTCACGGCGTTGGTGAGGCGCGAGCGCAGCGAGTCCTCGCCACCTTCGAAGGCCCAGCTGGGGATCGTCGCCTCCAGCCCGGTGCCGCCCGCCGTGTAGACATACATATCCGCCGCGATCTCCAGACCACGGGCGCGTGCAGCTTCAACCACCTGCCGCACACTGTCCATCAGCACCCCCCATCCGGGTTTGTACGCCGCCTTGAGGTGGAAGATTTCCCCAGGAAGGCCGCCTTTCTCGCTGATCTCGATCAGCTCGCGCACGGATTGCACGACCTCCGCACCTTCGCCGCGCATGTGCGACGCATACAGTCCCCCGTACTTCGCTGCCACAGACGCGACGGCCGCCAGCTCATCCGTCGTCGCGTACGAACTCGGGGGATAGATCAACGCCGTCGTCATCCCCATGGCCCCAGCGCGCATGGCCGTATCCATGCTGGCCTTCATGCGATCCAGCTCTTCGCCATTCGGCTTGCGCGCACTCATGCCGAGCACCCCAACCCGGGCCTGCGTTTCGCTATAGTACGAACCGAAGTTGATGCTGATGCCCTGCTTCTCCAACGTCTGGAAGTACTTCTCGATGCCGCTCGCGGGCACGGGGAAGCCGCCTTCACCGGCGATCGTCGTGGTGACGCCCTGCAGCAGCTTCGACTCTGCCTGGCCGTTCTTGAGCAGCACTGCGCCCGATTGATCCATCATGTCGATCCAGCCAGGCGTGACGTAGAGGCCTCGCGCGTCAATTTCCCGCTCGCCCCGGCCACGGATCTTGCCGATGGCGACGAACCGACCGTCCCGGATCGCGACGTCGGCGTTGATCCATGGATTCCCCGAACCATCGATGACACGTCCGTTCCGAATCACCACATCGTATTCGGGGCGACCGGTGCGGGCCCCTGCATCGGTGGCTTCTTTTGCCCCTTGCCCGACCATCGACGGCGTGGGCGAGGTCTTTGGCGTTGCGCGAGAACAGGCCGCCACGAGGCTGATCGAGAAGAGGAACGTCCCCGCGGCGCGGGAGGCGCGCGTCGGCCGGCGAAGTTGGGTCATGTCAAAAGGCATGTTGATGAGCCAGCACAGGTAGGGGACCGACCGGTCGACACCTGCCAACGGCGACCGTGTTATAGCTGACGGGTAACACTAGTTGAACCACAACACTCACTTGGACTTCCAGATCGCCGGCGCCGGGCGTGGAACGTGCGGTGCCACCTGCACCTGTCCGTTCTGCACAACGATCCATCCATCGCGAATCACGGTATGCACCTTCGCCAGATCGTCGAGGTTCTCATCGGGCCGGCCATTCACGACGAGCACGTCGGCAAGCTTGCCCGGCTCCAAGGTGCCCAACTTGTCGTCCATGTCGAGCATCTGTGCGTTCGTCTTGGTGGCGGCGACCAGCGCCTCGGGGACCGTGTAGCCCGCCTGGACGAAGTACTTCAGCTCATTGATGTACGGCGCCGGCAAGTAGCGGAACCAGTCGACGACCAGGTCCGTTCCAACACCCATCTTGATGCCGGCGCGCCTCATCCGTTGCATGACGCCGAAATTGAGGCTGTCATTGAACATGAAGCGCCGCGAGGTTGAACCGAAATAGCCGCCACCGCTGTTGGCGAACAGGATCGTATAGATGTACACCGTCGGATCCGCTTCCACACCGCGCTGCGCCATGAGGGCAATCGTCTCGTCGGTTCGAGGCAAGGGGTGCTCGATCATGTCGACCCCTGCTTCCACGGCCCACTGGATATAGAAATTCTCGCAGTCACACGTGACCTTGAGGCCTAACGCGTGCGCTTCCTCCACGGCGGCTCGGACCTCGTCCCTGCTGAAGTGACTCGCCACCTTGATGGCATCGGCGCCTCGGTTGAACATGTCGCGTACGGCCGCGCGCCACTCCACCGGGCCAGACGCCACGCGAATCGCGCGTCCCTTCACCAGGTCACTCTCCCCTTCCGCGCCGTGCCCACCGATCGACGTGATCAGCTGGCCGACAGGGAAGACCCTCGGCCCCACCACGCGGTTCTCGTTGACCCAATCCTTCAGGCGAAACGTGACATCGCCATCGGATGACACATCCTTCACGCTGGTAATGCCGCTCTCGATGAAGAACCGCAGCCGCTCGACGGCGCGCAGCGTGACTTCCGGGTCTTCGGATGCCACCGCCATCTTTCCGGGAGGATCCACATAGGTCAGGTGCGTGTGCATGTCGATCAGCCCCGGCATCACCGTCATGCCCGGCACGTCCACCACCTTGGCGTCCTTGGGCCAGTCGGTGGCACCGGGAGCGAGGATGCGGTCGACCTTGTTGCGGCTGATGACCACGGTACCCGGCCGCGCGGCCGCGCCGGTGCCATCGAAGACGCGTCCGCCACGCAGCACCAGCATGCCATCGGGCCCGCGCGGTGTGGAGGGAATTGGGATGCGCCTGGGATCGTCGGTCGTAGTTTGCGTCGGCGACAGGGTACGTCGCCGGTCCGAAGCCCGATCCTGTGCGCGCCCCACGACCGGCGCCAGGCAGACCAGGGCGATCGTCGCCAGCTGCACCGTACGTGTCGTCCAGTAACGATGGGGCATGCGATTCTCCGTGAAGACCACGGTGGAGGATGAACTCACTTGGCGGGCGCGGGCGGCTTGATGGGGGTCCACGACTCCTTCAAGACCCGAATCCAGTTGCCCCCGAGAATTCCTGTGATGTCGGCGTCCGAGTACCCCCGACGTATCAGCGCCTCCGTGAGGTCGAACATGCGTTTCGGGTGATCCAGTCCCTCGATGTCGATCTTGTCGCGGAAGGCATAGCTCCCTTTGTAGGCCGCTTTCAACTGCTTGTACTGCTCGGGTGGCATGTCATCGTATCCGTCGAGATCGATGTCACTGCCCACGCCGACATGCTCGACGCCGATCATCTTCGAGACATAGTCGAAATGGTTGACCACGTCTTCGATTGTCGTGGGCTCACTCCCCTTCACGAAATTCCGAACACCGGTAATGCCCATGACGCTCCCGGCCTTGCCGCAGGCGCGGATTACTTCGTCAGGTTTGCAGCGCGGGTGGCCCGGGTTCAGGGCGCGCGCGTTGGAGTGGGTGATCAAGACTGGTGTCTTTGACAGCTCAAACGCCTCCAGGGACGTGCGATCGCCGCAGTGACCGACGTCGACCGCCATACCGACCTCATTCATCTTTCGGATCACCTCGACGCCATAGTCGCTGATCCCCTCGTCGCGCCGCTCGGTGGAGCCGTTGCCGATCATGTTGCGGGTGTTGTACGTCAGCTGCGACACGCGCTGGCCCAGTGCATAGAAATTGTCGATGTCCTTCGTGGTCCGGAAATGCTCGGAGTTCTGGACACCCAGGATGATGCCGATCTTCCGAGCCGCCTTCGCGCGGGCAAAGTCGTCGACGGAGTCGATGCGTGAAAAGCTGTCGCTGTGGGCCGCCACAAAGCCGTTGAATCCGCTGAGAAACCAGAACGTCTCCTCGTATACAGACGGACCGCCGGTTCCGGTCGCGGTGTGAAAGACGTTGATCCCGGAGTCTCGAAACCGCTGCAGGTCCGCATCCGTGAACGAATCGGGATTCGTCATCCACTTCTCACCATTCGGACCCAGTGACAACAGCCCGAGCATGTCGATGACCGTGGACTCGCCGACGAGCTTGATGCATCTGGCGGAATACTCGGTGTGGCTCCAGGGAAAGAGCCGAAAACGACCCACGGAGACGTAGGGCGCCAACGCCAACATCGCCGTGCCCTGCGCGACGTGTTGTAGTGCCGTGCGTCGGCTCATCGGTTCATGCGTCATCGGTATTCTGCTCCTTGCGCGTTTGATTCCCGTACTGACTCGTTTCCACTACCACTTGCCGCGTTCACCAACGTTCGTGATCACTGAGGCTAGCCGTTCGGCTGCATTCCGCCAGTTGATCTGCACTGCGTACTGTGCCGCGTCCGCATTGCCAGCGCGAATGGCCCGTACGATCGCCCCATGTTCGGCAACCGAAGTGGCGATTTCGCGCGTCAGCAGCGAGACGTAAAGGCGCTCGTATCGCTCGGCTTGCGGCTTCACCGAGTCGTGCAGGCTCAACAACCGTGGCCCCGAACCCGCCTCCACGTAACACCGGTGAAACCGCTCGTCCAGCTCCCACAAGCGGTTGTGATTCGGGTGCTTCGCATCCGACGCCTTGCGGAACTGCTCGTTGATGAGTGCGAGTTCGCCCGCCAGCACCTGCCGTTCCTGTGCGGGCTGCGTGGCGGCCATGCGGGCAGCCAGGCCCTCGATTTCGGCGACGATATTGAACAGTTCGCGCGCGTCCTCCGTCGTCATGGGTGCAACCGTCGGGCGTGACTGTTGCAGCGACGGCGTGTCCACGATGAATCCTTCCTGCTGTAGCCGCTGGAGCGCTGAGCGTACGGGGGTACGGCTGACGTTGAGCCGAGTGGCCACGTCGGTCTCGATCACGCGGCTCCCCGGTGCCAGCTGTCCTCGCACGATCAGCTCGCGGAGTTTCTGGTACACCTGTTCTGGCCGGGCCGCGCGGCGGCTCAGCGTGACCTTGGCGCCCTGGGGTGTCATGGTGTTCGCCCCGTCCAGCCCGGTCCGCGTACGATGCGTCCTGGTTTGGCACCCGTGTGCTTTCCGTCAGCTACGACCTGTATGCCATTGACGAACACGTGCTGGACCCCCACGGACACCTGGTGTGGCTGGGTAAAGGTCGCCCGATCGGCAATCGTCGCGGGGTCGAATACGACGACGTCGGCATAGAGGCCCTCGCGCAGCAGTCCGCGCTCCTGGATCGAGAGGCGGGTGGCCACGCCCGACGAGGCCTTCCGTACGGCCTCCTCCAGGGACATGACACCCCGGTCGCGCACATAGTGGCCAAGGATCCGAGGGAAGGTTCCGTAGGAACGCGGGTGGACGAGCTGGCGGGTAGAGTCCGGGTTCACGCCTCCGGCGTCCGTGCCGAACGTGATCCATGGCTGTTTGAGCTGAAGCTCGACGTTGTCCTCGCTCATCATGAAGACCAGCATGCCGACTTGGCCGTCCGTCGCCAGCAACAACTCGATGACCGTATTGGCCCAGTCTTTCTTCAGCTCCGTGGCGATCTGGGAGACCCGCTGACCCTCCCGCTTCATGTGCTCTGGCTTCTTGAACCCCACCACCATCACTCCCGCTGGCGTCGCCAGGGAGCAGAGATTCTCCCACGATGTCTTGGCGGCATTCATCTCCTGCACGATCTTGGCGCGCGTCGCCGGATCGCGAAGGTTGTCGAGCAACTTGTCATTGGCGGAGGCCCAGGGCGGTGTACACGCCGACAAACCCGTCCCGCCCGCGACATACGGATACATGCTCGCCTGCACGTCCTGTCCTGTCGCACGTGCCGAGTCGATCTTGGCAATAGCCTGTGCTGCCTTGGGCCAATTGCGCACGCCCCCGGCCTTGAGGTGGTAGATCTCGACCGGAACACCGCCTTCCTTCCCGATGCGTAGCAACTCGTCAATGGCTTCGAGAAACTGGTCGGCCTCAGAGCGCATGTGCGAGATGTAGACGCCGCCAAATGGCGACATCGCCTTGGCGATCTCGATCAACTCTTCGGTGGATGAAAAATTGCCGGGAGGATAGATGAGCGCGCTGGCGACGCCGAAGGCTCCGTCTCGCATGGCGCGTTGCGTGGCCGCCCGCATCGAGTCGAGTTCTGCCGGGCTGGCTGCGCCTTGCGCCGATCCTTTCGCGTACACCCGCAACGTGGTGGCGCCGATGAATGAACCGATGTTTGGCGTGACGCCACGCCGTTCCATGTACTCCAGCCACGTGTTGAAGCCGTCGGGCCCCATGAACTTCCGGTTGACCGAGTCGGGCGCGACGCCCGGGTCAACAGACGACAGGGATGACATCGTCTTGTCATTGGACGGCGCGTTCGTCCAGCCTTCTCCCATGATTTCGGTGGTGATGCCCTGCGTGATCTTGCTGATCACACGGCTGTCTCCCGTCAGGAAGGCGTCGCGCGAGTGGCTTTGGATATCAATGAAGCCGGGGGCGACGACCAACCCGCGCGCGTTAATGCGGGACTTCGCCGCTGCATTCTTCAGGATGCCGGGAGGTGCGATCCGCGCGATGCGATCTCCCTGCAACGCGACGTCGCCGTAAAACCAGGGATCACCACTTCCGTCCACCACGCGCCCGCCCTCGATGATGACATCGTACCCACCGGCGGACGGCGCGTCCGCGCGACGAACCACGCAGGCACTCAGCGCCAGGAGGGAGGCGGTGATCAACCACATCTTGCGGAACGAGTGTTGGACAGGCATCGTAAACTCCCAATTTGTATACAAAACTTCTGCGCTGATCTAGCGCCCAGATTCCTGCCCCGCAAGCCCGCCTGTTTTCCCGACCGATGAGCCGCACGTCCTCCGACCTCGAACACCTCACCATTCGCGAGTTCGCCTCGCTGGACGAGTATCAGGCGTGCGTGGCGTTCCAGGAAGCCACGTGGGGGCAAGGCTTCTCCGAGCGCGTCCCGGGAGCCATCCTGCACGTGGGCCAGGAGATCGGCGGTGTGAGCGCCGGAGCGTTTGAGCCGACGGGACGCATGGTCGGCTTTGTCTTTGGCCTTACTGGTGTACGCGACGGACGCCTGGTCCACTGGTCGGACATGCTGGCCGTGCTACCCGAGTATCGCAATCGCCACCTTGGCGAGCGGCTCAAGCACTATCAGGCCGACCGCGTCCGCGCGTTGGGCGTGCATGTCATGCTGTGGACGTACGACCCGTTGGTGGCGCGCAATGCGCACTTCAACATCAATCGCCTGCGCGCGTTCCCGGCGGCTTACCGCCCGGATATGTACGGTTCAAACACGGGCAGCACGCTGCATGGCGCCCTGCCGACCGATCGGTTCATCATCGCCTGGGACCTGGATCGTGCGGCCGGCCTCGGACCAGGTGTCGATACCGCGGCCGCGCGTGACGAGCAATTGCCCTTGCTGAATCCCCTGAGCCCGTCCGGGGCGCCATGCAAGATCGCTGCTGACGACCATGAGACGGTGCGCATTCAGCTACCACGCGACTCACACCAGGTCCAGCTCGACTCGCAGGAACTCGCAGCCGCTTGGCGCTATTCGGTCCGTGACCTGGTCGTGCCGCTGCTCGAACGGGGCTATCAGGTGGCGCGCTTTGTCCGCGCCCACGGCGATG
The DNA here is from genome assembly GCA_044224875.1 of Gemmatimonadaceae bacterium. Taxonomy (GTDB): domain Bacteria; phylum Gemmatimonadota; class Gemmatimonadetes; order Gemmatimonadales; family Gemmatimonadaceae; genus JABAQJ01. Next base: position 120,929 of record JBGAJQ010000001.1, on the reverse strand, counting down.
CCCTCCCCTACTACGTCTTCACGCGAAACCCAGCGCTGTTTCCTCTCCCTTCCACATGATTCGACTCGACCGTATTACCCTCCGCGAGATTCGTCTTCCGCTCCGCGAGCCGTTCCAGATTTCTTCAGGCGTCATGACCGAGCGACGCATTACGTTGCTGGAGCTTCACGATGCCAGCGGCGCCAGTACGTGGAGTGAGTGCGTGGCCGATGACACGCCTAACTACTCGCCGGAGACGATCGACACCTGCTGGCTCGTCATTTCGCGATTCGTCGCCCCGCGCGTTCTCGGCAAATCCTTCGCGACACCGAGCGAAGTCCACGACGTGCTGGAACGGGACTTCCGTGGACACGAGATGGCGAAGGCCGCGGTCGAGATGGGTATGTGGGGACTCGAAGCAGAAATGCAGGGCATGCCGCTGGCCCGACTCATCGGCGGCACACGGACTGAGATCGCGACCGGCATCTCCCTGGGGATCCAGAAGTCGCCGGAAGCTCTCGTCGAGAAGGCTCGCGCGGCACTTGCCGCCGGCTACCGAAAGGTGAAGATCAAGATCAAACCGGGGTACGACGTGCCCTTCGTCACCGCCGCACGCCAGGCACTTGGCCCCGATGCGCCGTTGATGGCCGATGCGAACAACGCCTACACCCTCGACGACGCCGATGCCTTGATCGCGTTGGACGACCTGAACCTGATGATGATCGAACAGCCACTGGCGTGGAACGACATCGTGCGCCACGCGACGCTGCAGAAGAAGTTGCGAACCCCCATCTGCCTCGATGAGTCGATCACCTCGCTCGAGCGCGCGCAGGACATGGTAACGTTAGGCAGCGGGCGCATCATCAACATCAAGCCGGGCCGTGTCGGCGGATTCTCGCAGTCCATCGCGATCCACGATTTCTGCGAGTCGCACCACATCCCGGTGTGGTGCGGCGGCATGCTAGAGAGTGGCATTGGCCGGGCGTACAACGTGGCCTTGGCCTCCCTATCGAACTTCCTCAAGCCCGGGGACGTGAGCCCCAGTGCCCGCTATTGGGAGCGCGACGTGGTCACGCCGGAGTGGACCATGTCCGCGACAGGGATGGTGCGCGTGCCGCTCGATCGCCCCGGCATTGGTGTCACCGTCGATACCGAGCGCGTGGAGGCCCTCACCATCCGCCGACAGGAGTTGGTGCAAGCCTAACGCTGTCGAAAACCAGGAGTTGCCGTGTCTACTCTCGATGCCGCCGCGCGTGCCCGTCGGTGCTTCAGCGATCGCGAAGCGGAAGCCCTGCTGGCGCTCCGCCACGACCTTCATCAGCATCCTGAACTGTCGTGGAAGGAACAGCGGACCGCCGATCGACTCCAGCACGCCCTGTCGTCGATTGGAGCGCAGGATATTCAGACAGTCGCCGGCACCGGGGTGCTTGCCCGCATACCCGGACTGCACGCGCATGGTCCGACCACGGCGTTGCGCGGGGACATCGACGCGCTCCCCATTCAGGAGTCGACCGGCGTGCCGTGGGCATCGACCGTGGCTGGCGTCATGCACGCCTGTGGCCACGACGTCCACGCCACATGGACTGTCGGCGCCGCCATGCTGCTGTCCCGAGAACCCGCGCTTGGCGATGTCCGACTGGTGTTGCAGCCGGCGGAAGAGGTCGGGGCTGGGGCACCGGCGATCCTGGCGTCGGGAGCCTTGGAGGGTGTACGCGCGATCTACGGCGGCCATGTCGATCGACGGTTCCCTGTCGGACAGGTGGTCGCCGAAGCCGGCGCCCTGGCGGCGTCGGCGGACACCTTCTCCATCGCGGTGCATGGCCGCGGCGCGCACGGCGCGCGACCCCATGAATCGACCGACCCCATCGTCGCCGCGTCGGCCATCATCACCGGGCTGCAGACCATCGTGGCACGTCGCCTGGATCCCGCAGCGGCCGCGGTGGTTACCGTCGGCACGGTGCATGGCGGTACGGCGCCTAACGTGATCCCCGAGTCCGTGACATTGACGGGGACCCTTCGCGCCATGCTACCCGGCGTACGGGCCGCGCTTCATCGAGAAGTCCGACAACTGGCGACGTCCATCGCCGAAGCGTACGGCGCCACCGCGACCGTCACGATGGACCAAGGCACCCCGCCGGTGGTGAACCCGGCACGCGAAGCCGATTGGGCTCGCCAGGCAGCAACGCGCGTGCTCGGCAACGAAGGCGTGGTGCCGTTTGGCATCGTCAACATGGCCGGTGAAGACTTTGCCTTCTACCTGGAACAGATCCCCGGTGCGTTTCTGCGCATTGGCGCCCGTGAGCCCCAAGGGGAAGTCACCGCGGCGCATAACCCGCGCTTTCTCCCTGCCGACGACTGCATCTTTGTGGGTGCCGCGGTACTGGCGGAATGTGCGCGTGTCGCAGCCGAGGGATTGATGCGAGCCGGCGACGATCCACCAGAAGCGGGCTAAGGCGTTAGGTACGGCCCCAAGTCGGCACGCACGCGCTCGATCGTCTTCGAGGAGAGGTCAACGCCGATCGACCGGCCGGGGCGCGAGGCGTCGCGCACTTCGAGCCGGAAGCGCGACCCCGTCGCAAACGCCTCAGGCGCGTACACTGCAACGCCCGAATGAAATACGGTGCGACCGTTGTACAGTTCCGGGTCTGGGACGGCGACGACGCGGCTCGACTCGATCGCCGGGACCTCCACGCCGTCACGCAGCAGCACGAATCCGTCGACATCTCCCTTCTTGAATTCGACCGGCTTTGTCGAGCCTGCGAATGGGGGGCGTGTCGCTTCGGGAGACGCGTCGATCATCACGACGGCACGGCGCTCGCGCCAGTACTCCTCCCACTCCGACCATCGTTGCAGCGGATCTCTCGTGCCTTTGCCAGCCGCTGGTTTGTCCACGGCGAAGGGGTTGTCACTGCGTCCGCTGGCGGCCGTGGCGGCACGTCGCCACGCAACGACCTGTGGCGTCATCACGAGCACTTCGAAACCGTCACGCCTGGTGCGGTAGGCATCGATCTCCTTCTCACTCATGGATGCCCCGGTGGTGCGTGCCGACTCCGCGATGCGTTTGGCTGGCCAGACGGGAAGCGAGGTGGTGTCGACCCGAGCCGCGGAGCGGGCGGCACGCGCCCTTGCCATGAGCGGCGCGATGCCCGGCGTTGCCGCCAGCTGCAATGCTCCGCTCCGGCCCCGCACCGCGACGGCAACGATGGTTCCCGTCAGCGATGACACGGGGGCACCCCCCTGCCGCGCGGAGACATCGAACGAAGCCGTCATCGTCTGGTTGGATGCGGACGTCGCCACACCGCGCCGTACACGACCGCCGACCTCCGGTGACCCGATCAAGACGACGGAGTCCCCGCCAGCTACTCCCGTCGAATCTGCTGGTATGGCCAGCACGGTGCACCCTCGGCACGCACGGGGCGGCAACGCCGCGATGGCTACCCCGCGGTCCGCGACGAGCACGAGGGCACGATACCGATGCATGGCGTCGACTTGCACGGACACCGTAGAGTCCCGCCCCACCAGGTGCGCCGACGTCACCACCAGACCACTGGAGTCGGCAAGAAACCCGGCCCCATGGCCGACGCCGGATGACACGTCGAAGACACTCCTTACGAAGCGCGATACGATCACATCGCTGCGAAGCGTGGATACCGCCGCCGCCGGCACCGTTGCGGCCGTGGTGTCTGGTGGTGGGGCGGGAGGTGCTGGCGTTGCTGCTGACGGTGCGACTGCCGTGGCACTATCGGTGGATGGCGCGGCCGGTGCTCCGCCGGAACGCCAGCGTGCCACGGCAATGATGATGCCGGCCCCAATCACACCAACGGCTGTCAGGAGGCCACGTGACAATGTCCGAGATGGCGACGTAACCGATGTAGCTGCCGGCGGGCTGACGGCGGGCGACGAGGGGACCGGCGTTGTCCCCGTGGGAATACCGGACGGCGGTGTCTCGGTCCACATGCGTTGCCTGGGTACCGTGCCACCCGCTTCCGGAATTGGCATCGTCCCGTGTGGCGGTGTCATCGCATCGATCGCACCGTAGCCGCGAGGCGGCGTGGCAGTGCGCTGCATCAGCAAGGCGAGATACCGCTCATCTTCCGGCGTGCGAGGCATGCCGACCGCGGAACCCTCGAGCGCCGCAGCAAATTCCAACGCGTCGCCAAAGCGCTGCTCGGGATCGGCGTGGAGCGCTCGATCGAACACGGCCTGCATCGCGTCGGGCCACGCCACGTTCGGGTAGGCTTCCGTGAGCCGCGTCGCTGGCTTCGTCAGCCGCGCGAGGAGCGATTCGTGAGCATTGTTCCCCACGAACGCCGGCGTGCCCGTGAGCATGCGGAACGCGATCAGCGCCAACGCATAGATGTCGGTGCGCGCATCGAGCGCGTCGCCCGATAGCTGCTCGGGACTCATGTAGTCCGGCGTCCCGATCACCATCCCCGTCGACGTGAACTGCTGGGTGCCACGGTCCATCACCCGCGAGATCCCGAAGTCGACGATTTTCACCTGCTCGGTCCCGACCCGCGTCTTGCCTAACATCACGTTGTCGGGCTTCAGGTCTCGGTGCAGGATGCCGAGCGCGTGCGCGGCGGCAAGTGCATCGGCCACCTGCCGAACGATGTCGCAGCTGCGAGCCACGCCCACACGCGGCTCCCGCTTCAGCACCTCCGACAACGGCTCGCCGTCCACGTACTCCATGGCGAAGTAGACCATGCCATCGCCAGTCTCGCCGAAGTCGTAGATCGTCGCCACGTTGGAATGCGAGATCTGGCTCGCGTTCTCGGCTTCCCGATGGAACCTGCCTAACGCCACGGCGTCGGCGGCCATCCAGCGCCGCATGACCTTCACCGCCACCTTGCGCTTGATGCGCACGTGCTCGGCGAGGTACACCTCGCCCATTCCCCCCTCACCCAACTTCTGGAGCACGTGATAGCGGTCGGCGATCACTGCGCCGATCAGCGAGTCGTTCGGACTCTCGGCGACGAGCGTGGCGCCGTCGCGCTGGCAAAAGCGATGCTCGGCGTCGTACTTCGTACCGCATTGTGGACAGACCTTCCCGTTACTCACTCAGCGGCCCTGACGTGGGTGCGGTGGCTCAGTTGCGCGCGGGCACGGATCGGCATCCACCAAACTTAGTGGACGACATGGCCGAGTCCGACAGCGCGCGTACGAGTCATGGTTGTGGGCCGCCTCGTTTTTGTCCGTCCCACCCCGCGCCGTAGAGGGCGCGGCCCGGCTTGGCGCCGGTGTGCTTACCGTCGCGCCAGACTGGCACGCCGTTCACCAACACGTCACGCACTCCAACGGAGAGTTGGTGCGGCTTTTCGAAGGTCGCCTTGTCGATGATGGTCGCCGGATCAAAGATCACGACGTCGGCCAGCATGCCTTCCTTGATCAGGCCCCGGTCGCGCAGTCCGAGGATCTGGGCGGTTGACCAGGACATCTTGCGCACTGCGTCCTCGAGTGTGAGGACCTTCTCGTCGCGGGCGTACTTGCCCAGGACACGCGGGAAGGTGCCGTATGAACGCGGATGCACCAACTCCTTGGTGGTGTCGGGGTCATAGCCACCGGCGTCACTGCCGATCACGACCCACGGGCGAGCGATCATCTTCGCGACGTTTTCATCGGACATGCCGAAGGTGATCTTGCCGAGCCGGTTGTTTTCCTGGATGGTGAGCTCGATGATGGCATCCATCCAGTCCAGCTTGAGCCCCTTGGCAATCTCGTTCAGGCGTTTGCCCTCGTAGCCCTTCCACTCTGGTTTGGTAAAGCCGGCGATCTGGTAGGCTTCTGGCGGGTTGTGCTGGCAATACACCTCGGCACCAGGGGTCAGGTCCGACATCTCCTTGCGGATGCGCGCGCGATTGGCAGGATCGCGCAAGCGGTCGACCAGCTTCCCGTCAGCATGAACCCACCCAGGTATGCAGGCGGATAGGTTGTTGCCGCTGGCAGGGTACGAGTACATCGTGGCCTTCACGTCCTGGCCGGCAGCTCTAACGGAATCGATCTTGGCAATGGCTGGTCCGGCCAGTGGCCAGTTGACGCGGCCCGATGCCTTGAAGTGATAGATGACGACGGGCACGCCGCCGTCCCGTCCAATGCGAATGGCCTCGTCCATGGCCGACAGCAGCTTGGACTCTTCCGACCGGATATGCGAGATGTACGTACCGTGCAGCGGGGACATGGCCTTGGCCATCTCGACTAACTCGTCGGTGCTGGCGTAGCTGCCGGGAGGGTAGATCAAGGCGCTGGAAATCCCGAACGCCCCGTCTGTCATCGCATTCCGGACCACGCTACGCATGGTGTCCAGTTGCGCCGCGTTAGGTGTTCCTTCGCCCCGGCCCATCGCGTAGGCGCGCACGGTCGCGGCGCCAAGATAGCTGCCGGCATTCACGGAAATCCCGTGCTGCTCCATGTCGCTCAGCCACTTGCCGAAGCCGTGGTCTCCACGATACGACGCGGCATGTTGCACCATGGCCGAGTCGGCGGACGTGGTCCCGGCAAAGAGTGAGTCGACGTCGGCAGTCGACGGCCCCGGAGTCGTCGACTCGCCAAGGATCTCGGACGTTACCCCTTGCGAGACCTTCCCGATGACTCGTCCGTCCGCGAAGAGCAACGAGTTCCACGAGTGGGCCTGTATGTCAATGAAGCCTGGAGAGGCAACGAGTCCGCCGGCGTCGATCTTTGTCTTGGCTGGTTGGTCGGCCAGTGCGCCCTTGGGAGCGACCGCGGTGATTCGATCCCCGGTAATCCCGATATCGCCGTAGTAGTACGGGTTCCCGGTCCCATCTACGATTCGTGCATTCGTGATGACGACGTCGTAACCGTTAGGCGTCCGCGGCGCGGTGGAGCAAGCGGCGGCGAGAACGAGGATTGAGCGACGTGCAAGGGCAGCGGTGCGCGACATGTGGTGACCGGACGGAAGAATGTCCGGCAAAACCTACGAGTCGAAGATGTCGCAGCAAGACGTCTGGGCCGCCACATAGCCGGTGAAAGCCGTGAGGCGGCCCGTCTGCCGACGGACCGCCTCACGCGTTTCGTAACCTTGCCTGGAAGGGGGTTCAGGCGCAGGACACGAGATATCCAGAGAAGTGCTTGATGGTAAACTCGACGAGTCCCATCGGGTCCAGCAGCGTAGTGAACTGCTCGACGGTCTCACCGCGCTTGGCCTTCGGGTCCAGCTTGAGCGGATCGAGGTAGTAGCCGCCGCCAAGCGCGGTTCCGAGCTTGTAATTCGTCTTCGTGAGATCCTGCTGGTAGACCAGCGGCACCCGGAAGTTCATGCCATGCGGCTCGAACTCGTAGGCGACCAGGCCCTTGTTGTCCGCCCGAACCTTGAACGTGGTTGGACGCAGAACCGCGCCCGGTGGCACCACCAACGTGAGGCCGGTCTCGGGGAGGCGCAGGATGCCGCCAGCCACACCGATCACTGCCTCGGCGCGAGCGTTGTAGTTCACCCCAGGGCGAAAGGAGAGGACGTTGACGACGCGCACTCCATTGGTCACGTCACTTTCGAACTGCGCCTTCCCCCGGCTGTTTGCGGCGGACTGCGCGCTGCTGCCCGACGAGGCGGATGCAGCGACGGATGGAGCTGACGACGGACTCACTGCGTCCTGGCTGCACGCCGCCAGAACAGCCGTGGCGGCGATTGCCAGCAGGCGGATGTTGGACTTCAGCGAAAAGCGCATGTGGGATATGGAGTGAGCGCGAAGGAGTAGAGGACGTTTGGGGCCGCTGTTACGCCCACACGTTGTAGCCACTGAAGTGTCGGATGAAGCGATAGAGGTACCCGCTCCACGGATCACGACGGGTCAGGAGGACGGGATCCGTCAGGGCCTCGTTCGTGCAGCCGGTGTTGGGTCCGTGGCAGTAGTTGATGCTGCTCCAGAGCTGCAGGGACGCTTCGTTGTCCAACAAGTACAGCGTCGGCAACTCGCCCAGATTGTTCACGCGGAAGCGCAGCGCCGGGCTGAAGTCGATTTGCGGATGTCCCTTCTTGTCGACGAAGCTCACCGCGGTGATGGTGACCGGGGCGGCGGACACGCTACACGTCTTCTGCCACTCGGTGGGACCATAGGCGGTCACCGACATGTCGCAGATCGTGTAGCGCGGGAAGTTGATGTAGTGATTGCCGATCTGGGCCGCGCCGCCGACGGTGGGATAGATGGTAAACGTGGCGCGAACGCTATCCATGAACATCAGTGCCTGGGTCGGCACCGTCGCGGAAATGCTGCCGGGCTCGGGTGGAGTGGCAATCAGGCTCGCATTCGGCGCCACCGCAGACGGTGTATCCGTGGAGCACGCGGCGCTGGCTACGAGAAGCGCGCCGATGAGGAGCTTGGGAAACGGAGGTAGGGTTATTCGCATCGTGAGTATCTCGAGTAGTCGAGTGAAACTGAGATTTCGAGCACTTCCTAAGCACAATGCGATCCACGTAAATGCTTGATTTTCAGTAGCTTAGGTCGGATTGAACGTTCGGACAACGTGTCCGAGCCTTCGGTCCTTCTGCCTCCGGTTTGGGGGGTTATTCGGTCGTTTCGACCGGACGGAAACGCACGACTGTTTTGTGAGGAACGGCACTCGTGATCGCGGGCCTAACCCACGGCGGTTGCATTGTCCAACGACCGTGGCAATTCGCCAAACCCGGCACGTCGCCGCGCTCTTCGAAGGTCTCCATTCTCACGCGGTCTCCGGTAAGGAGAGGGGGGTCCGCCTTGCGAACGCAGACAGAGCCTAGGTGCCGGATCGAGGCTCATTTGGGCGAAGGTCTCCGAGCCGACGCTCCGTCGCGTAGCGGTTTTCGTAGGGCGCAGCGAATACCCGCGCGTCTCACCGCCGGGAGGCAGATTCCATCGCTCGAGGGCTCAGCAGTCAAATGGATGACCGCCGAAGCGTCACGTCGTTCGGCCGTGTGAGGCTTTTGCGGACACGTCGCATGCGGTTCCGACACGGCTCTGGTACGCGAGGAGTTGCGCCTGACCGCACGCTCCGTCCAGAGAAAGAACGGGTCGTCATGGACAGAGGCCGACTCATGGTGACACGGGCTCTTTCGCGAACGGTCGACACTACCGTAATGTTGGGTTGAGGACCGCGCGTGACCCCACCTGCCGCTGCGCCGGACTTCGACCAGCACATCGAAGAGCGATCTCGCCCGTCTGAACCACACAGGCCGCGAGCTCATTCGCGCAGGGAGGTACCGACGATGAAACACGGCGAAGTTCGGCTCGTTAGGCTTGCCACCTGGGTCGCGGCCATTGCCGGGACCCTGGGATGCCTGTTCCCCGCCGGTTCCAGCGCCCAGGACGTCGGGACGGGAACGATCAGCGGCGTCATCCGCGACAGCATCGGCACGAAGATCGCCGGCGCCGAGGTTTTCCTGCGCGGATCCCCGCTACGTATCGAAACTGACGACCGCGGGGAATTTCGACTCGGCAAGGTCCCCGCTGGCGAGTTGACCCTGGCGGTTCGACGCCTGGGATTCCAACCGGACACCGTGAAGTTGATGGTCATGGCTGGCCAGACCGTCCCGCTGGAGATGACGATCCATCGCCTCCCGCTGCAGTTGCAACCCGTGCTCGTATACGGACGGCGCAACCTGACGGGGCGAATGGCTGGGTTCTATTCGCGCAAGGATCGCGGCATCGGTCACTTCGTGACGCGCGAGGAAATCGAACGCCGCAACCCGCCAAACGTCACGGACATGTTTCGCATGATTCCTGGCGCCCGCGTGGAAAGTCGCGGACCGGGTCGCACGATCGTGAGGTTCCGCGGGTCCCAATGCGCACCGCTCACCTGGCTGGATGGCACACCGCTCTTCGCGGGGGAGTTTGACCTGGACGCCATTTCGCCTCGCTCCCTCGAGGGGATGGAGATCTACTCCGGTCCCTCCAGCGTACCCACCGAATTCCTCGGCACGCGATCGATCTCATCCAGCTGCGGTACGATCATCCTCTGGTCCCGTCAGGGTGAACTCCGCGCCAAGAAGCGAAAGGGACTGTCGGCCGCGCAGCAGATCGCCGCCATGGTCGAAAGCAAGAGCGTGTTCACGGCTGAGCAGGTGGATGTCCCCGCTCACCAGGACTCCGTGAAACGCGCGGCGCCGGTGTACCCTGATTCCTTGTACGAAGCCGCCCTCCCGGGCACCGTCATCGCCGAGTTCGTGGTGGACATCACCGGGGAGGTCAACATGGACTCGTTCAACGTGGTTTCCACCACGCATCCCGCGTTTGTGGAGAGCGTCCGCCGCGCCCTCAAGGACGCCGTGTTTTATCCAGCGGTGAAGAAGGGTTATCCGGTGATGCAGGTGGTGCACCAGCCCTTCAACTTCATCCCCGACTCGACCGTCCTGAAGCGGCGGCACTAGGGCGAGGACACACCGCCCGAAGCACGCTCAGAAGAGCGATCCGGCGCTCGGGTCCACGGCCATACCCATCGTGTGGTATCCCTTGTCCACGTACATCGTGTGTCCGGTGATGCCGCTGGCGAGAGAACTCGAGAGGAATGCCGCTGCGTGACCCACCTCCGCCGCCGTGAGCGCCTCTGGCAAGGGCTGATTCGCGGCGCAGTACTGCACCATCCGTTCAATGATGCCTATGGCGCTCGCCGCGCGGGATGCGTAGGGACCGGCAGAGATCGTGTTGACTCGAAGTCCCCACTTTCTCCCGGCCTCAAACGCGAGCGTGCGGGTGTCGCTTTCCAGCGCCGCCTTGGCCGACGACATGCCGCCGCCGTATCCGGGAACGACCCGCTCACTCGCCATATACGTAAGGGAAAGAGCGGACCCGCCGGGACGCATGAGGGGACCCAAGCGCTGCATCATGGCCACGAGCGAAAACGCGCTGACGCTCACGGCACTGAGATATCCGAACCGCGACGTTTCCAGCAACGGCTTCTTCACTTCCGGGCCGTTGGCCAGCGAGTGAATGAGAATGTCGAAGGCGGGGGTACCGAAGTCTGCCGTTAGGCGCGATGCGAGACCGGCAATGGAGTAGTCGCCGGTGTCTGCATAACGCTTGGCCTTGGCGATGTCTTGCGGGGCATCGTCCAGTGTGTCGAAGGCGGCATCCAACGGATAAATCCGCTCGAATTGCAGCACTGAACCGTCCGACAGCTGGCGCGACTCATCCAACTTGCCGCGTTCCAGCAGCGTCAGGAAAATCTTCAAGGCCGGGGGCCAGGTGCCGACGCACACCGTTGCCCCGGCTTCGGCAAGCGACTTGGCAATGGCAAACCCGAATCCCCCGTCGTCTGCTACGCCTGCAACAAGGGCGCGTCTTCCCGTGAGGTCGATCTTGAGCATTCGGTGATATCGCCAGTCGCACGTGGTGCGGCAAGGCCCCAATTGCCCTTCACGAGAGGGCGCCCCACCGCTAGCCTCTACGTGGCCAGTCCATCGTGGCCTCCTTCCGTAGCAATGACCGCTCCCTCGCTATCCCTCACCGCCGTCTACGAAGCACCGGCCCGCCCCGGTCCCGCGACCGACGACGGTGGGGCGCGCTTTCTCAGTCTCGCGGCCAGAGCGTATGCCGCGGTTGATGAGGTGCCCGCGCGCATTGAAGAGGGTATCATGGAGCTGGCCGAACGACTCGGGTTCCACGCCGACTGCAGTGCAACGGCGACGGCCATTTTCCTGTCGTTGTCCAAGGGCAACCGACAGTGGACCGAGGTCATTCGGCTGCGGTTGGCTGGCCCGGATTACATGCGCGCGGTCGCCCTCCATCGTATTCTGGCCCGCGTCATGCGTGGCGAGATCACGCCCGACGATGCCGCCACGCGCCTAACGTCACTCCTCGAATGGACGTCGCCACGCGGTGCCATCCTCACCGTGCTGGCGAGTGCGCTCCTCAGCGCCTCCGCAGGGTTGCTGCTGCAGGCCGAACGCTCGGAGTTGATCCTGGCGGTGTTGCTTGGCGCCCTCGTGGGGGGCGTCCTGCGGTCGATCGGTAACCGGGAGCACTTGGCGCCACTCGCGCCGGTGGTCCTGGCCGCGGTGGCGTCCGCCGTGGCCTTCGGTGCGGATCGGGTGGGCATGCGGGATGTTCGACCCATGCCCCTCCTCATTGCGTCGTTGGTGATCCTGCTACCCGGTTGGAGGCTGACGGTGGCGATGACCGAGTTGGCGCAGGGGCATTGGACGTCGGGTTCGGGGCGATTTCTCGCGGCGATCACCACCCTGTTGTTGCTGATTGTAGGCGTGGTGGTTGGACTGCAGGCCGTGGAGTCCACGGACCACGTGCCGCTGGTGATGCCCAGCCTGACCAACCTGCCGGGGTGGGTGCGCGTGCTGTCGCCGCTGACTGCAGGATTGGCCATGACGGTGCTGTTCCATGCGCGCCGGCGCGACGCCGTGTGGATTGTCGTGATCTGTATCGTGACGTCCTTTGCCGCGTATGCCACGGGGCGCGGTCTGGGCTCGACGGCCAGCGCATTCGTTGGATCGTTCACGGCCATGTCCGTCGGAACACTGCTCGCCCGTCAGCTACGACTCCCATACCCGGTCCTGCAGCAGCCAGCGACCGTGTTGCTGGTACCGGGGAGCATTGGCTTCATGAGCATGGGGTCGCTCGTCAGCCGCAACGTGACGGCGGCCGTTCAGACGGGCTTCCAGATGCTCTTTGTCGCGCTCACGCTCGCCATTGGCGCCATGGCCGCGCAGGTTGCGCTACGCCCGATCACCGCTCGCCTGTTCGACGATGGCTAGCGACCCACAGGACCTGCCGATGGCGGCCGCGGAGGAACACAAGGCGAGGCTTCACCCGTCGATCAGCGCGCCAGCTTCTGTGCGAACACCCACGCCGCGCGCCATGGTACGGGAGTCGTTCGAAGGACCGCGCCCGTCGTTCTCCCGCGCACTGTGGCGCATTGCCAACGCGCGTGTCTCCGCCGGTAACAAGGTGGCGCTGCTGCGCGATGGCCCGGCAACATTCGAGGCCATGCTCTCCCTGATCGAGGGCGCACGACAGAGCATCGAGTTCGAAGGCTACATCTTCCACAACGACGAAGTCGGCCATCGCTTCGCCGACGCGTTCCGCAACGCCGCGCGCCGCGGAGTGAAGGTGCGTATGCTCGTGGACTGGGTGGGCCGGTGGCCAACACCGCGAAAGTTCTTCGAGAAGATCCACCGCGAGGGCGTAGGCATGCGGTTCTTCAACCCGCTCGGATTCCGTGCCTGGGGCGGACTGCTTCCGCGCGACCATCGCAAGGTGCTCGTGGTGGACCAGTACGCCAGCGTCACGGGTGGCATCGGTATTGGCCAGGAGTGGGGGTACGGACTAATTCGGCGGCGCAGGCACTCCGTGTGGCGGGACACCGCGTTGCGCATGGAAGGTGACGCGTCGACATACATGCGTGAGGCCTTCGAACGAATGTGGGCTCGGGCTCGCGGCCGAACGCCGGAGTGGCAGGCGCTTCGCGCACCGACGCTGGCCGCCGAGACGCACTTGAGCGGACGCTTCGATCCGCCTGCGCTCGTTGGCATCATCGAGGGCGAGCCGGGTCGGTGGCGGCTCTCCCGGGCGTTGCAGCTGCAAGCGGTGGCCGCCGAACGCTCCATCTGGATCGCCAGCGCTTACTTCATGCCGTCCTGGAGCGAACTCGAAGCGTTGGCCGGCGCCGCACGCGACGGCGTGGACGTCCGCGTGCTCGTTCCGAGCAAGTACGACCATCCCCTCCTGCGTCGCTTTGCGACACGCTTCTATCATCGCCTGCTCCGCAGCGGGGTGAGGCTCTGGGAATGGCGCGGCGAGATGATGCACGCCAAGACGACGGTCATCGACGGCCGGTGGGTTCGCGTAGGCTCCACCGACTTCAACCCCTTGGGCGTGGCGATCAACTACGAACTCGATGCCCTGATCGAGGATCGAACCCTCGGCGAGCAAGCCGAGCAGATGTTTCTCGAGGACCTTCAGCGCTCACAAGAGATCGGAAGGCACGCGCCAGACGCGCGCGGCACCGCTCCGGCCGGCTCGCTCGTCCCATGACTACGCCACACTCCAGCTCCAACACGCCGTTCCGCCTCCCCGACGACACGCACCTTGGGCCAATACGACTCCAGGTGGCAAGCCTCGATCGCTCGCTCGCCTACTACACCGATGTGTTGGGCTTTCTGCCCCTCACGCGCAACGGTGACGTGGCAACGTTAGGCACCATCGGCTCGGACCGCCCCCTGCTTTCCTTGCACGAATTCCCCGGCGCGCAGGCTCACCCACGCCGAGGCCGGCTTGGGTTGTTTCATTTTGCCATCCTCCTGCCAACGCGTGGCGACTTGGCGCGCTTCGTGATCCACCTGGATCACCTCGGCATACCAGCGGGTGCGTCCGATCACCTCGTCAGCGAAGCGATCTACCTGTCAGACCCGGACGGCCTCGGCATCGAGGTCTACGCCGACCGGCCGCGGTCTTCTTGGCGACGAGTCGGCGGCGACTTGGCCATGGCCACGGAACCCCTCGAATTCAATTCGCTGGTTGCCGACGCTGGCGACACACGCTGGCATGGGATGCCGGCTGGGACGGTCATTGGACACATGCACCTTCACGTGGGCGACCTCCGCGAAGCCGAACAGTTTTTCGCCAACGGGCTCGGGTTCGATGTCGTCGTTCGTGGTTATCCAGGAGCGTTATTCCTGTCGGCCGGTGGATATCACCACCACTTGGGCACGAATACATGGGCGGGCCCTCGCGCCGCCGCGCCTGGCCCCGCCGATGCACGCCTGCTCGAGTGGACGGTAGTCGTACCGTCGGCAGCCGACGTGCAATCGGTTGGCCGTCACCTGCAATCGGCCGGGGCAGCCGTGGAATTCGTCGGCGATGCCGTCACGACGCGTGACCCATGGGGGACCGGATTCAGGATCGTCGCCGAACCGCGCTGACGACCGCCGTGACAGGCGGACGCCAGCGCGCGCTACGTCTACTACATGGCCACATTCGGCCGGTTCTTCTTCGGCTCCTCGGTGCTCGGCTTCAGCTCCTGCAGTCCAGCGGCGCGCAGAATCGCGTTCAGCTTTGGCAGGTCGGTGTCCATGGAGCCCTTCAGGGCCTGCAACTGAACCGCTAACTCCTTCGATAGCGCATCGAACACGTCATAGGCTTGTTTGGTGGGCCGGTACTCGCCTTGCCCGACAAAGCTCGCGACACCAGCGATCTCGTTGTTCAACCTGATCGGGAAGTTGAGGGGATCCTGGTTGCTCTCGTTGCGGGTTTGATAGACGTTCTGTTCGTTTTCCGAAAGTTTTCCCATCATGCCGGTTGCGATTGAGCTGAACTCGGCCTTCTTGTCCGCGGGCAGGCGGTCGGTGCGGTCACCAACCTGCCAGCGCATGTTGCGGACCATGCGAACGGCGTTGTTCGCCTCGGTCGTCTTGTCGCGAATCGCCAGCAGCAACTTGAACTGTGCCAGGATATCGGCATCCGTCGCGGTCGAGCGGGGGTCCTTTCGCACCCGGAACGACGCGGTCTGGCTGGCGCCACCGTTGACCGTCATGCGCACGCTGTAGGTACCCGGAGGAGCCACTGGCCCTGTGGTGTTGGCCGCCCACATGATGAGGTTGTCGAACGTGACCGCATCGGGGTAGCGCAGGTTCCAGGCGAACATGTTGAGTCCCGCCTTGTTTGGCACGCGTGGCCGCGGGGCACGACGCGGTGCGTCTTCGTCACCCCCACCGCCGGCGGCCGCTCCCGAGCGCACCGCGACCACGAGCTTCTCCGCACTGTCTCGCGAGAGCCCGGTCCGGACGAGCGAATCGCGACGTTGCGCGCGTAGCCCGTCCAGACGCACGCTGTCCGCCGCCTGTTCGGGATCCTGGTCGCTGGTGAAGCTTTGGATCACGTCTCCCTTGGCGTCGAGGAAGTCCAGGTTTACCCGTTGGTTCGGTTGCTTGAGCGAGAAGTAGACCAGTGCTCCGGACGGCGGGTTCGCGCCGACCGATCCTCCACGGCCGCCTCCGCCACCGCCGCCAGCACCGCTCCATTGGGTTCGGATGGCATCCGTCGGCTTGAACAGGTGGGCGTCTGATTGGACGACGGCGGGAGTGAGTTGCCGCATGGAGGAAATGTTGTCGAGGATCCAGAACGAGCGTCCGTGCGTGGCGGCAATCAGGTCATTGTCCTTGATGGCCAAATCGTGCACCGGTACCCGTGGGAGGTTGCGCTGGATCGGTCGCCAGCTCAAACCATCGTCGAATGACACCCACACGCCGCGCTCGGTCCCCGTAAACAGCAACCCCCGGCGAATGGGATCTTCCCGGATCACGCGCGTAAACTCGTCGGCGGCGATCCCCGTGTCGATGCGGGTCCAGGACGCGCCATAGTCCGCGGTCTTGAACAGCATTGGATGCTTGTCACCTAACGCGTAACGGTTCACCGCAGCGTAGGCCACGGCCGGGTCGTAGTGCGATGGTTCGATGATGGAGACACGGGTAAAGTCGCCGATGTCGCGGGGCGTCACGTTACTCCATGTGCTTCCATTGTTCCGCGAGATCCAGATCAGTCCGTCGTCCGTGCCGGCCCAGAGAAGACCGGGTGTGACTGGCGACTCATCAAAGGCGAAGATGATGCCGTACGTCTCGACACCCGTCTGATCCTTCGTGATCGGGCCACCGCTGGCGCCCATGGTCTTTGGGTCCCGGCGCGCCAGCTCCGGCGAGACGGCCGTCCAGCTCTCCCCTTCGTTCGTCGACCGGAACAGCTGCGACCCCGCCGCGTACAGCACGTTCGGGTTGTGGCGCGAAAAGACGATCGGGAAGGTCCAGTTGAACCTGACCTTGATGTCTTCCGACGAGTGTCCCATCGGATTGCGCGGATAAACCGTCACATCGCGCGTAAAGTCGGTCTCGCGATCTCGACGGTCCAGGTTCCCTCCATAGCAGCCGGCAAAGGTCACGTTCGGCTTCAACGGGTGCGCCGCGATGTACCCGGATTCGCAACCGCCGGCTTCGTACCAATCCGCGATTGCGATCTGCCCTTGCTTCCGGCTTGGCCCGCAGAGGGTGGAGTTGTCCTGCTGCGCGCCACAGATGCGATAGGGAAATTCGTTGGTCGTCTCGATGTGGTAGAACTGTGCGGTGGGGAAGTCCTGATCCGTCCACGTGGCGCCGCGATTGAACGAAACGTTTGCTCCGCCGTCGTTGCCATTGACCATGCGGTTGGGGTCGTTCGGCGCGATCCACAAATCATGATTGTCGCCGTGCGGAACCTGGATCGCTTCCGGGAAACTCTTGCCACCATCGCGCGATCGGTAGAAGCCGGTGTTGAGCGCGTAGACGGTGTTTGTGTCCTTCGTGTCCGCGTAGATCTGGGAGTAGTACCAGGCGCGTTGTCGCAGCTTGCGCTCGCGATTGATGTAGGTCCAAGTGGCACCGGCGTCGCTGGATCGATAGACACCCCCGGAGTCGTGCTCGATCAGGGCCCAGACGAGGTTTGGTGCGACCGGTGACACCGCCACGCCAATCTTGCCGAGGACGCCGCGTGGCAGGCCAGCTGCTGTCTTCGTCAGGTTCACCCAGCTGGCCCCGGCGTCCGTCGTCTTGTACAAGCCGGAGTGCGGTCCACCGGACGACATTCCCCATGGCGCTCGCCAAGCCTGCCACATAGCCACGTACAGGACTTCGGGGTTCTGCTGGTTCATGGCAATGTCCACCACACCAGCTGAGTCTCCATCGAACAACACCTTCTGGAAGGAACGACCTCCATCGGTCGTCTTGAACAGCCCACGCGCATCCGTCGGCTTGAACGGATCCCCAAATACGCCGATGTACGCGATGTTGGCGTTCGACGGGTGAATGCGAATCGTGGAGATGTGATCGTACTTGAAGCCGAGCATGGTCCACGTGCGTCCGGCGTCCGTGGACTTCCAGAGTCCATCGCCATGGCTGGTGTTGCCACGGATGTCCGTCTCGCCTCCGCCAACCCACACGACGTCGGGGTTCTGCGGATCCACTGCGATGGCGCCGATCGTGCCGCCAAAGTAGCGGTCGGTGGCCGGACTCCAGTTCATTCCCCCGTCGACCGTCTTGTAGACGCCCCCACCCGTCGTGCCCATCCAGTACTCGAGCGGTCGCTGTGCGGAACCCGCCACGGCGACTGAACGACCACCGCGTGCCGGACCGACCTCGCGCCAGCGAAGGGCATTGAATTGCGCCGTGTCGAAGGCGAGCATGCCTGAGGGCATCGGTTGTGTGCTGCGCGGCGTGGGGCGAACGGCGGGCCTCTGCGCGGCAGCTGGTCCCTTCGCCAGTGCCACCAGCACCATGAGGCCGATTGCCCTCACGATGGAAATGTGGGGAGTGCAGCGCCTGAACATGCCATGGCTCCGGAAAATGGGGATGTCGTCTCACGTCTCAGGTAGCGCCATCTGGCGCGCCACACAACCTTAACGTGCAGTCGAAGGGCGCTGCTGTGAACTGCGGTCGCCGCTGCCCGAGTAGAAAAGCGGTAGTCGCGTGCGGATATTTTCCTTTGGCACTTACCTCCGTCTCCCTCCGCCATGTCGATGTCCCGTCGTGACTTCGTGAACAGCGCCGCGACGCTCGCGGCCGCAGCTACAACCGTGCGCGACGTGGCGTGGGCCAGCGCGCCGGCGACACCCTCCGACGACCCTCTGGGCGTGCGGCAGGACTTTCCCGCGGCGTCTGCGGGGGCGTACCTCAATTCGGCCTACATTGCGCCCGTTCCGCGGCAAGTTGCTGCCGCCGGACACGCGTTCGTGGAGAGCAAGCTGAACCGGCCGATATCCCTCGGCGACATGTTGAAGAAGACGAACGAGGTCCGCGCACAATTTGCCAAGCTCGTCAACGCTGGCACGGACGAGATCGGGTTCTTGTTCTCCACCAGCGAGGGGGAGAATGTGGTTGCCGCGGCGCTCGGCCTTGGCGCCGGTGACAACGTCGTGATCGACGCCCTGCATTACGAGACCGAGTTCGTGCTTTACCGACAGCTCGAACGTTCGCGCGGCGTTCAACTGCGCGTCGCCCCGCACCGCAACGGCGTGGTGGAGATCAGCGACCTGGAACCACTGGTGGACCGGCGCACGAAGCTGGTCTCGGTCGCGTGGGTGTCGCACCAGAATGGCTTTCGGCATCAGATGCGCCCCATCGCCGACCTCGCGCACGCCCACGGGGCGCTCTTCTATACGGACGTGATCCAGGCTGCCGGCATGTTTCCGATCGATGTGCAAGCGGCGGGCGTGGATGCCATGTGTTGCGGCACCTACAAGTGGGTCCTTGGTGGCTTTGGCGTGGCCCCGTTCTTTGTGCGACGGGCACTCCTCGACCGCATCACGCTCGATCGGTTCGGCGCCTTGCACGTGGAGCATGAGGGACCAGACCAGACGTTTGAGCTGTACAAGACGGCTCGCCGGTTCGACTACTCCACACTGCCGTTCCTCGAGGTCTATCAGCTCGGCGCTGGCCTGGCATACCTGGAACGCGTGGGAGTGGACCGCATCGAACGACACACGGTATCGTTGGCCGCGCAGCTGCACCAAGGGTTGACCAGTCAGGGATATCGCCTCTTCACCCCCGCTGGCAACGCCTCATCGATTGTCACGTACTACTTCACCGCCGACCCGGCCCAGGTGCGCGCCGCATTCGACGCCGAGAAGATTGACGTCAGCGTCCGGGACGCCTTGCGTCAGGTGCGCGTGTCTCCAGCGCTGTTCAACACCACCGACGATATCACGCGCTTCCTTGACGTAACCAAGCGCTTGCGATAGTCACCCACATCGACACTTACCACTCCATGACGCGCGATACGATTCAGTACCTGTTTCGATACAACGCCTGGGCAACGGACCTCATGCTCGATGCCGTTGCCATGCTCTCACCCGAAGAGTACGTGGCACCGGGATGTAGCGGCCAGGGTTCCGTGCGCGACACGGTCGCCCATGTGCTCATGGTGCAGCAGCGCTGGATTGCGACGATTGCCGGCACCTTGAACCCACAGGATGCAACGAAGCTGCCGTTTACGTCGGACGACATTCCAACCGTCGCCGAAGCGCGCGCGCGTTGGTCTGGAATTGCCGCGGAGACGGATGCTTACTTGACGAGACTGAGCGAGGACGCGGTGTTGGGGGAGATTGTGCTGACGCATCCCACGCGGGGTTCGCTCCGCGCGCTCCTCTGGCGACTCTTGTTACATGTCGCCAATCATGGTACACACCACCGGGCGCAAATCGTTGCGTCGGTCCGACGGGCGGGACATACCCCCGCTGGCAACGATCTCCTCTACTTCTCCATGAGCCCCGCTGGCGCCTAACGCCAGCCGAGGTGAGCCAGATGGCGCACGGGCCTAATGCCCCGTGTGGCGCGTGACCGAGGGGTCGTGCCCCGACCGGCGCGCCAGGACGTGGTGCAGTGCCGCTGCGATGCACCGCTCGCAGGTGCCGAATCACGAGGAGCGACCGCATGGTCGCCCCTCGTGACGCGCTCCCCTACATCGCGACGTTCGGTTTCTGCTGCTTGATCTCGTCCGTGCTGGGCTTCAGCTCTTCGAGGCCAGCCGCCTTCAGGATGGCATTGAGGCGCGGCAGGTTGTCGTCGAAGGCCTTCTTCGCGGCCTTCAACTGCACGTCCAAAGCCTTGGAAAGCTCCTCAAACGCCGTGTAGCTCTGCTTGGTCGGCCGGTAGTCGCCAGTTCCAACAACGCCGGTCAGGGCGGCGATCTGGTTGTTGAGGCGGATCGGATAGTTCAGGGGGTCCTGGGAGCTCTGATTCTTCGTCTGATAGACTTCTTCTTCAGACTTGGTGAGTGAGCCCACCATGCCGTTCGCGATTTGCTCGAATTCCTGCTTCGCGGTTCCCGTCAGCTTCCCGGTTCGGTCGCCAACCTGATAGCGCATGTTGCGGACCGTGCGTACGGCGTTGTTCGCCTCCGTCACCTTGTCGCGGATGGCGATGAGGACGCGGAATTGCTCCTGCAGGTCGGCGTCGGTGGCATCTGAACGCGGATCCTTCTTGATGCGAAACGTTTGGGTTTCTGCCTGGCCGCCGTTCAACGTGAGCTTCACGCTGTATGTCCCCGGGGGGGCAACGGGTCCCTGCACGGTGCCGGCCCACATGATCATGTTCTGGAACCGTACGGCATCCGGGTAACGCAGGTCCCAGGAAAACATGTTCAGGCCCGCCTTGTTCGGCACTCGCGGCGGACGCGGTCCCTGCGAGAACATCGCTTCCATATCCACCATCTGGAACATGGCGGAGGGGTCGGCATAGCGGGCGGTGATCGATTTGGTAGCGGAGTCTTTCGACCACCCGTTTCGGGTGAGCGAGTCGATCGCCTGCGCCTTCATCGTTTCCATGCGCAGCGAGTCCGCCGCCGTCGCCTCGTCCTGCTCGCTGGTGAAGGCCTTGATGGTCTTCCCCGCGGCGTCGAGGAATTCGAGTTGCACCTTCTGGTTGGCGTCCTTGAGGGTGTAGTAGACGACGGCGCCCGACGGTGGGTTGTTCCCGCCCAGGCCAAAGAGCTGGGCAAAGAACCCACCGCCCCAGTCGGCGCGATACGCGTCCGTCGGCTTGAACAAGTGTGCGGCGGTTGCCACCGCCGCTTGTGTGAGCTGACGGAGTGGCGTGAGGTTGTCCATGACCCAAAAGGCGCGCCCGTGCGTGGCCGCGATCAGGTCGTCATCCTTCAGCGTCAGGTCGTGCACCGGGACGGGGGGCAGGTTCTTCTGGAGCGATCGCCAGTTCATGCCGTCGTCGAAACTGACATACACGCCTCGCTCGGTGCCGGCGTAGAGCAGCCCGCGCCGCACCGGGTCCTCGCGAATGACTCGGGTAAAGTGATCATCCTTGATCCCGGACACGATCTTTTGCCACGTCTTCCCGTAATCGGTGGTCTTGTACAGGATCGGCGACTTGTCGCCTTGCTGATAGCGATTGGCGGCGACGTATGCCCCGCCGGCCACGAAGTGCGAGGGCTCGATGATCGAAATGCGGGTGAAGTCTCCGATGTCTCGCGGCGTCACGTTCTCCCAGTGCGCGCCATTGTCCTTGGAAACCCACACGTAGCCGTCGTCGGTCCCGGCCCATAGCACACCGCGTTGCATGGGCGACTCGTCGAACGCGAAGATCAACCCGTAGGTTTCGACCCCCGTCTGGTCCTTGGTGATTGGACCGCCACTCGCACCCATGGTTCGCGGATCGCGGCGCGCCAGCTCGGGCGATACCTGTGTCCAACTTTCGCCCTCGTTGATCGAGCGGAACAACACCGAGCCTGCCGCATAGAGCGTGTTCGGATCGTGACGTGAAAAGACAATCGGGAACGTCCACTGGAATCGGACCTTGATGTCCTCGGACGAGTGCCCCATTGGGTTGATCGGGTACACCGTGACGTCGCGAGTGAAACCCGTACGCAGGTCCCGTCGCGTCAGCAAACCGCCGTAGCTGCCGGCAAAGATGATCCATGGCTTGGTGGGATGCGGGGTGACGTAGCCCGACTCTCCGCCACCGGACTCCTGCCAGTCCGCCATCGTGATGCCCCCTTCCTTGCGACTGGGTCCACACAGCGTGGAGTTGTCCTGTTGAGCCCCGCAGACCTTGTACGGCCATTCATTGGTGGTGCTCACGTGGTACCACTGAGCCGTCGCGAAATCCTGCTCGGTCCACGTGCGACCGCCGTTGATGGACACCGTCGCCCCACCATCGTTGGCTTCGATCATGCGACTCGGATCGTTAGGCGCAATCCAGAGATCGTGGTTGTCGCCATGCGGGGCGTTCACGGGTTCGCGGAAGGTCTTGCCGCCGTCTCGCGACCGGAAGAACTGCACGTTCAGGACATAGACGACATTCGTGTCCTTGGGGTCGGCCATGATTTGCGAGTAGTACCACGCCCGCTGGCGAAGTTTGCGGTCACGATTCAGGTATTGCCACGTCGCGCCGCCATCATCCGACCGGTACACACCGCCCGAGTCAGCCTCGATGATCGCGAACACCCGGGTCGCCTTGGCCGGTGACACGGCCAGGCCAATCTTGCCGAGCGTGCCCGACGGAAGCCCCTTTGCCGTTGCCGTCAGGTTCACCCAGCTGGTCCCGCCATCGGCGGACTTGAAGATGGCGCTTCCCATGCCACCGGAGGACAGCGACCACGGCGTGCGGAACGCCTGCCACATGGCGACGTACAGCACCTGGGGATTGGACGGGTCCAGCGCGATGTCGATCACGCCGGTCGAATCGTTCGTGTACAACAGCCGCTCGAACGTCTTGCCACCATCCGTCGTGCGATACAAGCCGCGCGTCGTGCCCGCCTTGAATGGATTGCCAAACACGCCGATGTACGCCGTGTTGGAGCTGGTGGGATGGATGCGAATCGTGGAAATGTGCTCGTCCTTGAACCCCAGCAGCTCCCACCTCTTGCCCGCATCATTGGTCTTCCACAGACCGTCCCCGTGGGCCGTATTGCCCCGCGTATCGGTTTCTCCCCCGCCCACCCACACGGCATCCGGATTCTGCGGATCCACGGCGATCGCGCCGATCGTCCCGCCGAAGTACTTGTCGGTCGCCGGGGCCCAGTTCACGCCGCCGTCGGTCGTCTTGAAGACGCCGCCACCGGTCGTCCCCATCCAGTACTCACTCGAACGCTGGACGGAACCGGCCACCGCCACCGATCGCCCACCGCGATTCGGGCCGATCTCGCGCCACTTCAACGCCAGAAAGGCCGATGAGTCAAAGGTGATCGGACCCACCGGTGCAGCAGGCACTGCCGCACGAGCTGCGGTCGGTGGCTTCTTCGCCGCCCCCTGGGCATGTAGCTCGGAGAGCGCCACGGCAGAGCCGACAAGGTAGGTAACGAGGACGCCAAGCAGCCGAAGATTCCGTCGCCACATCATTGTGGATATCCAATTGCAGGGTTTGGTCGCAGCAGAGGTCCGGAAGCATCGGAATTAGCAGGGGCCGCGCCCTCTTCGCCAGCACCGGCCTGAAGTCGAAAGCGGCGCACGCACCCGACGATTTCCCATTTGCGACACTCGTTCCCCTGGTCGTGAGCCGCGCGGTACAACAACCGACATTCGCGCGTGACGATGCCGAGCGGCGCGAACGCGTCTTTGGCGTGCGGCCTCGAACGATGAAGCGCCGTGGAATCACGACGCACGCAACGCGCTCCGTCAACGACGATCCGTCGTTGTCCGCGTTAGGTGAGGGATATCACCGATGGCGCGACGTGCAATACGCAGCACCATTTCCAGCATCACGTCGCATAGGGTTTCGCTGACGCTGCGTGTTCCTCATGATCACATAGGAATCCGAGCATCGTTTACCCGAGATTCATGAAATCGCGCGTACGTTTCTCATTCGACGCATCGTCGGGCAAGACGACTCTCGCTTTCCGCATCTAAACTGCGCATGAACGATTTCCTTTCCCTCGTGTTCTGGGCCACGACCCCATGGATGCAGGTGCCCACGCCAGCTGCGACACGTAGTCCGGTCATCGACACCATCGCCAGTGCGCTGGACGAGCGAGACGTGCCGTCAGGTGCTCGGCAAGTCACGCCAGCGTTCAGGAGAGTGCCCGCGCCGTCGCTGCGTCCTTCCGGGCTCGAATCAACGGGGAAGGTTTTGGGCCCGGCGTCGACGGCCGACACGACGTCCAGCGACCAGCAGCGACGTCCGAAGGCGATTGAGTACAGCGACTGGTATGGCCGGCGCCTGACGATTCACCGTATTGGGAGCTACCTGTCCCTGCCGCTATTTGCCACCGAGTACTGGCTTGGCAACAAGCTCATGAATGATCTCGAGGTCAAGTCGTGGGTACGTCCGATGCATGGTACCGTGGCCGGAGCGATCGGGGTGTTGTTCGGCGTGAACACGGTCACCGGGCTGTGGAACCTCTACGATTCACGCAACGACCCTAACGATCGCACGCGCAAGATCGTCCACACCGTTGGCATGCTGGCCGCCGACGCCGGGTTCCTCGTGACAGCATCCCTGGCAGAGGATGACGGTGGCGAAGGCGGATCGTACAGCGGCAACAGCGCGCAGAACCACCGGAACGCTGCGTTGGTATCCATCGGTCTCGCGAGTGCGAGCACCGTGATGATGTGGGTCTGGAAGCACTAGCCGGTTACGTGCCGGCTGCGCGTTGAACCTCTAAGCCTCAATTCGACGGACATATGACGATCGTGCAGGAATTGACTCTTTGGACAGCACCATGGCAGTCCATCTACAACGACTCCAAGCTCCTTTCCACTACGGTGACCACCGTCCACCTGGTCGCGCTCATGTTCGGCGGAGGGTTGGCGGTTGCAGCTGACAGATCGACCCTCCGCGCCAGCCGAGCAGTTGAGCTGACGGTTGGGCTTGGCCGTCCGCAGCAGCTCGCGGAATTGCACGCGGTGCATCGCCCGGTGCTCCTCGCCCTCGGGATCCTGTTTGTCAGTGGGTTGTTACTGGCGGCCGCGGACGTCGAGACGTATGCCACCTCGTGGACCTTCTGGATCAAGATGGCGCTGGTGGGCTTGCTCATCGTGAATGGTGCGTTGTTGACGCGCACCGAAGTTGCCCTGCGCCGCCCGGAGTTGGGCGAGTCTCGAACGGAAGTGCTCTGGCGCACGTTGCGCCGTGGCGCCTTGGCAAGCATTGGACTGTGGACCGCCACGCTCATTGCTGGCGCGATCCTGGTGAATGCATGAACGAGTCGCCAGACCTCAGCCCTGCAAGCGACGGCGGGACTGTGGCGCGGAATAGCGGGGGTGATACCTCGGGAGCCGACTGCGCCGGGTGCTCGATCGGCGTGAATCGACGTGCGTTCCTGCGTGCAGCGGCGCTTGCCGCGGCGGCAGCCTTGGTGGTCGAGGGTCGGCCGCGGGATGCCGACGCCCAACTCCCTCCGATGTATGACCTGCACCCACTCGTCACGACAAAGGACACCAAGACGTACGCGATTCCCGCCACCGACGGCGTGAGCATCGACAAGAGTGCCGACGTCATCTTGGTTCGCTGGGAACGCAACCTGTACGCGTTCAACCTGTCCTGCCCGCACCAGAACACGGCGCTCCGATGGCTGGAATCGGACCACCGGTTTCAATGCCCGAAGCACAAGTCGAAGTACCGTCCCGATGGAGCGTTCATCGAGGGACGCGCCACACGCGGGATGGATCGGCTGGAAATCAAGCGCGAGGGAGCGAACGTCGTCGTGAACCTCGATCGCATGTTCAAGCAGGATGAAGACGGCGCGGGATGGACCGCGGCCGTCGTTCATGTCGACTAGCAAGGAGAGGAAGGATGTCGCATCACGAAGATGGCACCGAGTGCGCCCAGACATGCCCCCTGGCAATTGCAGCTGACGGAAGCGTCGGCATTGAGGTCATGGGGGCGCCGCGCGATCCCGCGGGACTCGATCGGCGTGCTTTCCTCTCCCGTGGGATGCTCGCAGCCGCCGTCCTCGCTCTCGCGGCGTGCGGCACCAACGACTCGTTGACAGGACCAGGCACCGTCGGGGGGCTCACCATCAAGATTGCCGACTATGCATCGCTCGCCAACGTCGGCGGTATCGCGTTGGTCAGCACGTCGGGCGCCGCCATCGCCGTGGTGCGAACCGGCACCTCCTCGTTCGTAGCCTTATCACGCGTATGCCCGCACGAAGGAGCCACAGTGGCGACCGACGGCACGGGTGGATTTACCTGTCCGCGACACGGAGCACGTTTCAACGCGAGTGGTACGTGGATCGGCGGCCAGCGCACCTCCAGCCTGCGAGCCTACTCCACCACCTACGATGACGCCGCGGGCACATTGACGATCGGATAGCAACATTGGCGCAACGTTGCATTCGCATGTTGTGAAAGATTGCAGGGGGATCCCGAAGGTTACGGATCCCCTTTCTGCTTCCAGTTCGCGAGCACGCGAACCGTGAGGTCACACGGCTGCATGGCCTTAGCTAAACGCTCCGCCATTCGCGTCACTGACCTCAGCGCCGTTTTGCGCATCGCGTTACGCAAACACCAGACGCCAAGGGCGCTCGGACAACGGGCGTCGACTAGTAGTTCTACGAGTGTACAGCCCTCCTGCCCGAGCCCATCATGCGCCCAGTCAAAGTGATTCGCGTCTCGACGAGGGGTGGGGGAACCAGAGGGCGGATCGGGTCGGGCAGTCCGGGTGTGGGCTCGGAGCGTGTGGTGGTGAGGTCGGGGGACCTACGATGCGGGGTGGGGTGATGGGAGTGGGCGCCGCGTAGTCGCGACGGCGGCGCTCCGGACCCCATCCTTTGCGAGCGCGAAGGCATCCAGAAGTTGCAGGGAGTGTCACAAGCAGGCGTGCGAGTGCACGTCACCAGACGCCGACGATTCATTTCGCCGGCGTTTTGTTTTCTCGGCACCCGGGGCGCCGTTCCGTAGGGCCAAGACGCCTGCGATGGATGCCCGACGGCGAGTAGTTTACCGAGGTCAGCCCCGGATGCCGTCCAGACCCCTGCCGCCTTCCTTATCGTGCCCGCCGACGACCCTACCCTCCCTTCACCACCTCGCTCGAAGGACTTCGTCCGGGAGATGGTTGCCGCCGACGTTGCCTCGGGGAAATTCGGGCGCTCGGTCATGACGCGCTTTCCCCCAGAGCCCAACGGGTTTCTTCACATCGGGCACGCGAAGTCCATCTGCCTGAATTTCGGAGTCGCCGCCGAGTACGGTGGCGTCTGCAACCTGCGTTTCGACGACACCAACCCGTTCACGGAAGACATCAAGTACGTGAACGCCATCAAGGACGACCTGCGATGGCTTGGCTTCGACTGGGCAAATCGAGAGTACTACGCCAGCGACTACTTCGAACGACTTTACGAGATTGCCGAACAGCTCGTTCAGAAGGGCAAGGCGTACGTGGACTCGCAGAGCGAGGAGGCCATTCGCGACGGACGTGGGACCGTCACCTCACCGGGCACCAATAGCCCGTATCGAGATCGCAGCGCGAACGAGAATCTGGACCTGTTGCGGCGCATGCGCGCGGGAGAGTTCGCCGACGGGTCACACGTCCTGCGCGCCCGGATCGACATGGCGCATCCGAACATGATCATGCGGGACCCGCTGCTGATCCGGATTCGAAACGCTCCGCATTATCGGCGAGGGAGCGCCTGGTGCGTGTACCCGCTCTATGACTACGCCCACGGACTGTCCGATGCGATCGAGGGCGTCACGCACTCGTTATGCACCCTGGAGTTCAAGGACAACAACGACATCTACCGCTGGTTGGTGAAGGAGGCCGGCTTCGACCGGCCACCAGAGCAGACGGAGTTCGCGCGGTTGCAGCTGGACTACACGGTGCTGTCCAAGCGCAAGCTGCTACGGTTGGTGAACGAGGGACACGTCTCCGGATGGGACGACCCCCGCATGCCCACCATCGCCGCACTGCGCCGCCGCGGCGTGACACCAGAGGCCATCCGCGACTTCGCCGAAACCGTTGGCGTCGCACGCAAGGACGCGCGAGTTGAGCTGGCGACCTTCGAGCATGCCGTGCGCAACGACCTCAACATGCGCGTCCCCCGCGTGCTCTGCGTCGTCAAACCGCTCAAAGTCGTCCTCTCCAACTACCCCGAAGGAAAAGTGGAGTCGCTGGACGCCTCGTACTATCCGCACGACGTGCCCAAGACCGGTTCACGGCCCGTTCCGTTCAGCCGTGAACTCTGGATCGACCGCGACGACTTCATGGAGGATCCGCCAAAGAAGTTCTTCCGGCTCGCCCCCGGCCGGGAGGTTCGCCTGCGCTACGGGTACCTCATCACGTGCACCGACGTCGTGAAGGACGCAGCGGGCAATGTGGTCGAGCTCCGCTGCACCTACGACCCCGAGACGCGCGGCGGCAATGCACCGGACGGACGAAAGGTCCAGGGCACGATTCACTGGGTCAGCGCGGCGCACGCACTGGACTGTTCGTTGCGGCTTTACGAAAAGCTCTTCTCCGTGCCCGACCCGGACGATGTTCCCGAAGGTCAGGACTTCATATCCTCGCTCAACCCTGCGTCGCTCACCGTGGTGACGGGGGCCAAGGTCGAACCGAGTGTGGCCCAAGACCCCATCGGCTCGCGATACCAGTTTGAACGAACCGGCTACTTCATGAGCGACACCGTGGATTCGCGACCGGGAGCGCTTGTCTTCAACCGGATCGTCACCCTGCGAGACAGCTGGGAGAAGGAAAAGGCTAAGGGTTAGCCGCGTGCCACGCCGCGAGCACTTCCCGCTCGCGCGTGGCATCAAGACCCGCGCGGAGTTTCACCTGATCGGACTCCGACTGCGCGAGGTAGTAGTCGAGTGTGTCCTTGGCAGTCACCGCGAGCGGACGAAAGGTCAGTCCTTTCGCCAAAGCACGCGCCGTGCTGCGACGCATGAACCCCGCGTAGTCACCGGCCGGCTGGATCCACACCGGCATGTCACTCCACGGCCTCACCTGATGCTGCGTCAGGAATGCGGCATCTACCCAGGTCAATCGTGCATCGGTTACCTGCGTGGCGCGAATCCCGCCAAGCATCTCCCCGATCGTGAGCGGCGACTGCGGTCCCGTACAATTGAACGTGCCTAACGTGTGCTCCTCCACCCCCCGAACCATGAACTCGGCGAGATCGCGCGCGTCGATGATCTGCGTGGGATCGCGCGGCGTTCCGGGGGCCAGCACCTCACCACCACGGGAAATGCGCACTGGCCAGTACGTGAAGCGATCGCTCAAGTCTCCCGGGCCGACGATGAGACCGGGCCGGATGATCGTGTGTGTCTCCGGAAATGCGCGCGCGACCTCCTTCTCGGAGAGTGCCTTCAACGGGCCGTACAGCCGTCTTGCGTCTTCGCTCTCTGGCTCGGTGGTCGTGGCAAGGTCCGCACTTTCGTCCGCATTCGGCGTGTCGTTCTTGGCGTACACGGACATCGTCGACACGAACATGAACTGACGCGTGTGGCCCTTGAGCAAATCCGCCGCCTGTCGCACCCATCTCGGAATGGTCGTCGGATTGTCGATCACTACGTCCCAATCACGACCCTTGAGTGCGTCGTAGTTCCCGACCGCGCGGTCACCCTGGAGTTTCTCGATGTCCGGGAACAAGCCCGGATTCGTGACGCCGCGATTGAAGAGCGTCAGCGTATGACCGCGCGCCTGTGCGTAGCGCACTTGATGCGGTCCGATGAATCCAGTACCACCGAGGATCAGGATGCGAAGTGGTGTTTCCGCCTTGGGCGGAATGTCCTCCGGCGCCGCGTCCCACATTGGCGGTTCGAGTCGCACCACGTTCGGATCCGAGATCCCGAAACCGATCGCACCGCCTAACGCGGTCGTGTGCTTGAGAAATTCCCGCCGGGATGTCGACATCAGCGCCTCTGAAGGAACGTGGTCCGCTGCCGCTAGACGCTGTCACATCGGCGCTCGCCCGACAAGCCCTGACCCGCCACCGGCGAGCGAACCGTGCGCCCTCAGCGGCACCAGTCTTAGCTGTTCACAAGCTGCGGCTCGCGAACGCCCGTCATGATCCAGTCGATGACCTCGTCCGCGCTGTAAGAAGAGCGTCCAGCAGCCAGCTCGCGAAGGTTGGAAAGGTCGGATCCGGAGGTAATGAGCGGCGGTTCCTCCCCGGCATCGCCTCGCCGTTGGCCGTGGCCCAGGTTGGCCAGCAGTCCGTTGCACAGGCACCGGCGCTGTTGCGTTTGCGCTTCGGTGCCGCCCTTAGTGATGAACTGGTCCACCGGCTCTGCCGCGCATCGATAGTCGATCGACCCGTCCGAGGACGCGAACGCCGAACGCAGATATCCCAAGTCGCAGATGCGCGAGCGATTCGCCCGGCGGGCATCGTCCGGATCGCCCAGCATGTGCAACACCTTGAAGGGATATTCCGTTGGCGATGCCAGGGCGTCAGTCAGTACTTCGACCCGACCGCAGTTCACGGACTCGAGAATGCGCATCTTGAGCGCGGCATCGATGCCAGATTCATCGCAGAACGCGAAG
Source organism: Gemmatimonadaceae bacterium (assembly GCA_044224875.1). GTDB lineage: Bacteria > Gemmatimonadota > Gemmatimonadetes > Gemmatimonadales > Gemmatimonadaceae > JABAQJ01. The sequence goes on along the minus strand of JBGAJQ010000001.1, from coordinate 90,067 downwards.
AGGGTGCCTACTTGAACGCCGGCCGCTCCCGCCTCCAGGGCACGCTCCAGCGCTCCTCGCGAGCCGGTGCCGCCGGCGATCCAGAACGGAAGACCCAATTCCCGCATCTTCTCCAAGTCCACGACATCACGTTCGCCGTAAATGGGCTCGGCGCGCTCGTTCAGCTTCATTTCGCCGCGCGGTGGAGCGTTGTGACCGCCAGCGGTCGGTCCCTCAACAACAAAACCATCGACTCGTCCGCTCGACTTCCTAGCCAGCGTTGCGGCGAGCGAGTTAGCCGAGATGATCGCCAGGAACTGCGGGCGCTCTAGCGGAGTTGGCGGCGACGCCTCCCAGTGGCGGCGAGGGTCAAACTTGAGAAATTCGACTCGTCCCGACGGGAGATTCTCAACGTCGAAGCGCATCTCCGTCGGCTGATGCTGCGCCAAGCTGTCCAACACCCCTGGGATCTCCTTCGGGATGCCCGCGCCCATCAACACCACGTTGACTCCTGCGAGCATGGCGCCGTACAAGGTCGCCATGTTCGGCATCTGCACCTTGGTCAGCAGGTTTATCCCGACCGGTCCGGAGTGCCCCTCCTTGGCGAGCGTCACCTCAACGAACGCAGCTAGCGCAGCGACCTGTTCGCGAAACGCCGACACGTGTTGTCGCCACATGGGGAGCAGCGCGTAGGGGGCGTTGGCGGCAATTCCCCCTTCGACGAAGAACCGTCGCAAGACCTCCTCGGCGACGGCGGGAATCGGGAAGCGAGCGATGGCGCGCCGCATGTCTCCGCCGGGGTCGCCGTCCTGGAGGCGCCGGACGAGCAGCGTATCGATCACCGTTCCGGACACCACACCCAGATGGCCTCGCGACGACACGGCGCGGGCAAGTCGCCAGTTGGAGACACCCACCCCCATGCCGCCTTGAATGAGTCGGGGTAGCGGATTCTGTGACGTCATATGGAGTGGTCTAGGGAAGGGACGCAGCCGGTCACGCGACGCGTTGCCGCGTCGCGCGAATGCTGAATGGTGGGTCTGGTGATTGCCGTTCGGCACCCAGAAATCCCTGACGCAAAAGGGGGCAACTCACTGACAGGCCGTCCTCGACGCCAGAGGGGGCCCTCCGTATCGTATCGCCGACTGAGCTCTGGAGACGCCTTGCTGTCCTACGTGAACGGCCCCTCGGAGGTCCCGCTTCTCGGCGAGACGATCGGCGACAACCTGCGGCGCACCGCGGCGCGGTTTCCCGACCGCGAGGCCTTGGTGGTACGCTCGCAGGGTTATCGCGCGACATATGGTGCGCTGTGGGAGGCAACCAGCCAGTTGGCCGAGGCGTTACTGGCACTCGGGATCGAACAGGGTGATCGCGTCGCGATCTGGTCACCGAACCGATACGAGTGGGTAGTGACGCAGTACGCCACGGCCCGCGTGGGGGCGATCCTCGTCAACGTGAACCCGGCATACAAGACGGCGGAGCTGGAGTATGTCCTGAAGCAGTCGGGCGCTCGCTTGTTGCTGCTGGCGAAGCGCTTTCGCACCAGCGACTACTCGGGCATGGTCGACGAGGTACGGCCGCGGTGCCCCGCGTTGGAGCAGACGGTGGTGATCGACGATGCGTGGGACGCGCTCCTGGCGCGGGCCAGGGACGCGAACCCGGGCGCCCTGGCCGAGCGTGAATCGCGACTGCAGTTCGACGATCCGATCAACATCCAGTACACGTCCGGCACGACGGGATTTCCGAAGGGGGCAACGCTTTCGCATCACAACATCCTGAACAACGGCTATTTCATCGCGCAGCGACTACGCTACACCGAGCGAGACCGGGTCTGCATTCCCGTTCCGTTCTATCACTGCTTCGGGATGGTGATCGGGAATCTTGCCTGCACTTCCGTGGGTGCGTGCATGGTGGTGCCGGCGGAGGCGTTTGATCCGACGTTGACGTTGGAGGCTGTCCAAGCGGAACGTTGCACCTCGCTCTACGGGGTGCCGAGCATGTTCATCGCCGAGTTGGCCCTGCCGGATTTCGTCACCTTCGACCTGTCCACCTTGCGCACTGGCGTCATGGCCGGATCGCCGTGTCCGGTGGAGGTCATGAAGCAGGTGCAACACGTGATGCATATGACCGAAGTGACCATTTGTTACGGGATGACGGAGACGTCGCCCGTGTCCACCCAGAGTCTCACCGACGATCCTTTGGACAAGCGGGTGGGTACCGTGGGGCGGGTCCATCCGCATATCGAGGTGAAGGTGATCGACCCCGAGTCGGGGCGTGTCGTGCCACGCGGAGCGAAGGGCGAGTTCTGCACGCGTGGATACTCGGTCATGCTGGGTTATTGGAATGACGCGAGTGCGACAGACAAGGCCATCGACCGCGCGGGGTGGATGCATACCGGCGACCTTGCTACGATGGATAACGATGGCTACTTGAACATCGTGGGGCGGATCAAGGACATGATCATTCGCGGCGGGGAGAACATTTATCCTCGCGAAGTGGAGGAGTTCTTGTACACGCATCCTGCCGTGCTCGATGCACAGGTCATTGGCGTGCCAAGTGAGCGGTATGGCGAGGAAGTGATGGCGTGGATCAAGGTTCGGCCCGGGGCGGCAGTGACCGAGGAAGAGCTCACCGCATTCTGCCGCGGTCGGATTTCGACCTTCAAGATCCCGCGATACTGGAAGTTCGTGGACGCGTATCCGATGACGGTCACCGGCAAGATCCAGAAGTTCAAGATGCGCGAACTGGCCGTCGTGGAGCTAGACCTCACGAACGCTGCCGGTGTGGTCACAGCCTAACGACTTGGTGGTGGTCCCGTCAGCCGCGTCGTTCCGGAACGAATCCGGGGAACCGCGGATTCACTGTCTGCGAATCATGATCCCATGCCGATGACGCCCAGTCGAGATGAACTGCTGCGGGAGCTGCGCAACCATCGCACGCTCGGCTCGGCACCGCATGGCGAACACGAATGGCTCCTCGATCACGCCAGGTATCGTGAATACGCCGTTGGCGATGAGGTCCTTGATGGGTCGTTGCAGGTGGAGGACCTCGTGATCATGCTGTCCGGCCGGTACGCGATCTATGTCGATCGGGGCGGCGGTCCACGCAAGGTCATCGAGTGGCGTGGGGGTGATGTTGGCGGAACGCTTCCCTACTCGCGACTCGCGGCATCACCGGGCCCGGTACTCGTCGATGAGGACATTCGCACGTTGCTGGTGGCCAAGGGCCACTTCCCGGAACTCATCCGCGCCTGCCCGGTGTGTACCGCGACCATGGTACACGTCATGCTGGACAGGGCGCGCGCGTTTTCGTCGAGTGACTGGCAGGATGAGAAGCTGATGTCGCTGGGCCGATTGGCGGCGGGTCTCGCACACGAGTTGGGGAATCCGTCATCGGCGGCGGCTCGCAGCGCCCAACAACTCGCCGTCGCGTTGGACGAATCGGAGCGTGCCGGGCGAGCCCTCGCTGGCCAGGCGATGACATCGCTGCAGCTGGACGCGATCGATCATGTGCACGAGACCGCGTTGGCTTCCACGTCGCAGCTGTTCCGGGCGCCGCTCGAGCGTGCTGATCGCGAGGAACAGTTTGCGGAGTGGCTGGCGGCACACGGGGTCGACGTGCGCTCTGGTCCGACGCTGGCCGACACGTCACTCGAACTCGAGTCGCTCGACGCCCTGGCAGACGTGCTCCCTCAGGCGTCGCTCGATGCCGCCATCCAATGGGTCGCCGCCGGCAGCCTAACGCGGACGCTCACCAAGGAGGTCCAGTCGGCCGCCACGCGCGTGCACGACCTCGTCGCTGCCATCAAGCGTCACACGTACATGGACCGCGCCGGTGGTGCCGAACCGGTGGACGTGTCGGTCGGGATGAATGACGTGATCGCCATCGCCGGCTCCAAGGCGCGACAGCGGCACGTTGCGATCGTGACGCACATGGAACCGCCACTCCCCAGCGTCTGGGCCAATGGGGGAGAACTCAACCAGGTCTGGGCGAACCTCGTGGACAACGCCCTGGACGCTGCCACGTCGCGGGTGGATGTGACGGTGCGTCACGACGGTCCCTGGGTCAGCATCAGCGTCGTGGATGACGGCAAGGGCATTCCGGCCGACGTGCAGTTGCGCATGTTCGACGCGTTCTACACCACCAAGCCCGTCGGTCAGGGGACCGGACTGGGACTGGACATCGTGCAGCGCATCGTGGGTCGATACAACGGCGTGATCGAGGTCAACTCCAAGCAGGGCCGGACCGAGTTTCTCGTCCGTTTTCCCGCCTCTGGCGGTGTTGAGCCGCCCCCGGCTCAGTCTCTCATCAGCACCACCTGATCGACGTAGCACCAGATCCAGTCCTCGCCCGGTTCCATCGACCGCACCAGCGGGTGTCCGGAGGCGTGATGATGGTTGGTCGCATGCTTGTTCTTTGAACTATCACAGCATCCTACCTTGCCGCATGACAGGCAGACGCGCAGGTGTACCCAACGATCCCCCATGGCCACGCATTCTTCACAGACGCGGGCTGCGGGCGCGACCTCGTTTACGGTCGCCAGGTGTGAGCAGGCCACGTGCGCGCGCGCTGACATGCATCGTCTCCGGAAAATGAGCGTCCATTCACGCTGGGCTTGTGGGCGGCACGATGTCAACCGTAACGGGAGTGACTGGCGCCGTGCGGTGCGTTGGCCGAGCTTCTGGGACCGTACCCCTGTGGGAGCATCGGCTTGATTCGGAACCCGGCATGAACCGACCAGTCATTCTTGCGGTGGACGACGATCCGCAGGTGCTCTCGGCGATCGAGCGGGACCTTCGGCAGCACTATCAAGCGACGTACCGCACGGTGCGGGCATCGTCGGGGCCCCAAGCGTTGGAGGCCGTTCGACAGCTCAAACAGCGTGGGACCGCGATTGCCCTGTTCCTGGTGGACGAGCGCATGCCCGAGATGACGGGCACGCAGTTCCTGGTGGAAGCGCTCAAGCTGTATCCCGACGCACGCCGAGTCCTGCTGACTGCGTATGCGGACACCGAAACGGCGATCGCTGCGATCAACCGCATTGGGCTGGATTACTACCTGCTCAAGCCGTGGGAGCCACCGGCTCAGCGGCTCTATCCTGTGCTGGACGATCTGCTCGCCGACTGGTCGGCACGCGCCCAGCCGACGTACGAAGGGATCCGGGTGGCGGGCACGTCGCTCTCAGCGCCCAGCTACAGCGTCCGCGAATTCCTATCCACGAACCAGGTCCCGTATCGCTGGGTCGACCTGGATCACGATGCACCAACACGCGAGCTCGTCCTGGCCCAGGCTGAGGGATTGTCGAAGCTGCCGGTGGTATTCTTTCCCGATGGCACGCTACTGGTGCGCCCCGACCATCGTGAGCTGGCGGAAAAGCTCGGCATGCAGACGAAGGCGCAGCGCCCCTTCTATGACCTGATTGTTGTAGGTGGCGGACCGGCCGGCCTGGCGGCGGCCGTCTATGCGGGTTCTGAAGGTCTGCATACCGTGCTTGTCGAACGGCGGGCGCCAGGTGGACAAGCGGGCACGAGTTCCATGATCGAGAACTACCTTGGGTTCCCGAGTGGAATTTCCGGAGGCGACCTGGCGCGGCGTGCCGCGACCCAGGCGCGCCGCTTTGGCGTCGAGATCCTCGCGGCGCAGGACGCCGTCTCGGTACGGCGCGACGACCCGTATCGCATCGTTAGGTTGGCGGATGGGACCGAACTCTCGGCCTATGCGCTCCTTGTGGCGTCCGGCATGGAGGTACGGATGCTCGATGTGCCGGGCGCTGACGCACTCAACGGCGTTGGCGTCTACTACGGAGCCGCCTTGAGCGAGGCCACGACGTACCGGGGTCAGGACATCTTCGTGGTGGGTGGCGCCAACTCCGCGGGCCAAGGCGCGCTGTTCTTTTCCCGTTACGCACGATCCGTGACCATGGTGGTGCGCGGTGAGTCGCTGGGCGCCTCCATGTCGCAGTACCTCGTCGAACGCATCACCGACACGCCGAACATCCGGGTCATGACGCGCACGTCCGTCCTCGCCGCGCGTGGCGAGGTTCGGTTGGAGTCTCTCGTGCTGCGCCGAGACGCCGATGGCACGGAGGTGGAAGTGCCGGCATCGGCCGTTTTTGTCTTCATCGGCACCATGCCACGCACCGATATCGTCTCAGACCTCGTGCTCCGCGACAGCCAGGGATTCATCCTGACGGGCAACGACTTGAACGCGGAGCAGCGCGCGGCGGCGCGCTGGCCACTGGAACGACAGCCGTACTTCTACGAGACGAGCGTTCCGGGAATATTTGCGGCTGGCGACGTACGACACGGCTCCGGAAAGCGAGTGGCCGCCGCCGTTGGTGAAGGGTCGGCCACGGTCAGCATGGTGCATCAGTACCTCCGCACGGTCTGAGCGCGTCGGTAGATTACCGCGCGCACGCTCCCGGCCGCGGTTCGTGCTCTTGCTCAAACCCTGCTTCGCATGCCGTCGACCGAACGCGTCTTCCTGCCCCAGCACCGTGTCGGGAGACGCAATGAAAGCTGCGTTTGGCACCTGGCATTCGCGGTCACAGCGGCCCTGCTGACCGGCGGAAGCAGCGAAGTGGGCGCGCAGTCGGTGAGTCCGCCGGTCGTCTCAGCCGACACGTTACCGGCTCGCCGGCTCTCGAGCGCTGAAGCCAGCGCGATGCGCGTGGATGGCTTGCTTTCGGAAGCCGTCTGGCGTGAAGCGTCGCCGATTTCCGGTTTTCGCCAGAAGGAGCCGACGGAAGGTGCTCCCGCCACGGAGGAGACGGAAATCCGAATTGTATATGACGCCGGTACGATGTACGTCGGTGTGACGGCCCGCGATCGTACTCCGCGCAGCGTCATCGCGCGCATCCTGGCACGCGACAAGGTCATGATCGCGGATTTTGATGGAAAGCCGAAATTCGCTGGCGACGACGCGATCGCCATTCTCTTCGATCCCTTTCACGATCACCGAAACGCATTCGTCTTCGCGACCAATCCGAACGGCGCCGAATTCGATGCCCTGCTCACCGACGAAGGGCGTGAATTCAACGTGGATTGGCGTGGCATCTGGAGTGTGTCGTCGAAACGGACGGCTGATGGGTGGTCCGCGGAGTTCGCCATACCCTTTCGGACGCTTCGGTATCCATCCAGTCCCGCGACGTGGGGCTTCAATGCCTATCGCATTATCCGCCGCAAGAACGAGGAGACGTTGTGGCGTTCCTTCTCACGCTCCAATGAAGGGTTTGCCCGTGTCAGCCGTGCGGGGCACCTGACGGAGCTGGCGGACCTGCCGAGCCCCGGCTTGAATGCGGACGTGCGGCCGTATGTGCTGGGCGGCGGAGATGAGTCACGTCCCCTGGATGCCGCGATGTCGCGCTCCACGACCGGTGGCCTGGGGGTGGACTTCAAGTCGGAAGTGCGACCAGGACTCGTGCTTGACCTGACGTACAACACGGACTTTGCCCAGGTCGAAGCGGATGACCAGCAGGTGAACCTGACGAGGTTTGACCTGTTCTTCCCGGAGAAGCGTGAGTTTTTTCTCGAGAATTCCGGGGTCTTCGAGTTTGGCGCGCGGGGCAACTTCGAGCCGCCGCCCTTTCAACTGTTCTTTTCGCGTCAGGTCGGCATTTCCGATTCCGGCGCCATTCCCGTCCTGGGTGGAGGGCGCCTCACGGGTCGCGTGGGACAGCAGACGTTAGGCTTCCTGTCGGTGATGACGCGGGACAAGTATGGGGAACCACGCACGGCGTTCAACGTCGCGCGCCTCAAACGCGATATTGGCGGAGCGAACTACGTGGGAGCGATGGTCGTCGATCGTCGCTCCGACAGCACCTGGAACACCGCGGGGGGATTGGATTGGTCCTTCTGGCCGGCATCCGCCTTCAACGTCCAGGGCTTCGTGGCCGGCACGAGCACCAAGGGGCCCGGTGGCGATGGTGCAGCCTATCGCGTGGCCGCGGACTATCAAACGAGCCGGTTCGGCATCACATCCCAGCACTTGTACGTGGGACCCGACGCCACGGCCGACGCGGGGTTCGTGACACGCACCAACATCCGCCGTACCCAGGCGAACCTTCGCTACACGTTACGCCCGCAGCAGCTCAACCTGCGCCGCATCAACCTCCTGATGTGGAACGATGTGTTCGCCGACACGGGATGGCGTCGGCAGGACTACACCATGAGCTTCGGCTTCCGGCCGATCTTCAACACGGAAGACGGACTGGGCATCTTCTACACGGTTGGTCGGAACCGCCTGACCGAGTCGTTTGACCTGGCGGATACCGTTCGGGTCGACGTCGGCGACTACTCCTATCGCAGCATGTCGGTCTTTGCACAGAGCGCCACTTCCCGCCTCCTGTCGGTGGACGTCAACGCGGAATACCTGCAGGAGTTCGGGGGGCACGTCACGCACGTCTCGGGCAACCTGTCGGCGGCCCCGAGCATCCATCTCGGACTCAAGGGTGGGTATGCCTTCAGTCGCGCCAATCTGCCTAACGGCGACTTTGACGTTCACCTGATCTCCGTACGGGCCGCCTACGCCTTTACCACGCGCTTGTCCCTCAACTCATTGCTCCAATACAACTCGTTGACCCGTGACGTGTCGGTGAACGCCCGCTTGAACTTCATCTATCGGCCGGGCAGCGACTTCTTCGTCGTGCTGAACGAGGAACGGGGTGGCGAGCGCTCGGCGTGGGACCTGCGGTCGCGCGGCCTTCGCCTGAAGTTGACGTACCTGGCCAGGATCTAGCAGCCGGCAGCGCGGCGAATGCAACGCCGCCGCCTAGCGTTGCGTTCGTCAGGAGTTAGGCTTACGCGTCGCGCATCCAGTCGGGATCGCGCGTTCCTTCCTGCTCACGAGATGCACATGAAATCGTTCCGTCGCGTTCCGGCACTGGGAGCGGTGGCACTGGCCGCCATGTCTTGTACTGGCGCACCCAAACCAGCTCCGGCTCCCGTGCCTGCGCCGGCTCCCGCGGCGAATGCTCGCCCTGCTGGCGCACCTGAAGGCGGCGTTCCTGGCCAAGCCCCGGACAGTGCGAGGGCGCAAGCGGGCGGTGCGCCGTCACCGGACCCGCAGCCGCGGCCATATGCCCGCGTCATCACCTCGCTGGCCAAGTCGCGCGATGGACTGTTCAAGACACACCGGCTTGGAAGCCGTGTGTACTTCGAGATCCCTCGTACGGCGCTGAACCGGGACTTGTTGCTCGTGACGAGAGCGTCCCGCGTGCCGGTCAACGCGGGCTATGGCGGACAGCAAGTGGGCCCCACTCGCGTGGTGCGCTGGGAGCGGCGCGAGAACCGCGTCTACTTCCGAAACATCTCGTTCGAGACCGTGGCCGATTCCACGCAGCCGATCTATCAAGCCGTCCGGAACTCGAACACGGACGCCATCCTCGCCGGCTTCAACGTCGAGGCGTATGGGCCAGACAGTGCGGCGGTGATCGATGTGACGCGTTTGTACACCGCGCCACCCACCGAAATTGGACCCGGCCCGCAGTTCCGTGGCACGCCGGACCCCACACGGAGCTTCATTGACCGCGTGCTTTCCTTCCCGCAAAACGTGGAAGTCGAGGCCACGCTCACCATCCCCGCACCGCCAGCCGGGGCGGGGGTTGCCGCACCGGTCAACCCGTTTGCACCAGCCAGCACGTCTACGTCGACCGTTGGGGTGCATTGGAGCATGGTGAAGCTGCCGGACCACCCGATGATGGCGCGCCTCGCTGACAAGCGCACTGGCTTCTTTGGCATCAACACCCTCGACTATGGCCGCCCGGAACAACGGGCGCAGGAACGCAACTACATCATTCGTTGGCGGCTGGAGAAGAAGGACCCGTCAGCTGCGATTTCCGAACCGGTCAAGCCGATCGAGTATTACGTGGATCCGGCAACGCCCAAGTGGCTGGTTCCGTGGGTGAAGAAGGGCATCGAGGATTGGCAACCGGCGTTCGAGGCGGCCGGATTTCGACGCGGAATCGTTGCGAAGGATGCCCCGAGCCCCCAGGAAGATCCCGACTGGGCGCCAGAGGATGCGCGGTATTCGGTGATCCGATGGTTCCCGTCAACCATCGAAAACGCGACGGGCCCGAACGTGCACGATCCTCGCTCGGGGGAGATTCTCGAGTCCGACATTTACATGTACCACAACATCATGAACCTGCAGCGCAGCTGGTACTTCACCCAGGTGGGGCACCTGGATCCCCGCGCGCGCATGTGGCCGTTCCCGGACTCCCTGATGGGGCGCCTCGTGGAATTCGTGGTGGCGCACGAAGTCGGGCACACCATCGGCCTGCAGCATGACCAGAAGGGGAGCAGCACCTATCCGGTTGACTCCGTGCGCTCTCGCACCTGGGTCAAGAAGATGGGGCACTCGCCATCCATCATGGACTACTCACGCTTCAACTATACGGCGCAGCCTGAAGACCAGATCGACCTCGAGGACCTGATCCCCGACGTCGGCGTCTACGATCGGTACATCATCCACTGGGGCTACGCGCCCATCGCGGGTGCCCGGACGCCTGACGAGGAGTGGAACACGCTGGATCGCTGGTCGCGCGAGCAGGACGCGACGCCGTGGTTCAGGTTCAACATGTCGGACTCTCGCGGTTCCGACCCCGGCGACCAGACCGAAGCCGTCGGCGATGCCGATCCGGTGAAGGCGACGGGATGGGGGATGAAGAGCATCCGTCAAATCGTGCCGCTGCTGGTCCCGGCAACCGTGCATGACGGGCAGGACTACGAAGACCTGAACGAGATGTATGGCCGCCTGATCGGCCAGTGGGCCAACGAACTTCGGCATGTGACCATCATTGTTGGAGGTGCCCAAGCCCAGGAGAAGTACGCCGGGCAGGATGGTGCGAGGTACACCCCGTGGCCGCGCGCCCGGCAGAAGCAAGCTGTCGCATTCCTCAACGAGAACGCCTTCGCGACCCCGAGCTTCTTCCTGGATCCCGCGATTCTGAGGCGCATCGAGGTCGAGGGCGCCATTCGCCGGATCAATCAGCAGCAGGCGGGCATCCTGTCCGCGCTGTTCAACGACCGACGACTCGAACGAGTGACCGAGTTCGGCGCCGTCGACGGCCAGAAGGGTGACGCATATACGTTAGGCGAGTTGTTGAGCGACGTCCGGAATGGTATCTGGCACGAACTCGGGAACGGTGCCGTGAAGATCGACGCGGTACGCCGTGAGCTTCAACGTGCGTATCTCGTGCAGGCAGCGGCCAAGGTCAATCCCTCGGCGCCCGCCCTGCCTGCGGGCCTTCCGCCTGCGTTCGCGGCGAACTTCGCACCGGCCAGGGCCACCAGTGACATTCGGTCGATGTTCCGTGCCGAACTCTCACAGCTGGATGCCGATCTCGCGCGCGCGCTCCCTCGTGCCGGCGACCGGGATACACGTGCGCACCTGCAGGACGCGCGGGCGCAGATCAAGCGCGCACTCGACCCTGAGCGTTAGGGAGACTCGAACACCGCGGCCCGGCCGACGCACCGTCGGCCGGGCCGTTCGACGCCGGTGCACGATACGCTGGATGTGACCCGGGTGCATGCCTTTTTCATTTTGGATCCGAGCCTCGAGCGGCTCGCTCGAACGGAGTCAGCAACCGTTCGCGGACGGGGCGGCGCAGGAGAGGACGAGCTTGGCCCCGTTCGTCACCTGATCGTTGGCACCCAGATGCAACCCCGGGCGATCCGTGGCCGGCAGGCCGGAGTTGCCAATGGCGGGATACGTCGCCACCTCAAACCCCACGGTATAGGTCACCTGCTGGCACCCAATGCCATTCGGTGACTGCTTGTTGCCAGTTACCGGTACACACACGGTCGTCGACGCATTTTCCGCGATCTTCACGGTGCCTGAGACGCCCACCCAGGTACCCGCCCCAATATCGCCCCGCACCGCATACAAGACGTGGGCGCCGGCAAACGGAGCCGCTAGGGAGGTGGTGGGCGATGCGCTCAGGGGATTTTGCACGGGAAGCACGTCAGCGGTGGAGCTGATCATCAACGTCTGGAGCGATGACCCGGCGCGCCGCCATGCCAACAACGTCCGGTGCGTTGGCACGCGCTGCGGCGGAATGGGCGAGGCCCAACCCACTGCGTTCACCAACGCCTCGTAGGCCTGCAGCACTCCAGCGCTCTTGATCTGGAGTTTGGAGGGCGTCACGCCGCCTCGAACCGCGATCGCGGCCCACAAGAACTCCTGACTTCGTTCCGAGTCTCCCGCCTGCGCTGCCTCACGCGATAGGGCATCCAGACTGGCGGCAAGGACGTTTTCATCGGACGCCGCTGCCGGCGAACTCGGTGCGTCCACGCACGCCGTTGCACCTAACGCGCAGCACACCGCGAGTGCCAGCAACTTCAGTCGACGCATGTCCTGCCTACTTCGGATCGTGTCATGGGCTGGAACGGTTTCCTGGCGGCGCGCCCCCTGTTCCCGGACCCTCGCGGAGCCAGCTCGACGCCGTGTATGTATGTGACAATTCGCCCCCGCGCCACCCTGACCCGGCCGCTTCGGCGCGACCTATTGGCGCCAGGATGCCAGGGACACCCGAAGGGCCTTAAGGGCTCGGCCCATCTGCGTTTCCACCGTCTTCACCGAGATATCCAGGGCCTTGGCAATTTCGTTGTACGTGAGTCCACCATCCCGGCTGAGGAGAAAGATCTCTCGGCAGCGCGGTGGCAGCCGGTCGACGGCGTAACGCACGGCCTGCGTAATTTCCTGCTCTGATGCGTCATCGTCAGCTGCAATCGACGTGACGGGCTCGGACTCCTCGCTATGCTCCTCCTCCCAGCGCCGCTCCAGCTTGCGTCGGCGCAACCAGTTCAACGCTTGATTGCGCACGGCGCGGAACAGGTAGGTGCGGAGCGACTCGATTTCCGTCAGCTGCTCCCGACGACTCCACAACTTCAGGAAAATGTCCTGGACTAGTTCCTCAGCCACATCCGGGGCCTGCACATACCGCTGCACAAAACCCGCCAGACTGCCATAGTGCGCGCGAAATACGATCTCCAGTGCTCGTTCATCACCCGCGCGAATGCGCTGGACGAGTGCGGCATCCGACGGTTCGGCCGCGAGATCGTTCATGTCAGGCGACGGTGAGCCGAACGGTGTTGTGAGCCTGGATCGCTCTGCCGTTATCGTACGAACGAGGTCGGCGGCAGCCATCGTCAGGACCGTTGGGTGCGAGGTGACATCTGCCGTCGTACCGCCCGCGAAATGAGACGTTCCCGACCTCGTCAACTCGGCGCATGTGTGCACTCTATCAGCCGCGTTTCGCCGCAGTAAGGGGGGAGGAGACCCATGCGTGTCGAATACGTGGGCGAATGTCAGGATGTCGGTAACATCATGCAGCACACAGGGATATGTAGATGAGCGAGCACATCGATTGGGAGCGGTTAGCTCGTTACGTCGCACACGAATCAACCGCGGCAGAAGTCGCCGAGGTCGATCGTTCCGCGGTAGATGACACAGTGCGTCGCCGATTGCTGGACTCGGTCGCTCGGCGATGGAGGCTGTCGGGATCAACGTCGTCCTTCGACGTCGATCGTGCCTGGAGCCAACTGTCATCGCGGATCGCTGAAGAGGCGAGCCGACACGAGGTCATACCGGTTCGTCGACGAGCGTGGCAGTGGACGGCACTCCCGATCGCGGCAGCGCTGGTGCTGGCGGTAGGCCTGTATGGTGTCACGCGGATAGTGGGGACGCGCGAGGCTCCCGCAACAGCCGGCGTTGCGTCGCTCGATGTGCGGACGGGTGTTGGCGAGCGACGCACGCTCCAGTTGCCCGACGGCTCTCAGGCCATCCTGGGAGCTCGTAGCGCCCTGCGGATGGCCCCAACTCCGGATGGTGTTCGTCAGGTGCAACTCGAGGGTGAGGCCATCTTTTCCGTCCGTCACGATGCGGAGCACCCCTTCCGGGTAGAAGCTGGCGGAGTGCTCGCGGAAGACGTGGGTACGGAATTCTCCATGCGCGCGTACCCGGGCGAACGGGGCGTGCGCGTCGCGGTGCGCGAGGGTGCCGTCTCCGTGATCCACCAGTCCGCGCCGCAGGCCGTGGCGGTCTTGCTCGCCAAGCAGGATGTCGCTCGCGTTGGCGCCGACGGCAAGACGGAGGTCACGTCGGGCGTCGCGGTGGACCGGCTGCTCGCCTGGCGCGATGGCGAGTTGATCTTCGACGATGTTCCGATGTCAGCGGTCGCCGTGGAGTTGAGCCGTTGGTACGATGTCGATCTGCGCTTTGCCGATTCGACGTTGGCCGCGCGCCACCTGACGGCATCGTTTCGCAGCGAGCCGATCGAAGAGGTGCTTCGCGTCATCGGCCTCACCTTGGAGATTCGCTTCGAACAACAGGGGCGGGTCTATATCGGGCGTCCGGCGCCCCGCACGTCGTCACAAGATCCCATCCGGCCGCGTGCCATGGACGTGGCCGCGCGGGACGGCGTGTGAACGCGCCGTCAGCCGCGCACACCCGGCGGCGCGGACTTGCGATTCTCCTGACGTTTCTGGTCGCCTGTCCCCTGGCGGGTAGGGCGCAGACACGTCAGGTAACGTTAGGCGCCGATAGCGGGATCGTCCGCGCCGATAGTCGGGGGAATGTGCTGTCGCGACTGGTGACAGTGCACCTTGCCGACGTCCCGCTTGACATTGCGTTGCGCCACATCGCGCAGGCGGGCGGGCTCCGGCTTTCCTACAGTAGTGACGTCGTTCCGTTGAACCGTCGCGTCACCATCGCACGCGACCGACAACCGGTTGGCGACGTCCTGGCTGACGCATTGCGAGGCACGGACATCGACGTGATTGCCACACCGGCCGGACACGTCGTGCTGGTACGCGCACCCACGTACGCCCTCACGCCCGTCTCACCAGAGAGTCCGTCGTCGGGTACGCCACTGGTGCAGCGCGTGCAGGTGCGCCCGCAGGTCATGGATCGCGTGCTGGTGATGGGCACGCCAGCGCTTGGCGCGCCCGAGCGAGAACTCCCGACCGCCGTGACGGTGCTGTCGGCCACACAGATCGCCTCGGCAGGCGCAACGAGCATGGAGGCCTTGTTCCGCACTGGTATTCCCGGTGTCGTCTCCTGGGACCTGGGAATCGCCGGACCCTTCGCGCAAATCGGCTCGGTGCGCGGTTCCAGCTCGTTCACGTCGAACTACCTCAAGACCTATGTCGACGGGGTGGAGCTGGCGAGCCCCGTGCTCCTCTTCGCGATTGACCCGGCCAGTGTGGAACGCATCGAAGTCATCCGCGGGCCGCAGGGCTCTGCGCTGTACGGCAGTGATGCAATCAGTGGCGTGGTGCAGGTTGTCACGAAGCACGGCCGGTTGGGAAGCGGATGGAAGCCCCAGGCCGACATTGCCGTGTCGGGAGGCCTGCAGGAATCTCGTTTCATGAGTGGGCGCGAGTTGGCGCAGCGACACACGGGATACGCGCAGTCGGGCGGAAGCCGAACGTCGTTAGGTCTGGGCGGGTCATATGACGATGCGGGAGCCATTGTCCCGGGCGGGCACGAGGGATTCCGCAGTGCGTTTGGCGGCGTGCGCCAGCTCCTCGGGCCGTTGCGCATCGAGGGCATCGCGCGCTACGCAGACATTCGCTTCACCTCCGCCCAAAATCCGCTCATCAGCACGCTGGATGTGTCGACAGCTATTCGTCCGCAGCTGGCACAGCAGAACATCGAGACCGAGACCTACGGCGCGCTCCTCGACTACCAACCGTTGCCACGATGGCGACAGTCCCTGATCATCGGGCTGGATCGGCACGCCGGTGCCATTCCCTCGCAAGGAGAACCGGCGACGGTCGCTGACGCGTTGCTCGGCGCGACCGAGGAGCGCGTGAGCAAGTCCTCGTTGCGATACAGCACGGTCTTCACACTCCACGAAGCGGCAAACGGCGCGGCATCTGTCACACTCGGCGCCGAGCGTTCCAACCTGCTTCGCGAGCGACTTGGATTCTGGTCGAACATCTTCGAGTCGGGGGACGGCCTTACCACGCTGTACTCCGACCGCGTGATCAACAGCGGACTGTTCGCGCACGCGAAACTCGACGTGGCCCACACGCTGTTTGTTACCGCAGGTCTGCGGCGCGAGCAGAATACGAGCTTTGGTCCGCAAGTCGGGGCCGCATGGTCACCCATGGTCGGAACGTCGCTGACGCACGACATCGGCAGCTCCACGTTCAAGCTGCGATACGCATACGGGAAAGGACTGCGACCACCTCCGTCGAACGCTCGCCGAGCGTTGATTTCGCTGACGTTCCAGCAGATTGAGAATCCCAACCTGGAGCCAGAGTCCCAGTCCGGTTTCGAGACCGGCGTTGAATGGTACCTCGGTGACCGTGCCTCCTTGTCGTTGACGGCGTACCATCAAAACGCGGATGGGTTGGTGCAGCAGGTGATCCTCGGACGGGCGACACAAAACGCGTTGCGTTCCATTCAGTACCAGAACGTTGGTCGCATCGAGAATTCCGGTCTGGAGATGGAAGGGTCGGCGCGCGCCGGCGAGTTCCGCGCCGGGGTATCGTTCGCGCTCACGGACAGCCGCGTGCGGGCCCTATCGCAGACGTATTCCGGTGACCTGGCCGTCGGCGACCGAGTGCCAGAGGTCCCACGTTCCTCTGGCTTGGCATCGCTCACGTGGGAGCATGGGCCTACGCGCCTCACCGTCGGGTCGAGCTACATCGGCCCATGGACTGGCTACGATTGGCTCACGTTCTATGGTGGCGAGGTCGGTTCCCTTCCCCAGCGCGCCTCACTCCGCCAATACCTGGTGGAGTACCCTTCGCTCATGAAGCCGTACGTCTCGCTCTCCCAGACGCTCACTGGAAACATCGAGTGGTTTGCGCGAGTGGACAACATCTCCAACACCCAACGGAACGAGCGGGACAACCTGCAGATCACCTCTGGGCGAACCACCACTGTGGGGTTTCGCTTCACGCGCTAGGTCGACGTAACGCGGCGCGGAGCGCTGTCGGCGGCCGCGCCTGCCTGCGTATCGAGAACGGGCGTGGTTGAATGGGACGCGGACTTGGGTGCAGTATCATGGCGCTCGGTACTTGGCATCGTGACGCACCTCCCTCCACCGGCGCCCGGTCATGCGACTTCTCCCTGCAGTGTTCCTGATTGCCGTGTCCTCGTTGGCGTCGGCGCAAAGTCCGCCCGCCGCCGATACGGCCACCGTCCTTCCCATAAAACCCGTGCGCACCCTGCGCTTTACCACGGACGAAGGGACGTGGATGTCGTTGGATGTTTCTCCTGACGGAAAGCGTGTCGTATTCGACTTGTTAGGCGATCTGTACAGCATCCCGATCGAGGGTGGCAAGGCCACGCGACTCACGTCGGGTATGGCGTGGGACTGTATGCCGCGATGGTCCCCGGACGGCACGACGATCGCCTTCATCTCGGATCGCGATGGCGGGGACAACCTCTGGGTCATGAACCCAGATGGCAGTGGCGCCCACCGGATCACGCGCGAGGTGGACAACGCCTTGAGTTCACCGGCGTGGACACCGGACGGGCAGTATCTCGTCGTGCGTCGCTTCGGGCCGTACCCCAGCGCCGAGAACTACCTGACCAACGTGCCGTTGTGGCTGTATCACAAGGACGGCGGCGCTGGCACGCAGATCTTTCCCGGCAGCATGACCGCCAAGACGACGAACACCGGCGTCGCCTTCGCGCCGGACGGACGCGTGATGTATGTCTCGTCGCATGGCGGCGGCTACTCCGGTGAGAACATCGGGGCGTACCAGATCTCCGCCTTCGATCGAGCCACGGGCGAGTCGCGACCGCTCACGAGCGCCTCCGGCGGGGCGTTGCGACCGGCGACGTCACGCGATGGCCGGTGGCTGGTATACGTCACCCGTGCTGGCACACGTTCCGCGCTCCGCCTGCGCGACCTCCGCTCGCAGGAAGACAGCTGGTTGGTCGGTGAGGTGCAACGCGATGACCAGGAGGGTTACGCGCCGAACGACGTGTTTCCGGGCTATTCGTTTACGCCGGATTCACGGGAGGTCGTTTATCCGCAGGGAGGCAAGATCCGGCGCGTCGACGTCGCCACGCGCCAGGTGACGACGATCCCGTTCACTGTCGATGTCGAAGTCGGAATGGCTGAACGCCTCTTCACACCCCTTCGCTATGACGACGGCCCCGTCGCCGTGACCCAACTGATGCAACTGACGGAGTCGCCTTCCGGGCGGCAGGTGGCGTTCAGTGGCGTCGGCAAGGTCTGGATTGCCGATCGGAATGGCGCAACGATCGGTACGCCTCGCCACCTGACCACACTCGCGACGCGCGAGTACCTGCCTGCCTACTCACCGGATGGACAGTGGCTGGCATTCGTGACCTGGTCCGACGAGTCGGGGGGATTCCTGTGGAAGACACGCGCGGATGGGAGTAGTACGCCCACTCAGCTGACGCGTGACCCTGCCTTTCTTTCGGGTGTGGAGTGGTCCCCCGAGGGCGATCGTCTCGTTTACACGGCGCAACCTCGCCAGGCCGGACTCGGAGGGGGGAGTGTTGCGTCTGTCGGTGATCTCAAGTGGATCGCGAGTGACGGCGGCGAGGTGCACACCATCGTGCGCACAACGTCAGCTCCCGCGCTCGTCACGGCGAGCAGGGGTGGACCGGGGCGAATCTACTACCTCGATAACATCCCGAACGCGACGCCAGGCTTCAATGCCACGCAAGTCACCGGCCTTTACTCGGTGCGATACGACGGCGGTGACAAGCGATCACATGCCCGTCTGACGACGATGGCCGCAGGTGCCCTGGTGGTGCGGGTCGCGCCGGATGAGCGGGCAATGATCGCGCTCGACCGCGACGACCTGTACGCGCTTCCCCTGACCGCGGCGGGCGCCGAGGGATTGCCGGTAAACTTCCAGTCGCCCTCTGTCCCGCTCCGTCGCGTGACCAGCGAGGGCGCCAACTACATTGCCTTTGCCGATAGCGGCCGAACCATCACGTGGAGCTTTTCGAATCGCTACTCGCGCGCCGCCACCTCCGCCATTCTCGCCTCGGCAGACACCGCCACTTGGGGCGTGACACGGTCAGAGGTGAAGCTGACGGTTGACCGGGAGGTGCCCAAGGGGCGTGTCCTGTTGCGAGGGGCGCGCATCGTCACCATGAAGGGAGACGAAGTCATCGGCCGCGGCGACATTCTCATCGAAAACAACCGCATCGCCCAGGTGGGATCGTCGGTGCGCGCGCCGGCTGGAACGCGGATCATCGATGTCAGCGGGTCGACGATCATTCCCGGGCTGGTGGACGTGCACGCGCATCCGAAGACCGGCCGTGAACTGGCGCAGGATCAGGAGTGGAGCATCGCGTCCAACCTCGCCTACGGCGTGACCACCACCCGCAACCCCAGTGGCTCACGATGGAACGTCGCGTGGAGTGAGCTGGTTGAGGCTGGCGAAATGGTCGGCTCTCGCATTTACGCCACGGGATTCCCGCTCACCTCCAACAACGTTCCCATCAAGTCATACGATGACGCCCTGCATGTTGTACGCCGTTACAAGAACCAAGGCGTCAACTCGCTGAAACAGTACCTGCAGCCCCGCCGCATCCAACGGCAATGGGTGCTGCAGGCGGCCATGGCGGAGCACATGAACGCGACCAACGAGGGTGCTGCCGATCTCAAGGCCGACATCGCCATGGCCATGGATGGATACACGGGCTTGGAGCATTCCATTGGACAGGTGCCGCTGTACAAGGATGTGGTGACCGTGCTCGCGGACGCCAAGATCACCTACACGCCGACGTTGGTCGTCGCGTATGGCGGGCCTGCTGGCGATACCTACTGGCGGGCGCGGACCGACCTCGAGCGGGATGCGAAGACCGCGTACTTCACCCCGGCCGACATCCTCTACCGGCAGGCACGCCGCCGGCCGCTCATTGTCGACGAGGACTACATCACCGCCGACATCGCGCGCGGCGTTCGCGATATTGTTCGAGCTGGCGGTAGGGCTGGACTGGGATCGCACGGACAACAGGACGGGATCGGGGCGCATTGGGAATTGTGGATGTTGCAGTCCGGCGGCATGACCCCCATGGAAGCCCTTCGCATCGCCACGATCTTCGGCGCCGAGTCCATCGGCTACGGTACAGACCTCGGGAGCATCGAACCTGGGAAGTTGGCCGACTTGGTCGTCCTGAATCGCAACCCGCTCACCGACATCAAGGCCAGCACCGACATTCGCCTTGTGGTGAAGAATGGTGAGGTCTATGAGGGAAGTTCGCTCAACCGTATCTGGCCGTCGCCTCGGCCATTCCCGAAACCATACTGGGTGAAGGACAAGGAAGAGCTGGGAAAGGTCCGGTGAGTCGTTGATCGGCTGGCCGAGCGGGCGGCAAGTGGTCATTCTTGACACTGGTCGCCCGCGTCGATTTTTCGCCATCATGCTCGCGAGAGGTTCACGAATGCTTCGCCGCACCATCGCACTCGCGTTCGCCGGGTCCGCCGTGGCCGCCTGTGGGAAAGCTCCCTCGTCAGACACCCGGGTGGGAGACGATCTCAATCAGGCATCGCACTTGCCGACCGGCGCGCGACTCGATCCCGCCGGACGCAACATCGACCTGGGGTCCATGCCGCTCAACATGGTGCTCGCACCTGAGGGGGATCGACTGATCGTGATGCTGAGCGGTTGGCGTGAGCAGGGGTTGCAGGTGGTGGACATCGGGTCGGGACGGGTGACGCAGGAAGTGCCACAAGCCGCCGCGTTCATCGGCTTGGCGTTTTCACCTGACGGCCAGTGGCTCTATGCATCGGGCGGTAACCAGGACGTGGTGTATCGCTACCGGTGGGCCAATCGCGTGGTGAGCCTGACGGACTCCGTGATCCTCGCAGCCAAGTTGCCGAACCGCGCGGGCACCAGGTACCCCGCTGGACTCGCGGTTTCGCCTGACGGAAACACGCTGTTCGTGGCGGAAAACCTCGCCGATTCCGTGGCGGTCGTGGATATCGGAACCCGTCGCGTCGTACGGCGATTCCCCACGCCGCGATACCCCTACGGTGTGGTGACGTCCGCCACCGGGGACGTCTTTGTATCGGCTTGGGGAGGACAGACGGTGTCGCGATTCACCGTACACGGAGCCGAGACACGCGAGGCCGGACAATGGAAGGCGGGACGCCACCCGTCGTCGTTGCTGCTGAATCGCGACGGGAGCCGTCTCTTTGTCGCGTCGGGGAGTACGGACCGCGTTACGGTACTGGACACCAAGTCGGGCGAGGTTGTCGCGACGCTTGCCGACCCGCCACCCGCTGGACCGCATGAGGGGAGCACACCGAACGCGTTGGCGCTGTCGGCAACTGGCACGCGCTTGTTTGTGGCCGAAGCCGACAACAATGCCATCGCAGTCTTTGACCTGTCGGGCAAGACCGCAGGGGTCGCGACGTCCTCGGGGCGCGATACCCTGAGCGGGCGCATCCCGGTCGGTTGGTACCCAACTGCCGTGGTGGCCAAGGGTGACTCGCTCTTCGCACTGAACGGAAAGGGCCGCGGCACCGCACCGAACGTTGAATACCCGCAACCGGGCCGCGGCGTGCACACCTCGCAGCCCCGATCCTACACGCTCGGTCAGCTGTCCGGTTCGCTCACCATGTCATCGTTGGCACGAGCGACCGTTGCGGAGCTGGCGCCCCTGACCGCCCGCGTCGAGCGCGCGAACGGATGGCGCGACGTGCAGCGAAATGCGACGTACCCTCCCATCAAGTACGTGCTGTACGTGATCAAGGAGAACCGCACGTACGACCAGATCATGGGAGACATGACCCAAGGGGACGGCGACACCACGCTGAACTTCTTCCCGCGGCCCATGTCGCCGAATCACCATGCACTCGCTGATCGCTTTGGGTTGTTCGATCGATTTTTTGTGAACGCGGAGGTGAGTCCGGACGGGCACAATTGGTCAATGGCTGCGTACGTTAGCGACTACGCGGAAAAAACGATCCCGTCCAACTACTCGAATCGCGGACGTTCGTACGATTACGAGGGAACGAATCGGGGCCGGGTACCGGCCGACGAAGGTGAGGAGGACGTGAATGAGCCGGCAAGCGGATACTTGTGGGACCTCGCGCAACGCGCTGGCATCACATTCCGGAACTATGGTGAATTCGTGGTGCCGGAAAACGTTCGCGCTGGCGATCGTTGGCCATCCGGATACAAGGGAGTGAAGCCGTTCCTCGCCGCCAACACGAACAAGGAGTATCCCTCGTACGACC
Organism: Gemmatimonadaceae bacterium; assembly: GCA_044224875.1. GTDB lineage: Bacteria > Gemmatimonadota > Gemmatimonadetes > Gemmatimonadales > Gemmatimonadaceae > JABAQJ01. The sequence continues at coordinate 67,899 of JBGAJQ010000001.1, read as the reverse complement.
TCAACATCCCGGATCAGAGGCGCGCCGACGTCTTCCTTGCCGAGTTGCCGCGGTTCGTGCAGGAGGGAGCACTGCCGCGATTGATGATCCTGCGGTTGCCGAACGATCACACTGCCGGCGGCCGGGCAAGCGCGCCGACGCCTGGCGCATACATGGCGGACAATGACCTGGCCCTCGGTCGTATCGTCGAGGGGCTTTCGAACACGCCTTTCTGGAAGGAGCTGGCGATCTTCGTGCTGGAAGACGACGCGCAGAACGGACCAGACCACGTGGATTCACATCGCTCGCCTCTGCTCGTGATATCGCCGTATGCGCGCGGTGGCGTGCACCATCGATTCACGAACACGACGGACGTCATCGCCACCATCGAGGAAATACTGGGCCTGACCGCGCTGTCGCAGTTTGACTACTACGGTCGCCCACTTCGCGACATCTGGTCGACCACGGCGGACCTGGCACCGTACCGCGTGCTCACGCCGTCGGTCCCGCTGACGGAGCGCAATCCGGAGACTGGGCTGAACGCGCGAGAGTCCGAGCGCCTGGAGCTCGCCTTCGAGGATCAGGCGGACGAGGACCTGTTCAACCGCATTCTCTGGCGTTCCGTGAAGGGCGAGCAGGTGCCGTATCCCGGCATCACCCGCATGTCCGCGCTGGAATGGAAGCGGTCACGTTAGGCCGGTGGACATCTACTTGACGGGCCCTCGCCCGTGACGCCGCGGCGCTGGGTCCTGACATTCCTCTCGTTCGGGATGGCGATAGGGGTGTCCGTGTACATCATCGCGTCCGGGTGGCCCGAAGGTGGGGCCCCACTGGGGCTACCGTGGTGGGCCCATGTGGCCGCGCTCGGGCTCGTGGGCGTGGACATGGTGGCGCGAGTCTTGAAGATCCAGTTGAGCGCGCGTGCCGTTGGAGTGCCCGTCGCCTTCGGCACGGCGTTGCGAACGAGTCTTGGCGGTGACTTCGCGGCCTCCATCACGCCCTCACGGTCGGGAGCTGAGCCGGCGCGCTTCCTCGTCCTGAAGGAAGCCGGATATCACGTGCAATCCGTGCTTGTCGTGATCTTCATGGAGTTGTTGTTGGAGCTGATTTCGCTCCTGGCCATCACGGTCGGTTGCTTCGTGCTTCTGGATCACTCGAGTGCGGTGGTGACAGCGCTCCTGGCCATGGTGGGTGGTATGTCGGCTTTCGTACTCGGCGGCGGTGGACTGGCACTGTGGATTTCACTGCGCCACGGGTCGGGGCCGGCGCCTCGCTGGGTCGCGGCCGTGGGCGTGCGACCCCCGTTCTGGCATCGCATTCAGGCCTCGCTGAATCACCTGCGGGAGAGCATGTCGCAGCTCCGCCATGCGGAGCCTCTGGCGATGTCGGCCGCGCTCGCCTGCTCGATCCTGCACGTGTTGACGCGACTCGCCATCCTGCCGCTGTTGGTATATGCCTACGGTGACCGCCCGCCGTTGGCTCCGTTGATCGTCTGGCCACTCGCGTTGTTGTACGGCAGTGCGGTGGCTCCCGCTCCAGCGGGAGGCGGCGTGGTCGAGCTTTCCTTTCGTGCCGCGTTAGGTCATCACATCCCTGCCCACCTGTTGGCGTCCTCGTTGATCTGGTGGCGCGTATACTCGTTCTACGTTTACCTGTTGCTTGGCGCGCTCTCGGCAGGTAGAACGGTGATGCGGGCCCTGCGTCCCGATCGGAACGGTGACGATACGGCGGTGGTGGAAGGCCGTGAGGTGACGGTGTAGTCACGCGGTCGCGTCGCCTGCGGGCGGCGATGACGTCGCATCCGGAGCGACGATGGATGGGGTTGGCGGGGTCGATGCACTACTCCCCCGCCATGCCTAACGACACGGCTCTCGCGTTGCCTGGAGTCGAACTGGTGATCCCGCTGGCATCGGGCGCGCCGGTCCCTGGCCGGAGAGTGCGTCTTCGGCCCCCAACCGCGCCGGAAATGTAACGGATTCGCCATCGCGAATAACGATCAGCTCAAACGTCTGCGTCCCCGTGGCACGCCACCGATACTCGCCAGAAACCTGTTCATTGGCCGGCGACACATCACGCGCCACACGCTCGACACTGCCGGCGATCCGGGCCGCGTCGAGTGCGATGTGCGCGGGCACGCGGACCGGCGCGATCGTCATGGGGCCGTCGCCGCCCGCCACGAAGTGCAGCGCATAGCATCCGCTCAGTGATGTGACGCGGGAATCATCAGAATCCTCACGCGCTCCAAACGCATTCGCACGCTCCGCTGATCGACCGGCTGCCGCTGTGTTGATGGGGACCCGGTCTGCGGCGGTCTTTGCCGAGTTCACGGCGTTAGGTGGCACAGTGGCGGGCGCGGCCGCGACTTGGGATAGTCGCTGTCGCGACAGCGAGTCGCGTGTCTGGGACGCTGAGGCCGCACCGGCGCCCAACTCGGCAGATTGTGCTGTCGTCGCACCGGCTACGCGCCGGTCCTCCTCCTTCGCACGCTCGGGTCTCGGGGCTGGTGGCGGGGCTGCTTCAAGGTCGGTCGCCAGCCGTTTCTTGGCATCACCGACCGTGGTCTTTGTCTCCGGGCGAGGTTCCGGTGCCTTGGCGCGTGTTGCACCTGCGCTGTCGATCAGTGCTTCGGTGGGTGCCGCGACCGCAGGCGCTGCGGGCGGACCGGATGCGTTGTCTGCGAACCCTCCCTGGCTATTCTTCAAGCCGCCGCGCGAGACGACGGTCCATGTGCCCACCGCGAGGAACGTGACGGCAGCGGCCGCGGCGATCCCGGGATGCCGCCACCATGTACGGCGTGGCGCAACACGTGATCGTCCACCGGCGCGGTTTGTCGCCCGGTGGCTTGACGACGGTTCCGCGGTCACCGCCGACGTCGGGATCACGTGCGACGGGACATCATCCAGGGCGGTGAGGATGCGGGACGACGCGGCGATGAAGCCACGTGCCTCCGCCACCATTGCCGCGCACTCCGCACACGTGGCGACGTGACGCTCGATTTCCGCGGCTTCATCTCCCGTAATCGCGCCGTCGAGCCACGCGTGCACGGTGCCTTCCTCAAGATGTTGCATGTCCACCTCCGGCGCGCCGATTCTCTTCGGTACGCATTGCGTCATATGTCTCGGCCAGGCGGCGCCGTGCGCGCGCCAGGGTTGTGCCGACAGAACCCACGGAAAGACCCAGGGCCTGCGAAATCTCGTGGTAGTCCAGACCCTCCTCGCGCATGAGCAGCGCCAAGCGGTCGCGTTCGGCCAGTGCGTCCACGGCGCGTCGTGCCAGCGCCGATTCCTGCGCGCGCTCGAGTGACGTGACTTCTGGCTCGATGTGACGCTCGCGCTCTTCTTCTGCCAGGAGTTCGAGGTGACGGCGGCGCCGTTCCTGCTTTCGTCCCTCGTCTCGCACAAGATTGGTCGCCACGGCAAAGAGCCATGAGCGCTCGCTGGTGAGTTGTTCCTGGCGGAGAGCGCGCAGGAAGGTCTCCTGCGCGATCTCCTCTGCCCAGTCCCGGTCTCCCAGGCGGCGGGTGAGGTACCTCACCAGCGGCGTGTGGTAGGTTCGAAAGAGCCGTTCCAGTTCAGCGTCGTTCACAATTCACCACTGTCTGGCCAATGTCGCGAGTTCGCCTTCGCGCATGGTCTCCAGTCCGTCCGCAGCCACCACGATGGCGGCCGTGCGACCAGCAACCAGCACAGATTCACCGACCGTGAGCGCGTCGGCCAACCCAGGGAGGCGCCCGGTCAACGTGAAGTAGAGTGGTGAGAAGGCCTTCACACGCACCAGCTGCATGGATGGAACATAGCGAGCATCCGTCCACACGCCGTCCTTCAGGACGAAGATGCGGGATCCGATGCGCTTGGTTCGCGCGGCGTCGTCGCGTTCGGCGCTGAGCGAATCCACGAGGGCCATGTTGGTTGCCGCACGCTGGCCGGCGGCTGACTTCGCCGCCTCGAATCGCATCTCGGCATCCGCGGCGCGGCCAACCGACGCCGGCAGCGGCGCCGCATTCGGCGCACTGCTCCCCCCACGGCGACGAACGTCCTGTGCCATCTCCCGCACGTTCATGCCTGGCTCCACCACGAGATACGACGAAAACTCCGTAGGAATTCCGAACTGCTCACCTAACGACTTGATCTCCTGGTCCAGTTCAGTCGTACCACCGTGCTTGCGACGTTCGGCGGCCAGCCATCCAATGCGCTGGGCGGCCCACAGACGGCCCACGAATGGGTTCTCGCGGTCTCGCGCCGGGAAGGTGGCCGAGGTGGACCAGTGGACAGGACCATCGACGCTCTGGCCATCCAGACGGATGGTCGCTGCACCATCACCGTCGTAACGCGCCAGCACGATCAGGTCTTGCCCGGCATACAGGTCGGTGGGGAGTTGTGGTTGTAGCTGGCGCAAGGTCACACCGTCACCTCGCACGCGCACGTCGGTGATGACGGGACTTGTCAGGCGCGAAGCGAGCAACGACACCGCGCGCTCCACCGATTCACCCGTACGTACGAAGTGTGCCGTTCCGCGACCTTCGAGCGCGAGCTGTTCGATCAGCCCCGTGTTGACGTCGGCCGACACGCCGAACGTAAAGAGACGCGATTCATGACGCTGACGCGCGACGTGCGCGGCAATCGCGTCAGGCGATCGCTCCCCAACCGTTGGCTCGCCATCCGTGACGAACACGACGAGTGGCAGCCGGCCGTCAGTGGACGGCGTGGACAAGGCTTCTTCAAGCGCTCCAGAGATGTTGGTGGATCCTTCAGCCTGCAGATCCTCCACGTAACGCCGGGCCGCCGAAATGTTGCCGGCGCTGGCGACGCTCCATTCATCACGGAAGGAACGCACATCGGTGGAGAAGGCAATGATGCGGAAGCGGTCACGCGGGCTCAGTGAACCCAGTATGGCGCGGCCGGCCGCCTTCGCCTGACTCAGCTTCTCTCCACGCATGGAGCCTGATACGTCGACCACAAACGTCACGTCGCGCGGTGTGGTGCGGGACGGTGCAGCTGGCGGGGTAATCGCGATCAGCGCGTACCCGCCCTCACCGGCGTTGGGGCGATGCGCTAGCACCGAGATAGATGCGGCGTCCGGCCGCCTCAGCGGCAACAGGATCGTCACCTCCCGCGAATCGCCTTCGGCAGCCACAATGCGCAGGTCCCCGCGAACGCGGCGACGCAACGTGTGGGTTGGTGAGTACGCCTCCCCAAGCTCGTCAGAGCGCGGGTACGTGAGGGTGAACACGTCTGCGCTCTCGCTGTTGTTCTCCACGGCGGTGCGCCGCAGCGCGGCGTCCTGTACGAACGGGCGCGGCGAAGGAGAGGTGATCGATGGCTGGGTGCCACGTACGTAGTCCACGCGAATGGCGCTGCCTTCGCGCCGCGCGAGGGCCTGAAATCGAACCACGACCTTCTTCTCTTCACCCGGCGCGATTGGAAAGATCCGAGTACGTAGCATGCCGCTGCCCATCCATTCAACGAGCGCAGGGTCACGCATGCGCCGGACGATCGACTCATAGATCGCGCGAGCCTGGTCGGCAGGAAGCGTTTCACCAGAGACCATTTCACCGTTGATCGAAAGCTGCAGCGCTTCAAAGGCGGCGCCGGCTGGAATCGGAAACACGTAGTCCGCCTCGCCGACGGCAGCGCCACGATTCAGGAACGTCTCCGTGACCTCATAGCGCACGGCACGCCCAACGAGTTCCGCGTGGACCTGGGAAGATGTGCGAATGATCGGATTCCCTGCGGGGCACGGAGCCACCGGGATCCGACAGTCTTCGCGTTCGCCACAGCCTGGCGGTGGTTGCTGGACGCAGGGACGCGGTATGAGTCGGCCCTGGGCCTCGAGGACCATTGGAAGCGACAGCAGGGCAATGAGATAGCGGAGACCACGCATAACGATATCCTGGCTGGGTGTGCCAAGGAGACGTCAAGCGTACGCTGACTTGCACAGCCAGCGCCTCTGGCGGGCTAGCGTGCCTTTCGCCGCTCCATTTCGTCCGGGAGCTTTGGATGATCGCCGGAGCGCGTTAAGACCCGAACGCCAATGAGGTTTTTGTCGGCGCGATCCACCGTGGCATCGAACGATTCGTGGCCGTACCGCTCGGCCCACCCCAGTGAGAAGGCAACCGGCGCGCTGCGTGCGGCAGCGTGTTGAAGCCGCTGGGCCACGTGTTCGGTGCGCGTTGCGTTGTCGCCAACCAGCACGATCAGAAACTCGTCGCCGCCGATCCGGACGACTGGTTCCTCCGCGCGCACCTGACGCAGGAGGAACCGGGCAATCTTTTGCAACACCTGATCACCGCTGCGATGTCCGTAGGCGTCGTTGTACAGCTTGAAGTGGTCGATATCGATGAAGATGCATCCCCATCGGGATTCTCCCTCAGCGCTCATCCGTTCGCCGAGGTCCAGCAAAAAGCGGCGATTGTAGCATCCGGTGAGGGCGTCGCGGATCAGCTGTTCGTGGAGCTGCGCTTCCATCTCCTTGGCGCGCGTGATGTCGTCCAGGATACCGTGCATATACAGCTCACCGGTGAGCGGGTCGCGCACGCTGTGCATCGTGTCCCTGACCATGCGGTGATGTCCGTCAGGGCGACGGATTTCCAGCTCGAAGTCCTTCACCACACCATCGCGTTCGAGCATCGACAGCTCCAACGTGCGACGCTCCGGGTCCACCAGGAAGTCCACCACCGACTTCTTCGACAGCTCCTCCAGGGACGACACGCCAAAGATCTCGAGGAAGGCGGGATTCGCGTCCAGCACCTGGCCCTTGAGGTCACTGATGTAGACGCCCTCCTGCACATCGCGAAGGAAGTCGCGCGCCGTCGTGGGGTCGTCCAGACTTCGATGCCGGGCACTCGGCTGGGGCTTGCGCTGGTGCGCCATCTTCAGCTCTTGGTGGTGACTCCGGGGGTCGTGATCGACTTCACGAGGTCGAACCAGAACTGCGTTGCGTCGTAGTACGACTGCTCGAGCACACGTTCGTCGCGACCGTGCGCGCGGTCATCGTCGGGGTCGCCGGCGATCGCTCCTGTATTGTAGGTGGGAATACCAGCATTGCGAAGGAAGAGTCCGTCGGAGGCACCGGTTTCCATGGCCGGAACGACTGTGGCACCGGCGTAGTGCTTGGCCGTCAGCCGGTCCAGGATGGCGAGCAGGTCCGCTCGCACCGGGGATGCCGGACTCTCGATGGCAAAGGGAGCGACCGGTTTCACCACGACGGCTGTATCTCCGGTCGCGTTTGCCAATGCCTGCCGAACCTCCTCCACCTTGGAGCCGGGAAGCATCCGGCAGTTGACGGTGGCGCGGGCAAGCTGCGGGAGTGCGTTGTCGGCGTGGCCGCCCTCCAGCAGGGTGGCGACGCACGTGGTGCGCATGAGGGAGTTGTAGATGGGGCTCTGGGCCAAGCGATGCACCGCACCCAGTGCCTTGCCATTCGATGCGGCAATGGCGCGCATATCGGCTCCCACCTGGCCGCGTTCGACCTTCCCGGAGCGTTCGAACATGGTGCGCGTAACGTCGTTGAGCTGCACCGGGAAGGCATACCCCGACAGCTTCACCAGCGCCTTGGAAAGCTGGTAGATCGCATTGTCCTTGCGTGGAACGGACGAATGTCCGCCTCGGTTCCGGACTTCGAGCGTGAAGCTCTGATAGACTTTCTCGGCAGCTCCAACAACATTCAGGCTCGGGTGGCCATTCTTCAGCTCCACACCGCCACCATCCGTATTCAGGCAAAACTCGGCGTCCACGAGATCGCGGTGGTTCTTCAGCACGTACTGGATCCCCGCCACCGCGTCGGTTTCCTCGTCCGTGGTCAGCAGCATGATGATGTCGCGATCCGGGACGAATCCCTCGCGTTTCCAGCGCATCATGTTGGCCACGAGCATCGCGGCGCCGGACTTGTTGTCGATCGTGCCGCGGCCGTAAAAGGACGCACTGTCCACCCGAAAGACGAAGGGATCGCTGGACCAGTCGTCACGCTTGGCTTCCACGACGTCGGTGTGGGCCATCAACAGCAGGGCCTTGCGGGCCGGACCCTGCGACGCGCCGCGCAGCCTAACGATCAAATTCTTGCGCTCGCCTTCCGGACCGACAATGGAAATGTCCCGATCCTCGTATCCGGCACTCCGCAGCCGCGCGGCCATGGCCTCGGCGGCCTTCCGCGTGCTCCCGACCGACTGCGTGGTATTGATCTCGATCAGTTCCTTGAGAATGGAACGGGCGAGTTCGCGCTCCGCGGATGGAGCAGGGTCTTGACCATGGATGTGGCGAGGGGCGCCAAGGACCGCGGCGAGCGCGGCCAATCCGGACAGAATGAACGATCGGAGCCGACTCGAGCGGGGCGGGTGTTGAGATTTCGACATTTCGTAATATGCGGGACCAGGGCCGAGAGGGAGAGTAGCGTTGGCAATGATCTCGCGGCTGGCTCCGAGTCGGCGCCGGGGCCAGCGCGACGGCTTGGTTTGGACTAATTTTGGTGGCGTTCGTTCCCTCTCCGGCCACCGCTGTTCCACGCCGCGTGAGAGGGTTGTCGCCCAACATCAGCCCTCCTGGGGAGGACGACGTGGCTTCATCCGCCGAGGCGACGACCGCCTTGTCGCTCGACGAGTTGTGCGTCAACACGCTACGCACGCTGGCAATCGACGCCGTGCAGCAGGCCGACAGCGGCCATCCCGGTGCGCCGCTCGGTTTGGCGCCCCTCGCCTACTCGCTGTTTACGCGCCACATGCGGCACAATCCTGCCGACCCCACATGGCCAAATCGTGACCGATTCGTTCTCTCGAACGGCCACGCGTCGATGCTGCTTTATGGCTCGTTGCATCTGAGCGGATATGACGTCGCGCTGGATGACATCAAGGCCTTCCGGCAGTGGGGCAGCCGGACGCCGGGACATCCGGAGTACGGACACACACCCGGTGTCGAGACCACCACGGGTCCCCTGGGCCAGGGGCTGGCGAACGCGGTCGGGATGGCGGCCGCCGAAGCGCATCTTGCCGCCAGCTTCAACCGCCCGGGGCACACCGTGGTGGATCATACCACCTGGTTCATTTGCGGGGATGGCTGCTTGATGGAAGGCATCTCGCACGAGGCCGCCAGCTTTGCCGGCCACTTCCGGTTGGGGAAGCTGATCGGCTTTTACGACGACAACCGTATTTCCATCGACGGCCCCACGGACCTGACGTTTACCGACAATGTCGCCGAGCGATTCGAGTCCTACGGTTGGCAGGTGCTGCACATTCACGACGTGAACGACCTTGGGGCGATCGACCACGCGATCGAGCAGGCACGCGCCGACCGTGATCGGCCGTCACTCATCATCACACGCACACACATTGGCTACGGGTCGCCGAATCGACAGGATACAGCCAAGGCGCACGGTGAGCCGTTAGGTGCCGCGGAAATCCTGCTCGTCAAGCAGAACCTGAAGTGGCCGAGCACGGACGCGTTCTACATTCCGTCGAACGCTCTCGAGCATTGGCGGCTTGCTCGTGAACGCGGCGCCGTCGAACACGATCAGTGGCGCCGCGCGCTCATCGGGTATGCCAAATCGCACCCCGACGACGCCAAGGAGTTTGGGCGACGCATGCAGGGCGAGTTGCCGACAGGCTGGCAGCAGTCCGTGCCCGCGTTCAACGCCGAGAACGGCACGATGGCGACGCGCGCCGCTTCGGGCATCGTACTCAACTCGATTGCCGGCAAGGTTCCGGAGTTGTTCGGCGGATCGGCGGACCTCACCGGGTCAAACCTCACGCTCATCAAGGATGCGCCACGGTTCACGCCGGAATCTCCCGTCGGCCGCAACGTGCACTTTGGCGTGCGTGAACACGCCATGGGCGCAATGATGAACGGTATGGCGCTGCATGGCGGGGTGATTCCCTACGGCGGCACCTTCCTGGTCTTCAGCGACTACATGAAGCCGGCCATTCGTCTGGCGGCGCTCATGCACCAGCGCGTCATCTATGTCTTCACGCACGACTCAATTGGGTTGGGTGAAGACGGGCCAACGCACCAGCCGATCGAGCATCTCACGGCCTTGCGTTGTATCCCGAACGTGACCGTGCTGCGCCCGGCGGATTCCGCCGAGACGGCGGAGGCCTGGCGAGTGGCCATTCAGCACACATCGGGCCCGGTGGCGCTGGCGCTGACGCGCCAGAAAGTGAAGTTCATCGATCATCCACGGCGCGCCCCTGCAAGTGAGGTCGCCCGCGGTGGGTACGTTCTGGTGGAGTGTCCCTGCGGCAAGCCAGCGGTGGTGCTCCTTGCGAGCGGATCCGAGGTGGAGATCGCGCTGGCTGCGCAGCAACGCCTGGATGACGAGTTCGACATTTGCGTACGGGTGGTGAGCATGCCGAGCCACGAACTATTCCTGGCCCAGGGTGCCGACTACCGCGCCTCCGTGCTTCCGGAAGGCATTCCACGGGTGGCGGTGGAGGCGGCCCATTCGATGTCGTGGTCGCGCTTTCTTGGCGAACACGGTGTGATGATCGGAGTAGACCACTTCGGGGCGTCGGCGCCGTACCAGAAGATTTACGCCGAGTTTGGGCTGACGGTGCAACACGTCGTCGACGTAGCCAAGGCTCTGGCGCGCCCTGCCTGACGGCAGGCTGCGCGCATCGGGCGTGGCGACGGCTGCGAGGCCCCCGACATGTTTTCCGGGGCCGGCGCGTTTTCAGGGCAAGGACGCCGGGGAATGAGGGGACCGTTCGGCAGCTGCAATCTTCGCGATGCGTGTCACCGTTTCTCGAATGTCGTCGTCCGACGTCTGCGGATTGATGGTGCACATCCGTAAAACGTGACGGTCGCGCACGCGCGTCGACGTCACCATGGCAAAGCCATCAGTGAGGATGCCGTCGGTGATGCGCTTGACCCAGGCATCGACGTCCGCGCGGCTCATCTCCGGCGCGACGGGAGCAAAGGACACCATGCCAAGCTGCGCCGGCGTCACGATCTCGAACCGGCCGTCAGCGCGTAGCAGCCGCTCGGTCAGCTCCGCTAGCTCGATGCCGCGCGCAATCGCGTCGCGCATGGCCTGTACCCCAAAGACCCGAAGCGTCATCCACAACTTGAGGGCGCGGAATGATCTCGTCAGCTGCACCCCATGTTCGTAGAAGATCATCTCGTCGCCGATGACGCGCTGCACGTCCTCGAGGTACTCGCCGTGATCGCCAACATGCACGGTGAACGCTTGACGCAGGTGCCGAAGGTCGCGCACGAGCACGCACCCGATCTCAAAGGGCTGGAAGAGCCACTTGTGCGGGTCGAAGGTGATGGAGTCCGCTCGCTCCAGACCGGTCAGGATGGCGCGACCCTGCGGCGTGAGGACGGCGGCCGCGCCATACGCCCCGTCCACGTGCAGCCACATCCCGTGACGCTCACACACGTCGGCGATCGCAGGGATCGGGTCGACGGCCGCCGTGTTCGTCGTTCCAGCATTTGCCACGACGCAGAATGGGCGCCGGCCGGCCCTCAGGTCTGAGGCGATCGCCGCTTCGAGCGCCGGGATGCTCAGTCGCAAGGCGTCGTCGCTCTCGACGGTCCGGATCTGGTCCTGGGTGAACCCGATGACGCGAAGACCCTTGGCCAGCGAATTGTGCGTCTGGTTGGACGCATAGATGACGGCTTGGGGATTTGGGCCGCCCAGCACGGCTCGGCGCGCCGCCGCCAACGCCGTCAAATTCGCCATGGAGCCACCGCTCACGAACAGGCCACCCGCCGTACTCGGCAACCCGCATTCGCGGCAGAGCCAGTCGATCGTCTGCAGTTCCACGGCCGCCGCGCCGGATCCGTGGAGCCAATGCGCGGCAAAGACGTTGAAGCCGGCGGCGAGCGCGTCGGCCATGGCCCCAACGAAGTTGCCTGGCCCGGGCACGAAGGCAAAGAAACGCGGATGATCCACCTGCGTGACGGACGGCATGACTTCACCACACACCAGATCGAGCACTTCACCCACGGGCGTCGGAGCGTCGCGGAACGGTCCAAACCGCCGCTCGAGTTCGGCGCGAGGCCGGGAGTTCGCCACACGCCGGTCCCGTCGTTGCTCCAAGTGGGCGATGATTTCATCGACGGCGCGATAGCCCAACCGCCGCATCTCCTCACTGGAGAGCGTCAGCGGCGGACGCTGTTCGTCCACTGACATCTAGTCGTTAGGCAAATGGATTGTCCGGCAAGCGAACGAGTGGGGCCCGGCCGTTCAGGACGCCGTCCAGGTGCAGCATGGCCAGTCCAACGCCTGCCGCGCCCTGCATCAAGCCTGTTTGCGCCACCAGCTGCTCAGGAGAAACGCGGTTTTCTGCCTGCACCCACTTCATGCCGGCGCCGTCCGCGGTGCCCCGCGCGACGGTGTCGCGTGCCATCAGTTCGGCAAAGGCCAGGTGACGCGCGTCGCGACGCAGGCCATGCAGGCTGGCAAAGAACTCCACCACGCCACAGTTGCCGCAGCACTGTGAGATGTTGTTCCAAAACCCAGGTGATCGCTCGGGGACCTTCATGTCCAGCGTGGCGGCGGCGAGCGAGTCCACGTAGGCATCGTACACATTCTGGCCAGTGATCTGACCCAGCCTGTGGAAGAGACGAGCGGTACCCGCTGGTCCATGGCACCAGCTCAAGTAGTACAGCGCCTCGTTGCCTGGCTCGCTATGGAAAACGAGATGACCTCCACTGGCTGTGGTCGTTGCCAGTGACTGCAGGTATCGCGCTCCCGCCAAGGCGGCCTCCAGGTACATCGAGTCCCCTGTGGCCTGATGTAGCGTGGCGAGGAAGTACGAAACCCCGGCCGTTCCGTGCGAGAAGTTCGGGTAGTTCCGTGCCATGCCCTTGTTCACCTTCCAGCGCAGACCACCGCCGGCTGGCTCGCCAGCCGCAACAAGGGCCCGACCGGCACCCTTCGCCACCTCCAACGAGCGTTCGTCGCCCATCTGGTCCTTCGCCCATAGCAGGAAGAGCCCGGTTCCCGCACTGCCGGAGATGATGTCCGTCGAATCTGCCCAGCCGACGCCGTGCTCACCCACCTTTGCCGAGGCCTGAACGATGGAGAGGGCCTTTTGGGCACCCGTTCGGTATTTCTCCCGCCCAGTGGCCCGATACGTCAGCTGAAGCACCCAGGCGACGCCGGCAAGCCCGGTATAGAGACCAGCATCGGTGGTTGTGTCCTCGGGTAAGGTGCTGAGCAAGTAGTCCGCGCCGGCGGCGGCAAACTGAAGCGCCTCGGGCTCGTGCGTGGCGTGGTGCAACTCCAACCAGAAAGGCACGATGCCAGGGGTGCCGTTGTAGAGGTCGAGGGAGACCGTCTTGGGGTCGCGCGGGTCAGCGGGCCACCGCATTCCCAGCTCATCGGCGATAGCCGATGTTGCGATCCACTGCCCGGCCCTGCGTGCGATGTTGACGTACTCGTCACCGGCGTCGAGCTGGGCGGCGAGCGTCTGTGGCGCCGCCAGCAGGACGGCCGACCACGCCAAGCCATTCTTGAGCGCGTCTCGACGGCTCAGCGGCGCACTAGGACGTTCAGGTGATGCAGGTGTGTCGCACATACGTCCTCCGGCGGCGTCGCTCATGTGGGTCGAATCGGCGAAGGTAGCCCGGACCGCCACCCCGAGCTAGTCGGTCGCGGGCCTCTCGAGGCGTCCGATTTGACACCCCCTGTCCCTCGCGATTGAATAACGCGACCCTCGACGCGTGTTTGTGCTGTCGCGGGTAGCCGGTTGCGCACTCACCTGATGTCTGCCCAGAGAGGATGGCATGGCTCACGCGCCGCTTCCAGTGCTCGACCGCCGGCGATTCGGCGAAACGCTTCGGCGCGACGCGTGGTGGCTGCCTAACGTTCCGGTCGTCGGCATTCTGACGGCGTTCATCATCTACGCCACCTGGGCCGCGTTTCAGAACGCGCACTACACCTTTGGCCCGTACCTGTCTCCTTTCTACTCCCCCGAGTTGCTCGGCGACTCGCCGCACGCGTGGTTTGGGCCCAAACCGGCGGGGTGGCCCGGTTGGCTGCCGTTTTCCCCAGCGCTGTTGATCCTTCCCATCCCGGCCCTGTTTCGCTTCACCTGCTACTACTATCGCGGGTCGTACTACAAGGCGTTTTGGGCCGATCCGCCCGGGTGCGCCGTCGGGGAGCCGCGGAAGACATACCTGGGGGAACGGTACTTCCCGTTGGTGCTGCAGAACCTGCACCGATACGGGCTGTTGGCGTCACTCATTGTCTGGTTCATCCTCGTGTACGATGCCTACCATGCCTTCTGGTTTTCCGACGCGGCGCAACCGGGTACGACGTTTGGCGTTGGCGTCGGTTCGTTGGTCCTGTTACTGAATGTCATAATGTTAGGTGGATACTTGTTTGGATGTCACTCGGCGCGGCACGTGCTTGGCGGACTCCTCGACGCGATCTCCAGTGCGCCGCTTCGGCAGAAGGCGTACGATTGTTCGAGCTGCCTGAACCGCGCCCATAGCCGGTGGGCGTGGGCGAGTCTGTTCACGGTGGCGTTCTCCGATATCTATGTCCGACTGTGCTCCATGGGCATCTGGACAGACGCGAGGCTCTTCTGATGGCTGACGTCGAACGCGTGGTCCATGATGTGTTGGTGATTGGCGCAGGGGGCGCCGGATTGCGAGCCGCGATCGCGGCCGCGGCCGAAGGAGTGCGAGTGGGTCTGGTCACCAAGTCGCTGTTGGGAAAGGCGCACACAGTCATGGCCGAAGGCGGCGTCGCGGCGGCCTTGGCTCACGTGGATGATCGCGATGGGTGGCGCGTGCATTTCGCGGACACCATGCGAGGAGGCCAGTACGTCAACAACTGGCGTCACGCCGAGCTGCACGCGAAGGAAGCGCCGGAGCGCGTGCGCGAACTGGAGGCGTGGGGTGCGCTGTTCGACCGCACGCCGGATGGTCGCATCCTGCAGCGCAACTTTGGCGGCCACAAATACCCGCGACTCGCGCACGTTGGCGATCGCACCGGACTGGAGATGATCCGGACGCTCCAGGACCATGGGATCCATCAGGGGATCGATGTGCACATGGAGCACACGATCCTCACCCTGCTCAAGGACGGAGACCGCGTTTCAGGTGCCGTTGGATACGATCGTGAGCGCGGCCGCTTCAAGGTCTTCCAGGCGTCGGCGATCGTGCTGGCCACGGGTGGCGTGGGTCGAGCGTTCCGCATAACGAGTAATAGCTGGGAATACACAGGCGATGGGCAGTCTCTGGCCTATCGCGCTGGAGCCGACCTGCAGGACATGGAGTTCGTGCAGTTTCACCCGACGGGGATGGTCTGGCCCCCAAGCGTTCGAGGGATCCTCGTCACGGAGGGGGTGCGCGGCGAGGGTGGCGTACTGCGCAACGCTCAGGGTGAACGTTTCATGTTCAGCGACATCCCCGAGAACTATCGCGCGCAGACGGCCGACAACGAAGAAGAGGGGTGGCGATACACGCAGGGTGACAAGGCGGCGCGACGTCCGCCGGAGCTCCTCACGCGCGACCACGTGGCACGCTGCATCATGCGCGAGGTCCGCGATGGCCGAGGGAGTCCGCACGGTGGCGTGTTCCTCGACATCGCATGGATCAAGGCGAGACTACCCAACGCCGCTGAGCACATTCGCAAGAAGCTGCCCAGCATGTACCATCAGTTCAAGCAACTCGCCGACATCGACATCACGACGACACCCATGGAGGTCGGCCCCACCACCCACTACATCATGGGTGGCGTGCGCGTGGACGGCGACACGCAGATGTCGTCCGTGCCGGGTCTCTTCGCGGCCGGTGAATGTGCGGCAGGTCTTCACGGCGCCAACCGACTTGGTGGCAACTCGCTTTCTGATCTGCTGGTGTTCGGTAAGCGTGCTGGTGAACACGCTGCCAAGTTTGCCACGGCATCCGGCGCCGCACGTGTGGACGAAGCCCAGATTGACGGCGCGACACGACAGGCGCTGATGCCGTTCGAACGAACTGGGGGCGTGTCGCCGTACCAGATCCAGCACGAACTACAAGACGTCATGCAGGATCTCGTGGGTATCGTGCGGCAGGAGGGCGAGATGCATCAGGCGTTGGACAAGATCGCCGCCTTGCGCGCACGGGCCGTGCAGGTGAGCGTCGCGGGAAACCGCGAGTATAACCCGGGTTGGCACACCGCCTTGGATCTCGACAACCTGCTGACCGTATCTGAGGCCATCACGCGGTCCGCAATCGAACGAAAAGAGAGTCGTGGCGGCCACTTTCGCGACGACTACCCCCAGAAGGATCCCAAGGCGCAGCGTTACAACATCGTCATTCGGCGCGCCAGCGACGGCACGATGGTGATCGACCGCGTCGACATTCCGCCGCTGCCGCAGCACCTGCAACAAGTGATCGACGAAGAGAAGTAGCCGCGCTCCCACCTCCCGCATCCTTCCATGGCTCTCGCAACCTTTCGCATCTGGCGTGGTGACCGCGGTAACGGCGCCTTTGGCGAGTACCGGACGGAGATTTCCGAAGGCATGGTCGTCCTGGACGCCATTCACCAGATCCAGGCCGAGCAGGCCAATGACCTTGCCCTCAGGTGGAATTGCAAGGCCGGCAAGTGCGGCTCATGTTCGGCAGAGATCAACGGCATGCCAAAGCTCATGTGCATGACGCGGATGAATCAGCTGAACACGAGTGAGCCGATCACCGTGGAGCCCATGCGCGCCTTTCCCCATGTGCGGGACTTGGTCTCCGACGTCTCGTGGAATTTTGCGGTGAAGAAGAAGATCCAGCGCTTCACACCGCGCCGGCCCGATGCGCCTGACGGAACATGGCGCATGCAGCAACGGGATGCGGACCGCGTGCAGGAGTTCCGCAAGTGCATCGAGTGCTACTTGTGCCAGGATGTGTGTCACGTGCTGCGGGACCATCACAAGCACGAGGAGTTCATTGGGCCGCGCTTTCTGACGTACACGGCGGCTTTGGAGATGCATCCGTTGGATGAGGGCAATCGGTTGCGGCCGTTGAAGGATGACTTTGCCATCGGGTATTGCAACATCACGAAGTGCTGCACGGCGGTGTGTCCGGAGAACATCGCGATCACGGACAACGCTATCATTCCCCTCAAGGAACGTGTCGTCGACGAGTTTTTTGATCCGGTGGTGAAGCTGGTCCGGTTGGTGAGAGGAAGGAAGTCCGGCAGCTGACCCACAAGCACCCGACGCTCTGGCGTCGAGGAGTGATCGTTATGCACGAGCTCAAGCCGATTACGATGGCCGGCGTCCCCGCGGCACTCCAGAAAGCGAATCGCTACCGTCTGTTGAACGACTCCGCGGCGGCAGAGAGCATCTGCGAGGACATTCTCGCGGTCGATCCCGCCAACGTGGAAGCCATCGTCACTCACGCCCTTGCCATCACCGACCAGTTCGGCGACGGGTCGAACGACGCTTTGGCACGCGCCAGGGCCGCGGTCGTGCGTCTGACGGAGCCGTACAAGAACGCGTACTACAATGGCATCATTTGCGAACGATGGGGGAAGGCATTGCTCAATCGCCGGATCCCACGCGCTGCGGAAATGGCCTTTGACTGGATATCGCAGGCCATGGACTGGTTCGCGAAGGCTGAGAAGATGCGTCCCGCTGGGAACGACGAGGCCATCCTGCGCTGGAACTCTTGCGTACGAATGCTGCACCGTCACACACAGCTGCGACCGGCGGACGCCGAAGCGTACGAGCCGAGTTTCGAGTAGGTCCGCGCGTCATGGCGCGTCGAGGTATGTCTGGCTAGGATTGGGGCGTCCAGTTGGCTCCCAGCTCCTCGCCACGCCTCGACCATGAATTCTGCTGTCATCGACGCCGCCAAGAAGGCTTTCTCGTCCACGACCGCCTCCATCACGTTAGGCGCAGTGGTGCACGAGGGGGCCTGCGATCCCGAGCCGATCATCCGTATTCCCGTTGGCATGATGAATCGGCACGGCCTCATTGCGGGCGCCACAGGCACGGGAAAGACGAAGTCCCTGCAGCTGATTGCAGAACAGCTTTCCTCGCAGGGAATTCCGGTATTCCTCGCCGACATCAAGGGCGACGTGTCTGGCATCGGTGTGGCCGGTGAGCCGAGTGACAAGGTCGCCGCACGCGCCAAGGACACGGGCTACGAGTGGCGTGGTGCCGGTTTCCCGGTGGAGTTTCTCAGCCTGACAGGCACAAAGGGGGCGCAACTCCGGGCGACGGTATCGTCATTCGGCCCATTGCTGCTGGCAAAGGTGCTCGGACTCAACGACACGCAAACGTCCGTGCTGTCGATGGTGTTCAAGCTTTGCGACGACCAGAAGTTGCTCCTGTTGGACCTCAGCGATCTCAAGGCCATCCTCCAGTACCTCTCCGACGAAGGTGCCGATGAGTTGAAGCAGTACGGCGGCATGTCAAAGGCGACAGTCGGCGTGTTGCTGCGCGAAATGGTGGAACTGGAGCAGCAGGGCGCTGACAAGTTCTTCGGCGAGCCGATGTTTGACCTGGACGATCTGCTGCAGACCGAGCGCGATGGCCGAGGGTTGATCAGCGTGCTCGAACTCATGGATGTCCAGCAGCGCCCGGCGTTATTCTCGACGTTCATGCTCTGGATGCTTGCATCCCTGTACAATGAACTCCCCGAGGTCGGAGACATCGACAAGCCAAAACTCGTGTTCTTCTTCGACGAAGCGCACTTGCTGTTCGATAACGCCAGCGATGCGCTGCTCCAGCAGATCGAGCAAGTGGTACGGCTGATTCGATCGAAGGGTGTTGGCGTGTTTTTTATCACGCAGAGCCCCAAGGACATTCCCGAAACGGTACTGGCTCAGCTCGGACAACGCGTGCAGCATGCCCTTCGGGCCTTCACCCCCGACGATGAGGCCGCGCTGAAGGCAGCCGCCCGGACGTTCCCCAAAACCACGTTCTACGATGTGCAGCAGACACTGACATCGTTAGGAATCGGCGAGGCCTTGGTTACCGTGCTCACGCCTCAAGGCACGCCCACGCCGCCATTCGTGTCTCGCATGATCCCGCCGCAAAGTCGCATGGGTCCGCTCACGGACGCGGAGATGTCGCAGCGGCTCCAGACGCCCCAAGTGAGGAAGTACGCGCAGGCGGTCGACCGCGAGAGCGCTCGCGAGATGCTCGCGTCACGCGTGGCGGATGCTGCCGCCGGAGACGCACCGGCCAACGAAGCGCCAGCCCGTGGCAAGGCCCAGGAACCCGCGGGAGGCGGACTCCTGGGCCAAATCCTCGGCTCGAGCATCACGCGCAGCGTAATTCGCACGGCTGCCGTCGCGATCACCGGTACACTCGTTCGCGATGCTCTCGGCGTGCTGCGCGGGAAACCAAGCACCACACGGCGTCGGCGTTAACGACGCAGTTCAAAAGCGAAGGACTGCTCGACGAGCTGCCGGACTTTTCGACCGCCCACCTGCGCACTGGAGAATCGAAATCGCGGCAGCGCGTCGCGGACCGCCCGCTCGAAGAGTGCGTGGGTCGTGCTGACGGTGGTGACAGATCCTTGCTCCACGTGGCCGAGGGTATCCACGACATAGCGGACCACAACACTTCCTTCGATGCCGGCTGTGGAGAGCACGGATGGATAGCGCGGGGCCTGGTTTCCGATGGTCTTTGCGGGGACCTCGACCGCACGGACATCATACACGTCGCTGACGGTCGCATCGCTACGGGAGACTCCAGTCGTTTGGGCAAGGGTTGCGTGTCCGAATTCGACCAGCGGTCCCCCATCCGTGAGAAGATGATCGCCAACATTCCTAAAGTCGGGGACCGTGATCTCCACACGACCGGGGATCGGGGGTGGAGCCGAGGGATTCCAGGTAGAATGCGTCGGACCGCTGGTGGCCGGCCGTGGGGTATGGGGGACCACCGGTGTCGGCGTGTAGACAAGGATGTCACGGTGTGGCTTTTCGGGTGGCCCCTGGTTGGACATGCCGGCGCCAGCTGCGACCATGACGAACAGCGTCGCGTGGAGGACCACGCTCACGGTCGTTCCGAGTGGTGACCGCTTGCGCGCGCGTCCTGTTTCACTGAGGGTGATGCGCATCGACTCTCCCGCGTCAGAGGGTTCGAGCGTCTGTCGATAGGCGCTCACTTCTAATGACGGTGCAGCCGGTGAAACGACGGTGAGCGATGCATTACAGAATCGTGAAGGGTGCATGAGAATTCGAATAACGACGTTGTTGTTGCTGCTGCTCGTGCCCCGGTTGCAGGCGCAACTGGTGCGCGGCACCGTCACGGAGCGGGCGTCCGCGGCGCCGCTCAGCGGCGTCCTGGTGACGCTGCTGGATAGCACGTCACACACGATTGGGTCAGCGCTTTCCGACGAAGGCGGCGCGTTCGCCATTCGCGCGCCGGCCGCTGGCCGCTACCATCTGGACGCAAAGCGGATTGGCGTAAAGCGCTTCTCGTCTCAGCCGTTCGTGCTGGCGGAGGGAGAGACGAGAAGACTCGATGTGGTCCTGGACGCGCTGCTGTACTCGCTGCCCGAGGTGGTGATCACGGCAATTCCGCTGTGCCGACGAAGTGAGCGGGACGCCGGGCGTGTTGGATCGCTGTGGGATGAGGCACGAACCGCGTTGACCGCCGCGCAGATTTCGTTGCGCGACCGCCTGTTCAAGGCGCGCCTGGTGCGGTATGTCCGTGAAGTCGATCCAGTGACACTGCGTGTGCTGAGTGAAACGCGATCAGATGTGCAGGGCGTTGTCGACCGGCCGTTCTATTCATTGGCGGCGGACTCACTCTCAGCACGCGGATTTTGGCGACAGGAAGGGGATGCAACGATGTACTATGCACCCGACGCCGACGTGTTGCTCTCCGATTCGTTTCTCGACGACCACTGTTTTCAGTACACGCCTCCCGCCAAGGATCGCCCAGGTCTTATTGGCTTGGGCTTCGAGCCAGAGAAGGACCGCAGCGTGGGGGACGTGCGCGGGACACTGTGGCTCGACAACAAGACCTACGAGCTGCGCTTTGTCGAGTATCGCTATACCAATCTCGACAACGTTGGCCCAGATAGCTCGCGTATCGGCGGGGAAGTCCACTTCGCACGCTTGAAGTCGGGTGCGTGGATTGTGCGGCGATGGTTCATTCGGATGCCGCAGTTCGGGCGTTCCATCGCTCCACCCATGGGCCTGACCAGCGCAGCACCAAGCGTGCTCGTGCGACCGGTGGTATTTCGCCTGCGCGAGGAAGGGGGCGATGTGACAGCGGAAGGGCTGCGTATCTACGAGCGGCCGTCTACGATCACTGGTGTGGTGCAGGATAGTGCGCGCCGTCCGCTGGAAGGAGCGCGAATCCGCCTGCAGGGCACTCCGTACGTGACCACCTCTCTGGCGAATGGCTCGTTCCGGCTGGACTCACTGCCCGCTGGGTCGTTTGACGTGGTCGTGGAGCATGCCGATTACGACGCGTTAGGCATGCCAGCCGCGGTGGGCGAGGTGTCACTGAAAGAGGGAGACGCCAAGCGACTGACCTTTCGGGCCGCCGAGACGCGCGATGTCGTCGCGAGACTCTGTTTGGGCCGACGGCCAGACGCGGACCGCGCCACCCTGCGCGTCGGGGTTCGCAACCAGGCCAACGGAAACCCCCTCGCATTTGTGGCGCTCACGGTCACCTGGAAGGAATACGAGAAGTCCGCGTCCGAGCTCTCGGCGATTGAACGCGAGGCGACGGGGACGTCCGATTCGCGTGGCGGCGTGGCGTTCTGCGACTTGCCGTCCAACACATTGCTACGGTTGAATCGCCGAGATGGAGATCGCCTGGCCGCGCTGGATACCTTGCGACTCGCTCCCGGCGCCGTCGCAGCAAAGGTCGTCGCGGTTCCCGCGCCCCGCCCCTGACGGAACCGAGCGGGTGACGGCACATTGGAGCGCCCTTCGTTGCGGCACACGAAACCCTGGCGCCCCCATTCATGTCTCGTCCGATCACCGCAAGTCTCGCGGCTGCACTCGTTGCCGTCAGCTGCGCCCCGCGCGCGAACCCTAACGATGCGGACCTGATCCTCTTCCACGGTAAGGTGATCACGGTCGACGCGGAAGACCGCATTGTACAGGCAATTGCCGTCAAGGATCACAAGATCGTGGCCGTGGGATCGGACTCGGCCATCCAGGCATTGGCTGGAGGGAAAACGCAGCGCGTTGACTTACGTGGGCTGACCGTGACGCCGGGGTTGATCGACGCGCACGAACACTTCTCTGGCGGGGCCTACGAGCGAAAGTATGTGCTGGATGTGAGCTACCCGCAGGCCAAGAGCATCTCGGACATCCGGACGGCGCTGGCCTCCCGCATCGAGGGGACGCCTGCCGGTGGATGGGTGCTGGCACGCGGGTGGGATGAAGGGAAGCTCGACGAACACCGCCTGGTCACGGCCAAGGACATTGACGACGTCTCCCCCGGCAATCCGGTGGTGCTCGGTCACACCACCGGGCACTACCTCACGGCGAACACCGCGGCGTTGAAGCTGGCGAAGATCGACCGCGATACACCCGATCCGCCAAATGGCACGATCGATCGTTATCCGGACCGCACCCCGACCGGGGTGTTGAAGGAAGCGGCGATGGGACTGGTGGGGCGTTTGGTCCCCACAGAAACTCCGGCGCAACTCCACGACGCCATGAGGGAGCTGGCGGCCGCCCTGAACGAGGAAGGCATGACGGGATTGAAGGATCCCGGCATCGCGCAGGCCAACTGGGACGCATACAAGAATCTAGAGGAGGAGGGTGGGCTGAACGTGCGCGTGTTCGCGCTGTGGCAAGGCGGCCAGAGCATGGCGACCGCGCAGAAGCTCATCGCCGAGAAGGCCGCAACCACCAAACCATACGAATCGACGGGCGACGACCACGTGATCGCCGGCGGAGTCAAGCTCTACATCGATGGGAGCGGCGGCGCGCGCACCGCCTGGCTCTACGATGATTGGAACAAGAATCTCACCGACGTCGATCGCGGTAACCGCGGCTATCCCGCGTTCAACCCAGACACGCTACGCGCCATGGTGAAGGCTTATCACGACGCCGGCTTCCACATCAGCGTTCACTCCATCGGCGACAAGGCGATCGACTGGACGATGGACAGTTACGCGGCCGCGCTCAAAGCGAATCCACAGTCGGGCCGCCGACACGGCATTATCCACTCCAACATCCCGACCGACCGCGCCATTTCCATGATGGCGCAGTTCCAGAAGCAATACGACGCTGCGTATCCCGAGCCGTCAGCCACCTTCATGTGGTGGATCGGTGATACCTACGCTGGGAATTTTGGAGCCGCCCGCAACGTTCGTTTGAACCCTTTCAAGACCTTCCAGACCCGCGGTATTCAGTGGGCCGGCAGCTCCGACTTTCCAGTCACCCCATTTCCTGCCCGCTATGGGATCTGGGCGTCAGTCGCTCGTGAGACCATGCTGGGCACGTATGGGAAGAATGCCTTCGGAACCGCGGAATCCGTGGACGTTCGAACTGCGCTCCGATCGTTCACCATCTGGGGCGCGCACCAGATGTTCTTGGAGAAGAAGACAGGTTCGATCGAGGTGGGAAAGTACGCGGACCTCGCCGTGTGGGATCGCGACCTGTACACCGTGCCCACTGACCAACTGAAGGACCTGCAGTGCCAGCTGACGGTGTTTAGCGGCCAGATTGTGTTCCAGCGAAAGAACGCACCGCTCCAGGTGAGTGGCGGTACTCGACCGTAGACGAGCGTCGCAGTGATCGGCGATGCCGTGACAAGTCACGTCGCCTAACAAACGGAAGATGCAGCACGGACCCGTGATCAGCGCGTGGTCCCGGCGTTGTTGCGCGCTCAGTCTCGGAGCAAGGCGTCGGCGATCGCTGCAATTTCGTCCGCCTCGCGCCACGCCTCTGCGAGTGCCTCTAGTTCGCCTTCCAGTGCGCGACGCTCGGCTTCCTCGTGTGCTGCCATCTCGAGGGCCAGCCGATCGACCAGCGGCACGTCGAGCAAGGCAGTGCGCGGCTCACTGCCGATCCCACCATGACCCCAGAAGGTGCGACCGGTGAGACGGAACGCCAATCGTTGCACATCGGTGTCCGCTCGCTCCAATCGTTCAACCTGCTGACCGATCTCGTCGCCGGCTATCACACGGTCCGTGCGTCCCCAGTCACAACGCAGTGCAATGGCAAGTACACGATTGAAGTACCCGTCCGCACGCGCACTTTCTTCCACCTTGCGGACCGCACTTTCGATCAGTTCGTGCGAAAATCCGCCGCCGCGCGATCGTTCGGTGCCGTTGATGATCGCGAGCATGCGCGCCGCCGCTCGCACGCCGTCGTCCCCTTCGATGTTCAGCACGCCGTGATCGTGCGGGACGTGCAGGGCCCAGGGCCGGCCGCTCTCTGGACGCGCGAGTGAGGCTTGCAGGAGATGTCGAAAGCGCACGACAGCCACCGGTCGATGATCCACCCCGGAGCTCGTATCGTCAGCACCAACAACATCCACGACCCGGTCTCCATGCAGATGCAACACCAGCTCGGCCAGGGCGGCTCGGGGATCTCGTCGGTGCGATGACCGCGACAAGACACGCGCCGCACGCATCGTGGCGGCCGCTATCTCCCCCATCGCGCGCTGTACCAGGGGGCGACGGCGTGTCAGCATGCGACCGTAACGCCACGCCGCAACCTCTGGCTTGAGCGCCGGCCCCACGCGCACCAACTCGAGGGTCTCGCCCAACCAGGCCAGTCCGATTTCTCCAACGGTGTAACGCAGGGACGTCGCTCGAAAGCGACGCTCACATTCCTCTACTGCCTCCCAGCGCTCCTCGAGCGGGGCCAGATTCCATCGCGCACACGAAGGACAGACTGCCCACAAGCACCCTTTCTTCGGATCGAATGCTACGCGTCGCGCCACAGGGAACGACTCGACGACGTCGTTCTGTCCGAGGGACGCATAACAGAAGGTGCAAGTAGAGTACATCGCCGTCCGAAGTGGGTGAGCGTGCAGTGCGCGACTACCGGCGTGCCCGCGTGACCACATGGATCACCGCGCGCCCGTATGTGCCGCCAAAGCGTGCCGTCGCATCCGCCGCTGAGTAATAGCGTATTTCGAGGACGTATTGAATGTCGACGGTACGAAGCGCTTCTGCGACGCCGGCAACCGTTTCATCGATGCGTACGATCGGTCGGTTGTCCAAGCCTCCGTAAAAGCTCTTGGGGCCCGCGTTGCGAAAGAACCGAGGTCGAAGTCGCTCGACCGCATCCCAAGCGGTCACCAATCCCTGCGCGCGCTCGATTTCGCTGGCGGTGATCACGTCCGCCTCTCGACTCATCAACGCGCCCGTGCTGCTCGCGGTTCGTCCGCCGCTGCAAGCCAACGAAGCACCGGCCAACAGGATCAACAGCGCACGACGCATCTCGCACCTCCCACAGCCTCGTAGTTCAGTCCAAGGTCCGACCTTCTGACGACACTCCCTTCAATGCCGTGACCCAGGATCAACGCCAGATGGACCTAACGCAATATCTTCTGCCGCATGGTCGAGTCCGCAAGTCCGCATTTTCCGTGCGCGGTGCACAGCACGCGCCACGCGATCCCCGTCGAGTCGAGACGCTTGACCAGAGCCGCCATGCTGGCGCGGCTCTGCTCGACGTTCTCCGAAAACTCGCTTCGTGCCCCACGGAAGCCGCTCGTAACGCGCCAATTCGCTGCATCCCCGGCAAAGAGCGTTTCGCGGAAGAGGTAGGCCGTGCTACCGGGCGTGTGTCCGGGAATGGGAAACGCCCTCACCGTGTCGCGACCCAGGACAAACGTGGTGTCCGAGCCGATCGGAAGGACCTTGAGCTCTCCCTCTTTGGGGCGCTCGTAGGAAAAGAGCCGATCGCCAATCCGCGGGACGAAGGCGTGGTAGGTGGCGGAACCGATGAAGTACGGCAGCTCGTCCCGCCCGATCACGAAGGTCGCCTGACGGACGGAGCGCCATCCCCCGATGTGATCGCGATGGGCGTGGGTGAGAAACACCCATCGCACGTCACGTGGCGTAGCTCCGATGGTGGTCAGTGTCCGCCGCAGACCGTCGTCCGCATGGGTCCAGCCCAGGTCGATGGCCACCACACCACTGTCCGTGCGGGCCACAAAAATCATGCTGGCCCAGGGCCCGGTCGTGGTTGTAGCTGCAGCTCGGGGAGGTTGGGGCGCCAGCTGCAGGTCGCGCGTGCATGCCTGCAGCAGCAACATCATGGCGAGCGCACACGCCGGAGGAAGGATCCGCACGTGGGAAATGTACGAACGGTCAACGCCCGGTGGTACGCTAGGCGCCATCGCTCCATTCGTGGACCGGCCGCCCGGACGTCGAGTGGGCCATGTACTGTTCGACGAGCAACGCAAGGGCCTCGGGCCGATCGTGTCGCTCGAGCAGGCGATCCAAGGTACGACGTTGCCATCGAGCGGCCGTCTGCCCCGACTCGACCCGCCCGCGCACAATGCCTAACAACCGCGCCGCCTCGACATCGTCGACGCCGATGGACGCCAGCCCTTCGGCAGCAAGCGACAACCCGGTAAGGACGGCGTGCGGAGCCGCCACTTCGGCCGGCGAGCTGGCGGTCAGGTGTGTCGGCGGCCAGAGCAGCATCGCATCAAGACCTTGCTGCGCCGAGCGATAGAAGTTGAATTCGGCGTAGGCGAAGGGGAACGCGGGCAGCAGCTGCGTGACGCGGTCCTCCAGCGCTCGGGTGAGCCCGATGAGGAACGCGGCATTGGCGACCATGTCGACGGGTGTGGGGCCGGAGGGGAGTGCTCGCATCTCGACGCGCAGGTGCCCACCCCCGTCGTGGTCGTAGATTGCCCGGTTCCAGCGCCACACGGTTCCCTGATGCAGCCGCAGCTCGGCCAGCTGCGGTATGCCGCCAGCCGCAACTACCGCCAGCGGATCCTCGTCATCGCAGATGGGGAAGATCGGCGGGAAGAGCGACGCGCCTTCCGCGAAAAGCTCCCACGCCCCTTCCCTGACCCACCCGTGACCGAATCCCACCCGTGCCGGTGCGCGCCACCGCGTGGCGTCGAAGTCCCGGTAGTCGAGCGCCTGCTTGAACAGGGCAATACGCGTTTCGTCCCACAGGCGGTTCCCCAGAAAGATCGGAGAATTGCCGCACGCCGCCAGGACCACGCCAGTCGCCAGCTGCGCCGCGTTGTAGCTGTCGGCGAAGACGGTCGGATCCGTGCGATAGTGCACCTGAAACGACGTGTTCGCCCCTTCCAGCGTGATCTCCGACGTCTTGAGGGCCACCGCGTCGGCCCCCTGGATCCGGACCGACGTTGGCGTGTGACGCAACCGACGCACTCCCTCCGCCAGCGCATGGTACCTCGTGAAATCCGTGAGTGCGCTACTCCCCAGCTCTTCCTCCGTGAGCGTAGGCAGGATGCCTATGGTCACGATACGCCCGCCAAACGCCTGCGCACCCCGGTTCGCGCACGTTAGCGCCGATTCGATTTCCCGTTCGAGCGCTTCGAAGGGGCGTCCTGTCGCGGGCACCGGAGCCAGATTGTACTCGAGGTTGAACTGATCCAGCTCCAAGGCCAGACGCGGAGACCCGCAGTGCGCCAATACCTCGCGATTGACCCCGAGGGCCCGGGCATCGGCGCCCACGATGGACATCTCGAGCTCCGCCCCCAGTGTTCGCGCGCCAGTGCCGAAGCCCGGACGGTTCAGCAGCCGCTGCAACGCCTGAAGGTTCAACTCCAGGCGCGCGCTAAAGGCAGCGTAGTCCGCTGAGGTGAAGTGGGTTCGGTCGATCGCTCGCGCCATGGGCCCCCCCGGTGTCGGCTAGAGGCGCTGGACACTTGCGTTCGTTGCTCGACACCGGCCCGCCGAGCATGAAGCTTCGCGGAGCGGACGGTCAGGGGGATTTCGCCCAAGGGGTTGCCGGGGAAAAGGCGACGTCTGGGGCGGTCGTCCCGGAAGCTCGGCGGAATGATGTCGCCGAGCAGTACCTGCTGAGGGGACGGCGATCGAAAACCTGTTACTGCCGCGCGTGAAATTCCTGGGAGGCCGAGATGAAGGACCTGAAGACGTGTCGCGTGTGGGGGTCTGTGATCTCAAAGACCTCGGGATGCCATTGCACGCCGACCAGGAAGTGGTCGTCGGACGACTCCACCGCTTCGATCAGCCCGTCGGGCGCCACGGCCGACGCGACGAGCTCACGACCGAGCGTTTTGATGCCCTGGTGATGCATGGAGTTCACCGGGATCCGGTCCAACTCCATGAGCGAACGCAGGCGCGTCCCCCGGGTGAGGGTGACTTCGTGGGCCAAGTGGTCGCGTTCGAACCCGTAGGTCGGGAAGTAGTCGTGCTTGATGCCGTCCTTGTACTGCTCCTCCAGGTCCTGGTACAACGTGCCGCCTAACGCCACGTTGATCACCTGTAGCCCTCGGCACAACCCCAGGACCGGTTTGCGGTCTTCCACGGCCCACTGCGTCAGTTGCAGCTCCACGCGGTCGCGCGCCGGGTCGATTCGGCCGAGTTTGGGGTGCGGCGCCTCCCGGAAGCAGGTCGGATCGACGTCGACCCCGCCCGGAATGAGGATGCCGTCGCACACTTCGTAGATCCCCCGCAACGCGTCCGGTTCATCGTCCAGCAACGGTACCAGGATCGGCGTGGCGCCCACCAGGGTGATCGCGATGTAGTAACGCTGGTTCATCACGACCGACTGCGGCAGCCCGGCCGGGATGCCGTCGATCGAATGCAGCGTCTGCGTGGTCACACCGATGACCGGTCGTCGAGTGTTCTTCATCATGTCAGGCAACTGAGCGTGTGGATTTCCGTGGCGGCGCGTCGTTACGGCGACGGCTGCTGTTCGCTTTCGGCATACCGCAATTCAGAGACCGCGCGGGTACCGGGCAATCGGGCATCCGCCGGAAGTTCGGGGGCGGGATAGGGAAGCACCCCCTCCTCAGTTTCGGCAATCAGCTGATCGACCACAGCCTTCAAGCTCCCTGTACGCTTGAAGGTCGCTACCTGCCGGTCGGCACTCGTTCCCTCATCCAGAATGCGGAACGCATACTCGACCTCCCGCCGGCTCCCTAATTCGTCGAGCACGTCGTCGATGAACCAGCTCAGGAACTCACGAATGAGGTCCGGTGCTGGTAACTCGATCTGCTTCCCGAAGTCGATCAACTTGCCGGACAATCCATAGCGGACGGCGCGCCACTTGTTCTCGTCGATCAAGTCGGAGGAGTAGTTCCGCCAACTGATGTTGTCGCGGCGCATCTTCCAGACCTTGAACACCAGGGCCTGCAGGATGGCGGCGATACAGACGGCCTCGTCCACTCGCGTGCAGACATCGCAGATGCGGAATTCCAACGTCGGGTACTTCCAGTGGGGACGCACGTCCCACCAGATCTTCGATCCGTCGGGAATGCATCCCGTCGCCTGCAACGTTGTGATGTAGTTCTGGTACTCGGCGAACGACGAGATGTACCGCGGGATTCCGGTGCGGGGAAAGGCGCGGAAGATCGCCGAACGGTACGACTTGAGGCCCGTTTCCCGACCTAACCAGAAGGGCGAGGAGGTGGACAGGCAGAGGATGTGCGGCAGGAAATAGCGCGTGACATTGGTCGCTTCGATCAGGAAGTCCGGATCCTCGATCCCGACATGTACGTGCGTGCCGAAGATGAGCAGTTGTTGCGCCAGCTGTGCCATGGCCTCGCGCGTGCCAATGTAGCGCTCAAACGGCGTGATCTCCTGGTCGGCCCAGTGCGAGAACGGGTGCGTGCCCGCAGCGGCGATCTTCAGTCCCTTCTTTGCCGCCAGCTCCATCACTCCTCGTCGCAACGCTACCAGCTGGTCGCGCACCTCCTTGGGCGTTCGACACACAGTCGTCCCAACTTCCACGATCGATTGGTGCAGCTCGGGCTTCACCTGACCGATGATGAGATGGTCTTCCTCGAGGATCTGCGTGATGTACGACTGCAGCTCCCGGGTCCGCGGGTCGATGATCTGGTACTCTTCTTCTACGCCAATGGTGAGCGATGGAGGCTTCATACGTGGTTACGCCAGTGGCCAGAGACGTGCGACAGGGGTTAGGGGAATGTACGGCCCAAGCTGGCGGCCAAACACCCCGGAGATCTGCGTGACCCCAGACGTTCGGTGGGAGGGGGCCTAACGCTCCCCCTCCCACCACAGGCCTGATGCCGGCAACCGCCCGGCACTGGCGATGAACCCTAGTTGGCCGGGGTCAGTTTCACCCCAACGACACGCTGCGTTGCCATCCACATGACCATGCCGGCCGAACCTTCGACGCCGCCATTCAATGGCGAAAGGTTCGCCTCAAAACGCACATCGAACAGCGCTTTCTGGCAGATCATGCCTTCCGGCGGTCGCCAAGTCGTTTCCGGATTGTTGAACCGGCAGCGCCCCCCTGCCCACGCTTCGGCCAGGAGGACCACACCCTTGAAGCCTGTCCAGGGACCTTCCTTCGTGCCTCGTTCCAGGTAGTCTGCGTGCGCGCCCAACGGCAAGTCGCCACCATGGATTCCCGAATGCGGGATGACGCGTCCATTGTCGCCCGGCGATTCGATGCGCAGCACGTGGTTGATCTGCTCGCTGTTATGACGCTGCCACGCCAGCATCGTGTGCCCCGCTTCCTTGCGGGGGATGGTCTCGACCGATGGCGCTTCCACGGCGCGGACAAACGCGTCGTAGTCCTCGATCGTGCCGTCCTTCCAGATCTCGATGCGAGATGGGGTCACCCCGTCACGCAGGGCGGAGGCGACCCAACGCCAGTCCTCACTTGCGGCGAGGGCACCCGCCAGTGCCTGATCCTGGGCCATCGCATCGAAGGTGGCGGCGAGGGCCGCCGTGCTTGGGAGGCTGGTCGTCGTCGCCGTTGGTGCATCGGCACAAGCGGAGAGACTCGCCAGCACAATCATCGCGCTCGTTAGGCGCGCCCACTGCAGGGATTGCATAACTCCTCCTTGGACCTGTCCCCGTCGGAGGTCCTGCTCCGAAACCGATCGCAGCAGGCGAGCGGCGCGACATGGTCCGTTCCCTGCTCCCGTTGCGGGAGTCAGTCGGGCACTCACGTCGGTGCGAGCGCCCTCGTGCAGGGAGCGCGATGCCTTCGCTGGCAGGTCGCGGGAATCGCGCATTCCCACGAGCGGTGAATCTCACGGCATGGTGTGCTCGGCGATGTCAGGCAGCGTTCGGTTCGACGTGAGGGATTGCCGCAACGTTCGGTGGAAAGAAGTTCCGCGTAATCTCGCGGCAACCTCAACCGTACCGACGAGCGCAACGCCTGCGTTGCAGCTGATACGCCCCTGCCATCTACAGCTATTCCGGCCGCCTAGCGACGTTCGGCGATGAATGTGGGAACCGTACTGCCACCCCCAGCGGTCACGTTCAAGAGGTCCACCGTGGAAAGGCGAGTGAGCATTCCCTCCATGTAGAGCCCGTGCGAAAGGAACGGCGCCGTATCGTACATTCGCTCGTAAATCTCGACTCGGCCATCGATCCAGCTGGGGTATGGCTCGGAGGGAACGACCACCTTTTCCTGAACGATGTGCGGCGATTGCAACGCCACGCGAATCGCGTCGGCCCACGCTGCGTCGTCCACCGTCCAGCCCAGTACGATGCCCTTGCCTCCGTACTCGTCGTTGGGCTTGATGACGAAGCGTTCGCGGTGGGCGAGAACGTATGGCACCAAGTCCACGTCCAAGCCGCCATAGGTGGTGCGTCGCTCCTCTACCACGCGCGTCCACGGCACGCAGTCGTCGATGCCGTGGCGCTCGTCGGCATTGAACATGGAGGCGTTGGCCTCGTCGGACAGCACGGCCAGCGATGCCTTCTTGTGGAGGATCTTGCAGCGAAAGCCGTCGACCATGCACGCGGCACCGTCGCGCACCGCGCGCACGACCGGTGAGTCCATGCCGCATGTTTCGATCAGCTCACTGATCAGCACGCGCTTGTAGATGAAGTCCACTGGGCGGCCGCTGGCATACAGGGTGCGATCGCGGTACTCGCAGCGGCGGGGGTCGTCGATCAGGCAGCTGATGCCCATCGCCTCGAAGTGCTTACGGTACAGCTCAAACTCGGTGACCGTGGGGACATCATCCCAGTCGAGAATGGCCACCCGTGGAGCACGGCCCCCCTGACTGAACTCGCGGTAGGCTTCAAGGAGTACACCAACGACGCCTTGCCTGGCGGGAAGTGGCCAGACGTCGTACGACCTGGTGAACTCCCGCATGGCGGGAGCATCGAGGAACGCATCGCTCAGGGCATCGATATATGCGGCGCCAGCCGGCGTCTCGGCGTTGTACTCCGTCAGCCCCAACGATCCGACCTCGGGGTCCCAGAAGAAGTCCAGCCGGGAGGTGGGACTGGGGCGGGAATATCCGGTACGGTCGGCCAGCAGGACCTCTTCCCAGTCCGCCAGCCCAAACTGGCGACGGAACGCCGCGTCGCTGAGCGCGCGCTCGTAGGTCTTGTGGAAGGCCTGCATGAGGGGCCGGAGGCGACGCTGCAGTGACTGGTACTGCGCCACGTCCAGGAATCGCGGGCGCAGTACGGTGCACAGCGCCCGACCGCCAAAGACCAGTCCGCGCTCCGTCAGCTGCCGTTCCACGTGCGTATGCGTGGCGCCGGCGACGTCTGGCGTCAGAACTTCGTGATATCGCGCGACGGCACTCACTCGCTTACCCGAACAGTGAGCGCCACGACAACTCCGCGAGCTGCGGCCGTGGATGCAAGGCGCGATCGATCGCCAGGTCGGCCATGGCCTTCACTACCCAGTCGAAGTACGTCGGTGTGAGCGAGTACACGTCCATGTCCGGCGCGCAGTTCATGAAGTCGATCGCGTACGGGATACCGTCCTTGACCGCAAACTCGGCGGAATTCATGTCATAGCCTAACGCGTTGCAGAGCTTGCGTGCATCGCCCACAATGCGCTCGCGCAGCGCCGGTGTGAGGTAGGTGTCCGAGACAATGTACTTCCGGGCCTTGGGGTCGTATTGGATCGGCTGGATATTGTTGCGCCCAATACAGATGCAACGAACGAACTGATCCCAGTGCACGAACTCCTGCACGATCATCGTGAGCAGCCCGGACTCATCGTAGTTCCGGATCAACTCCTCGACGGAGTGACAGACGTACACTTCCTTCCATCCGCCGCCGTGGGCGTCCTTGAGAATGCACGGCATGCCGATGTAGCGCGCGATTTCATCCCAATCCAACGGGAAGTGCAGGTTCCGCAGTGACTCGGTGGGCACGATCCCCGGCACGTAGTCCTTGTTCGGCAGCAGGACGGTCTTGGGCGACACCACGCCGAGTTTCTGGGCCAGCGTGGCGCCGAAGAACTTGTCGTCGGCCGACCACATGAACGGGTTGTTGATGCATGTTCGGCCTTCGAGGACCGCCTTCTTCAGGTACGAGCGGTACATCGGCACCTCGTGCGAGATGCGATCGATGAGAACGTCGTACGGCACCGGCCCGTCATGGTGATCGCCGCCGAGTTTGGCGAATTCCGCCACGACCCCGGCGTTCCGCTCGTTGACCGCCTTGATGAACTCTGGGGGCCAGCTCCACTCGCGGCCGACGATGACTCCAACCCGCTTGTCCTGGGGCATCAGTCGTGTCCTCCCATGTACTTCACGATCATTCGTTCCCAGAACGGCCAGTCGTGAGCGTGGCCGTCCCATACGCGAAGGGCGTTCCCGATCTGGCGACGCCAGAGGATCTCCGAGAACTGGCTGTTCTGGTCGAAGTGTGGATCGCCACGTCCAATCGCGATGATGATGTCCTGCCGACGGAAGGCGTCCAGCCGACGGGGATCCTGCTCATGCTGCATGAAGTCGTACGGGTTGCAGGCGTAGACGTTACCGTCCGAATAGCCCCCGGTCATGCCCTTGATGTCGTACGTGCCGCTCATGCCAATGATGCGGTTGAACAAGTTCGGATTGCGCAGACCAATCGACATGGCATGAAAGGCACCGAACGAGGCACCGGTCGCAATGCAGTACGGATTCCCGTTGACGTGCTGTGTAAAGGGAATGAGTTCGTCGCGTACATACCGGTCGTACTGCAGGTGCAACCAGGCCCTGTGACCGGGATGCACCGTCTTGTCATACCACGACTGGTCGTGGTTGTGATCGAGGCACCAGAGCTGCACCCAGCCGCGCTCGATGTGCTCGCGCAGAACATCCGGCATGTAGCGATTGGGCCACTCGTTGTGATTCCCCATCGTTGTGGGAAAGGCCAGCACCCGCGCGCCGGAATGCCCAAACCACCTCACATGCATCTCGCGTCCGACCGCCGGACTGAACCAGACCTTGTGATGCCCAGGAACGCGCGTGCTCATGTCACCTCGTGGTGCCGTTCAGTAGAAATGGAAGGGCCGGTCGCAACCGACGACCCCACGCCGCTTCATTGTGCATACCGCCCGCGTCTTCGACCCAGTGTAGCTGCTGTTCGAGTGCGTAGCCTTTCTCAATGAGCAGATCGCGCATCATCCGGGCATTCGCCAGCGTCCCCTCGCCCTCGCGCGTCCCGACATCCAGATATAGGCGCCCGCGAACGTACGGCGCCTCCCGCACATAGGGGAAGATGGCCCCTCCGGCAAACCAAAGGGCGGGACTCATGACCCCCGCAAAACCGAAGCTGGCTGGCTGCCTGAAAAACGCGTAGAGGCTGATGAGGCCACCCAGGGACGAGCCAATGATTCCGGTATGCTCAACAGATCGTAGCGTCCGGAACCGCTTGTCGATGAGTGGCTTCAGGGTGTCCAGGATGAACGAGACGTAGACGTCGCCCAGCCCGCCGCCATTCCGCGGGTCCACGAACGGCGAGTATTCTCGGATGCGATCGATTCCCATGTTGGGAATACCCACCACAATCGCCTTGCGACCGCCTCGCGGCGCCTTGGCCATCGCGTCGTCCACCCCCCATTCCCCCGCAAAACTGGTCGTTGGATCGAAGAGGTTCTGCCCGTCATGCATGTAGATGACGGGGAACGCCTCCTCCGACTTCTCGTACGCTGCTGGGAGATAGACGAGGATATCGCGCCGATTCGCCAGCTCCGGCGAATAGACCTCGTGAATGACCTGCAGCGTACCGGGAGGTGTGCGTCGACGACCCATCCATTTGTCCAGGAAGGAACTGGGGGGACGTCATTCGCGCGACATTATCCAGCCTGGGGGGGACGGGACCCGAGAATTCTAAGAGAGAGGCACGGGGACGGCACGTCCTACCAGCTTCCTCTTCGACATGAGGGCCCCGAAATCCGGGGCCCTGTCTCTGGGTTTGAGTGGCGCCAGTCGCCGCCTTCGACTTCAGGACGCGTAGAGCTGCAGATCCGTCCCAACCGCGTCGGCAATGTCGCAACAGGTCTGCCAGTCCGGGTGACGCACGACGAGATACCCGTCCGAGATCAGCGTCAGGATCCAGTTGCGCCGCTCAGCTCCAACGGGAAGGAGATCGACATGCACCACGTGCTCGCCAAACCGGTTGAGGATACTCTCCAAGCCGGTAATTCGCGTGATGCGTCCCTTGCCGATCGCCCGTTTGAAGATGTTCGCGGCGTTGTATTTTCGCTCAGTCGGTTGGGAGAAACGTCCGTGCAACTCGGCCTCGG
Source organism: Gemmatimonadaceae bacterium (assembly GCA_044224875.1). Taxonomy (GTDB): domain Bacteria; phylum Gemmatimonadota; class Gemmatimonadetes; order Gemmatimonadales; family Gemmatimonadaceae; genus JABAQJ01. Next base: position 32,421 of record JBGAJQ010000001.1, on the reverse strand, counting down.
CGTAGCCGAGGAACAGGTCCGTGTCGCAGGTATAGTTCATCAGGTCCACCGTCTGCGCTCCCGCCGGACGGGCTGCAATCTCGCCGAACACGGCCTCGTTCTTCGCCGTGTAGAACCACTCCATGTGGGTGAAGCCCGTCTGGAAATCCAGCGCCTTCAGGATGTCGTGACCTAACGTCATGCCCGCCTGCATGACGTCGGACGACAAGTCCCGCACCGTCAACGTCTGCGGCGAGATCCACTCATTGCTGCGCGCCAGCAGCGGATTCGGGCGATAGAAGCACACGTTCTCGAAGACGATCTTGCCGTCGATGCAGATGGTGTCGTACGTGTACTCGTCGCCCTCGATGAACTCCTCCACGTTGACTTCGTCGTAGGTCTTTACGCGCGACAAGCTCGCTTCCAGCATCTCGACGTTGTCGGCACGGAAGGTGTCCATGGAACCAGCGCCGGCGATCGGCTTCACGATGATGGGATAGCCGATGTCCTTGGCCGCCTCGCGCACCTGCGCAATGCTGGTTGCCGACGCGTGCCGGGCCGTTCGGAGACCAGCCGCGGTCACCTTCTGCTTCATGATGTCCTTGTTCCGAAACGTCTGCGCCTGTGGTACGCGCATTCCGGGTACGCCTAACGCTTCGCGTAGCTTCGCGGCTAGCACGACACCGGGCTCCCACATGCAAACGACGCGGTCCACCTTGTTCGCTCCGACGCCGGCCGCCACCATGCGAACCACCCCGTCTTCATCCTGGAAGTTCGGGACCTTCAGGTACCCGGCCATGTGCTCGCGCGTCATCTTCGGCAGTTGATCTTCTGGCACGTCGCTCACGCCATAGACCTTGGCGCCCTGCTGGGCCAACCCGCGACAGAAGTACGGCATCTCGCCGGGGTACCCGGGGGCTAACATGATCACGTTCATATCGTTCAATCTCACGAAAGAGGATCGTTTCCGCGTGGCACGGGCGTTACCCCAACTCCACGCGTACGGTGGCCGCGATGCGAGCGACGGCGCGCTCCACCACGGCGGTGTCCGGGTGCCTGACGAGAATGAACCCCTCGCCCTCGTAGCTGGTGGATGGCGCCGCACCCATTGCCGGCAGCTTCACATCAGTGATCAAGTCGCCCAGGTCACGCTGCACGCGGTCCCAGCCGTGTACGGACCGGACCTGACCGCTCCCCTGACCGCGCAGGAAGCAGGCGCCTGCTGCGTACTTCCGGTGTGGAACATCGAAGGTGCCGAACACCATCAGCTGGGTCCACGCCTTTACGAAATCAATGTCGTGGGCGCGTGACACCAGCGTCGTGATCTGCGCCCCGGGCGGTCGCGCCCCGACCTCGGATATGGCCACGCTTCCGTCCTTGCGGCGAAACCACTCCATGTGGCTCAACCCGGTCTGCATGCCTAACGCCGAAAGCGCCAGCCGGGCCGCGGCCTTGATGTCCTCGTACCGCGGATCGTCGACCTCACGCGGCAATACGAGGCACCATTGTATCCACGGATTCTCCACGACATGCAGGGGCGTCGGGTAGTAGTGGGTCAGCGAGTGCCAGATCGCCTGACCGTTGATGGACACGGTTTCCAGCGAGTGTTCCTGACCGACGATGAATTCCTCGAGCAACACGGGATGCGTGGCCGTCGGCGCCGGCGCCGTGAGCGCGCGTTGCAGCTGGCTGGCATCCTCCACGCGGTAGGTCTGCTGTGCCCCGGCGCCGGCCGGCGGCTTCACGACGAGCGGAAACCCCGACGACTGGGCAAACGCCAGCGCTTCATCGACACTCCCAGCCAAGCGATGGCGCGCGCACGGCACGCCCGCCGCGCGCATCACGCTCTTCATGCGCGCCTTGTCCCGGAAGTTCGTTGCCGCTTCGACACTCATCCCCTCCACACCAAGCTGCTGACGCGCCTGTGCCAGTGGCTCCTGCAGTTGCTCGAAGGCGCCAAAGAACCGGTGGATGGGTCCGTTGCGCGACGATAACTCGCGACCCGCCCAAGCCAGCTGGTTCACGTCCAGCACGTTGTCCACGCGCCAATGCGCAACCTGGCCATTCAGATTCCGCAGGCGTTCAGCGGGTTCCGTGGTCACGACGCCGAGCGTCACGCCTGGCAGGCTGGCGGCCGCAGACACCATGTGGAACGCGTTGTCGGACAGGAATGGCGCAGCGAAGATGACGAACATGCGGACGTTCGGTTCGAGTCGAAGGGTGTGGACCAGCGTCGCCGCCGCCTGCTGCGGACCACTGGAAGCTGAACCCCCAGCGGGGCTCCCGGAAGAAGGGTGTTTCCGTTCCGGGCGTCCGGGAGTAAACCACGACGCCGGTGCCAACCCAATCGGCTGCGGCGGCCTTGTCGCGGTCAGGTGCCGCGATCGTCCACAAACCCCAGGCGCCAGCGCAGGCTCCGAAGTTGATCGCGTCGGGCCTCGGAGGCGCCCTCCCACAGCGACCAGAACGCCGTTTGCGCGTCGAACGGGACCTTGAGTTCCAGCTGCTCGAACAGGTCAAGCAGAGCCCCGACGAGCCCAAGGGTCTCATCGGTTCTCGCGTCGGAGAGCCGAGTGATGTTTCGCGTGAGCGCGACGGCCACCAATCCTCGGAGTTGGACGTCGCCCGCAGCCAGGTGGTCGAGCTCTTCCGGCGTAAGGCAACGCGGCAGGAGCTGACGACGGAGCACGGACCGGATCTCCATGCGCGCGCGCTCCGGGAAGTCGCGGATCGTGTAGACTCGCGCCGCCGCGTCGCTACCCTCGGGGTGTAACTCGACGTCGATTTCGCTCGCGCCCACGCGCCACACCCGCCCCGTATAGACGTGTCGCTGTCCAGTCCGACGCTCGGTGACCGTCACACGGTCGCGTTCGGTCACCACGTCCGCGGCGGCAAACTCGAGCGCGTGATGCACGCCGATGGTCCGTGCAGCCAGTTCAGCGGCCGCAATGCGTGCGGGGGCTGGTACCGATTGCCGGGCATAGGTCAGGTAAACATCGCGCCCCGTGCCCACGGCACGATCGTTACTGACCGCCGTGGCAAGTGTGGTGAGCAGTTCCTGCTCCAGCGCGTGGCCTTGGGCCCCTGCGAAGTGGATGGCCCGGGACGCGTAGCGTAGGACCTGACGGGGCTCCAGCCCGCCGATGTCATCGAAGAACCAGGCGCACGACGTGAACATGCGGAGGGCATCGCGTTCCATCTCCAACAGTTCCCGTGCGCGCAGTCGGTCGGCGGCGTTCAGCGTGACCGCGGCGTGGGCGGTGAGCAGGTCGTCGATTCGATCCGTCGTCGGTTCGGCGACAACACTTCCGTACGCGTCGCGGGCGCCCCATGGATCGCGAAAGTACTTCGCTCCTTCGCTGACAAATACGGCGTCCAGTCCCTGGGCCAGCGCGTTGAGCCCGTTCCGGAGTGGTGTTCGCCATTCCTGCGATGGGTTCCGATTGCCATCCATCCGGCAGCTGCAATTGCTCCGCCAGCGCTCCACGCCATGGGCGCAGCTCCATGCAGACGGCGCCACCAGCTCGACGTCGTGCACGGCGGGGTATCGCGCCAGGAACGACGCAAAGTTCTCGATCGTCGTGCCGCGTTCCGCCACTTCCAGGAGCATTCTCGCCAGCGCCATCTCGCCAAACCGGTGATGGTGGCCGTATGACTCGCCATCGGTCGCCGCCGCGAGCAGCGACGGCAGCGTGCGCTGGGCGGGGTCGTCGGCCGTATCGGACGCCTGCTCCTGTCCTTTGGCAATGCCATCGATCACCTGCACCCAACGCAACGCGTCGTTCAGCACGCCGCCAAAGGCGATGCCATGGGACATATCGCCATTGTACAGACAGAGCGCGATTTCGCGGCCGTTGGCCGTGGTGTAGCGCCCCGGCAATCCCAGCGGTGGTAGCTGACGGACTTGGTACGGCGCCAGGATCGTAAAGCGAATACCCTCGGCGGCCAGTACATCCAGGGTTTCGTCATCGACGGCGGTTTCCGGCAACCACATGCCGAGTGGTTCGCGGCCGAACCTGCGCCGAAAGTCGGCGATGCCCCACCGGACTTCGGTCACCTTGTCGCGGCGCGTGGCCAGCGGAAGGATGGCGTGATGATACGGCTGTGCAATGGCGTTCCCGACTCCGAGCCGACGCACACTCGCCGCGTCTGCGGCGAGGATGGCGGCGTAGGTCTCGGGGGCGGCGCGTTCCATCCACTCCAGCAGCGTGGGGCCGACGTTGAAAGAGATCCATTCCAGCGTGTTGACGACCTTGGCAATGCGTTCCCCGGTGCCGTTGACGCGCGCTGCCACCACTGCACGATAGCATTCGCGGTCAATGCGCTGGTTCCAATCGTGGAATGGGGCCGCTGACTGCTCCACTTCCACCTCATCGAGCCACGGATTCTCCCGCGGCGGCTGGTAGAAGTGTGCATGCATAACGAGCGAGCGCGCGTGGTGCGGTGTAGCTGTGGAGGCCGTCGCGCTCGCGGAAGACGATGCTCGAGAACGTGGAGACATCAGGTGGGCAGTGGCTCGGTCGACCCATCGCCGTTGGTGGCCACAGGCGTGGCTTCGATCACGACGCGCACCACGTGGCGTTGCATGGCGGCCGCGATCGACGGGAGAATCGTGGTGAAGAGGTTGTCGCGCTCGTGTTGCACTGCGGCGATGGCATGGCCGCGCGTGGTGTCCCGACCCGACAGGCCCAGTCGCAGCGCGGCGATTAGCTCGCGCGCATCTGCCGCATGTCCGTGGAAGCGCTGGATGGCGTAGTCCTGGACTTCGCCGGTCGACATGATGAACTGCCAGTCGGAGGACTGAAGCAGCAACATGGCGCGCGCCGCTTGAGCCAGAATGTCGTGAAGATCGGAGCGCGCGAGCGCGTCGGGCGCCACGGACCAGAAGTCTTCCTCGATCGCCCAGATCTCGGGCCAGGTCCATGCGACCTGCGGATTCATCCACATCGAGTAGTCGCCGTCCTTGCCCCAGGAGCCATCGGCGAGTTGGAGGCCGTGCGATGTACTGTGGGCGTCGAGGTGCTCGCTGGCGGTTGTTGCTCGCAAGCGCCGATATCGCGGTAACGTCGCGTACACGTCGCCGAGGAAGTCTGGCCCTTCGAACCACCAGTGGCCGAACAGCTCCGTATCGAACGGGGCGACCATGACGCCGTCTGCACCGGTACCATAGGAAGCGGCCTGCGCGTCGAGGAGTTGCGCGAAGTGCACCGCATGCGAGTGCGCTTCGCGACGCGCGAGGTGCGGTTCATATGGCTGCTTGTCGCCGAGCTCGGTGCCGTTGTGGCTGACGCGCCAGAGCCGCAGGCCGCCGGGCCACCGGATCTTGTGGAACTCCAAGTACGCGGCGGCGCCGGGATATCCGCCATGCCGGCTCCAGACCTGCATGGACGCCACGGGGTCACGCACCAGGGCGGCAACCGGCACGGGGGCGTTCGGCCCCGTCACGCGATAGGCGCGATACGGCGTACGGGGTGCCTGTTGCATGGCATCTGATGCATCGCCCATGGCCACATGCTCCGCCTCTCCCCCAAAGAGCTCGCCATAGATACCTAACGGGAGGCCGGCGCGAGCCATGTGGGAGTCCACGAAAACGTACCGGTACCCGGCCTCGGACACGTGCGTTTCCAGGCCGGAGCGGACACCTCGGGGCGCGGCGTCGGGCATGGGACGCCAGGGACCTGCCCCGCGATACGCGCACTCGGGAAGCCAGCAACCCTCCGGTTCACGTCCGAACACCCGCCGGTGCTCGGCGCGCCCAAGATGCAGCTGCAACCGAATGCTCTCGTCGCGCCCCGCCAGGGGAAGAAACGGGTGCGTGGCCGGTGCGCTGGTGATCTCGAGGCGCTCCTTGTCCTGCAGCCGGCGAAACTCCCCCGTCAGGTCATGCCCAAGTTCCTGAAACAAATCGCGCAGGCGCAGCAATCGTCGGCGCCAGAACGCAACCAACGGTAGCAGGTGTTCGTCGTTCGTCTCCTGCAGGGACGCTGGGGCCTCGTCGCACGCAGCCAGACGTTGCGAGAAGTAATCGTCGAGCTCCCGCTGGAAGGTCGGGTGTTCGAGCTGGTTGGCCAGCACGGGAGTGAACCCAATCGTCACCGGAGCCGCGATGTTGTCCCGTTCGAGCCGGCGAAGGACCTCAACGAGCGGCAGGTAGGTGTCGATCGCCGCTTCGCAGAGCCAGTCGCTCCCGTGTGGCCACCGACCGTGGTTCAGGACGTACGGCAGGTGTGAGTGCAGCATCAGGACAAAGTCGGTCTGATGCATGGGCGCTGCTCAGCGACTGAAGCGCGGCGATTGCAGCACTCGGCGGTAGAGATCGAGGTAGCGGGCGGCCGATCGCTCCCAGCCGAATTCACGAGACATGGCTTCCCGTTGCATCGCCTGAAAAACGGCCGGGTGGTTGTAGTGGTCGATCGCCCGGATGGCGGCACTGAGAAAGTCGTTGGTGCTGAAGGCGTCGAACAGGAAGCCGGTGATCCCGTCCTCGATGGTGTCGGCGAGTCCGCCGACTTTCCGCGCCACGGGCAGCGCGCCATAGCGTTGGGCACGCATTTGGGTAAGGCCGCAAGGCTCGTACTGGGATGGCATCACCAGCAGGTCGGCACCGGCCAGCAACCGGTGTTCCTGTTTTGTCGTGAAGTTGGTCTGGACCCCGATGCGACCTGGCGCGCGGAGTGCCAGCTCGGTGAGGATATCCACGTAGCGCCGCTCGCCCTGGCCCAGAAACAGGAACTGCGCATCCAGTGAGAGAAAGCGCGGCGAGCTGAGGATCAGGTCCAACCCCTTCTGGTAGACCATCCGTGCGCTCATGCCGAAGATCGGCGTGCGCGCGCGCTGCGGCAGTCCGAAGATGCGCTGCAACGCCGCCTTGCACTTCTTCTTCCCCGAGAGGTCGTCGCGCGAAAATCGCGCGGTGATGTACGGGTCGGACGAAGGATCCCACTCCTGCTGATCGATTCCGTTCACGATCCCGACGAATCGGTCGCGCAGGGAAATGAAGTGGTCGTGCAGGCCAAAACCGCCGGCTGGCGTGCGCAATTCGTGGGCGTGTGATGGCGATACGGTCGTCACCGCATCGGCGAATGACAACCCGCCCTTGAGGAAATTGACGCGGTCGTACCACTCCAGCTGGTGATAGTTGTAGATCTCCCACGGCAGGCCGACGTCGGCAAGGACCTCGGGCGGGAAGTGACCCTGATATCCCGCGTTATGCACTGTGAGCACGGAGGACATCCGCCGGTAGTAGTCGTGGCCGTCCTCGTAGACGCGGAGGTAGATCGGCGCCAGGGCCATGTGCCAGTCGTGCGCATGCAGCAGTACCGGCGCCTTCGCCAATTGCGGCAAGGCGGCCAGCGCAGCCAGCGAGAAGAACGCGAACCGCCGATGGTTGTCGGGATAGTCGCCGCGTGCATCTCCATAGATCTGGTCGCGGTCGAAGTACCCGGGGTTTGCCACGAAGATGATGCGTGGCCTGTCGTGATCCGGGTTCGACTTGAGCGCTCGTGACTCGAACAGCTGGGCTTCCTCTGTCCGCGGCCCGACCACGACGGTGTACTTGTCGCCCACCGGTTCCAAGTCGGTGACCACTTCGCGCGCCTGCCGGTACAACGGAAACATGATGATGACACGAAGTCCGGCGCGGGCCTGGAAGTGCGCGAGGCTGGATACCGCTTCACCCAGACCGCCGGTGCGCGCAAACGGCGCCAGTTCGGCCGCCAGGTGCACCACCGTGACGGCTTCGCTGGTTGCCGGGTGCGTCAGCGGGTATCCCGCCGGCGCTGCGTCCGCCGCCACCTTGGGCACGCCGGCATGCGGCGTCTTGGACGGTCGGCGGGGAGGCATGGCGTTAGGCGGTCGGTGGGTCGTCCGGTTGCCCATCGCCGCGCATGGCAGGCGCATAGTGCTGCCGGACATACTGGGTCAGCATCCGCTGCGCCGTGAACTGCTGGCCGGCCACACGTATCGCATGCTTCATTTTCTCCAGCCAACCGACCGGTACGCCATGCTCGTCCCGCTCGTAGAAGAGCGGCACCACCTGATCCTCGAGAATCGAGTAGAAGCGCTCCGCATCCCATTCGTCCGGGGTCGCGCGCGATGAGGCTGGCGGAATGGCCCAGCCATTCAACCCGTCGTAGCCCTCGTGCCACCATCCGTCCAACGTGGACAGTTGCGGCACGCCGTTCATGGCCGCCTTCATGCCACTGGTCCCGCTCGCCTCCATGGGCACCCTCGGCAGGTTCAACCAGAGGTCCACGCCCTGGACCAGTCGATGCGCCAGGTGCAACTCGTAGTCCTCGATGAACGCCACCCGGCCTTCCAGCTTGGGATCGCGCGTGAACGAATACACCGTGCGCAATACTTCCTTGCCCGGCGTATCCGCCGGATGGGCCTTGCCGGCAAAGACGATCTGTACCGGACGCGACGAGTTCACCAGCAGCGCTCGCAGCCGCTCGATGTCGCGGAAGACCAGGTCCGCTCGCTTGTACGTGGCAAAGCGGCGCGCAAAACCAATGGTCAGCACGTCAGGATTCAACAGGGTGCCGGCCCCTACCACGTGCGTGGCTTCCTTCCAGTGCCGCGCCCAGCGTCGCCGAGCCTCCTCACGAATGAAGCTGAAGACGCCGCGTTTGAGCTCCGTGTGCACGGCCCAGAGCGATCGGTCGTCCATCTCCAATACGCGGTCCCACATCGCCAGGTCATGGATCTTGTATGGCCACTCGGGTCCCAGTTGGGTGTCCAGCAATTCCATGATCTCCTTGGCCATCCACGTCTCGAGATGAACGCCATTCGTGACGTGCCCGATCGGGACACGTTCAACCTGACGCTCGGGCCAGAGGGGCGCCCAGATCTGACGGGACACCTCGCCGTGTCGCTTGGCCACCCCGTTCACATGCTTCGACAGCCGCAACGCGGTGACGGTCATGTGAAAGGAGTCCTTCTCCTCCGTGGGATGCTGCCCGATCTCGAGGAACGTCTCGCGCGTGATCCCCATCTCCTCCCACATCGGGCCGCTGCACTTCTCCACTTGCTCGAAGGAGAACGTGTCGTGCCCAGCCGGTACCGGCGTGTGCGTCGTGAACACACTGGATGCCCGCACGCGCTTCACCGCCTCCTCGTACGACACCCCCTCCTTCGTCAGCTCGCGCACTCGCTCCACCAGCATGAACGCCGCGTGCCCTTCATTCGCATGCCACGCCGTCGGCGAAATCCCAACGGCCCGCAGGACGCGAACACCGCCAATACCCAGGATCCACTCCTGACGCAGTCGAACGTCCGGGCCGCCGGCATACAGCTTCGACGTCAGTTCGCGATCAGCGGGGTCGTTCAGGTCGAGATCGGTGTCCAGCAAATACACCGGAACGCGCCCCACCTGCATGCGCCACGCCCCGACGTGCACATCACGACCGAAGGTCTTTACGCGCGTCAGGAACATCTCGCGACCGGGCCCGAGCACACGCTCCAGCGGCGTGTTGGCCACATCGAACTGTTCCTCCGAGTCCTCCTGCCAACCGTCCAACCGCAACTTCTGGTCGAAGTAGCCGTGCTGGTAGTACAACCCAATGCCCACCAGCGGTACACCCAAGTCCGACGACGCCTTGCAGTGATCCCCGGCCAGAATCCCCAAGCCCCCCGAATAGATCGGCACCGAGTTGTGTAGCCCGAACTCCGCGCAGAAGTACGCGATCTTCTGCGTCGTCAGGTCGCTGCACTCCTTCGCGAACCAGGTACCTCCGGCGGTTGACTCACGCGTGAGGTCTTCCATGACCCGATCATACAGATCCAGGAACTTCGGATCTCGCGCGCACTCGCTGAGCCGCCCTGGATCGATGCGCCGGAGCACCGAGATCGGATTGTGGCGTGTCAGATGCCACAAAGGTTCGTCAATCAAGGCGAAGAGCTGACGGGCTATGTGGTTCCAGCTCCACGAAATATTCGTCGCAACCGCCGCGAGCCCTTCAATCCGCTCGGGGAGGTACGGAATCTTGGTTCGGTCGACAGGCATAGGCATGGGATAATGGCGGCGGCGAAACACTAGGGGAATGGGGAATGCCCCTGCGCGTGCCGGACTGTCGGATAGCAATCGTTTGCGACGGCCCACTCCCCACCCACCGCAGCGGGGCCCCGACATGCAAGGACGGCCCAGACCCTACTTGGCCACCTCCCCACCGTCCGAACGCCGCGACTAGCTCCCGCGTCGAACCTCCTCCAGCTCCTGTACGAGAACCTCCAAGTCCCCCTCGTTCACACGGAAGCTCGTTATGCAGGCGCGCAGCACCCAGCCCTGGCCCGGAAGGCTCACCTCCGATATCCAGACGCGCTGGCGAGCCAATACCTTGGCCACGAACGCCGACGTCGTCGCGCGCTCGCGCCCCATCTTCGGATGCGCAAAGCAAACGAGCGGGAACGGCGTGTCGTTCGTGATCAGCCAACCTGCCGCGCGCAGCCTCTCCCGAAGTTGCTCGCCCATCCGAGCTTGACCATCCAGGAGCGCCGCCAACCCATCCCGTCCATGCTCGGCAAGCACGAACAGCAGCTTGAGGCCAATGAAGCGTCGAGACCACTGCATGGAGTGCTTGTACAAGTCCACTGCACCCGTCTCGGTGGGCGGGATGTAACCCGTGTCCACGCCAAACGCCCGCGCCAGCGCCGATTCGTGCCGGGTAAAGAACATCCCAGCGCCTAACGGGACATTCAACCACTTGTGGGCATCCCAGGTCACGGAGTCCGCGCGCGCGATGCCTTGCAACAGCGGTCGCAACCGGGGGATAAGGGCGGCCGTGCCCCCCCACGCCGCATCGACGTGAAACCAAAGGCCAAACCTCCGCGCGACCTCTGCGAGATCGTCGATGGCGTCGATCGCCCCGGCCCCCGTCGTCCCGGCGGTGGCAACGAGCATCAGGGGCCGCAACCCCGCCGCGATGTCCTGCTCGATCAGTGCCGCCGCTGGTCCTGCCTGCAAGCGCAGTCGGTCGTCCGACGGAATACTTCGCAGCGCGGCGGTCCCTAACCCCGTGGATCGCATCACCTTCAAGAACGAGTGGTGGCTCTCACTCGAGACGTAAACCGTTGGTGTCCCGCCGATCGCTCGCACCCCTCCCTCACTCCACTCGGGAAAGTGGTGGCCAAGCGCCGCGACGACGGCCGTGTGATTTGCCTCGTTGCCGCCGCTGGTGAAGTGCGCGCTGACCGTTTCCGGCGCAAAGCCCATGGATCTCGCCAGGAACTGGAGCACGACGCGCTCCATCTCGTTCGCGGCGGGCGCGTGCGACCAGCCCCCCGCCTGGCTGTTGTATAGCGCAACGATCGCGTCGGCCACGATCGTCGACGGCAGGACCGCGGGATTGAAAAGGCCGAAGTAGCGAGGGTGCGTGACCTGAAGCGAATACTCGCGTAGTAGCCCGACGGCGTCGTCAAAGACCGCTGTCGCTTCTCGTGCCTGTTCGAAGTCGAACATCCGCGCCACCTGTGCGCGCAGGTCGGGCACTGAGACCCGCGGAGTCACCGGCAATTCTCGAATGTGATCGTAGACCCGGTCGACTTCTGCCGCGAGCCGCTCGAGAAGTGGCGCGAGATTGGACAGGTCGCTCATATGCATAAGGCAAGGGAGAGGCCCGGTAAGGTAGCCGGAGGGGTGCCGCCGGATCTGGGCCCCCGTTGGCGTTGTGTGCGCGCGCAAGCAGTTTATGTCGCACCGGATCAAGTTGTTTTGTCATTCCAGATGCCCCGTAGACCCGCGCATGCCAACTTCTCGTTGCCGACACCTTTCAGCCGTCCTCAGCCTCGCCGTTTTGATGGTGACGGCGGCCGCCACGCGCGCCCAGGCGCAGGACACGTTCGAGGTTCAGGTTTACGAATACGAGACGGTGCCGCGCGGCATGTGGAACCTGGAAACCCACATCAACTACACGCTGCGTGGCAATCGGCGGTTCGAGGGCACGGTGGCGCCCACGAATCATCAGACGCACCTGACGTTTGAGCTGACGCGCGGCATCACCAACTACTTTGAGCTGGCGGGCTATCTCGTGCTGGCTCACCGACCGGACGCTGGCGCCGAGTATGTGGGGTATCGCATTCGCCCGCGTGTGCGATTGCCGGAGAGCTGGAATCTGCCGGCCAAGGTGAGCTTGTCCACCGAAGTCGGATTCCCGAAGTCGGCGTACGAAGAAGCGCATTCCACACTTGAAATCCGCCCGATCATCGAGAAGGGCTTCGGAGCATGGTTGATTGACCTGAACCCCACCGTCGGACGTGCGTTGAGCGGTCCGGGGTCCGACGACGGGTGGGACATGGAACCTGGCGTGCGGGTGGGATACGCACTCAACCCGAAGGTCGATCTCTCGATTGAATACTATGGCTCGCTTGGTTCGGTGACCGATCCGTTGCCGGCCAACGAAATGACGCAACTCATCTTCCCCGGGGCCGACATTTCACTCGGCGAAGGTCGTGTGCTGAACATCGGTCTTGGCGGCAACCTCACGGACGACGGGATTCGATCGATGTTCAAGATGCGAATCGGATGGCTATTCGGGGGAAAGCCGAAGGGCGCCAAGTAACCGCGCCGATCCTTGCGTCGTGGGATGGCGGCGGCGTTCGCCAACCGCCGGCTGCAACCGGACGATTTCTAGGGCTGGATGCTGCCCACGTGCATGCGGCGCTCCATCACCTCAAAGCCCTGTTCGGCGGCTGGATCCCGCGTGAGGAGTGAAACACCGATCCCGATCACGAAGGCGAGTGGGATGGTCACCAGCGCCGGATTCTTGAGCGGGAACCACGCTCCTGGGTGCTTCAGGATATCCACCTGGATCGTTGGGGACAGGTAGATGAGTAGCAACGTGGCGCTGGTTCCCAGGATCATGCTGGCCACAACACCCTGCGTGGTGCATCGCTTCCAGAACACACTCAGCAGAATTGCTGGGAAGTTGGAGCTGGCAGCAATGGCAAACGCCAGGGAAACCATGAACGCTACGTTCTGGCCCTTGAACGTGATTCCGAGGAGTACCGCGATCACGCCGAGTACGACGGTGGCAATACGCGCCACCCGCAATTGCTCTTGTGGTTGGGCGTGTCCCTTCCGTGCCACATTGACCCAGAGGTCGTGCGAGAGAGCCGCTGCCCCGGACAGCGTGAGTCCGGCCACCACCGCGAGAATCGTCGCAAAGGCGACGGCGGCGATGAAACCGAGGAAGGGTGTGCCGCCAAGCGTCTCCGCGAGGAGGGGTGCAGCCATGTTGCCGCCCTTGTCGATCGCCTTGATCGCCTCAGGGCCAACCAGCACCATCGCGCCAAAACCCAGAATGAACGTCATGAGGTAGAAGAACCCGATCAGTCCGGTCGCGTAGAAGACGGACTGTCGGGCGGCCCGGGCGTCGGGCACGGTATAGAACCGCATGAGAATGTGCGGCAGTCCAGCGGTTCCGAACATCAGCGCCATGCCGAGGGAAACGGCGTCCAGCGGATTCGCGACCTGCTTTCCCGGGGCCAACATGGCGACGCCATACCGTTCGGCGGCGGCATTGAATAGCGCGACGGGATTAAAGCCGAATCTCGCCAGCACCAACAGCGCGAGGAGGCTTGCCCCACCCAGCAGCAACAGCGCCTTCACGATCTGCACCCAAGTGGTCGCAATCATGCCGCCGAACAGGACGTAGGCTAACATGGCCGCGCCCACGATCAGCAGTGCCGATTCGTAGGGGATCCCGAACATCAACTTGATCAACCCGCCAGCCCCAACCATCTGAGCAATCAGGTAGAACAGCACCGTGGCCAATGTCCCCACGGCGGCTGCGATGCGGACCGGCGTTTGCCGTAGGCGCGCACTGACCACGTCGGCAAACGTGTACTTCCCAAGGTTGCGTAGCGGTTCGGCGATGAGAAACAGGACCACCGGCCAACCCACCAGCCATCCCGTTGAGTAAATGAGTCCGTCGAATCCCGTGGTCGACACCAGACCGGCAATGCCGAGGAATGACGCCGCGCTCATGTAGTCGCCCGCCAGTGCCAACCCGTTCTGGCCGGCATTGATCGATCGCCCCGCAGCGTAGAACTCCTCCGTGGTGCGCGTGCGGCGTGCTGCCCAGTACGTGATACCCAACGTGATCGCGATGAATACGAAGAAGAAGGTCATCGCCACGCCATTGGGTTCGCCGATCGACGTCGCCGGCGTTTGCGCGCTCGCTGCAATGGGTGCCTGCGCCTGCAGCATCATCGCGGCTCCTCGCCCTTCCACGCAGCCAATCGCACGTCGTACACGCGGTTCGCCCAGCGCACGTACACCCACGTCAGGAGCCACGACACCACGATGACGAGTGCCCCGAGCAGGATCCCGAGGCTCAGTCCCGGAACCAGCAACGACCCCATGAGCGGCTTGTTGTACGCGATCAAGAGGATGAACCCGAAGTAGATCGCGATCATGGTCACCGTGAGTGCCACGGCATACCGCATGCGTTCCTGCGCCAACGCACGCAACGACGCGTCCTGCTGTGTCACGTTGCCCTCTCGGGTTCGTTAGGTCTTCGTGCGAAGTGAGGCTCGTCCGCCCAGCCTGACGGGCGGCGACACAACCTGCACCTCGATCGCGGGGTCGGCAAGCAAGCCTGTGAACGCGACCCAGGTAGCCACCGGCCCCGGACGCCGAGCAACGCGTGGGATCGCACCGTCGGCCGCTGACACCGTCCTCCGCCTTTCCTTCTACTGGCAATCCGGACGCGATGTCCGGTCGTAGACAGGTCATCCGGGCGTCCCGGCCCCCTGGTCAACGCTTCCTCACACACCGTCATGCGACCCACGAACGCCTCGCCTCGATTCGGTCACGCCATTGTCCTCGGCGGCAGCATTGCCGGCCTGGTTGCCGCACGCGTGCTGTCCACGCACTTCCAACGAGTCACGCTGGTGGAACGCGATGAGCTGACGGACCAGCCGATGGAGCGGAAAGGAACTCCGCAGGGTCGACACGCCCACGGACTTCTGGCGTGGGGGCTCACCAACCTGAACTACCTCTTTCCGGGACTGCGCGAGTCGCTGATCGCGGACGGCGCCGTGCCGGGTGACATGTCTGGTGACCTGCGCTGGTACCAGCACGGGACGTACAAGCTCCAGTTCGAGAGTGGGTTCGAAGGGCTCTTCCTCAGCCGTCCGCTAGTTGAGCAACACATCCGTCGGCGTGTGCTCGCGCTGCCTAACGTTACCTGCCTGTCGGGGACGTCGGTCGACTCGCTCCTGACGTCAACCGATCGAACCGCCGTCACCGGCGTGGTGGTGCGACCGGCACACGCCCAGGATGAACACGCGACCCCTTTGCTGGGCGACCTCATTGTCGACGCGACCGGCCGTGGATCGCGCACACCCGATCGGCTCGAACGCCTCGGTTACGCGCCGCCGCCGGTCTCCGAGGTCAAGGTCGACATCGCGTATGCCACGCGGCTGTACCGGCGAACGAGCGCCGGGCTGCGTGGGGCGGAGGCCATGCTCATTTCTCCCGTGGCCCCTCGCGAGACACGCATTGGCGTGATGTTTCCGATCGAGGGCGATCGCTGGATCGTGACCCTCGGGGGTTGGCATGGGGATCACGCCGTCACCAGCGATGAGGGCTTTCGTGACTTTGCCCGCGGCCTACCGGCCGGAGACATCTCCGAGGTGATCGAACGCAGTGAGGCAATTTCGGATGTCATGGTGCACAAGCTACCCTCGTCACTGCGCCGTCATTACGAACGCTTGCGGCGTTTCCCGGAGGGCTTCCTGGTGCTCGGCGACGCCATTGCGTCGTTCAATCCGGTGTATGGACAGGGCATGACGTCTGCCACTCTACAGGCGGTGGCGCTGGACGATGTGCTGATGAGACAGCGTCAGTCCGGTGGTTTGCGCGGCACGTGGCGTCACTTCTTCCGGCGCGCGGCACGAGTCGTGGACATCCCGTGGCAGATCACCGTTGGCGAGGACTTCCGTTTCGCCAAGACCGCCGGTCGTCGCCCACCGTTTGTGGACGCGATCAACGCCTACGTCTCGTGCGTGCAGCGAGCGTCCGCCGTCGACCGGGATGTTTCCCGCGCGTTCCTGTACGTGATGAACCTGCAGAAATCTCCGATGTCCATCTTCTCACCGCGCATCGTGTATTGCACCTGGCGAGCACTCCGTCGCCGACCACAACATGTATCCCAGGAGCCGGCGCGGGAAACGACGCTCGCCATTCCGCGATCGGCCTTCTAGGACGTGCTACGCCGCTTGGCGCAGGTCCAACGCCACCTCTATCGCCTCGACCTGCGCCATGTCGCGTGAAAGACGACGTGAATACCAGATGCTCCACGCTGCCAACCCCACGGCGTAGGTGGCCGCCGCCAGCCAGCGGAGGATCTCACCGTCGCTCAGCGTCAGTCGCGACGCACGGTACAGGAACCAGGGACCATACGCCGCCACATACACCACCGTGCTGGCCCGCACAAAGCGCAACGTGCGCTTCCCTGCAACGATTCGGTGCCGAGACAAGCGCAGGTATTCAGCAGTGGTCTCGGACAACGGCTTCCACACCCGCCGGCGGTTCCACGTGGTGAAGGACCATACCACGATCGTGATAGCGACCGTGCAACCAGCGGAAATCCACGACAACCGGCTTCGCTCCCGGAGCAGCAGCTCCACCACGAAGGCGAGCACCGCTATCGTCAGGCACACCTCGAACACGACCAGGGCCTGCAATCCCTGGCCCCGTCGTCGCGCCGTGCGACGAAGCGCCTCGAACTGATCCGTGGGTTGGACGCCGTCTGGGAAGGCGCGCCACGAGGAGACCAGCGCATCCCAGTCATCGCGTGGGGAGTTCATGGTCGGTCGCCCGGAGAGAGTGATTCGAAGATTGCACGCAGTGCCTGACGAGCACGTGTGAGCCGCACGGCGACGTTGCCTTCACTGATGCCAAGTACGCCGCTGATTTCTCGGTCGCTCAAGCCCTCCAGCCGGAGGACAACCGGTTCGCGCAAGTGCTCGGGCAGCTGGCGCAATGCGCCAAGGAGCTGGGCTCGCTCTGTCGCGCGCTCGAGTCGCACCTCGGGACCGGGGCCGGCATCCGCGACGTCGGTGGCTGCCTCCAGCGGTTCGGTGGCGAGTCGGCGCCGAAAGCGCCATGACAGCACCCGATTGTGCGCGATGCGAAAGACGAACGTCCGTTCGCTGCAATCTCCACGGAACGTTGGCAGCGCGCGCCAGATGGCGAAGGAAATCTCCTGCATCATGTCATCGCGTTCCGCCGGATTGCGCTCGTACAATGCGCACAGCCGCTGCAACGGGCCCGCATACGCGTTCAACAACGCAGCGAATCGATGTTCATCCACGGGCTGCGCGGACACGGTGATCGACGGGAGGGAGGCGTCGGCGACGCTAGCGTGCATGTACGCTCGCCCGTAAGCGGTCGGGAAGCAACACGTCCGGGCGAGCCGGAACTCCGCCCTGCACCACCCAGGCGATCGCACGCGTGTTGCGGATATCCGCCACCGGATCTGCCGTCAGGATCACCAAGTCCGCCACCTTGCCCACGGCAATGGAGCCGACGTCGGATTCAATGCCCAAGCTGTGCGCGCCGTTACGGGTGGCGATGCGCAACACCTCGAGATTTGGGATGCCAGATGCGGCCAACAGCTGCAATTCGCGGTGAAAGCTGGCACCCGGAACCGTCCACGGGTTCGACATGTCCGTGCCAGCGGTTAGCTGTACCCCCGCGTCGTAGAGCGTCTTGGTGAACGCCAGCACCTGCGGCCACGCGCGTCGGGATTCCTCGAAGTCCGCCGGCGTCCATCCGCTGGTGAGGCTGAAGGTCTTCCAGCTCTTCTGCAGGGAGATGGGCGCGTACTTGAGGTCAGGAGAGTCGATCACACGTGCGCTGTCTCCCCATGCCATCGCCTCGAACGTCACGAGGGTGGGATCGACGAACACTCGATGCGACACCAAGGCCTCCAGCATCCCTCGAATTTCCGGCGATTGCGTATCCACGTAGTTGAACCATTCGAGCATGAACTGCGTGCCGCGGAATCGTTGTTGAAATTTGGCTCGTTGCTCCGGAGGTAACAGGCGTGGTGTTCCCGGCGTGATGTGCACGATGCCATCGATGCCGTCATTGGCAGCATCCGTCCATGAGGTCATGAACAGGTGGCCGATGGCGCGAATTCCCCGGCGGTGAGCCTCGTCGATCGCGGCGCGCACGTAGGTGGGACCAAGGCCGGCGTACAATTTCACATAGTCGACGCCTAACGCGGCTTGGCGATCGACTTCCCGCCGCGCTTCGTCTTCCGACTTCACGACCACCGACAGTCCGTCTACTGGCGCGATGCCGTCGATGGCTTCTCCGGCAGTGAAGATCCGCGGCCCTCGCAGAAGCCCGAGACGCACGGAATCCCGTATGGCCACGGCGGTCACGGCGTTCGCCGCGGGGTTGCGGATGGTGGTCACGCCAAACGCCAGCAGCGTTTGCAGAGACTCGACGCCCCCAGCGGGATCGAGCGCCATGCGCATCACCGGCACATTGGCGACGGTGTCCATACTGACGGGACCCAGTTGGTAGTGCGCGTGGACGTCGATGAAACCGGGCAGCAGGTACTGACCACGCCCTTCGATCACACGCGCGTCGCGGGGAATCCGCGTCGAACCCGACGGGCCGACGGCGGCGATGCGGTCGCCACGAAGTACGACGGTCTGACGGACGCGAGGCGCGGATCCCGTTCCGTCGATCACCGTGATGTCCCGAATGGCGACGACACGTTGCGCCTGTACGTTGTTGCCGAGGAGAAGAAACGAAACGTGGATGAGCAGGCCAATGCGCATGTGAGCGTTGTGGAGGGAGCCGTATGAGTTGGTCTCCCCAGGTCGGAGAACCTTACGGGTTTGGTTGCCGGTCTACGCCAGAGTCAGTAGCTTCGTCCGACGCGCACCGCGCTTCGCGCCGGTGCTCCCGATAACGTTCGCCGGCACCGGCCTGTGACGACCTCGTCGCTCCTTCATCCCGTTCGCGGTGTCTTTCGCGCCGTCGCCGCGACCGTCGTGCCGGAGTGCAAGGAGCTGCCAGAGAGCGAGTGGACAGAGCTCGAACGCATCGTTGAATTCGGCCTCGCGTCCCGCCCCGCGCAGCTTCAGAAGCAGCTCGTGATGTTTCTTCGCGCGATCGACATGCTGCCGGTCATTCGATTCGGTACGCGTTTCCGGCGGCTTGGCGCCGCGCAGCAGGAGCGCGTGTTGACCAGCCTGCAAAACTCGCGTGTCCTCGTGCTCCGACGCGGGATGTGGGGTCTTCGCACCCTCGTGTTCATGGGATACTACGCTCGACCGGCCGCCGCCGTCGCTATCGGCTATCGGGCATCACCGGAGGGATGGGCAGCCCGTCGCCAGCCTAACGATCCACCGGGCATGTCCGCGTGAACCAGCGAAGCTACGACGTCATTGTCATTGGCTCCGGCGCCGGCGGAGGCACCGTAGCCCAGGAACTCGGTTCCCTTGCCCGCGCGGGCAAGCGCATTCTGGTGCTCGAACAGGGGCCGCGGCTCGAGGATCACGAGTTCACGGGCCGTGAACTCGACATGTCCAGCGTGCTATACGAGGACGGCGGTGGATTCCTCACCGCCGACGGCGCCATGACGCTGGCCTTTGGCCGCCTGTACGGGGGATCGACGGTCGTGTACACCGGAACGTCGCTCATCGCCCCCGACCGCGTCATTCGATCCTGGTGCGTGCCCGGACTGGAATGGAGCGACGTCGAGCAGCGCTCGCGAAAGTACATGGCGCAAAACGACGTGCACTACCTCCCCCGTGTCCTCATCAATCAGAACAACAAGCTCTTCGTAACCGGGTGCCTGCGCGCCGGTCTCAAGGCTGAACAGTTTCCGTTGAACCTGCGCGGCTGCAAGGGCTCCTCCCTGTGTAACCTGGGCTGCCCGAACGCCGCCAAGATGGGCACGCACCGCGTTCAGCTGCCTAACGCGGAACGAGATGGCGTGGAAGTGGTCACGCGCGCCGAAGTCCTGCGGCTGGAAGAACGGGCGGCGGTGGTGCGCGTCACCGAGCGGCTTCCAGGGACGAAGGGTCTCCCCTCCCCATGGGCGCCCGGTGAGTATCGGGTGACCGCTCCCCTCATTGTCACCTGCGCCGGCTCCATCGGTACATCCGCGTTGCTGCTGCGCTCCGACATCACTCGTCAGCTACCACGGTTGGGACACGGGTTCACCTGTCATCCAGCACATATCCTCGTCGGCGAGCACGAACAGGAAATCACCAACGACGTCGGTCACCCCAAGTCGTACTTTCTGGACCGCGCCGAGGAGGAGGGCTTCGTCCTGGAAACGTGCATGTACTTCCCGTTCACTACGGCGAAGAACCTCACGGGATTTGGGGAACCGCACGCCCGCCTGATGCGCGCCTTTCCCCGGCTGCAGATGATCCTCGTGCTTGCCTGCGATCACGCCGTACCGCAGAATCGCATCACGATCGACGTCAATGGCCGTCCCGTCGTTCACTACACGTTCACGCCCACGGTCATCGAGTCACTCGTCCGCGCCACGCGAACGTCGGCGAGGATCTTCTTTGCCGCCGGCGCGCTCCGCGTCCACGCGCCGAGCGCCGACCCACCACTGATCGAACGTGGCGACGCGTATCGGATTGACGACCTAGTGCACAGCAAACACTTCCTCCCGGGGCGCATCTCGATCTCCGCCGCGCACCTCATGGGCGGGTGCGGCATGGGCGCACCCGGCGACAGCGTGACAGATTCACGCGGGCGCGTCCATGGCATGCCGTGGCTACGTGTGGCGGATGCCTCGCTCTTTCCGGATTCACTGGAGATCAATCCGTACCTGACCATCATGGCGTTGGCCGATCGCGTGGCCGAAGGGGTCCGAGACGACCTGGGAACGTTGTCGCACTGAAACTGACGGACGCGCGCGAACGTTGTGTCCTCGCGACCACTTCCAGGAGCTGCCATGTCGCGCGCATTGATCGTCGGAGCTGCCAGTCTGCTGTTCGCCGGGGCGTCGGGTTGCGGGCGAGAGTCGGCGTTCGCTCAAACCCTGCGCGACCGTTCGGTGAAGGGTCGGTACGTGTATGCCGGCAAGGGCACCACAGCGACTATTCCTTGGAAATTCGACGCGGTCCTGAAACTCGACGGCCGTGGCCAGTACGACCTGGAGGTCAACGTTGCCGTGAAGGAGGACCGTGATCGCGACAACGACCACGGAAGCTATCGGGTTGAAGGCGACCGGTTGTACCTGGACCCGCAGAAGGACGGCGACAAGCACGAACTCCTGATCCGCGGCGACTCACTCATTGCCGACGTGGGCTGGAAGGGTTCGGCGATCCTTGCGCTCGTCGGCGTTCCAGAGCCCATCTTCGTGAAGCGCTGAACAAGCGCCACCATCGGGGCGTCGACCCGCCACTTCGCGTCGACGCCCCGATGCGCCTACGTGGGACACCCCTCACGCCGCTGGGTGTCCGCCAGCTCCATCACCAGCCACTTGCCCCCTTCCTGAACCAACAGGAAGTGATCGATCCCACAGTGGCTGAACTTCTCGCCGAGATGAAAGGTGTAATCCGCCCACACCACGGCGATCGGTCCGTCCACAAAGAACTTCTCGTTCGACGTCCGTTCGTCCCAGCGCTGCGGGTGCGGTGACCCAACGGCTTTCACGAATCCATCCGGTGATTCTTCGACGCGCACCACCATGGTTCCTGTGCGACTCCCCGCACTGATCATGCGTGCCTTGGGGTGGAACACCGAACGCACCATGGCGCTGTCCCCGGCGCGCATTCCATCGAACAAGCGTTGAACCACCGCCATGACGTCGGCTCGGGCATCCTGGGCCCTGACCGGTGCCGATAGCAGCGCGAGTGCAGGTCCAACAACGGCAAGCAGGCAGCGACGCATCACGCAATACTCCCGAGAGAAGGTATCGCGTAGACGATGCCACCAGCCGTGGGCGGCGTCCAGCAGGTCGTTGCAGACCGCGCCTCAACGTGACGGCACGACCCCGGTGTGCCTGCCTGACCATTCGCTTGCGCTCTCGTCACCGCGAGCGTGAGCAGCAGCGGCTCGTCGGATTCGACCGAGGGTCCCGCCGGCGTTACGAGGGCATTCCCCTACATTCGGTGGCCGCGGCCGTCCGCTGAAGGATGACGTCGTCGTCCGAAGATCCCGGAAGTTGCGCGTGATGCCCGGGCGCGCGGGAACGGAGCCCGCTGGGCGCGGATATGGCGCTTGAATCCGTTGCCTAACAAGAACCCATCTCCGTGAGAACGAGCCATGAAAAGCAACGTTGGATCTGCCGATCGCGTCCTCCGCATCGCTCTGGGAGTCGGCCTCCTCGCGATCGCGTTTGTCGGCCCCCGCACGCCCTTCGGCTACATCGGCCTTGTCCCGCTCCTGACGGGGCTGTTCGGGACCTGCCCGCTGTATAGCGTCTTCGGCATCAACACCTGCGCGACCAAGAGCTAAGGCCTGGTCCCTCGTTGACGTCTGTCGCTGTACAGTCGATGAGTAGACGCGCCGGTCGCACTCGTCAGGCGCAAACCAGTCCGGACGGATTCGGAGGGTCTTTCGCGGCGTATCGGAGTGCTGCCCACGAACCGCGCTGAGGTGTGGAATACACGCTACGCACGTTGGCATTTCCACTCGTGGTTCGGCAGGATCGTCAGGCTAGGCTCCCGGCGGCGGCGCGTCAGGCTCATCGGAAGTCGTTGTGTGACAAGTATTTGCTGATTTCGCAGGATCCCCGGTCCTCCGCCTTGAATGGTTTGTCGGCGTCTCACACGGGGCGCGGACCTTGCAGCCATCGCATATTGTCTCGGCAGAGTTCTCCGACCGGCGATCTGATGGGAGCCTCACGAATGCGGAAAATCATGGCTGTAGTTCTGGCATCGGCGGTGGTTGGTGCCGTGCTTCCTGAGCGTGCTGACGCAATGGGAAGACGCCCTCGTGCGGGCAAGAGTGCCAAGGCCAGCGCTCCGCGCAAGGCGGCGCCGCCACCGCCCCGCCCCACAAAGGACAAAGGCGGAAAGCGGAAGAAGGCTGCGGCGTCCATGACAGCGCTTCCAAAAGTTGACCTGCCGGACGGAGTTGTGCCGAAAGGCGGCGACGGAGGTGGGCGTTCACGTCGGCGAGGGTCGATCAACACGTCGAGTCCCTCGTCTGGCGGGATTGTCGCTCCGAAGGTGGACTACAACTCCCACGCCAAGTCGAGCTTCAAGGCGCCAGTCACCAACACGGGCGTGAACCCGAGCGCCGGAAAGAGCGGCAAGCACGGAGGCGGCAAGAAGCGACACTAGGGCGCGTTGCCGTGCAAATGAAATCGGGGTGCCCCAGGTGAGTGGGGCACCCCGTTGTGTTGCAGGTGGCGGGCGACTAGTCGCGTGACGGCAGGTGCTCTGCTTCGGTCGGGGACGCGCGGTCACTGTCCTGCACGTCCCGTTGGAGCCCCTGGCTAACCGGCGCCAACGCTTGAATCGCGCTTCGCGCCAAGGTCGTGGCGAGCGGAATGCCGAGCCCGGTCCCCAGCAGCAACAGGTTGGCTCCCAGCAACCGCGAGGTCCAACGGTTGACCAGCCCATAGTCGCGCTTAATGGCCAGCACGACGATCGCCGCGCCGTTCATGAGGACAAACAACGTGGCGGAGACGCCGAATGCGCGTGCTCCAATGCTGTCCAACCATTGCGCGACCATAAGCATGGGGCCTCCTGACGGGCGCCGATCGCTACGGTGGTGTCTCCATCGGAACCTGCTTCGCCCCTACACTACAGCCGACTCGACGTTTTGGCGAGAGCATGGCTCGACTTTGACGGTCACCCCTTGCCCGAGCGCAGACGCTGTTCGGCGCGCAGTTGCTTGCGCGTGATTGGCTTGACCACGACCTCTACCGAGGCACCATACGCTGAGCCTTTCACTCGAATCGTCGGTGCATTGGGAGCGAAGTCCGGTACGCCACTCATCCGCGTCTCGAAGCTCCCGAGCAACGCGTGGCCCGTGCACTCCACGCGAACGCCGATAGGTACGAAGACTTCCACACTGCCAAACACCGCGAACACCTCCACTTCCGACACCCCTTCAGCAATCTCAGCTTCCCGCAAGTCGATCTCCGCCGATCCGAAAATGGCCGCCACCCGCATGTAGCGTGGCATCGTCCAGCGTCCTTCACGCTTGGAACCGCTGAGGAAGACGACCATTCCCTCGCGTTCCGGAACGCGGTCCACGGAAACCACCGCGTGACGAGTGGGAATGGGAAGGTACGACTCGCTCATTCGTTAGGCTCCCAGCATCTGGACTGCACGGGTAAAGGCATCGCCGACAGGAAAGCTACCCTGTGCAAGCCGCGCGGAGCCACCGCCTCGGCCGCCCAGCGCGGCGGCGGTCTGCTTCATGGCGGAACCGGCGTCGACGCCGGACGTCTCGGACGCCGTGACGAGGACGCTACGAGTTGCCTCGTGTCCGATCACGCACACCGCCTTGGGGAGCAGCGAAAATGCGATGGCGAAGGTGCGGTGATCTTCCAGTTCTCCCGTGGTGGCGATTTGGACGTATCGATGCACGCCAGTCTCGCCAGGGGGCGTTAAGGCGTATGCCTCCTGCGCCCGGTACGCTGCGAGGTCCCCATCCAGCCGCTTGTTCTTCTGTTCCGCCGCCTTCAGCGCCTGTTGTTGAGCCACCACGAGGGCGGGAACCTCATCCAACGATGCGCTCAGCGACTGTCCAAGCGCCGACAGCGCCTCGAAGTCGGCTCGCGCCCGACGCCCGGCACGAAGACCACAGACGAATTCGACGCGAACCGTATTCCGCACCTTTTCTTGCCGCCGCAGCAGCAACACACCGATTTCGGCCGTCGACCGGACATGCGTTCCGCCGCACGCACTCCGATCCGTGCCAGCGATCTCCACCACACGGATCACGCCCTCCCGATCAGAGGGTTTGCGCAGCCCGCTTGCAGTCCGCTGATCCTCGAACGACACGGTTACCGGGTGGTTGGCGGCGATCGCAGCGTTCGCCAAATCCTCAGCGCGTCGCAACGTGGCAGCATCTATGACCGCCGTGCCGAGATCGAGTGTCGAGATCGTGTCGCCGAAATGCACCGACACGGTGCCAAAGCCAAAGGTGTCGGCAAAAACAGCCGAGATGAGGTGTTGTCCTGTGTGCTGCTGCATGAAGTCGAAGCGACGCGACCAGTCCACCACGCCGTGCGCGTCGTCAGCATCAACGCTCGCTGCCAATAGGTGAGCCACCTCGTCTCCCTCGTCGATCACGTCCACGACGGGGACGCCGTTGATCGTGCCGAGGTCGTGCGGTTGTCCGCCCGACGTGGGGTACATGGCCGAGCGATCCAGGTACAGCCGGCGCCCGTCGTCGGAGCGCTTCGTCACATGGGCACGAAACTCGACGAGGTGGGCATCGTGGTAGTACAGTCGCTCAGTGGCCATGGCCCTGATTGGACGGCGGAGTGGGCGTTCCCCCACGCCGGCAGGTTACACAGAGGATCCGCGCACCAAACGCAATGGCCACACGGCGCGCCATCGAGCCGTGCAAGTGGTCATTGCACAGGATGCGGCGACAGCGTTCACACACTCCCCCGCTCGAGACAGGGAATGGCTTCTTGCACTCATCGCACTCTGTCTCGATGAACGATTTCTGGAAAATGGGCACGTGCGATCTCGGTGTACGAACGAGGGGAATCTACGGATCCTGCTCCCAGCGGACGACATCGCCCACCACGATCAGCGCATCGTCGAGTACTTCCCCAAAGGCTCCCCCACCCCAGTCCGGCCGCATCCGGTCCCGAAGTCCGGGGAGTGCTTCCTCCATTCGTTCACACGGCTTGGTCTCTCCGAGGATGCGAACGCGGCTGGACCCGATTTGAAGAACGCGTCCGCGTGAGTCGCGCAGCGCACATCCGGATATCATGAGGTTGGCGCGACGCGCGGAGGGGTCCAGCGATCCACCGAGCGCCGCCATGTGTTGCTGCCAGACTTCCTGTTCGATGATGGTCACCTGGCGTCGGCCACCGACGTCGGTATTCCCCTGCATGCCCTGGCCAGCCTGCAGCTGCACCTGTTGCAGGGAGTCCATGGGGCCGCGGTGCACGCGCTTGCGCCAGATAGCGACGAGGACGCCCATATTTGTTAGGCAGGAGTGGGTGTGCGAAAGATGAAGTAGACGGCACCCATGATGCACAGGGTGGCCCAGACGTAGTCCATTTTCACCGGTTGCCGCATATAGAACAGGGAAAACGGTACGAAGACGGAGAGGGTGATGGCCTCTTGCAGAATCTTCAGTTGTGGGAGGCTCAGCGCCGTGTACCCGATGCGGTTTGCGGGCACTTGCAGCAGGTACTCAAAAAGGGCGATGCCCCAACTGACGAGCGCGGCGACGAACCAACTGCGATTTGAAAGGTTTTTGAGGTGCGCGTACCATGCGAACGTCATGAAGATGTTCGAGGCGATCAGCAACAGCGACGTGCGCAGCAGGACAGGCATCGTGAATCGACGGGTCAGAGTTCCCGGATGAAGATGGCACGCTGGCCGCCAAAGTCGAAGACGAGGGCGTCCCCTGGGCCAAAGCTGAAGTTGGCGGCCTGTTCCTGAGCCGCGATGGGGACGGCCATATGGAGGGTCGCACCGTCGGCCCGGTAGATGAGCTCCACCGTCTGCCATTGGTGATGGACTGGGAAGTGGTAGTACAGGCGTCCCCCATCGGCGAACTCGAGACGTGCGCGTGGAGGTACGTCGAGCCCGGGGTCTGCACGGACCAATTGCCAGGAACCGATCAGTCGCAGGGGATCGGGGGCGTTGGTCGAGTCCGGCATGGGCGCGTTAGGCGCTGGCGGGACGTGGGGCCGGCTCGTTAGGTCCCCAACGCACGACGGCGCGCCTGGAGGCGCGCCGTCGAGATTGTCACTTCGAGACTTCCTTCAACCATTTCTCGGCCGCCTTCATGGCCTTGGCTTTGCCGCCGTGACTGGCGTCGCCAAAGAACGCCCGGTGCTTCGGCCGCCACAAACCGTCCCTGGTGCGATGGTAGCCAACGCGAACGAAGTAGCCATGCGTGCGCGTCGACGGCTGGTCGATACGACTGATGCCCGGCGGAAGATTGCTCGCCTTGCGACGCGTTGCCTTCTTCGCCGCACCCTTGCCGCGCTTCGCGGCGCCAGCCTTTGCCTTTGCTTTGCGCTGTGCCATGAGAATTGTCCGGAAGTGCCGCCTCCGCGGAACACGGGCGAAAAGCGGCGGGGTGAGGGGTCCTGCGGGCCGGCGCGCGAGACGGAGTCAGGCCGCCGACGACCGCCCTATTATAAGCAATTCCGGAGCGGTTCGCGCCCCCCTCCTCACAGCTGGTGCCACTCTCGCTAGGCGTCGTAAGGCAGGCCGACGTTAGGTCTGGCGCCTATCGCTAGGCAGCTAGAATCCCGGGAGCGAGACAAACGGCGACGTGAAGGCCCAGGCATACATCACCGACACCGCGCAACCAAACCAAATGCCGTCGCGGAATGCCTGACGCGGCGTCCGTCCCCCGAATGCCAGCCGGACGAGCGATGCCGCTGGAGCCGCCGCCAGGGCAATGGCCGCCAGCCCCCCCCAATACCCGCCCATCAAGCGCGTCAGACCCCATTCCAGCGCCAGGTACACCGCGCCGAGCAGGGGAAAGGCCACCACCAACGCATCCTCGGCGCGCCGCGCCAGGTCCGAACGCCGGTCCAGCTGCATCCGCATTGGTCTTCGCTCCAAGGATCCGTACCTAACGGTGTTCTATAGAGGAGCTACGGCTGGCACCGGGAGATGGATTGCCGCCGCAGGTTCAGCCAGCTGCATCGGTCGATCGGTAGGTGGCAAGCGGCCCGCGCGTCTTGCGCATGATGTGCTCGTCGTGACCCTCGACGACATAGTCAGGTACCGTCCCCACGTGCCGATAACCGCCCGCCTCGTAAAAGCGCCGCGCGCGCGGGTTGAACGACGAAACACACAGGAAGACGTTCGGGGTTTCTTCGAACACGCGCTGTTCGACCCGCTCCAGCAACTCCCGGCCGACACCATGCCCCCGCCACGACGACTGAACGCCAATCGACTGGATGTAACCCGGGAAGCCACCCCGCATCGCTAGCACCACGAATCCTGCCACGGCTCCGGCGTTGACCGCTACCCACACCTCGCGGTCCGGATTCCGCACGACGGTCAGCGAGGCCGCGTAGTCGCGACCTAACGTGATCCACGGTTCGCTGTTGGCCATGAGCGCGGCGCAGGCCGCGGCCTCGTCGTCCCCGCGCATCGGTCGCAGCTCGAACACAGGGCGCTCACTTGTCATGCGACTCGGCCCCAGTGTCCGGATCGGCCACATCCAGGTGCCACCGGTGCAACCACCGGTGCAGGACGGGCGACCGGAGCAAGGAGACCGCCGTGATGAACACGACTCCGCTGAACATGGCATACGCGGTGGCAAAGACCTTCCCTGCCGACGTATGCAGTGTGGCGATCGGTCCCTCTCCACCCAGCAGCATGGCGGCGTTGAGGCTCGCGTCCAGCCACGTGAGCCCCTCCAGCCAGTGATAGCCGGCTGCGCCCACGCTCAGGCCCACGGCGATGACCAGCGCGCCGATGAGCGCCGCACGCATGATGCGTCGGGCGAATTCCGCTTGAGAAGCAAGGGGGCGTGCCCGCGAGATGAGGGCGCGCCGTGTGGTATGTGCCATAGGATTGCGGTTCTCCGTTGGCCTAACGGTGGTGCGGGCGAGCCAACGTGCGCAACCTCACGCGCGCGATCGCGTCGCTACTCGCCGGTTGGCGGTACGAGTGCCCGCAAGCGAGAACCAGCGATCGACGCGGGGGTCGAACCGTCGCGCGCCGCTTGGGAGACGGACGCGCCGGCGTCCAGCAGCAGCCGGATCTCCGCGGGCGCGTGACGACGCCAGATAGCGTGATACAGGGGCGATCGCCCCTCGCCATCCGCTGCGTTGACGTCTGCACCGTGATCGACCAGCCAGCGCATCATCCGCGTTCGCCGCAGGCGCGTGGCATAGAGCAGGGGTGTTTCACCGTGAAAGCGGACGTTCACGTCGGCACCGTGCCGCGCGAGCTGGCGTGCCGTGCCGATGTCATCACTCCAGACCACCGCCCAATAGCAGTAGTTCGGGTCCGCGCCGTTCGCCAGGAGGTAGCGGGCCAGGGCGCGGTTTCCACCGCGGGCAACGGCGTACCATAGGGCGCGCGCCGGAAACGACTCGACGCCATCCGGAATCGAGTGGACGGCATTCACGTCGGCCCCCGCTTGCACGAGGGCGCGGGCGACCGCGACCGCTGAGGACGTGGGGCGTCTTGCGCGCCGCGTATCGGCGGTTGCCGTCAGATGCAACGCCGTGCGCCCCTGGTGATCCGTGGCGCGTGCATACTCCGGGTGCGCGACCAACCCGGCTCGCACCAGGTCCACATCCCAGTGTCGCGCCGCCGACATGAAGCGTGACACACTGACGCGCACGGCCGGAATTGGTGTGCGGGCCCCGACTCGTCGGCGCTGCAACGTGGACGGCACCATGGAGACCGGTTAAGCGTCAGCGAGCTTCACAGCGATCACCTGCGAAAACGACAACGATGGCCGAGAAGATAGTGCGCACGGTGAGGTCCGGCTACCCCGGTTTCGCTCATCCCGACCATCGGTCGAGCATGGCGCCGGTGCAACGCCTAACGAATTGACGTGCGATATTCCGTTACAAATCGGGGCGCAGACGCCACAAGCGACGCGCCAGGAGCCACACCCCGCTCACTGACGATACCACACCACCAACCATCAGCACCAGTACGAGAATGTCCCACAACGGGCGCCGGTTCACGAGTCCAGGAAAGTCAAAATCGTGCAATCCCTCCCGCCACCACCGCCACCGCCGAACATCGTCCGTCACCACGGCCGTTGGCAGTCCCGTCACCGAATCCAGGTACATCGTCGTCTGCTCCCGATCGTCGAACCGGACTCGCCAGACTGGTAGCACCAGATCCCCCCCATGTGAGGCATAGTAGAAGGCATCGGGCAAGCGGAGCAACTCGGCAGCTACAACGTTTGAAGCCTGAGCCACCAGCGAACGTCCCACGTCGATCGCGGCTGTGCTATCGATCTGGCGCCGAACTGCTCCGGTAGTGGCGTCCACCCACGTGCGATTGCCAGAACGCAGATGCACCAAGTAGCCAGCTCGGCCGCCCGACCGCGCCATGTCGATGGCAACGATCGTGTCGCCCAACGCCAGCGCTTTCGCGCGGAAGAACGCGCCCGTTGCATCCAGATTGGCTGCTTTCCACGACAATACATCGCCCGCGGCGTCAGCCATCGTCCGAGCCCCAGGGGTGGATGAAGGACCCAACACTTCGAGCATTCCGCTCAGAGTCCACGTGAACACCACTGCTCCAAACGCAATGCCGGACAGATGATGCCACTTCGACATGCCGTGATATGCGCTCACTCGCCAGCTTCCTCGCCAGCGACGTGGGAACAGCTGCACCACGCCAATCACAATCCCAGTTACCGCGATCAGGAGCGAAACACCGGGAAGTAGGATGCTGATCCAGAGCCACGCGTCAAAGTGGTCATAGTACAGGTCCTGGAAATAGAGCCAATGCGGCACGGTGCCAAGCCACGTTGAAATCCGGGCCCACCGCGTCACACGGGCTACAACGTCCCCGGTACGCGCCGCGACATACACGGCCGTTTGCTGCGGATCGTCGAAGGCCACACGGAACACCGGAAACGACCCCTGCTTCTCATTCCCCATGAAGTAGTGATCGCTTCGTGGAAGCAGGTCGATCGCCGCATCACCAGATATTCGGGCAGCCTCCCTCGCCGCCGCGACAGCCTCGGACGCTGTGATCGGCGAGAGCAGGGCTCCAGACTCCGCGTCCACCAGCGCCACGCTCTCCAAGCGCGCCCCGTGCTCCGCGTACAGGGCATATACGAGCCGGTTGTGCCACCGTCGCAAGCGCGCAGTAGTCGGCTCGGACCCTCCAATCGACGCAGAGCCCACCGCGGCCCGCGCGCCGGTGAATGAGATCAGCCGCGTCGACCCGTCGAGCACAAGCGCCGGCGTCGCCTGCAACCGCTCACGCGGCGTGAGTTCGGGATATGGGTAGTACATCATGACGATCCCACTCACGAACCACACGAACACAACGACGCCGAGGAGCACCCCCGTCCACCGGTGGATCAGGTAGTTCACCCGTTTCCAGGACACGACGCGCGCTGGCAGCGCTGCTAGTGCGGGCGATCTGTGCGTACGGCCGTGCCATAGCAGAGGACTTCCGTCACCCCCGGAAGGATCTCCGTGGCATCATACCGCACGCAGATAATACCGTCAGCTCCAAGCATCTCGGCGTGCTCCACCATCTGCGAGAAGGCCTCGGCGCGGGCCTGTTCGCAAAGGTTGGTCAGGATGGTGATGTTTCCACCGACGAGCGTCTGGAGCTTGGCACCGATGCTCCCGAAGACCGAACGCGATCGCACCACGATCCCGCGAACGACGCCCAGCGTCTCGAGGATGCTACTTCCGTCGATCGTCATCGCCATTGTCACGTGTGAAGCACGCATGCCGTCCCTCAGTCAAGTGAAAGAAACCTGGTGCGGCGGAGTTGCGCCGTCGCGTATCAGACCGCGCAGCTGGGCTCACGCACGCGGCGGTAGTGGAATCAGGAGACGCAGGTTGTAGACCGTGACCTCGCCGCCAATCGGCGCGTACGTCATGTGGACGGACGCCGTGTCGAAGAACGGATCGCCGGTAATGGAGCGTGGATACTTCGCGGCCGTGGCACCCATGTACACCACCACCGTGGCCGTGTCGGGTGATGTGGTTGGTGCGCTAAGCGCCCGGTGTACGGTGATCGTGAACATACCGGTGGTATCCACCACGATCGCCACACTGCGACAAGCGCATTGCGGGGTGCTGCGAATGGCCCCGGAGATCCCGTCCAAAGGTTCATTGGACGGACCAACCACGCTCCCGGTGAGGACGGCACATCCGAACGACGCCGACCCGTCGGCAGGTGCCTGGCATTTCTGTGGTCCGGAAATGAGGGGCTCTGCGCTACCGAAACACGCTGTCAGGCCTAACGAGCATACCACGGCAACGCCAATACGATGTCGAGGGCTCATGCCGACATGTGGTGCCGCACCCCGCGTCATGCGGCAGGAACGTAGCGCGCGAGCAGTCGCGCATAGCTCGGCAGGTCCACCAGCCGATAGCCCATGCGAAGAAACGTGGCCAAGTCGTCGGAGGTTGGCCATGAGTAGTACGTACCGGCAGACGCTGGTGGTACGCCAGCGATCATACGGCCGTGTTGCAGGTCATCGAGCGCGTCCGCAATCATTTCCACGCCCGGGGGATAGACGCTTTGCACCGCGTCGAAGAGGGACGCAGTGGTTGGAGTCGGTAGGGTCCTCACGCGGATGATCGGGCCGGTATCGATCCCGGAATCCACAAT
>JBGAJQ010000100.1:0-10903 GCA_044224875.1 Gemmatimonadaceae bacterium | reverse complement strand
CCGCCACCACCCCAAGCATCCGGCGGCCGAACCAAGCTCCGCTTCCCTCATCCCCAAGAACCGGTCCCCAACCGCCGCACCGTGCCAACGCCCCCGCAGGTCCCCTACCGAAGCAGATCGAGCCGGTGCCGGCAATCAGCAGCACCCCTGGTCCCTCGCCGAAGGCATCTTCCAGCGCGACCTCGGCGTCCGTCACCACCACCACCTCATCCGCGACTTCGCGGGTTCGCAGCGCCAGCTGCAACCCACTGCGTTCCTCGTCGCGTCCAGCCCCGGCCACTCCCACGCAGGCCAGCCGAACGTGTGGGCCATCGCCAGGAACCTGCGCCAGGGCCTCCTTAATGGTGCTGGCGATAATATCCGCGGAACGCTCGATATCACCGGGCTTCACCGCGCTCCCGGGCCCCGTGGCCGCGGCCAGCTGGGTGCCGGCTTCATCGGCAACGGTCACGCGGGTGTGAGTGCCGCCTCCGTCAACTCCAACGATCACTGAACTCACCGTCGGCCCTCCGGGTGCGTAGCGCGTTCCACGGGAGAAGCAGGGGAAGCCGGTACTGAATGCGTGAGCGACGAAAGCATGCCGGTAACAACGGTGAGAGTGGTTCCGATGAGGACATACCAGGGCCAGGCGACGCGAGCCAGCGGCCCCAGTGTTGACGCGAGCGAAGGATATGCGGCCGACAGCTGTTTTGCGAATACCACGAAGGACATGGAAGCGATGCCCACGATCATGCCGATGAGCGCATCGCGCTGCACGGCGCGCGCCCAGAAATTCCCGAGAAAGAAGGTCCCGAGCAGCCCGCCATACGTGAACGACGCAATGCCAAGTGCCACCACCACGACGGGGGTACCTTGTTCCTTGAAGAGCAACGCCCCGCCCGTCAGCACCAATCCCCAGAACAGCGCGAATCGCCGCCCCATCCGGAAAGTGACCGGGTCGTCGGCAGCGCGGCCGGTGATCGGGAGGTAGATGTCATGTGTGGTGGCCGCCGCCAGTGAGTTGATGGCGCCGGAATGCGTACTCATGGTGGCCGCCACGATCGCGGCGACGAGCAGCCCGGTGAGTCCCGCGGGCATCCGTTCGACAATGAATGTCGGAAAGATGGAGTCTGGAGCGCCCATGTTCCGTCCACCGTAGAACGCGAACAGCCCCATGCCGACGGTAAGGAACAACGTGAACTGGACGAAGACCACCAGACCGCTGCCGATGATCGCGCGCTGGGCTTCGCGTAACGACTTGCACGAGAGCAGGCGCTGCACGATCAATTGGTCAGCACCGTGCGAGGCCATGGCCAGGAATGCCCCGCCGATCAGACCGGCCCAAATCGTGTGCGGTTTGTCGATGGCGAACGAGGTATCGATCACCTGCAACTTTCCCTGTGCGCGTGCCACATCGAGTATGCCTTGCCACCCACCAGGAACGCTGCGCGCCAGCAAGACGATGGCGGAAACGCCACCAAGGACATATACCGCCGCCTGCAACAGTTCTGTCCAGATCACCGCGCGCATGCCACCGCGATACGTGTACAGGATCGTCAGCGCACCCAGGACGAGGATAGCGGCCGGCATGACATAGGCGCGAGGCAGGCTGCTACCCAGGATGAGCGCGATAGGGATGGCCGTCGCAAAGACTCGCACCGCATCTGCCAATGCGCGCGTGATCATGAACACAATGGAGGTGGCACGACGCGTCGCGAGTCCGAACCGTCGCTCGAGCATCGCATACGCCGTCACGATTTCCCCCTGGAAGTAGCGAGGCAAGAGCAGTGTGGCGACGCCGATTCGCCCCAGGATGTAGCCAGCAACGACCTGCAGGAAGCCGAAGTTGCCGGTATACGCGAGACCAGGAATCGAAATGAATGTCAACGCGCTCGTCTCGGTCGCGACGATCGAGAACAAGACGGCCCACCACGGGATGACGCGGCCGCCCACAAAGTAGTCTGCCGCCCCCTGCTGCCGGCGACCGATCCACATCCCCAGTGCCGTCGTGCCGAGCAGGTAGAGGACGAGGACCAAGAGGTCCAACAGGCCAAAGTTCGCGTTCAATGCGTTAGGCCCCTAAGCCACGACATAGGCTTCCATCGCGAAGTACTCCGCCAGGCCAAGGCGGTCCAGCGTAGCCGCGGTTTCCTTGTTCCGCGCTTCGACGCGCTGCCAGAACTCACGTTCGTCCTGACCGGGGAAGGGGGCCGAGTCCTTCTGAGACTGATGCTTGAAGATCGCCTGGATCTTGTGGCGAAGTTCCTCCTGTGAGAGCGGCACCAGCCACGTGGCGTCAGCGACCGACCACTCCTGCCAGGCACCACGATACAACCAGACCTCAGGCAGCGCGTCGACCGTGCCCTCGGTGGCGATCTGTCCCAGCGCGGCGTCGATGGCGTCCTTGCACATGCGATGGGTCCCATGCGGGTCGGTGAGATCGCCGGCCACGAAGATCAATGACGGTCGGACCTCCTCCAGCAGGGCACGGACGATCGCCACGTCGGTCGCGCCAATAGGATCCTTGCGGACCTTTCCCGTTTGGTAGAACGGCAAGTTCAGGAACCTCGCCGATGCGCTCGTTAGGCCCACCGTCTCCAAGCCACTTACGGCCTCGGCCTCGCGAATCACGCGCTTGAGATCGAGGACGTCGTCGACATCGACGTCGCCGGGAGATTTTGCGGCCAACGCGGACTGCACCCGCTCGCGCAATTGGCTCGTGGCCAACTCGGCCAATCGTCCTTCGCTCCCCAATCGGGCGATGACGTCCACGTAGCGGCGCACATCGTGGTCAAACACGGCAATGTTGCCGCTGGTCATGTACGCCACCACGATCGTGTTCTCGTTTTCCACCAGCTTCCGGAGGATACCGCCCATGGAAATGACATCGTCATCCGGGTGCGGTGAGAAACAGACGATGCGTTCGTTCCGTGGAAGTTTGGATCGACCGCGGATCTTGGCGCCAAGCGCATTGAACACACGGCCATTGATGGCGCCCGCGGTTCCTCCGCGGGCGAGCAGCGAGGAAAGCCGGTGCTCGATGTAATCGCCAGGAGTCAACTTCAGGATCGCCTTGGATGTCACCTGAGAGAGCCATATGACGGCGCGTACGGTCAGGTCGTCCGTCCAGGTCACTTCGTGGACGAGCCACGGCGTCGCCATACGCGTCAGCGCGGCCGCTGCCGGTTCATCTACGTAGAACGTGGCGCGCGGATGTCGCTGAAGAAACGTTGCCGCGACGTCGCGATCCTGCTCTCCCTCCACCGCGCGGCGAACGATGGCGGCCTTGTGTTCTCCGGTCGCAAGAATGGCGACCTCTCGAGCGTCGAGAATGGTCGCGACGCCCATCGTGATCGCCTCGCGAGGGACGTTGTCTTCACCAAAGAAGTCAGCGCCGGCGTCGCGTCGCGTGACCAGGTCCAGTGTCACCAGCCGCGTGCGAGTATCGGCGCCGGAGCCGGGCTCATTGAACCCGATGTGTCCGGTCTTGCCGATTCCGAGAAGTTGGAAATCGATGCCTCCAGCGTCCCTGATCTGCTGTTCGTACTCCTCCGCGAATCGCTCCACGTCGGCGCGGGCAATATTGCCGCGCGGAAGGTGCACATTGTCCGGCACGATATCGATCGCCGAGAACAGGTTCTCCCACATGAAACGGTGATAGGAGTGAACGCTGCCCGGGTCCATCGGGTAGTACTCGTCGAGGTTGAAGCTGACGACGTGCTTGAACGACAGCCCTTCCTCGCGATGCAAGCGCACGAGTTCGCGATAAACGCCGATGGGTGTCGACCCCGTGGCAAGTCCCAATACGCAAGGCAGTCCCTTGGCGCCGCGGTCGCGGACCGTCGCGGCAATTCGGTGCGCGACCACCAAGGCGATCGCGTCGTGATCGATCGCGGAGGATTTCGGTGGGGATGCGCTCATGGGCGACAGCACCCGGAAGCTGCAACGATGAAGGCCCGCGACCACCGGAGGTGTCGCGGGCCTTCATGCCGACGGCGCTGGCGGCTGGAACGTCGCCAGAAGCCGCGCGCGTCATCGAATCAGGCGGAGAACGACGAGCCGCAGCCGCAGCCGCCCGTGGCGTTGGGATTCTTGAACGTAAAGCCCGATCCCTGCATGGACGACACGTAGTCGATCGTCACGTTGTTCACGTATTGCGCGGAAAATGGATCGACAAACAGCCGGAATCCTTCTGACTGGACGATGAGGTCGTCATCGGCGGGCTGGTCCTCGATCAGAAGACCGTACTTGAATCCAGAACACCCTCCAGGCTGCACACTCACGCGAAGGCCACCAACCTCGGCAGGAACGCCTTCCGCTTCCATGAACTTCTTGACCTCAACGGCGGCGCCAGCGGTGACCGTGACGATGACTTCCGGTTGCTGAACGGTACTCACAGGACTCCTCCTCAATGTGTCGCGAATGGCGACTAGTCTACTCCCAAAATAGTCACTGCCCCGGGGCCCTTCAAGAAAGAGGCTCCTGAGGCAGACGGGGCAACCCCGGGACACTTTGGGAACCGGCCGGGTCGGCGCCCCACATCCGCGGGATTCCGCCGCCAATACCTCCTAGGGGCTGGGCCGGGCTGCCGAGCCCACGATCGCCATCGCCGCGTCGGCAATGGCGATTCGAACACCGCTGATGGCGCGGTGCTCGCGCGTTGGGTTTACCCGGTTGCTCAATAACAGGATGAACAGGTTGTTGTCCGGATCAATCCAGATTGAGGTCCCCGTGAAACCGGTGTGCCCAAACGCGCGGGCGGAGAGCGCATGGCCCGCCGAATTGCCCCCGGTTGGGGTTTCCCAACCGAGGGCCCGGTTGGATTGGACCGCGTTCTGCACGCTCGTGAACAACCGGATGACGCTGTCAGAAAACACCCGTTGGCCGTCGAGGACACCGCCATTGAGGTAGGCTCGTGCAAGGCGCACGAGATCGTCCGCCGTGGAGAAGAGTCCGGCATGGGCCGAGACGCCGCCTAACGCGAAGGCATTCTCGTCGTGGACTTCGCCGCGCAAATGCCGCTGGCGCCACGGATCGACTTCGGTGGGGGCAATCCGCGAGCGCAACGACGTGGGTGGACGAAACTGGGTATCCCGCATGCGCAGTGGCTGGAAGACATGGCTCGTCGTGTACGTGTCGAGCGAGTCTCCAGTCACAACGCGAACGATTTCTCCCAACAGGATAGCGCCGAGGTCGGAGTAGACCATACGGACGCCCGGGAGGGTGTCCAGCGGCGTCGCATACACGAGAGCCATCGCCTCCTTCGCGGTGGCTGCCTCCTTGTACAGGGGCCTCCACGCCGGAAGACCGGCGGAGTGCGTCAACAGGTGACGCACGGTCACCTGGTCCTTCCACTTTCCGGCGAAGCCCGGGAGGTACCGCTGCACCGGGGCGTCGAGGGCGACGCGTCCCTGATCCACGAGCTGCAACATCGCGCTCGTCAGTGCCACGACCTTTGTGAGGGACGCCAGGTCCCAAAGGGTCCTGCCAGAAGGCGCCGGTGAGGCCGCCCAGTCCATGTGTCCCGCTGTAGCGCGGGCGAGGACGCCGTCGCGCGTGCCCACGACCGCAATAGCGCCGGGAAACGCCGAATCGCGCACGCCTGAGCGGAGGATCAACTGCAGGGTGTCCGACAGGCGCTTCACGTTCATTCGGCGGGCGACGCTTGCGTCCAAGGGAGACAAAGCACCCTCACCGCTGTTCTGTGCGAAGGTTCGCGGGGCGACGGTGCCTAACAACCCGAGCGACACGGCTGCCCAGGCTAACGCGCGAGACGGAAAGTGCAATGTGCGGTGGCGCATTGGCGTAGGGTGACGAAGGGAGCTATCCTCTGGCAAGTGTGAAGGTACTCACCAAGAGGAAGGACGAGCCAAGCAGTCGCCCATGAACGAGCAAAACGGCGGCGGAGGGGTACCGGCGAGGCGATCCATTACTCGATGACTCACGACCTGGAGCACGCATATGCGATCTCTGTTAGCGATCTCGGTATTGTTGTTGGCGTCAGCGGGCTGTAGCGCTCGGACGGTGAAGGTGGAAAGCGCGCCGGCGTCGGTGGCCACGGTGACCCTGACCGTCACGAATACGCTCACCCAGTCGGTCAACGTATACGTCGTGACCGGCGGATCCGATCAACTGCTTGATCAGGTTGGGGCCAACGCGACGACGGAACTCCCGGTGCGTGGACTCTCGGTCGGGGCCATGGTCCGGTTGAAGGCGACCACGTCCGATGGGACAAAGACGTACACCAAGGACGGGGTGACTTTGCAGTCGTCCAACAGCTGGAAGGTCCCGTGAACCGAGGGTTGTGAGGAGCGGTTAAGCGACGTAATTTCATCGGGTTGCTGCATCTTGATAGGGGCGAACTAAGTCCCAACCGCCGTCTCCCTTCCGACATACGTTGCCACACCCGTCCACTCCGGCATGAAAGCCCTCTGGGAAGCAATCCAGCGCGGGTATTTGCGCGTCATCGAGCCGGTCGCCGACTGGATGGTGCGCCGTCGGGTGAACCCAAACACGATTACGACGGTTGGCACGCTCTGCAGCATCACGGCGGGGGCGATCTACGCCACCGGGCACATTTCCTTGGCGGGCTGGACCCTAGGCCTCACGGCGCTGTTTGACGTGCTCGACGGCACGGTGGCCCGTCGCACCAATCGCTCGACCGTGTTCGGGGCGTTCTACGATTCCACCCTGGACCGGGTAGCCGACGGCGCAGTGTTGGGTGGCCTGCTGATTTTCTTCGCGCGCAATTGGAAGCATCACGAGGTGCCCGACTGGACAGCGATGCCCATGGTTGGCGTCCTGATGTTCGGAATTATCGCCACCTTTCTCACCTCCTACACGCGCGCACGCGCCGAGGCGTTAGGCATCGACGCCAAGGTCGGAATGTTGCAGCGACCGGAGCGCGTCACGCTCCTCTCCGCGCCGCAAGCTTTTTTCGGCCTCGCCCTGCACGGGTGGGTGCTGATTTTCATTTGCATCCTGCTTTCGGTGACGGCATGGATCACTGCCGTCCAGCGTATCGTCTTTGTGTACCGTGCTACGACGCCGGCATCTCCACCGACAGCCGACGACGCGGATATCTCGCGCGCGTCCTCTGGGCGCATCCCGTCCGCGGCCGCTGCGGAGCCGGTTGACGCGATCCGCTGAATTCGCTTTCCACATCATTCAGGAGACTTCTACGTGCAGGGTTCGTCGGCTACCGCGACTCGTTCCGCTGTTCGTCCCGCTTCCGGTAAGCTGGGCATTCTCACGCCGGGCCTCGGGGCCGTCGCAACGACCTTCATGGCCGGCGTCGAGAGCATTCGCCGCGGCTACACGGCGCCGATAGGGTCGTTGACGCAAATGGCGACGATTCGGCTCGGGAAACGGACGGACAATCGATCGCCGCTCATCAAGGACTTCGTTCCGCTCGCCGACATGAAGGACCTGGTATTCGGCGCGTGGGACCCGATTCCGGATGACGCCTACGTCGCGGCGAAGAAGGCCGGTGTGTTGGAGGACAAGCACCTCGAGCCGATCGCTGACTTCCTGAAGTCGATCAAGCCGATGTCAGCGGTGTTCGATACGAAGTACGTGACCCGAATTTCCGGCACCAACGTGAAGACCGGAAAGACGAAGCGGGACCTCGCCGAACAGCTCCGGCAGGACATCCGTGACTTCAAGGCGCGCAGTGGCCTGGATCGCGTGGTCATGGTATGGTGCGCGTCGACGGAGATCTTTATCCGACCGGGCCCACAGCACGCGACGATCGAGCAGTTCGAGAAAGCGATGGAACGCAACGACGACGCAATCGCCCCATCGATGCTCTATGCGTGGGCGGCGATCATGGAAGGCGTCCCATATTGCAATGGCGCGCCAAACCTGGCGGTTGATACGCCGGCGTTGCAGCAGCTGGCGAACGATCGTGGTGTGCCGATCTCCGGGAAGGACTTCAAGACCGGGCAAACCTGGATGAAGACGGTGATCGCTCCGGGACTGAAGGCGCGCATGTTGGGGCTGGCGGGGTGGTATTCGACCAACATCCTCGGCAACCGCGACGGGGAGGTTCTCGATGATCCCGCGTCGTTCAAGACGAAGGAGGAGTCGAAGCTCTCGGTGCTGCATACCATCTTGCAGCCGGACAAGTACCCGCAACTCTACGAGAATTTCTCTCACGTCGTACGCATCAACTACTACCCGCCACGAGGCGACAACAAGGAAGGGTGGGACAACATCGACATCGTGGGCTGGATGGGGTACCCCATGCAGATCAAGGTGAACTTCCTCTGCCGCGACTCGATCCTGGCCGCCCCGTTGGTGTTGGACCTGGCGCTGTTTTCCGACTTCGCACAACGCGCTGGCATGAAGGGCATTCAGGAGTGGCTGTCGTTCTACTACAAGAGCCCGATGGCCGCTCCGGGACTTCAGCCCGAACATGACCTGTTCATTCAACAGACGAAACTGAAGAACACCCTGCGCCACCTGATGGGCGAGGAGCAGATCACGCATCTCGGGCTGGAGTACTACCAGACATGACGCGACTCCTGGCGATGGTTCGCCTAGGCGCTCTGGCCGCGCTGCTTGCCTGCGGCCCCACGCAACAGGACCTCTCGATTCGCCTTTGGTCCGAGGACATGGCGTTCCGAATCATGTCCGATCCTGTCCCGCCGATTGCGCGGGAGAAGATTCGCTACCAGATCCAGGTGCGCGACTCAAAGACGGGGGCGCCGGTGGAAGGCGGGGAAGGCCGGATCTTCGCGAGCAGTCGGGATGGAGCCAGCACGTGGGACTCATTGGTGCAAGGCGAGCAGTTAGGCACCTACTACGCCAATCTCCGATTCATCACTGCCGGCGAGTGGGCAGTCGCCATCCAGTTCCGGAAGGACTCCACGCGCGTGCTGCAACGCATGGACTGGATGCAGGAAGTCTTCCCGGCCAAGGACACCAACTAACCACGCACCATGCGACACTTCTTCCGAACGCACGTAGGACCAGCCGATGTCATGGCCAGGGCCGATGCGTTTTTTCAGGCGTTAGGCTTGCGGACGTTACAGTCTGGGGCTCGTGCCCGCACGTTCCAAGGGGTGGTCGGAACACCAGAGAGCGTGGCGACGATGCGCCTGACGGCTAGGCCCGAGGGAGGGCATTACACGTTCGTGGAAGTGGAAACGGACCAGATGGGAGAAAGCCGCCTCGATCGGAACGTTAAGCGCTTCTTCGTCGACCTGAAGAACGTCGAAGAGCCTCGTCGCACGCTCGAGGCTTCGTACTAGTGATCACGTCGGCGGTCCGGGGCACGGCAGGTACGACGTGACAGAGACGTTGCGGGGGCCGTCGGACGAGCAGGACCTGGCACGGGCCCGAACCTTGGGCGTAGGCTGCTTCACGACATTCATTGGTGCCCCGAGCGGGGCGATGATCGGCGTGCTGATAGCGAAGTTTGTAGGGACAGTGCGGAAATGCGTTCCACTGGAAGGCCTGCCGGCATGCGATTGGTGGTGGTTTGCCTTGGTAGGAGGGATCATCGGCATGGTCTCCCTTCCAACGTTGGTTTTGTGGCGACTGCGGCACGGACAGCGCGCCGTCCGCTCTACTCAGTGAGGATGTCCGTTGGCACGTATTGACGTTGTGATGCCCCAGATGGGCGAATCGATCGCTGAAGGCACGTTGTCCAAGTGGCTGAAGAAAGTCGGGGACACCGTGAAGCGCGACGAACCGATTTTCGAGATTTCGACGGACAAGGTGGACGCCGAGATACCGGCGCCAAGTTCCGGGATCCTGGTCGAAGTGCTCGTCACTGAGGGCCAGACCGTGCCGGTCCAGGCGCTGGTGGCTCGCATCGAGACGGACGCGGCGGCCGCCGCGTCAGCGCCGGCCCCGTCAGCACCAACGGTCGCGCCGGTTGCGGCACCCGCGCACGTCCCGGCCCCCGTACGAGCGCCGGCCTCGCCCGCCGCCGCGCCGGTCGCGCCGGCTTTCGCGGACGGCGGATCGTTCGAGGAGCGCATCCGAACGAAGTCGTCCCCCCTCGTCCGGAAGATCGCTGCCGAGCATGGCATTGAGCTGACGGCGCTCGCTGGCACGGGGATCGCGGGCCGCGTGACCAAACGTGACATCCTCGGCTTCATCGAGGGCGGCGGGGTGGAGCGGGCCGTGGCATCGGCTGCGCCACGCTCGTCCATGTACGTGCCGCAGACCGGTGAGTATCAGGTCCCCGCGGTGACACCGTGGCCAGGCGACGTGGTCGAGCCGATGAGCAAGATCCGTCGGATCACGGCAGAGCACATGGTCTACTCCAAGCATACGTCGGCACACGTCACGTCGGTGTTTGAGATTGACCTGACGAGAGTGACGCGCGTGCGCAATGCGATGCGACCGGAATACGAATCGCGTGGCGAAAAGCTGACGGTCCTGCCGTTCGTCATTCAGGCGGTCATTCGCGGGCTGCAGAAATTCCCGATGATCAACGCCGCAGTCCGCGGCAACGAGATCGTCTACCGGAAGACGTACAACATCGGCATCGCGGTCGCGGTCGACTGGGGATTGATCGTTCCCGTAATCAAGAATGCGGACAACCTCTCACTGGCGGGCCTCACCCGGTCACTGAATGACTTGGCGAATCGCGCGCGCACCAAGAAGCTCAAACCAGAAGAGGTGCAGGACGCCACGTTCACGATTACGAACCCTGGGGTCTTCGGTTCGCAGTGGGGTACGCCAGTCATTCCACAACCGACGGTGGCGATTCTGGCGACCGGAACGATCGAAAAGCGTCCAAAGGTCATCGCCGGCGCCGACGGCGAGGACGTCATTGCCGTGCGTACATGTTCATATTTCGGGCTGTCATTCGACCATCGCATCGTGGACGGCGCGGACTCGGACCGCTTCATGGCCTACGTGAAGCAGCAACTGGAGTCCATCCCAGACGCGGGATTCTGAACATGGG
>JBGAJQ010000018.1:0-76914 GCA_044224875.1 Gemmatimonadaceae bacterium | reverse complement strand
CGCCCATGCCAGCAGCCATCTTCGCTGCATTCGTCCCAACCACGCCGCCACCGAGGATCACGACCTTCGCTGGCGGAACCCCCGGCACGCCACCCAGCAGCACGCCACGCCCGCCATACAACTTCTCCAGGTACTTGGCCCCTTCCTGTACCGCCATGCGGCCCGCGACCTCCGACATGGGCGTCAGCAGCGGCAGCTCGCGCGACGGGAGTTCCACCGTCTCGTAGGCGATGCAAATCGGCCCGGCCGCCATGTGCGCGCGCGTCAGCTTTTCGTCAGCTGCAAAATGGAAGTATGTGAAGATGACCTGTCCGCGCTTCATCCGCTTCCATTCCGGCTCGATCGGTTCCTTCACCTTCATGATCATCTCTGCCTTGGCCCAGACTGCATCCGCATCGGGCAGAATCTGGCAGCCGACCTCGGTGAACTGCCGGTCCTCGAATCCGCTCCCCTCGCCGGCCCCTTTCTCGATCGCAACGTGATGCCCCGCCGCCACCAAGGCCTCTGCGCCGGCCGGCACGAGCGCGATACGATTCTCGTTCGTCTTGATCTCTTTCGGTACGCCGATGATCATGGTCGTTAGGTCCGTGAATACATCCGGTGTCAGGTCAACGAGCTGCCAGGTCCCAGACTCAGTATCGTCTGGCGGTCCGGCGCCAGGAATGTCGCGCACAACTGCACCACCACATCGTGGGTGATGCGATCGATCTCTGCCAGTGCATCATCGAGCGTACGGTGCGGCTGCCCGTAGAGTTCTTCGGCCGCCAACCGATACATGCGCGATGAGGCACCTTCCAGCGACAGCATCACCTGCCCTTTGAGCTGCTCCTTCCCCATCTCGACTTCGGCGGCACTGAACCCCGCGTTCGCCAGAAGTCCCAATTCGCGACGCACGGCATCGAGCGCCTTGAGCGCCGTCTCTGGCGACGTCCCCACGTACGTCCCGGCAATGCCCGCATCGGCGTGAAAACTCTGGAACGCGTAGACGGAATACGCCAGCCCCAGTTCCTCACGGATGCGCTGGAACAGCCGCGATGACATGCCGCCGCCGAGCAACATGTTCATGAGCGTCACCGCATAGCGATGGGGATCGCCATACCGCACCGTCGGGGTTCCGAGGACGAGGTGCGTCTGGGCCCCCTCACGCTCAACGTGCGTTATTCCCGGCGGAAGTGCCACGGGCGCGGCTGGAGAGGCCAATTGCGAACTGCCCCGGGGTTGCTTTGTCCACCCCGTCCGGTCGAGCACCTCGAGCAATCGGGCATGTTCCAGGCGCCCCGCACACGCCACCACGATGTGCTGTGGCTGATAACCTGCCGCGTGCGTCGCGCGTAACACCTCCACCGGCATCTCGGCGA
Organism: Gemmatimonadaceae bacterium; assembly: GCA_044224875.1. GTDB lineage: Bacteria > Gemmatimonadota > Gemmatimonadetes > Gemmatimonadales > Gemmatimonadaceae > JABAQJ01. The sequence goes on along the minus strand of JBGAJQ010000018.1, from coordinate 75,556 downwards.
CCGTCTCCCGAGTGCCAAGGATGGAATATCCGTAGGGGTGCGCGCCCCACATGACGGCGTTATGCAGCTCGAACACCAGGTCGTCCGGGGTATCCTCGACCATCGAAATTTCCTCGAGGACGACGCGCCGCTCGAGCCGGAGATCGCCGTCCCGCAGGGCCGGCGCAAACAGGAGGTCGCCGACCACGTCCGCCGCCTGTTCGAGGTGTTCGTCCAGCACCCTGGCCTGAAAGGACGTGTGTTCTCGGGCGGTAAAGGCGTCCAGCGAACCGCCGAGCGTTTCCAAGGCGAGAGCGATCTGGTGGGCCGTGCGTCGCTCCGTTCCCTTGAACACCATGTGCTCCAGCAGGTGCGATACACCCATCCGCTGGGCATCTTCGTGGATCGACGCGGACCTGACCCACGCACCTAACGCTACCGAACGAACTCCCGGAACGAACTCGGAAATGACGGTGAGTCCGTTCGGGAGTTCTGTGCGTTGGTAGGCATCGGTGCCCACCGGGCCGACAACCTCCACGAGTCTACCGCTCGCCGCCGCGGCGCCCTCCGCCTCGCCCACCGCGGCCCCCGCGTCCGCCGCGGTCGCCACGACGTTCGGAGCGCTGGCCCGACTCTCCACCTTCGCCCGCGGGCGATTCTCCACCCTCGGGCGCCGGCTCGTCCACCATGCCCTCCGGCTTCGGCACCAGGGCTTTCATCGACAGGCGCAACCGCCCGCGCTCGTCACGATCGATCAGCTTCACCTTCACCCGATCGCCCTTCTTGACTACGTCCTCGGTCCGCTCCGTACGCGCGTGCTGCATCTCGGAGATGTGTAGTAGCCCCTCGGTGCCGGGGATGATCTCGATAAAGGCACCGAACGCGGTCGTGCTCTTGACGGTGCCTTCGTAGGTCTCGCCCACCACGGGCTCGGCGGTGATCGCCTGCACCATCTGTCGCGCACGTTCCATGGAATCGCCGCCGACAGCTGCAATCGTCACCAGGCCCGAATCGTCCACGGTGATTTCGGCGCCAGTTTCGTCCTGGATGCCGCGAATCGTCTTCCCCTTCGGACCAATGAGGTCACCGATCTTCTCGGGGTTGATGTTGATGGTCACGATGCGCGGGGCGTACGGAGACAGGTCAGCACGGTGGGCAGGCAGGGCCTTCTGCATCTCGCCAAGAATGTGCAGCCGTCCTTCGCGGGCCTGGGCCAGCGCCTCCTTCATGATCTTGAGGTCGAGCCCCTCGATCTTGATGTCCATCTGGATGGACGTGATCCCGGTCTCGGTTCCGGCCACCTTGAAGTCCATATCGCCTAGATGGTCTTCGGTGCCAAGAATGTCGGTGAGAATTGCGTACTTCTCTCCTTCCTTGATCAATCCCATGGCCACACCGGCGACTGCCGCGCGCGTCGGTACCCCGGCATCGAACAGCGCAAGCGAACCGCCGCAGACCGACGCCATCGAAGAAGAGCCGTTGGACTCGAGGATGTCCGACACGATGCGCAGTGTGTACGGGAATTCCTCGAACGGCGGCAACACACCTTGCAGGGCACGCTCCGCCAGGTTGCCATGCCCGATCTCGCGCCGGCTCGTGGACCGGATGGGCCGCACCTCACCGGTGGAGAACGACGGGAAGTTGTAGTGCAACATGAACGACTTCGTCGTCTCGGTTGCCGAATCGATCGTGTCCAGACGCTGGACGTCCTCGGCGGTGCCTAACGTACAGGCGACCAGCGCCTGCGTCTGGCCACGCGTGAACAACGCGGATCCGTGTGCGCGAGGCAGTACACCGGTTTCGATCGTGATCTGGCGGACTTCGGTGGGCAGTCGGCCGTCCACGCGCTTCCCGGTCGTGAGGACCTGAGCGCGCAAGGCATTGTACTCGAGATCGCCGAGGATGCCGCCAACGAATGGCCCTGCCTCGGGACGCTCGGCGGCGAACTTCTCGGCCACCGCCTGTTTGACCTGCTCGACCGCCTGGATGCGCGTGTGCTTGTCCTTCTGGTTGATCGCCGCCACGATCTTCGACTCGGCTTCGGCGACCACGGTGGCCTGGATGTCCTCCGGCACGGCGGTCTTGGTCCACTGCAGCTTTGCGACCGGTCCGACGGCAGCCATGACTTCCTGCTGAATGCCGATCAGTTCCTTGATCCCCGTGTGTCCCACGGTCAGGGCCTCGAGCATGTCGGCTTCGGAGACCTCGAGGGATCCCCCTTCCACCATCACGATCGAGTCGCGCGACCCGGCGACGACGATCTCCATATCCGAATATTGCAGCTGCTGGAAGGTGGGGTTGAGCACCCATTTCTCCGCAACGCGCCCGACGCGAATCCCGGCGATTGGACCCGAGAAGGGAATCTTGGACACGGACAGCGCGAGGGAGACCGCGACGAGCCCGAGGACGTCCGCATCGTTCTCCTGATCAGCGGAGATGACGTTGACGAAGACCTGGACCTCGTTCTTGAAGCCTTCCGGGAAGAGCGGGCGAATCGATCTATCGATGATTCGCGCGGCGAGAATTTCGTGGTCGTGTGGACGTCCTTCACGTTTGATGAAGCCGCCTGGGATCTTGCCCGCCGCGTAAGTCTTCTCGCGGTATTCGACGGTGAGCGGGAAGAAGTCGAGTGCGCTCTTCTTTTCGCTGAGGGTGACGGCGGCAAGCACCATGGTGTCGCCAAACTGGACGACGGCGGACCCGGCCGCCTGCTTCGCCATGCGACCTGTCTCGAGGATCAGGCGGCGTCCGGCGAACGTCTTTTCAATACGATGCGTCATTGCGTGCGAACCTCGTTCGCTGCGAGCGGGTGCAGCACCCTGTGCCCCCGGAGCGGTTTAGAACTGCAGGATACAACACAAAACGCGCGGGCCCGTTCGGTGCGCCCGCGCGATTGCAGAGAACCAGATGGATTTAGTGACGGAGGCCAAGATCGCCGATGATCTGGCGGTAGCTCTCAACGTCCGTGCGCTTGAGGTATTCCAGCAGGCGCTTTCGCTTGCCTACCATCTTCAATAGGCCGCGCCGGCTATGGTGGTCCTTGGAGTGACCACTGAAGTGCGTGGTGAGATATTTGATCCGCTCCGTCAGGAGCGCGATCTGCACACGAGTGGAACCGCTGTCGGTCTCGTGCGCCTTGTACTTCTCAATCGTCGCTGCTTTTTCAAAAGCCATTGTGTATATTCCCCGCGCATCCCGCTGCGCTCGTCAGCTAAGTCCTTTGGAACACAGCAATTTACTGGTCTCTCACCCCCCTGTAAAGGCGTCGTGGAGTGCCTGAACGATTCCTCGGCCGAACGTTGGGTAAGTACCGCGTCGAGGAGCTTATCGGCACGGGGGGGTTCGCGTGGGTGTACCGCGGATACGACCCCGAGCTGGAGATCCCGGTCGCGATCAAGGTCCTGAAGCCCCAATTCGGCGGCGACCCTGCGTTCGAGGAGCGATTCCGACGCGAGGCCTCGACCGCCGCCAAGCTTCGGCATCCAAACATCATCAAGATCTACGCGGTCGGCCGGGACGGAGACGCCGTCTATTTCGTCATGGACTTTCTGGCGTCCGGACTCGCCGACAAGCTGGAGAGCACCACTACGCTCCCCGAGGAATTTGTGCTGCGTGTGGGCGTCGATGTCGCGCGGGCCCTCGGATTCGCGCACCGCGAGGGCGTTATCCACCGCGACATCAAGATCGACAACATCATGTTCGACATCCACGGCAACGCCGTGGTCGCGGACTTTGGCATTGCGCGAGCGGTCTCTGGCTATACGCAGCAGACCGGTACGAACATGGTGGTCGGGACGCCGCAGTACTTTGCGCCGGAACAAGCACGCGCCAAGCCACTGGACGGACGTGCCGATATCTATTCGTTAGGTGTGACGCTCTACCGGGCCATCACCGGCCGCTTGCCGTTCGAGGGTGATGATTGGTACGAGATCGCTCGTCAGCATGTGGAAGAGCCGCCGCCCGCGCCACGCAAGTTCAATCCCGCCATTTCTCCGGATTTTGAGCGCCTCCTCCTGCGCTGCATGGCGAAGCATCCAGACGACCGGCCACTCACGGGCGAGGAGTTGGCAGACGAATTGACGGCGATCCTGGACCAACGCCGCTCGGGCAACGTGCGCTCCCGCACGCTGGCCGTGTCCCCGTCACACGCGGACACGATCATCTCGCCCGTGGACGCCGTTCGTTCGACCAAGGTGCCGACACGAGTCCTCGCGATCAGCGTCTTGGCGGTCGCCGCGTTAGGTGCCGCCGCCGTGCCGGTACTTGGGCGTTGGCGTGAGGGGCGACTTACGCCTCCGCCTATCGGTCGCGACACCGGCGTCGTCGTCATGGTCCCATCCGATACCACGCTTGCACCGGACACGATGCCGGCGATCACGCCAGAGAGCTCCAAGACGGCGGTGGTGCCGCCAAAACGGGACTCAATCCCCAAGGCGCTCGCGACGCTGGCGCGGCTGTCGGTTACGGGACCCGCGGAGGCACACATCACGGTGAATGGGATTGCCGTTGGCGAGGGACGGTGGCGGGCCGACAGCATGAAACCCGGCGACGTGGTAGTGGTGGCGACCGTGGATGCCATCGAAGGGTGCGAAACGGCGCGTGTGGAACAGACCGTTCGGCTGCGGGCGGGAGCGCTGCGCGAAGTGCCGCTGACACCGCGTCCCTGCGCTTCCATTACCATCGAAGGCCAGCCGGCGGGCGCAAACTACACCGTGGTGTCGGCCGACGGGGCGATACGACACGAGGGGACGCTGCCCTTGAACCGGGCCATCGTGCTCCCGGTAGGCCCGTACAAATTCACGGCCCTCAAGCCACGCTGCGCCGCCTACGAACAGGAGTTCTCGCTCAGCGCTGGCGAAGCGATGCGCATCCCGTTCCGGATGATCTGCGAGTCGCCCTAACGAGCGAAGCCGACGCCGGCGCCAATCGCCGACCCGGCCAACAGCCCCACCCAGAACGATCGCTGCTTGTACCACGCCCTCCTCGGTTCCTCGAGGATCGCGACGTGGTCCGTGCGTACGTTCGTGGTTTGACCTACCACCAGCGCGTTGGCCTCACCGCCCTCGATGCGCGCCACGGTAAAGCGCCGCCGAGGGCATCGCGGCGCTTGGGATCCACCGCGATCCCAGTCTGGCCAGGCCGGATCCACTTCTCCGGCCCCCTATGGGGAAAGCAAACGTGGAGTCGCCAACTCTCGTGATCTCGAAACGCACACCGCGATACTGTGCATGTGCCGCGACCGGCGCGGCAAGCATCGCCATCGTAACGAGTGCCAGGTGCCTAACGTTCATCCGAAGAGCTTGCGAAGACCAAGGTCGTTGAACATGACGAGCGCAAAGAGGAGTGCGATCGCCAGCAGGCCGGCACGCAGGATGTACTCCCGGGTGCGGGCGCTGAAGGCACGCCCCTTCACGGATTCGACGATGTTGAGCAGGATCTGCCCCCCGTCCAGGATCGGGATAGGCAGCATGTTCAACACCGCGACGTTTATGCTCAGGAAGGCGATCAGCTCAAACAAGACCACGGCGCCGTTCTGGGCGGCCTGAACCGAGGACTTGGCAATGGCAATGGGTCCGCCAAGTTGCGCCACGACACCTTCCCGGTCAGCAACCCTCGTACGACGCCGACGACGGCCCCACCCATCCGCCAGGTGAGGCGCCATCCATCGCCAAGGGTGGAAGCCACCGTGCGCGGTTCTTCCACGGCCCGGGGCAGAACGCCAATCTGCCAGACCGCGCGACCAACGCCGCCGTCAGCCGTGTCACACTTGGACCAGGTCACGGGCAAATTCCGTCTCGCTTCCCGACGCACCTGAACTCAGCGCTTGGCCATCCGACGAGCGATGACGTCCTGCACATCCGACCCGCGCCGGCGTTGCCACGCCGTTGATGGCGAGAATGCTGTCCCCTCGTCGAGCCTCCCATCGCTGCCAGGATCGGCCAGCTACAACGGAGTCGATCGCCGGCACGGCTGTACCGATCGCGGCGTCCGCCGGGCTGGATGTTGATGGCCAGGCCAGACCACATCGTGACACCGGCGATCATGATCAGGAGCCGGGCAGGCAGCGGTTTGGACTCGAACCAGCGATGCGGCGGGACCGGCTTGGGCCTGGAAACGGCACACCGGGGTCCCAGCGCGCGTCGGCCGGGGCGCTCCGTTGGCTCACCGCCCCCTCGATCATCGCCATCGTTTCGTCTTCGCGCGACGCCATTCGCGAGCCTGCTGCCGCACCGAGGGCACCAACCACCAATTTCCAGGCCTGCTCACCCGTTCGATGAGGCCAGATCGCCTGCTGAACATGGAGAAACGTGGCGCGTAAACACCCACCAGCTTGGCCGCCATGAAGTGGCCGGCCTCGTGGCCGTTGGTTGCCGGTTTCCAAAATCAGGATTGGTGCGAGCAATCCCAGCATGGAGAACGTCCTGTCACGTGCGCCCGATCGCAGCCATCAACTCTTCCCTGAGCTCCGCCTGGGCGCGATCCCAACCGCTCGAGGCTGGACGCGATGGCAGGCGCAATGTCAACAAAGCGAATCTGACCCTCAACAAACAACTCGACGGCGCGCTCGTTCGCGGCATTGAACACCGCGGGAGCAGCTCCACCAAGTCGCCCGGCTTTCACTCCCAAACCTAACGCAGGGAAATCTTCGTCACGCACCGGCTCAAACGTCAGGGGCGAGGCGGCCACTGGGTTGAATCGCGTCACGCCAGAGTCCGCTAACCGTTCAGGATAGGTCAACGCGTACAGAATTGGCAATTCCATCGTGGGTACACCCACTTGGGCCAAAACGCTTCCGTCCACGAATTCAACCATTGAGTGCACCAGGCTCTGGGGATGGACGACTACGTCGATTGCATCGTAAGACACCCCAAACAGGTAGTGCGCCTCGATCACCTCCAGGGCCTTGTTGGCGAGGGTGGCGCTGTCAACGGTGATCTTCCTTCCCCATCCGGCATAAGATGGGTGCCGCAACGCATCGTTTCGGTAGTCGCGGCTTCCAGCTGTGCTGGCGTCCAATGTCGCAGTGGGCCGCCAGATGCCGTCAGCACCAAACGTGACACGTCTGTTGCCCGGCGGCCGCGAAGACACTGGAAGATCGCCGAGTGTTCGCTATCCACTGGAACGATCTCTCGGCCCCCGTCACGCGCTGCCTGCAACACCAACTCTCCTCCGACGACGAGTGACTCCTTGTTGGCCAGCGCAACCCGCTTGCCAGCGCGCAACGCGGCGAGCGTGGCGTCCAGCCCCCGCAGCTCCACCACCGCATTCAGGACGATGTCGACCTCGTCGAGCGTCGCCGCCTCGGACATGCAGTGCGGCCCAACGCGCCACGAGGTTGGACCCTGCACAAGGTCCGAGGACAATCCAACGAAGGTCGCTCCAGTGAGGGCGACTTGTTCGGCGAGTCGATCCGCATTCGCATGCGCCGTGAGGGCAACGACGCGGAATCGATTCCTGTGTCGTTGAAGCACTCGGATGGCGCTTTGGCCGATCGAGCCGGTCGACCCAAGGATCGCGACACCCACCGTCATGTCGGCACCGGCAGTAGCAGGCGGCCGAGGATGAGGTACGCCACGGGCAGCGAGAAGTACAGGCTGTCCAACCGATCAAGGACGCCGCCGTGCCCGGGGAAGAAGTTGGAGCTGTCCTTGACTCCGCCTTGGCGCTTGAACAAGGACTCGGCGAGGTCGCCGACCTGTACCGCCCCGGCGGAGATCACGCCGAAGATGACGGCCACTGGCCACGTGAGGGCGACATGTGCCTGCGGCTGCAGCACCAGACGGTTGTAGGCGACCGCGAGCAGGACGCCTAACGCAAGTCCACCATAGGCGCCGGCGCGGGTCTTTCCCGGACTTACCACTGGCATCAGCTTCGCGCGGCCGAAGAGGCGTCCAAAGGTGTATGCGCCAATATCGGTGGCCCACGTGATGAGGATCGGAAAACCGAGCAGCACGGTCCCCGCCACGTCGCCCACCACCCACGGGTGGTGTCGCAGCATGTACGCGCAGGACAGAGGGCCGCCGGCGTACAGCGCACCGAACAGTGTCACCGAAACTGCCTCCAGGGGATGCTCCCCGGTCCACGGCCAAAGAGCACGACGCCGATCAAGGCGACGAAGACGACGCTGACCATGGCCAGTGGCCGGTCGAGCCAGGAGGCGCGCGTCGCGTGCACGGCAAGCGGAATGGACGCGGCGATGGCAATGCCGATCCCGTCGAAGGCGTCGACGCCGGCGCTCCGCGCAATCCGATACAGTTCCCATGCGCCGACGCCGGACAGTACCGCCAGCAGCAACGTGAATGGCCATCCGCCCCAGGTAGGATGGCCGCGCCGGCGATCGGGATGGCTACGATCGCAGGAGGACTCGTTGGGCAAGATTGGTCACACGCTTACCGGCACGTGACCCTAGGCACCGACACGGCCGAAGCGCCGATCGCGCGACGTAAAGTCGACGATGGCCTGATACAGGTGGCGGCGGGTGAAGTCCGGCCAAAGCACCGGCGTGATGAACAGCTCCGCGTAGGCAACCTGCCAGAGGAGGAAGTTCGAAATCCGAAATTCGCCAGACGTGCGAATCAGCAGGTCCGGATCCGGGCAGTCGGCGGTGTAGAAGTGCGACTGCAGGCGCTCCGCGTCGATCGCCTCGGGGCGGAGCGTGCCTAACGCCACCTCGCGGGCCACCGCGCGGGCGGCGTGCACGATCTCGTCGCGCGAACCATAGGAAATGAACAAGTTCAGGATGAGGCGTTCGTTGCGTGCGGTGCGTGTGGTCACGCCGGCGACAGCCTTCGCCGCCGCTGGCGTCAGGCGCGTCAGGTCGCCTAACACCCGCACCTGGACGCCGGCGCGATCCAGTTCATCCGCCTCACTCTGCACATACTCCTCGAGCAGGGACATCAACGCCCCCACCTCATCCGCTGGGCGATCCCAGTTCTCCCGGGAGAAGGCGAACAGCGAGAGGTACTCCAGCCCCACCTCGATGGCGCCCTCGATGACCTCGCGAACCGCCTTCATCCCTGCTCGATGTCCGAAGGAGCGCGGCATGAAACGCTCGCGGGCCCACCGACCGTTGCCATCCATGATGATGGCCACGTGACGAGGAACAACGCCGTGCGCCCGAATTCGCGCCAGCAGCTCAGGCGCGGGTGGTTCCGGTGACCCGTTAGGCACCCGGGTCACACTTCCATGATCTCGGCTTCCTTGGCCTTGAGCGACTGGTCGATCTTGGCCATGAAGTCGTCATGAACCTTCTGCAGGTCCTTTTCGGCGTGCTTGACGTCGTCCTCACTGACACCGTCCAGCTTCTTCAAACGCTCGCGCCCCTCGGTGCGCCAGTGTCGAACGGAAATGCGCCCTTCCTCGGCGAGCTTGTGGACGACCTTCACGAGTTCCTTGCGGCGCTGCTCGTTCATCGCGGGAAGTGGCACGCGGATGATGGCACCCTGCGCCGACGGCTCGAGCCCAAGCTCCGCCTCACGAATCGCCTTCTCGATGATCTTGATCTGGCTCTTGTCGAACGGCGTGACAATGAGCACCCGCGGTTCCGGAGACGAAACTGTCGCCACCTGGTTCAACGTCATCTGCGTGCCGTACATCTCGACCCGCACGGTGTCCAGCATGTTCGGCGAGGCCTTTCCCGACCGAATCGAGGAAAACTCGTGTTTGGTGCCTTCGAGCGCCTTCTCCATATGCGCCCGCGCATCCTTGAGGATGTTCTGGATGGAGCTCATGAGACGATCGTCCCCACGCGTTCGCCGCGTACCGCACTCAGCACATCCCCCGACCGGTGGATGTTGAGGACGATGAGCGGCAGGTTGTTTTCCTTGCAGAGCGTCACGGCCGTCTGGTCCATGACGCCGAGTTCTTCCACCATTACGTCGCGATAGCTGATCTGCTCGTAGCGTTTGGCGTTCGGATCCTTCTTCGGATCTGCGGAATAGACGCCATCAACGCTGGTCGCCTTGATGATGACCTCGGCCTTGATCTGGATCGCCCGCAGGGCCGCCGCGGTGTCGGTCGAAAAGTACGGATTGCCGGTTCCAGCGGCAAAGATCACGATGCGCCCATTTTCGAGGTGTCGCAGGGCGCGACGACGGATGTACGGCTCCGCCAGCTCCTCCATCCGAATCGCGGTCATCACACGCGTATCCAAGCCCCGCTTTTCCAGCACGTCCTGCAAAGCCAGGGCGTTGATGACCGTCCCCAGCATGCCCATGTAATCGGCGGCGACGCGGTCCATTCCCATGGTAGCGAGTTGTGTACCCCGCACGATGTTTCCGCCACCGATGACAAGTCCAACCCCGACACCGCTCTCGACGACCCTCTTGATTTCATCGCAAAACTGCGCAACACGCTCGAAATCAAACCCGAATCCCTTGTCTCCGGCCAGCGCCTCACCGGAGACCTTCAACAGGATTCGTTTGTACGCGGCCGTCGGGGTGGACATCGCCTTACTCCTCTCCCATCCGATAACGCACGAACCGTTGGACAGTGAGATTAGCGCCTGACTGCTTTGAGGCCTCCTCCAGCAGCTGCTTGATCGTCTTGGCCTCGTCGCGAACCCAAGGCTGTTCGATCAGGGCCACTTCAGCAAAAAACTTGTTGACGCGCCCTTCGACCATCTTCTGGATGATGTTGTCCGGCTTTCCGCTCTGCTTGGCCTGCTCCTCAAAAATGCGACGCTCGCGATCGACGGCGTCCGTCGGGACGTCGCCTCGCGACACCGCCAAGGCCACCGCCGGCACGCCGGCGGCTACGTGTTCAGCGATCTGCTTGGCGACGGTCAGCGCGGCGTCACCGCTTCCCCCGGTCACCTCAACCAGCACCGCGACCTTGCCGTTGTGGTGCAGGTAGGTGCCAATGATCCCGTCCGTCGTAAAGCGTGCATAACGACGCAGTACCACGTTCTCGCCCGTCTTGGCCGACGCCGCCTTCACGACGTCCGCAACGGTCTTCGACTTGTCGGCCGCCGACGGCTGGTTCATGAAGGCACCCTCGGCCGCGTTGGCCACCACGCCGTCAAACGACGGGTCTGCCAGCAGCTGCTCGCCTAACGCTTGCGTGACTGCTCCAAATTCATCGTTGCGCGACACGAAGTCCGTCTCGGAATTCAACTCCAGAAGGATCGCGGTCTTGTTGTCAGGAGCGGTCAGGCAGGCAATGCGGCCTTCGGAGGCGGCACGGCCGGCCCGCTTCTCTGCCTTGGCGATTCCCTTGGTGCGCAGCAGTTCGACGGCCCGATTCATGTCGCCGTTGGCTTCCACAAGGGCATTCTTGCAGTCTCCGATGCCGGCGCCCGTTCGCGCACGGAGCTCGGCGACTTCTTTGGCACTGATGGTCACGTTAGACATAGGACTCAACTCATAGTGGCTTGTGCGAACGCCGCCAGTGGGACACCGGCGGCGCGCGTCTGTCAATGAATCAGGAGGGCGTCGCACTTCGACGTGCTTACTCGGCGCCCTCGTCGCCTCCTTCGGTTCCTTCACTCTCCCCTTCTCCACCCTCTTCACCAGTCTTCAGCCGCTTGGCAATGGCTTCCGGCTTGGCGCGGCGACGGCGCGGACGCCGACGACGCTTGCGGTCCTCATCGCTCGCGGCAGCCGGCTCCAGCCCGCGATCGCTGCTGTACGTGCTTTCTTCGCCTTCCTCCTCGTGCGAGCGCACCGGTGCCTCACGACGCCCTTCGAGGATGGACTCAGCCAACACGTGCGTGATCAACTCCACGGACCGGATCGCGTCGTCATTCCCCGCGATCGGTACCGTGATGAGGTCCGGATCCGAATTGGTATCGCAGATGGCTACGATTGGAATGCCGAGCTTGTTGGCCTCACTGACGGCGATACGCTCCTTGCGTGCATCGACAATGAAGAGGAGCCCAGGCAAGCGCGTCATGTTCTTGATGCCTTGCAGGTTCTTCGAGAGCTTGTCGCGTTGCCGCGAGAGGAGCAGCTGCTCCTTCTTCGTGTAGTTCTCGAATTCGCCGCCCGCCTCGCTGCCCGCCTCGAGTTCCTTCAGCCGCTTTGTCTGCCGCTTGATGGTCTGGAAGTTGGTCAACAGGCCGCCTAACCAGCGCTCCGTCACGTACATCGCCCCACTGCGGGACGCCTCGCCTTGCACGATCGCCGCGAGTTGGCGCTTGGTGCAGACGAAGAGGACGTTGTCGCCGCGCATCAGCACATCGCGGACCAGTTTTTGTGCGAGTTCGATCTGCCGGAGGGTCTTCTGCAGATCGATGATGTGGATGCCGTTACGCTCGGCAAAAATGAACCGGCGCATCTTCGGATTCCACCGTCGGGTCTGGTGGCCAAAGTGAACGCCGGCTTCGAGGAGTTGCTCCAGGGATACTGACATGTGTTGTTGTACCTGTGTTGGGTTGGATCGTCCGCGTTCTTCGTCGCTGTCCTCAACCGGCTTGGCCGGCACCCTGGACCGCTCAGAACACGTGCGTGATGGTGAAGCGACGAGGTCGATGGCGTCCGAGGACGCCACCAAGCCGCGTTATCGCTTCGAGAACTGGAACCGCTTTCGTGCTCCCGGACGGCCGGGCTTCTTGCGTTCGACCGCGCGTGCGTCGCGGGTCAACAGGCCAAGGTCGCGCAGCTTGCGCCGATGCGTCTCGTCAACCTGCACGAGGGCGCGCGCCGCCGCGAGGCGAAGAGCTCCGGCCTGTCCCGTCTGACCTCCCCCAACCAAATGGCACTTCACGTCGAAACGCCCGAGCGTGTCAGTGGCCGTGAATGGCTGCTGGATTGCCGAGACCAATGCCGGCCGCGGGAAGTAATCCCCCAACGTCCGTCCATTGACGTCCCACTTGCCGGAACCTGGGGTGAGGTACAAGCGGCAGACCGCTTCCTTGCGGCGCCCGACGCTGTGAAATGACTCAGACATGCCTACTCACTCTTCGCGCTGAAGGTCAGCACCTTGGGCTGCTGGGCCGCGTGCGGATGTTCCGACGTCGCGTAAACCCGTAGCTTGCGGCGCAATACCTGCCGAGACAGGGTCGATTTGGGGAGCATGCCGTACACCGCTTTCTCGATCACGCGTTCGGGGTGCTTGGCGAGCATCGTGGACGCTGGCGTGTACAGCTCATGCCCCATGTAGCCAGTGTGCCGGAAATACTGCTTCTGCTCCACCTTGCGGCCAGTCATCCGAACTTTTGCGGCATTGATGACAATGACCCCGTCCCCCGTGTCGATGTGGGGGGTGTAAATCGGCTTGTGCTTCCCGCGAATGATCTTCGCCACCTCGGAGGCCAATCGGCCCAGCACCATGCCATCGGCATCGACAACAAACCAATGTTTGTCGATCTCTTTCGGTTTGGCGGTGAAAGTCTTCATTTTACTTGTGAACAAACGGTCGCGGCCGCTTTCGCAGCCTTCGACAGGTGAAATGCCGGCAAATTTTGGCAAGACACTGAACGTAGCCGTCCACAGTTCTGGTGTCAATGCGTAAGTCTCTATTGTCAGCCGCTTTGCGAGCCCCCGTACCGCCCGGTCCAGGTCTCTTGCCTGCGGGGCTCGCCCGATGAGCGCACAGCCTACGACGCAACAGCGAATTGCCGCGGTTCTCTCCTCGACGGAAACCCGACTGAGTGTAGTCGCCGGCGTGCTGATGTTTTCGCTCTCGCTGATCAAACAGTGGTGGGCGGCCACGAGTGAATGGACACTTGCCGTCGACTGGCTGACGTACCTCCCGCTTCATCTGCTAGCAGCGATACTGCTAGGTCGTGCCGCTGTCGCTACGCGGCTCAACCGCCGTGCTGCACGCGCTTGGCGACTGTTCCAGCTGTCGGAGGCGGTGATGGTGGTTGTTGTGCTGGCAAGCGCGCTTGCGCACGCGGTGGGCCTGCCCAAGGAGCAACAAGGTTGGATCTGGTACATCGGCGTGTTGTCGTATCCGCCCTTCGTAGCAGGACTGCTCACGTTCCCAGTTGCACCGCGAGAACGTAGCCCGTTCAGGCGTAGTCAGATTCTTGGCGTCGTTGTGCTGGTTGCCGGACTCGCGCTTGGCTGGTTCTTCGTCGTGCGACCGCTACTCGCTGTACCAGCTGGCGGCATGACGAAATACCTCGAGGTCGCGTGGTCTTCCATGGGTGACCTCTTTCCGCTGGCGGCGCTCACGATCCTGCTGCTCCGAGGTACGCTGCCCATACATCGCAGTGCCATCTTCATTGTCACAGCGGCGCAGCTGATTTCAGCGTGCGGAGATCTCCTTTCCACGGAGATGGCACTACGCGGCCAGTATCAAACGTCGTCGCCGCTTGATGCCGTGTGGTATACGCCGTCCCTTCTGATGGCCATCGCCGGTGCGTATCAGGCGGTCCTGGAACGAGACACCAGCCACGCGCATCCCGAGCGCTCGCTGGAGTCGCTGTTGGTCCTGCGCGGCCTCGTGTACGGGAGCATCCTTGTGGCGTACGCGGTCATGCTGCGCGCCAGTGCTCCCGTGTTGGCGAGCCCCTCCGGCGGCTTCCTGCTCGTCGCGGCGACGCTCACGGGACTCCTCGTGGTGCTTCCGGCGGTGGCGTTCAGGGACACGGAACGCGTAGTCCGGGAGCGACAGAACGAGCAAGCGAAGTTCGCCGCGCTCATCGAGCATTCCTCGGACCTGGTGCTCGTGGTGGACGATCGCGGGCACATGACGTTCGTAACGCCGTCTGTCTGTCGCACCCTCGGCACGACCCCCGAGGCCACACTCGGGGCGGAGTTCGCGTTGTACCTGCACCCCGACGACCGCCGGGAGCTCGACCAGCACCCCCTGGAGGTCCTGGCAAATCGAGTCAGGTCGCCCATGCGATGGCGCATGCACCGGGCGGACGGCAATTGGGTGACGATCGACGCCCTCGTGCAGGATCGCCGGGACGACGGCGTCATCGATGGCTTCGTGATCAATGGTCGCGACGTGACGGCGCAGGTCGCACTGGAGGAGCAGGCACGTCACGCGCAGAAGATGGAAGTCGTCGGGCGACTCGCCGGCGGGATCGCGCACGACTTCAACAACGTGTTGACCGTAATCCGCGGGTTCGCCGGGCTGGCACGCGGCCGGCGTGAGAACGCCCCACAGCTAAACGCTGAACTGGATGAGATCGACCGGGCAGTCGAGCGTGCCGCGGACCTGACGCGCCGCATTTTGGCGTTCAGCCGCAATCGTGAGCCCCATCTCCAGCGGCTGGACTTGAATGTGGTGGTCGCCGAAATGGAGTCGATGCTGCGCCGGATCGTGGCCAAGGAAGTCACGCTACGCCTGTGTATTGGCGACCGACCGGCGTGGGTGGATGCCGACGCTGGGTATGTGGAGCAGATCGTGCTCAACCTGGCATTGAATGCGCGCGACGCGATGCCGGATGGTGGGGTGATGGAGGTGCGCGTGCAGGCCGATGAGGCGACAGCCGAAGGTCGCCTGCAGGTCAAGGACACCGGCACCGGCATCGCCCCGGAAATCCGGGCGCGGATCTTTGAACCGTTCTTCACGACCAAGGCGTTAGGCGCGGGGAGTGGCCTGGGCCTCGCCATGGTCGCGGCCATCGTGGAAGACTTGCACGGACGCATCGACGTCGAAACGCAACCTGGCGCTGGGACTACGTTTTTGGTGGCATTTCCATTGCAGGCGGCCGTTGAGCCTGGCGATGCACCGGCTACCCACGTGCGTCCTGGCATCGGGGGCGGCGAAAAGATTCTGGTGGTCGACGACGACGAGGCGATCGCCAATACGCTTCGCACCTACTTCACGCGACTGGGCTACCATGTGCGCGTGGCCGCGCATGGACGGCAGGCCCTTGCTTCTCTCTCGCAGGACGGACCCGTGGACCTGGTGCTCACGGACCTCGCGATGCCCGGCATGAATGGCCGCCAGCTCGTACACTACCTGCGCATCGCCAATCCGGACGCCAAGATCATTTGCATGTCCGGCTACGCCGACTATGACGAGACGTTCGGCAACAACACGCCGGACCTCCCCTTCGTGTCGAAGCCCTTCGCCCTCGATGAATTGGGGGCCACCGTGCGGCGCGTACTCGCTAGCGTGTGACCCCCCGAGAAAGAAGACGCCGCCGGGACGTTCCCGGCGGCGTCTTCATCACTTCGCACTGCGTGGTGAGTTACGACCCGCGCAGGTTGGGGTTGTTGTCCTTTTCCGTGAGCGGAATCGGGAAGCACGTGCCGCTGCCGATTGACGGGAATCCCGGCTTGAAGTAGGCCGCTCCGGGCACCGGCAAGGCCCGCACCGCGGTGGGATTGCGCCGGAAATCTCCCATCCGCTGGCCTTCCAGATAGAAGTCGAGCGACTTCTGCCAGAGCAGCTCAGACAAGATGGACGCCGCGTCCGAGGGGCCGCTGTACACCGGCTGCGAATTGGCCGCACGCCGCGCGGTGATGAGCGCCGTCTGAGCGGCGATGTCGCCCGCTTCCGCGGCGATGTAGTCCGCCTCGAGCTTCGATGCCACGCGAATCGGCGAGTTGAAGGCTGGGAACTTGTTCTGGATGTAGAACGCTCCCGTCGACGCGTCCTGCGGCGATAGGGTGTGCTGGCCTGGTGCCTTGAAGGGCACGCGTGGGTCCGTCACGCGGAACGCCTCCGAGACCCCAATGGAGCCGCGATCGAGCGTGAACTGCCACATGCGATTCGCCAGGCGATTGCGGTTGGCCGCGTCGTCCACATACCCGAAGTTGAACACGAATGCGGCAGGAACCGCAGCCGCGTCCGCTGCCGCCTGGCTCTTGCGCCCGGCTTGAAGCTGCGCACGGGCTCGTCCCACCATGGCGGCATTGGCGAGAGCCTTGCCGGTCGTTGACGCTTCGGCATTCCCGATTGTGTTCGCCTTGGTGAAGTTGGCGACCGCCGAGTCCAGCATGGCTGCGGTGTTGAGCTTGGGTCCGTTGCTCACCGTGCCATCGCAGAAGTTTTCTGCCATTAACTCGAACGCGTACCCCCGCCACAGGGACGAACGCGCATAGTTCAGGTTCGTCGTTGGCGTTGGCAGCGTCAAGTCGAGCACGATCTTCGTGGACGCCGCGGCGAGGGACAAGGTGCCCCACACGTCCGTCGACAGTGAGCCGTTCGACTCTGAAACGTCTCGTCGTCCGAACTCATTGCGCGTTGGGAACGTTTCGGCGACGATCGACTCGCCGTTGTACCACGAGGAGTACATGATCATCCAGCCTAACGCCGCTGCATAGTTTTGCTGCGCGGAGTTGGCCAGTGTGGCGGCATCCTTCACGGGATCGACCGCGTTGATGTCGATCACGTTCGGGTTGTCCACCGTCAAGAAGTCGGTGCAACCGACGCCCGCGAGGAGCGCGGCGGCAGCCAGCAGGCGCCCACAGGCGCGAGTGTATGTCGTCATGGGATCCTCGGTCAGAAGCTCAGGTTCACGCGAAACAGAACGCGCTTCGGATTGGGGAGTGTCAGGAAGTCCGTGCGCCCAACACCGAAGGACTCCGTTGGATTCGAGACGACCTCTGGATCCGGGCCCTGGTAGTCTGTCCAGAGTGCGAGATTCTGGAAGGCCAGGCCAACCGTTGCACCATGGGCGTGCAACACACCCAGGTACTTGGCCGGCACATCGTACGTGAACGACAGTTCGCGGAAGCGAATGAAGTCGCCTGGTTGCAGGAACGCATCGCGCGCCTGGTCGACCGTCGTCCCCGTACCGTTCTGCTGCACGAAGGCGGGACGCCCCGCTGTCTGATCGCCATAGCGTCGGAGGAATTCACGCTTCGACAGCACCGTCGGGTCGAGTCGGCGATTGCTACGCACCAGCTGCGTCTCGCGGAAGTAGTCCGTGAGATTGTAGATGAGGAAGTCCTGCTTCGTATCCACCAGAGCAGATACGCGGAGGTTCTTCATGATCGTGAATGAGTTGCTCCAGGCAGCTTCCAACGTCGGCAGTGCGTTCCCGACGACCTCGAAGGTATCGGCGACTGTGACGCGGCTGTTCGCCTCGTCGATGCTCCGAATGCGCTTGGACACGAAGGAGCCCAGCTGATAGCCTTCGGTGAATCTGTTCAAGGTGCCGAAGGGCGCGATGCCGCCAAGATCGGTCAGCTCGTTATGCAGCGTGTTGAAGTTGAGCCGTGTATCCCACGAGAAGTTCCGCATCCGCAACAACTCACCGTTCAACGACACCTCGAACCCACTGTTGACCACCTGCCCGATGTTCACGAACGGGTTCTGTTGATAGCCGAGTGACGGCGGCAGCGGTCGCTGCAGGATCAGGTCGTTGGTCTTCTTGTTGAAGTAGGTGAGCTCAATGCGGGCCCGGTCCGAGAAGAACGACGCGTCCACCCCTGCCTCGACCTCCACGCCCTTCTCCGGCTTCAGGTCGAAGTTGCCGGGGTTGAACGGGATGGCGCCAGCTTCAACCGTCGTACTCGCCCCCGTCGTGATCGCCGACGGCGCAGCTTGCAGCGTGGTGAGCGACGCGCCCGCACCCGGCGCGCGACCCGTTGTGCCGTAGGCAACGCGCGCGCGAAACGACGGAAAGATCTTCGTCAAAGGCTCGAAGAACTTCTCGTCAGACAGCACCCACGAAAGCCCCGCTTTGGGCAGCAGGATCGCGGGCGTCTTTGAACCGAACGCCGAGAAGTCGTCGAACCGGGCGCCGCCCGTCAGGAACAAGCGATCCCTGTAGCCCACCTGTACCTGACCGAGATAGCCGTATTGGCGAACATCGGTACGCTGCCCGGTGCCAGTGGTGGTTGACGCAGACGTGATGACGTTCGACGAATTAGTGGTGAAGCCGATACCCGTGGCCGTCAGCTGATCATTGCGCGTCGCAATCGCCTGGAATCCCGCCGACGCGTTGATGTCAAACTCGCCATACTTGCGATTGACGTCGTTGATCCAGTCGATGGTATAGCGCGTGATGCCGTTTCGCGTCTGCGTGTTCTGTCCCGTGTTCAATAGTCCAGCGTACCAGCCGTCCGGATTCTTCGGGAAGAAGCGCGTGCCTTCATCGTTGAGGATGTCGCCGCCGACAGTAAAGCGGCTCTTGAGCCACGGCAGCGGGACGTAGCTGGCCGTCGCATTCAAGATCGTGCGTCGCGTGTCGAGTTCATTCTCGATGGAGGAAATGGCAGCGACACCACGGTTGAAACCGAACCATCCGTTCTGGCTGGGGACGCCGTCGTCGCGACGCGTCGTCGGCGATCCGAGTTCGGCGCCGCCAAGGAAGCCGTAGATGTTGTTGTCGTTGTCCGGCAGCACGGCCTTGGACAACAACGTGGAGAATCCGGCTTCGAGCGTCAGCTTCGAGTTCGGTATCCAGTTGAAGTTCGTGCGCCACGAGTAGCGGCGGAAATCGTTGTTCGGAAGGGTGCCGATGGTGCGGTCGGCTGATGCCGAAAGGAAGTAGCCGTAGTTCTGGCCGCCCCCTCGTCCGGTCCAACCAAACAACTGGTCGGCTCCCGTGCGGAACCCGGACTCGCGCGCCAATGGATTGTCGTGCACCAACGTCCCACCGACTGGCCCCGGCAAAGCGGGTTCGCGCTGGTGGAAGCAACCAGGGCCGCCGTGCACAGGCCGTAGTTATCGGGTGGCAGCCAGTCCTGGTTCAGTCGTCCGTACTCCGCACGCAGCGTCTGCTGGAACGAGTTGGCCCCCGTTCTTCCGCGCTTCGTGATGATCTGGATCACGCCGGCAGACGCGTCCGCACCATACAAGGTCGCAGCTGACGGTCCCTTCACGACCTCGATGCTCTCGACGTCGTCGGGGTTCAGGTCGTTCATGCGGTCCGTGAGCTGGCCATTCAGGCCAAGGTTCACCGTCCCTTCGTTGAACCGAACGCCGTCGATGAACACGATCGGCTGGTTCGACAACGAGATGGACGACGCACCACGAATGCGGATGTTGCGGCTGGTGCCCGCGGTACCCGACGCCGCATTCACGGCAATGCCGGCCACTCGCGACTGCAACATCTCGTTCACGTTCGTGATCACCGCGTTCATCTTGATTTCAGTTGCCCCCACGGAGGCCACGGTGGCGGCCTGCGCCCGACGCTCCTGGTTGCCCACGGTGCCCGTGACGACCAGCTCCTGCAGCGTCGTGACGGTTCGGACCAACTCGAAATTGTGGGTGACGGTGCCACCGGCGGCCACGCGCATTGTGTCGCCGGCTGCGCGAAAGCCGATCTTCAGGATGCTCAGCTGAAATCGGCCCGGACGCACGCCGACGATTCGGTACTCGCCGCGAGTATTCGACGCGGTTTCGAGTGCCGTGCCGAGGACGGATACCCGCGCGCCTTCGACGGGCGTCCTCGTCTCCTTGTCGACGATCGTGCCGGACACCGTTCCGGTGGTCGCAGCTTGTCCCATGCCGACGCTGGGGAGTCCGATGAGCGCCGCCAGGGCGCCCACACACCACCTGCGCAAACGCAGTTGACTCATAGGGTGCTCCTAAGAAGAGGGAGTGCGACAGCGCAGCTGTCGCCTAAGGGTGGCACGGCCAATGTAGGAAATGGTCCTGCGGCGTGCCAGCGATTTTTCGCAAGATTGCGACGCGAGGCGCGTCGTAATGCCAGACGAGCCGCTCTTCCGACGGGACGAAACGTCTAGAGTTCGACGAGGACCGCGCCCTTCTCTACCGCCGAACCCTGAACCGCGAGCACGCGTGTGACCACCCCCGCCGACACGGCGCGCAACTCGTTCTCCATCTTCATCGCTTCGATGACCACAATCGCCTGACCAGCCGACACCTGGTCCCCTTCGCGCACATGGATCTTGCTTACCAGGCCTGGCATTGGCGCGATTATTCGTCCCGGGCCCTTCGGCACGGCATGCTCGGCGGTCATTTCCTGGATGGCGCGCGATCGCTCGTCGAGCGCCTCGCATTCATACCGATAGCCGTTCATCCACAACACGTAGTGGCCCCGCGCATCGCCGCGCCGCGCCGCCACGCGATGGACCGTGTTGTCGATCTGCACGAGGTGGATCGGCGTCCCCTCGATGTCCGCCAGGTGCGCCTGCACGCGGCGTCCCCCCACACGCACGCCGTCGGCATCCAGATCTACGGTGATTCGCTCACCATCCACATCCACGATGTACTTCACGCGGGCTCCGGAACGAGTTCGCAAAGGGTTTCGACATGGGCCGTTTGTGGAAACATGTCGAATGCGCTTAACGAGCGCACGGTGTAGGACGGCAACCGCTGAAGGTCGCGGGCGAGTGTCGCCGGGTTGCAGCTGACATACACGATGGCGCGTACGTCGCCGACCCAGCGTTCGAGGGTGCTCGTCACTACCGGCTCCACTCCATTCCGCGGAGGGTTCAGGATGACGACATCCGCTGGCTCGAGCGAGGGGAGCACCGCCTCCACACGTCCGGCGATCGCACGCGACGGCTCCCCCAGCCGGCCCGCGCAGAACGCCACGGCCTCCTCGTCAGCTTCAATCGCCGTCACGCAGATCCCCGTTTCGTGGAGCGAGACCGCCACCTCCCCGGTGCCAGCAAACGCGTCGATGACGCTGACGGGGCGATAGCTCCGAACCTTCTCCAGCAACTGACGACGCAATTCGGGAGCGACGAACGGGTTCACCTGCTGAAAAGATGCCGCCGGACTCTGAGCTGTACGCCGGTCTGCCACGACGCGCACCCCGGCGGCGTGCGGGTGCCAACGAATGATGGCGAGGGACGGGCATTCCTTGGCGAAGGCGGCCGCCCGCGGCCATGTAATCCCACCGTTCAGCACGAACGCCAGACCGTCCTCACCGACGCGGACCGATCCGGAGAGTGTACGCGCCGACGGCAATAGCGCTCGCGCGGCCCCGACTTCCCGCCACGCCGCGACGACATCCGGTTGCGTGATCGGGCACTCGGTCAGCTCAAAGACTGCATCCGGCTGCCCGAGGCGCCGGAGTCCGATGGTGCGAGATCGGCGGCCCTCGTGCTCGCGGATCGTGAGGGTAAGCTTGCTGCGGTAGCCCCACTCCTGGAGGCTTGGGATCACGCGCTCCACCCGGTCGGGCCGGCGGGCAATACGCGCCATGGCATCGTTGACGACGCTCGCCTTGACGTTCCGCTGGGCGTCGATGGCCAGGTGTTGCAGCTGACAGCCCCCGCAACGATCGTCGTCGAAGTGATGGCAGCGGGCGGCCACGCGATCCGGGCCGCGGGAGAGGATCTCGACGATGCGTCCGCGCGCGAACCCACTGTGTCGTTGCAGTTGGACGCGCAAGACGTCGCCCGGCGCGCTACGCGGCACGAACACTACCATGCCGTCCAGCCGAGCCACGCCATCGCCGCCAGCCCCAACGGAGTCTACCGTGAGCGTCTCGACGCCGTCCATGACCTAGCGGAGGCCCTCTCTCCGGGCCGCATCGCGCCACGCATCGTTACCCGACGTTACCGCGGGAGATGGGCCAGACTTCAACCGCGAACCGCGGTCCCGATCCGCCATCAAGGCCGCCGCCACGGCCGCCGCCATCCGCCCTTCATCGGTGGCGCGCCTCGCCAGCAACTCAGGGAGCTTCCGCTCGAGCCACTGGATCTCGATGTTGCCAGCCTGGAAGTCTGCGTCCTCCATCACCCGCAGGTGAAACTCACGCGACGTTTCCACGCCTAACACCACCAATTCATCCAGAGCGCGATGCATGCGCTGGATCGCCTGGTCACGCGTGGCCCCCCACGCGATCAGCTTGGCAAGCATCGGATCGTAGTGCAGCCCCACCACGCTGCCGGTCTCGACGCCTCCGTCCCAACGGACGCCCGGACCTGCCGGCACCTTGAGGTAATGAATGCGCCCCGTGGACGGGAAGAACCCGTTCGCCGGATCCTCACTGGTGATGCGGCATTCGATGGCCCATCCACGTGGCGTCATCTCCTCCGGGAACGGCAAGCGCTCGCCCGCCGCAATGCGCAGTTGCCACTGCACGATGTCGATGCCCGTGACCAACTCGGTGACTGGGTGCTCCACCTGCAAGCGGGTGTTCATCTCCAGGAAGTAGAAATTGCCATCCCGGTCGACGAGGAACTCGCACGTGCCTGCATTTTCGTAGCTGGCGGCGCGCGCCGCGGCGACGGCCGTGGCACCCATGCGGCGGCGCAGGTCGGCATCGACGGCGACGCTGGGCGCTTCTTCGATCATCTTTTGGTGGCGCCGCTGGATCGAGCACTCCCGCTCACCTAACGACAGCACCGTTCCATGCCGGTCCGCGAGTACCTGGATCTCGATGTGTCGCGGCCCTTCGATGTACTTCTCGATGTAGACGGCGTCATCCCCAAAGGCGTTCCGTGCCTCGCGGCGCGCCGCGTCCAGCGACGAACCCAGGTCGCGCGCCTCGCGCACGACCCGCATTCCCTTCCCGCCACCGCCCGCCGCTGCCTTGAGGAGAATGGGGTATCCGAATCCTTCCGCGATCTCGATTGCTTCATCGGCATCGCGTAAGGCCGTGGTCGTGCCAGGCACGACGGGCACGCCGGCGGCGATGGCCAGCTGGCGCGCCGAGGTCTTGCTCCCCATGGCCGCGATCGCCTCTGCCGGCGGTCCGACAAACGTTAGGCCCGAATCGCGCACGAGTCGCGCGAACCACTCCCGTTCCGATAGGAAACCGTACCCCGGGTGGATGGCCTCGGCGCCCGACTTCATCGCCGCTTCGACGATCCGATCGCCCTTCAGGTAGCTCTCTGTGGACGCAGCAGCGCCGATATGCACGGCTTCGTCCGCCTCGCGCACGTGCGGCGCCTGGACGTCCGCGTCCGAGTACACCGCAACCGACCTCACACCCAGTTCGCGACAGGCGCGGATGACCCGCAGGGCAATCTCGCCGCGATTGGCGACCAACACCTTGGAGAACATCAGAGTGGGATGTTGCCGTGCTTCTTTGGCGGGTTGCGGTCGCGTTTAGCCACGAGCGTGTCCAAGGCATCGATCAATCGCATGCGCGTGTCGCGCGGATCGATGATGTCGTCCACGAACCCACGGCTCGCAGCGACGTAAGGATTCGCGAACTTGGCGGTATACTCCGCCACCCGTTCGTCCATCGCTGCCTGCGGATCCTCGGCCTCGGCGATCTCCTTGCGGAAGAGGATTTCCACTGCGCCCTTGGGGCCCATGACAGCGATTTCGGCGGTGGGCCAGGCGAGGTTCATGTCACCACGAATGTGCTTGGAGTTCATCACGTCGTAGGCGCCACCGTAGGCCTTACGAGTGATCACGGTGAGCTTTGGCACCGTGGCCTCGCAATACGCATACAGCAGCTTGGCGCCGTGACGGATGATGCCGCCGTGTTCCTGGGCCACGCCCGGGAGGAAGCCGGGAACGTCTTCGAAGGTGATGATCGGGATATTGAACGCGTCGCAGAAACGCACGAAGCGCGCCCCCTTGATCGACGCATTGATGTCCAACACTCCGGCGAGGACGGCTGGCTGATTTGCGATGATGCCGACGGAATGCCCGCCCAGGTGCGCGAAGCCGCAGAGAATGTTCTCGGCAAACGACTTGTGCACTTCGTAAAACTCGCCATCGTCGAACACGCGACGGATGACGTCATGCATGTCATAGGGCTTGTTGGGGCTGTCGGGAACGATGTCGAGGAGCGCTTCATCGCGCCGGTCGCGCGGATCTGTCCCGGCACCGCGTGGCGGATCGGCGAGGTTGTTCTGCGGGATGAATCGGAACATGTCCCGGATCATCTGCAGACACTGCAACTCCGAATCGCAGGCGAAATGCGCGACGCCCGACGTCGCCGCATGCGTGTCCGCTCCGCCCAAGGCCTCCATGGTCACGTCCTCGTGGGTGACCGTCTTCACCACGTTGGGTCCAGTGACGAACATGTACGAGGTCCCGCGCACCATGAAGATGAAGTCGGTGATGGCCGGCGAGTATACGGCCCCGCCGGCACAGGGACCAAGGATCGCAGAGATCTGCGGCACCACGCCCGACGCCAGCGTGTTGCGAAGGAAAATGTCGGCGTACCCACCTAACGACACCACGCCTTCCTGGATGCGGGCCCCGCCGGAGTCGTTCAGTCCGATGACCGGCGCCCCATTTCGTACCGCGAGGTCCATCACCTTGCAGATTTTTTCGGCGAAGGTCTCGGACAACGACCCGCCAAAGACCGTGAAATCCTGGGAGAAGACGTAGACCAGGCGGCCGTCGATCCGCCCGTGACCCGTTACCACGCCATCGCCGTACGTCTTCTGCGTTTCCAAGCCGAAGTCCGTCGACCGATGGGTGACGAAGCGGTCGTACTCCACAAAGCTGCCATCGTCGAGCAGCAGGTCGAGTCGTTCCCGCGCCGTCAGCTTCCCCTTGTCGTGCTGGGCTTGGATCCGGCTTGGGCCGCCGCCCTGCTCTGACTCGGCGCGTCGTCGCTCGAGGAGCTCCAGGTTCTCGCGCATGCTCATGGCGCCGAAACCTAGTGTCGCTCCAACGTCTCCACTAGGAAGCGATGCGCTGGAAATGATCGCGCCCCGCGAATCGGAACTCGCGGGGCGCGTGCAACCAACAGGTGACTCGACCGTCCTACTCGATCATGTCGGCCACGTCTTCGATCGCCGGGACTTCATCGTCCGTGTGAATCTTGACCGGACCCTCCGGCTTTGGCGGTTGCTCCTCGGGAATATCCGTGACGGTGAGGACGATACGGCGATGAATCGGATCGACCTCCACGATGCGCAGGTCAAGGATCATCCCTTCCCAGCAGACATCGGCCGGCGAGTTGATCTGCTTGGTGGACGGAATGTGGCTGAGCGGGACAAAGCCCTCGATGTCGTTGCCGATGTCGACGACCACGCCCTTTTCCATCAAGCGCACCACATGCCCACGCAACTCGGTGCCAACAGGATACGTCTCGCCGATCGACAGCCACGGATCGTCGGTCGCCTGCTTGAGACCTAACGAGATCCGCTTGTTGTCGCTGTCGATGTTCAGGATCACGACATCTACCGTATCGCCCTTCTTCACCACTTCCGACGGGTGCTGCACGCGCTTGGTCCAGCTCATGTCGGAGATGTGAATGAGGCCGTCGATGCCCGGTTCGATTTCGACAAAGGCGCCGAAGCTCGTGAGGTTGCGGACCTTGCCAGAGAGACGCGTGCCCACCGGATACTTCAGCGGCAGCACCATCCAGGGATCCTGCTCCGTCTGCTTCATGCCGAGCGAGATCTTCTCTTCGTTCGGATCCACCTTGAGCACCACGGCCTCGATGGTCTCGCCGATCGACACGATCTTCGACGGATGCCGCACGTTGCGCGTCCAGCTCATCTCGGAGATGTGCACCAGTCCTTCGATGCCCGGCTCCAGTTCGATGAACGCGCCGTAGTTCGTGATGGACACCACCTTGCCGGTGACCCGCGTGCCGACCGGGTACTTGGCAATGACATCCTTCCACGGATACGGTTGCAGCTGCTTGAGTCCGAGCGAGATACGCTCGCGGTCCCAATCGATGTCCAGGACCTTGATCTCCAGCTCCTGTCCGATGTGGACCATCTCGTTGGGATGCGAAATGCGGCCCCACGACATGTCGGTGATGTGCAGCAAGCCGTCCACGCCACCCAGGTCGATGAACGCGCCGAAGTCCGTGATGTTCTTGACCACGCCCTTTCGCACCTGATCCTTCTGCAACTCCTTCATGAGCTTCTCGCGCTTGCCGGCGCGTTCGGCTTCCAGGATCACACGGCGCGACACGACGATGTTGCGGCGGCGCTTGTTGAGCTTGATGATCTTGAACTCGTACTTCTGGCCGAGCAGCTCGTCGATGTTGGGGACACGACGCAGCGCGATCTGCGAACCCGGGAGGAACGCATCCACTCCCATCAGGTCCACCACCACGCCGCCCTTGATCTTCTTGACGAGCGTGCCTTCCACCGGCTGGTCGGTTTCATATGCCACGCGGATGCGTTCCCACACCCGCATGAAATCGGCCTTCTTCTTCGAGAGGACGACCGACCCTTCCTGATCTTCCAGGTGCTCCAGAAGAACCTCAACTTCATCGCCCGGCTTGAGGTCGGGCATGTCCTTGAATTCTTCGAGCGGGATCGTCCCTTCGGACTTAAAGCCGATGTCGAGGACAACCATGTTCTCACGGATCTCGAGCACCTTCGACTTGACGATCTCACCTTCGTCGATGGATGCGAGCGTTCCGTTGTACATCTCCATCATCCGCTCATACTCGGCGGACGAGTATTCATCCTCGTCGTAGAGTTCCGGGCGACGGTTGGCAAGCGGACGAAGCTCGCCCTTTTGGGCTTTGCGCTTTTCGACCGTGCCGGTTGGGGTGGATTCGAGTTCGGACATAGACTCCAAAGTGGGGAACGGCTCGGCAGAACGGACCGCCGATCCCGGTTGAGGTTAGACGACGTGCAAATGCCGAAGCCGCATACGGCGTTGCATTTGCGGGGAGCCGATAAAGCTATGGGAGACGGCGCGTTTTCTCAACGGTCACGCTTACGCGCCACCAGCGGGCGCCCGGCGCTCCGTTAGTCGCTCAGAAGGCGCTTTGCCAAGGCACTGCGGCGACTTCCGCGAAGAGTTTCCGGCAAATCGACCGGAGTACCCCGGGTGGGCTCTATTCGCGTGGACGAGCCGCCAGCGCGAGTGCTACGATTCGCGCGACCTGCTGCTCTTGCGTCAGGTACGTCGTGTCGATGAGAACGGCATCGCGCGCCTGCGCCGTTTGCGTCGCGTCCGCTGCGTCACGGCGCACCAGGCGTTCGGTCTCTTCCGCGATCTCAGGGTCGCTGGGGTGTCGGCCCAACACTTGAATGAGCCGTCGCCGAGCACGTTCCCAAGGGTCCGCCACCAGGAAGACCTTGAGGGCGGCCTGGGGGAAAACCGCTGTTCCCATGTCTCGCCCGTCTACCACCACATCATGGTTGGCGGCGACTTGTTGGACGCGTTCGTTGACCCATGCTCGCACCCGTGGCATCTGAGCCACGACCGAGACGGCCCGGGTGACGGCTTCGGTTCGGATTTCCTCGGAGGCGTCGTCGCCGTCGAGCAGCGGTGCGAAGGAGGTGGTCTTCGCCGCCAGGCCCACCGATCCCACGGCCTGCAGGACGTCCTCCTCGCGTAGGGCCTCCACGGGTACTCCCCGACGCATCGCGGCCGCTGCTGCCGCGCGATACAGCGCGCCCGAATCCACGTGTCGGAATTTGAGTTCCTGCGCCACCCACTGCGCCGTCGACGACTTACCCGACGCCGCGGGGCCGTCGATCGCGACCACCATATACTTAGGCGCCACAGGCCCGCTCCAGGTCGCGCCAAAAGTCTGGGTAAGAAATCGTCACACAACCGGGATTGTCCAGCGTAATCGCGGCTCCCGGTAAGGCCTGAAGGATCCCGAAGGACATGGCGATCCGATGGTCATCATGTGTTGCCACCTGGCCACGCAGTGGATGCCCGCTTCCGGTGACTCGAAGACCGTCCGGCAGCTCCGACGCGTCGACGCCAATCGCTCTCAGGTTCGCGACGGTGACCGCGATGCGATCCGACTCCTTTACCCGCATCTCCCGGGCACCGCGGATGATCGTCTCGCCTGCCGCCCGGCTGGCGAGGCAGGCAAGCAGTGGCAATTCATCGATCATCGACGGCACTTCATCGGCATCGACCTGTGTGGAGGCGAGCGCTCCCCCGCCCTCGATCACGAGATCTCCGACCATCTCCCCTGCCACCGATTGCGATCCCTCGACGCGAAGGCGAGCGCCCATCCGTTGCAGGGCGGCGACGAAACCGGTGCGCGTGGGGTTCAGGAGCACATTCGTCAGGCGCAACGTTCCGGCCTGCGCCAGGGCCCCGAGAGCGAGAAAGTAAGCCGCCGATGAAGGATCTCCGGGCACGTGTAGGTTGAGCGGTGCCAGTCGCTCCGGAACCCTGGTGATCGCAACCTCACGATCGGAGATCGTCATCTCCACGCCCATCGATTGGAGCATGTGCTCCGAGTGATCGCGAGAGCGCGTCGGCTCCGCAACAGACGCTGGTACCCGCGCTGTTACCGCGGCGAGGAGCACGGCACTCTTGATTTGCGCGCTCGCCGTGGGCGACTCGTAGTGCACGCCGTGCAACCGCCGTCCCGATATCCGCATCGGGAGACGATCCGGCACCTCGAGAAACGATACCTCTGCCCCCATGAGCTGCAACGGCTTCGCCACGCGTCCCATGGGCCGCGTGTGCAAGCTGGCGTCCCCCAGCAGCGTCGCATCCACACCGGCGCCGGCGACGATCCCGGCCACGAGGCGCGCAGTCGTCCCGCTGTTTCCACAGTCCAGCGGTTCCCCGGGTGAGTTCAGTCCCCCGAGTCCGCGCCCGGTGAAGGTCATGTCATCGGAGAGCCGCGGAATCTGCGCGCCGAGTGCACCCAGTACGCGTGCCGTACTGGCGACATCGTCGCTTTGCAGGATGCCACGGATGGTCGACCGACCGTCGGCAAGCGTGCCAAGCATCAACGCGCGATGCGAGATCGACTTGTCACCCGGCACTCGGATGACACCAGACACCTGAAGCTCCCGCATGCCTAACGCAGCCATTCCTCGAGGGCGGTCGAGAGGTCGGTCTTTTCATCGCGGTACTTTACGATCACCGGCGTCTGCAACGAGAGGTGTTGTGTGGCGCCCCATCCACCGGCGACCTGGCGAGCGCCCGGCACCACGACAGCGCCCGGCGGGATCTCCAGCGGTGCGTCGGTCGAGCCTCGATAGACCTGCTCGCGCACCAGGTCGAACACGGGCGTGCCCCTCGTGAGGATGGTGCCAGCGGCGAGCACGGCGCGCTGCCGCACCACGGTGCCCTCATACACGCCACAATTGCCACCGACGATGACGTCATCCTCGACGATCACCGGTGCGGCGTTCACTGGCTCCAGCACGCCACCGATCTGCGCCGCGGCGCTCAGGTGTACGCGTTCGCCGATCTGCGCGCACGAGCCGACCAGTGCGTGGGAATCGACCATGGTGCCACGCCCAACCCATGCGCCGACGTTGATGTACATCGGCGGCATGCAGACGACGTTAGGCGCCACATAGGCACCACGCCGGACACTGGACCCTCCCGGAACCACCCGCACGCCGTCCTCCGTCCCGAAGCGGCGAATAGGCAGTGTGTGCTTGTCCTGGAACGACAAGATCGACCGGTCATCCGACCACGCGACGATGCGTCCAGCGCGAAAGGCGAGCAGGATCCCCTTCTTGACCCAGGGAACGGCGCGCCAGGTGTTCCGTTCGTCGCGTTGCGCCGCTCGTACTTCGCCACCCTCCAGAGACTCGATCAGCTGGGCGACCACGGCCTCGGCATCCGCCGGGAGCGCTTCCGAAGAAGGCCAGGCCGCGAGCTCCTGAACGCGTGACTCCAACCTGACGAGCGCATCGGTCATCGGTCCATGGCTCCGGCGGCGACGAGAGCGGATCGGACGCCCGGCACGTGCGTCTCGCTCAGCGGGACCAGCGGCAGGCGCAGGACATTCTCGATTCGGCCCATCATGGACAACGCCGCCTTCACCGGGATCGGGTTGCTCTCGACGAACGCGGCCGACATCCACGGTTGTAGCTGTCGATGCAGCGCCGCGCCCTTCGTGAAATCACCCGCCGCGCAGGCGTCGACCAGTTGGGCCATGGCGCGCGGCGTGGCATTGCTGATCACCGAGATGACCCCGTGCGCACCCAGTGCCATCATCGGAACCGTGAGCGCATCGTCGCCCGATAGGACACTGAAGTCCGCGGGACAGTCACGCAGGATGTCGGCGACCTGTCCAACATTCCCCGACGCCTCCTTCACCGCCACGATTCCCGGAATCTGCGCCAACTCCAGGGTCGTACGAGCCTCGATATTGCTGGCCGTGCGTCCCGGCACATTGTAGACAACGATGGGAAGGCTCACGGCGTCGGCGATCGCTCGGAAGTGCGCTACCATGCCTCGCTGTGGCGGCTTGTTGTACATCGGCGAGACATGCAACAGGTGCGTCGCACCGGCTGCCGCCATCTCCCGGGAGAGGACGATCGCCTTGGCGGTATCATTGGAACCGGCACCCGCAACCACTGGAACGCGTCCGGCCACCACGTCAACCGTCAGCTCGACCACGCGGCGATGTTCGGCCGGCGTCAGCGTGACCGCCTCGCCCGTGGATCCGCAGGGAACCAGGAAATGAATGCCTTCGTCCAGCTGCCATTGGACCAGGGCTCGGACGGCCCCCTCGTCTACCGCGCCGCTGCGCGTGAAGGGAGTCACAAGGGCGGTTCCGCAGCCCCGAAGGAGTGAGGCGCTCACGATCACGACCCTCCGGTCAGTTGCAACATGTCGTCCATGGTAAACACGCCAACGCGACCAACGAGCCATTCCGCCGCACGCAACGCGCCGGCGGCGAACACCCGCCGATCCCGCGCTTCATGCACCAACCGAATCTGCTCGAAGGGGGCGTCGCATATGATCTCGTGCGTTCCTGGAACCGAACCAACGCGCACACTCGTTATAGGGATCTCGCGCGGCGGTTCCGTTGCCAACGCATCGCGGAGCAGCTTGGCCGTCCCCGAGGGAGCGTCTCGCTTGGCCGCGTGGTGCGTTTCCACGATGTGCACGTCGAAGGTCGCGTCCCCCGCCAGCATCGCGGCGGCCCGCGCGGCGATCGCCGCAAAGATGGCGACGCCCGGCGAAAAATTCGGCGCAAAAAAGAGACTTCCACCCCGCCGCTCCGCGTGCTCACGCACCCGCGCGAGCTCCCCATACCATCCGGTCGTACCCACGACCACCGGGACGCCCGCATCCAGACACGCCAAGGCGTTGGCCACGGCCGCATCGGGAACAGAGAACTCGATCGCAACGTCCGCCTGGCCGAGCGCCTCACGCGTGAGGCTGGCCCTCCCCTCCCTCGTCGCGCGATCGATTCGCGCCACGACTTCATGCCCGCGCGCTACGGCCAGCGCCTCGACCGATCGCCCCATCTTGCCATACCCTATGCAGGCGATCTTCAAGGGCTTCATACGGCCGCACCAAAGAACGCCGCATGCAGGGCGCGCATCGTGGCTGGCACCTGATCGCCATCGACCAGCATCGTCAGGTTGATCCCACTGGCCGACAACGACAGCATGTGAATCCGCACCGGCCCAACGGCCGCCAGAGCCCGTGACATGGCGGCAGTGCTCGCACCCAAACCGGCGCCAACCAAGGCCACGATCCCACGGTTTCGTTCGACCGACACATCGCCCAGCTGCGCCAATTCCACCAGCAGTTCGTCCAGGTGCGAAGCGTCATCGACCGTCAGGCTCACCGACACCTCCGATGTGGCCACGACGTCCACTGACGTGCGATGCCGATCGAAGATCTCGAACACGGTGCGCAGGAAACCGTGAACCAACAGCATCCGAGGCGAACGCACCTTGATCACTGTCACGGGTTGCTTTCCGGCGATCGCACGCACCTCGCGCAGCGGCGCGTCGAAAGTGATTTGCGTCCCCTGCCCTTCGGGCCGGCGGGAGTTGAAGATGTAGACGGGAATTCCCAACCGGACGGCAGGCGCGATGGTGTTCGGATGCAGGACCTTGGCTCCGAATGACGCCAGCTCACTGGCCTCGTCAAACCGGATGCGATCGATCACCTGCGCGTCCGGGACGACACGCGGGTCCGCGGTGAGCATGCCGTCGACGTCCGTCCAGATCTCGATGGCTTCGACGCCTAACGCGGCACCAATGAGCGAGGCACTGTAGTCGGACCCGCCGCGGCCCAGCGTGGTGATGATCCCCTTTTCCGACGCGCCAATGTACCCGCCGAGCACGGGCACAGCGCCACGCTCCACGATGGGCCGCACCACGGTTCGAGTAGCAGCCGCGATCTTGTCCGGAAGCGGTTCAGCCTTCTCAAACTGATCCGACGTGATCATCACCTGCGACGCATCCACATGAACGGCCGGAACGCCACGTAACCGAAATGCGGCCGCCACCAGCTCGGAACTCAGCATCTCCCCTTTCGCCGCGATCGCATCGCGGCTCCGCGGTGTGGCGTGCCCGAGCACCGAGAGGGCCTCGGCCAGGCTTGCCAATTCGTCAAACGTCGCGCTGAGGTCCGAGATAACGTCCGTTGCTTCTGCCCACGAACCGAGCAGGGCCTCCGCGGCCTCGAGATGACGTTCGCGGAGGGCCTCCACACCGCGCATGGCACTGATGAGGTGTCCATCGGTGGCCTGCGCCGCAATCGACAGCAGGGCGTTGGTCGCTCCGCCCAGTGCCGACACCACGACCACCGGTCGCCGCGATCGACGGTCGTGCACGATCTCCGCAGCGCGATTGATCGCGTCGGCATCCCCCACCGACGTGCCACCGAATTTGATGACGATCACGTCTCGAAGATGCCGCGCGCCGCCAGCAGCTCCGCGTTCAGGACGGAGCCACCCGCCGCACCACGAATCGTGTTGTGACCTAACGCGACCAGCTTCACGTCGAAAATCGGATCGGGCCGGATACGCCCAACGGTGACCGTCATGCCGGCGCCAGCATCCACGTCACGGCGGGTCTGCGGCCGATCGGGCTCCGACGTAACGGCCAGCGCGCGTGCGGGTGAACTGGGCAGCGATCGGGCCTCGGGACATCCCTGCCAGTGGCGCATGACCTCCGTGACCTCGTCGACGGATGCCCGGCGCCCGAGCCCCACCGACAGGTTCACCAAGTGGCCATGCTGCGTCGGGACGCGGTTGGCATGCGCCGAAACCGTGAATCCCGCCAGCTCCACACTGTCACCCACCAGGCGGCCCAGCATCTTGTTCATCTCACGCTCGATCTTGGGCTCCTCGTCGCCGATGTACGGGATCACGTTACCGAGGATGTCCAGGGACGGCACACCGGGATACCCAGCGCCCGACACGCTCTGAAACGTGACCGCGACGACCTGACGAACGCCGAACGCCTCGTGCAGCGGGGCCAGCGCCATGGTGGCCATCGTCGCCGCACAGTTGGCGTTGGTCACGATCGCCCCATGCCAACCGCGTGTCCTACGCTGTCGTGCGATCAGATCCAGGTGCGGCCCATTCACTTCTGGAATCACCAGCGGCACGTCGTCGTCCATGCGGAAATTCTTGGCGTTACTCAGGACCACGGCGCCGGCACGGGCGAAGGCCGGTTCCATCTCGCCGGCCACGGCGCTGTCGAGCGCCGAGAAGACGATGCGGGACCGAATCGCGCCAGGTTCACACAGGACCACCGGGCGTTGCGCCAGCTCCGCGGGCATGGCGCCTTCAATCCACTTGCACGCTTCGCCATACGGCTTTCCCGCCGAACGTTCCGACGCCGCCAGCTCCACGATCTCGAACCACGGATGGTTGACGAGCCGCCTAACGAATGTTTGCCCAACTGCCCCCGTGGCCCCAAGGATGGCCACCGGCCACTTTGTGGTGCGCGTGTTCGCCATGGTCATGAGGTGAGTAGGGCGCGAACAATTCGCGCATACGCGTTCACGGCCGCTCGCAACTCACTGACGTCGATGTGTTCGTCGGGCGTGTGCGCGACATGTATGGATCCGGGCCCGAACAACAGCGGTGTTCCCCAACGATCGAGCAAGGGGATGTCCGAGGTATAGGCGACCGGGGCAGCGTCGAAGCCGGAAATGGTGTGAAAGTTCTGCGCCGGAATGTGCGAGCCGTAGGACAATTCGGCGCGATCTCCGACCCACGCCTCCAGCCGCTGCTTGACCTCGCTGACATCGCCGACGAGGCGGAACATCAGCTCCACTTCGCACGCGCCAGGAATGATGTTCGCCTCGGTGCCGCCGTGAATCGTTCCGATGTTCACCGTGGTTTCGCCGAGTTTGGGATCGACGGGCCACCGGACGCCGTGTATCGTGGGCAGGAGCGCCAACATCGGCTCGATTGCCGACTGGCCAAGGTGCGGATATGCGGAGTGCGCTTCCTTACCACGTGTTCTCAGGTGAACACGCAACGACCCCTTGGCGCCCACAGCGAGCTTACTTTCGGTGGGCTCGCCGTTCACCAGAAAGCGTGACGTCGCTGGCAGCCGGTTGGCTGCGCGCGCTCCGTCCGAGCCTTTCTCCTCACCGACCACAAAGAGGAGATCGATGCGCTCTTCGCCCTCGGCGGTCAGCACGTCGGACGCCGCCAGCATCGCGGCGACGATGCCCTTGGCGTCACAAGCACCACGTCCATACAGACGGTCCCGAGCCAGTCGCGGGGGGATGTAAGGCGGGACCGTGTCCAAGTGGCTCGAAAGCGTCACTCCTCCGCCAGCCCGGGATGCCCATACATTGCCCCGTCCCGGCGAGACCTCCTGAACGGTGACGTTCCATCCGCGGGATACCAGCCATCGCGAGACGTAGTCGACGGCCTTCCCTTCGCCGCCAGTCGGCGATTCGATTGCGAGCAATTCTGCCGCGAGCGCCACGACATCGATCATAGTTCCCAATTGTAGCGGCGCTCCCGCGTCGGTGTCAGGCCTGTACCACACCTGACGCGACTGGCGGCGGCGAGTAGCTTCTGGGGGCGACAGTGAAGAGGCTCGGGCGTGGGGCCTCGCGAGACGTTCGCTCCATGTTTTCGCCTTCGGACCTGCGCCTATCGACATGCAGAGCCTCAAGTCTTCGATCGAGCGGAGCCGCGTCGTCATTCTTGGCAATGACGCGCTCGTCGCCGCACGACCGGCGACGCCGATTCAATTGGCTCGTGCTTGCATGGCTGCGGGATTCGCGTTTGTTGCGCCGAGCAGTTGGGGCGACGAATTGATCGCACAACATGCGGGGGAGCACATGGCCGCAAATCCACCCGGCGCCTCGCTCCTTCTCCACTGTCCGTACGTGCTGTCGAGCGCGGCCGCGGATCAGACACGCGCGGTTGGCCGCTGCCTTTCGGTATCGCCGCCGATCGCCGCGGCTCGCTATGTTCGGGCGGGGTTCGCGCCGCATGACATCGCGGTGACGTATGTGGGCGCGTGCCCCGGAGGGCAAAGCCCGGAGATCGACGAACACGTCTCACCCGAGGCGTTTGTGACACGCCTTCACAAGGCCGGCCTCTCCCCGCTCCTCGAGCCCGACCACTTCGACGACATCCTCCCCGCCGACCGCAGCCGTTTTGCATCGCGGCCAGGTGGCGCGCCGAATTCGGACTGGCTGTTCGCCCATGCGCGGGCCATCCTGCGCGACGTGGCGCCAGAGACCGTCTTTACCGTGGCTCGTGCGGTTGGAGCTGGCGAACGCTACTTGTTGGACCTGGCCGAAGCCGCGGGATGCCGGTGCTCACATGACGCCGTGACCGTCCAGCGCATGGAGCCTGCGCGCGCCTCCTCGCCAGTGATCAGCACGGAACTCCCGGTCGACCTCTCACCCACCACGCTCGGACACTCCGCCGACGGACCTGGGATGACTGGAGAAAGAGGGAGCTTCACGGCGGAGCCCCCTGGCGAGTCGGCACGAACGTTGGAAGACGCCGCGGCCTACTGGGTGTTCGATGACCCCGAGCCTCGACCGTCGTCAGGCACAACTTCGCCGGTGGAGCCGCACGCCGGCGTCCCGTCGGCGTGGTGGCCGAGCAGCGCGCTGTCTTCGGGTCCCGCCCCCTCGAACGCGGGCCCTCCGAATCCAGCTGGCCATTCGCCGTATCCCGACGAAGGGCCGCGTCTCACGATTCTTCCCGCCGCGCGAAGCGACCTGCCAGCTGGTGCGAGAGACGTGAAAAGTCGCACCCCTCGACTGCCTCCAGCGCGAACGCGCCCGCGCGCCGACGCGGCGAACGCGACCGGCTCGCTGGGCGCCGAATCGAAAGCGTCCGGCGCTCCCAAACCATTCATGCGACGCCCCGTAGACGTGCGCACCGCTGCGTCGCCTGAACCGCAGACATCCACCCGGCTCGGCCAACGCCTGCCCGGACGTTCGCGCTCCAGCCTGCTCACGCAATTGCCGCCAGTCACAACGAGCGATTCTCCGACGTCAACGCCAGAGGAACGCCAGCCGTAACCCGTCCGGCGAAGCGCGAGACACTTCGAGTCGCGGAGCGTACGCAGACCGTGCTCTGATCGACGTCGCATCGAAGGATCACGAGCGGCGGTCGCGCGCCCGCAACGTTGCAATTGCGCGAAAGCGATGCGCATGTTCGTATCGCTATGCTTCAGTGGACTCCCCCAAACCTCACCGTTTCTGCGAGGAACGACCATGCAGATGTCAGTCGTGCGACGCGTCGTGGTGGCCATGGCGTGCGCGACGTTGGTGCATCCCCCGACCCTTCCAGCGCAAAAGAAGAATGCATCAGCGCCGGACGACCCGCGGCTTGAACGCCTGAAAGCCGAGGCCCTCAAATCGGTCGATGCGCGCGCGAAACTGGTGCAGGAGATCGTAGATCAGGTTTTTTCGTTTGGCGAACTGGGAATGCAGGAATTCGAGACCTCGAAGTACCTGACGGGGATACTCGAGCAGAATGGATTCCGTGTAGAGCGCGGCGTCGCCGGAATGCCTACCGCGTGGGTGGCGACGTGGGGCTCGGGGAAGCCAGTCATTGCCCTTGGTTCGGATATCGACGGGATCCCGCAATCCAACCAGAAGCCTGGAACGGGATATCGGGACCCGATCGTTGCGTCCGCACCTGGACATGGCGAGGGACACAATTCGGGCCAGGCGGTGAACATCGTCGCCGCGATTGCCGTGAAGGAGCTGATGGAACGCGAGAAGATCCCGGGCACCCTGAAGTTGTGGCCGGGCGTTGCGGAGGAGGCGATCGCGGGGAAGGCGCATCTGGTGCGTGCCGGTGTGTTCAAGGACGTAGACGTGAACTTGTTCACCCACGTCGGCGACATGCTCGCGGTCTCCTGGGGCCGGATGCCACTCACGGCCAATTTGTCGGTGATGTTCAGGTTCAAGGGCGCGACAGCGCACGCGGCGGCCGCACCATGGCGCGGCAAGTCAGCGCTCGATGCGGTGATGCTCATGGGACAAGGCTGGGAGTACCACCGCGAGCACATGGAACCGATACAGCGCTCTCACTACGTCATCAAGGATGGCGGTGACCAGCCTAACGTGGTGCCGCAGACCGCGAGTATCTGGTTCTATCTCCGCGAACGCGACTACGACCACGTGCAGGACATGTTCGCGGCCGCCAAACGGATCGCCCAGGGCGCTGCGTTGATGACAGACACCCAGCTGGATACGGTGATGATCCTGGGATCGGCCTGGAATCCGCACATGAACAAGGCCGTCGCCGAAGCGACCTATCGAAACATCACGCGTGTTGGAAT
The DNA here is from genome assembly GCA_044224875.1 of Gemmatimonadaceae bacterium. GTDB lineage: Bacteria > Gemmatimonadota > Gemmatimonadetes > Gemmatimonadales > Gemmatimonadaceae > JABAQJ01. The sequence continues at coordinate 37,442 of JBGAJQ010000018.1, read as the reverse complement.
GCCCGCGTGGGACTCGAATGACCAGACATTGGCGCGTGCCCTGCAAAAGGAGCTCGGCATGCCAACCTCTGGCTTGACGAGCGAGCTTCCACCGCTCGCTGGTCCATTTCCGGAGAATGTGACGTTCGGCGCTTCCGACGACATCGGCGATGTCTCGTGGAGCGTGCCAACCGTAACGCTAGGGTATCCGTCAAATATCCCTGGCCTGCCGGGTCATAACTGGGCGAATGGGATTTCCATGGCCACGCCCATCGCGCACAAGGGTGCCTTGGCTGGTGCGAAGGTGCAGGCGCTGACGCTACTGGACCTCATGCTCACGCCAAAGATCGTGGCCGACGCATGGGACTACTTCACCAACGTCCAGACGAAGACCATCAAGTACAAGTCCTTTCTCGGACCTAACGATGGACCGCCCATCTGGCTCAATGCCGACATCATGGAGCGATATCGGCCGGCGATGCGCAAGTTCTATTACGATCCAACGAAGTACAAGACGTACCTGGAACAGCTGGGGATCACGTATCCCACCGTGAAATCCGTGCAATAACGTTTGTCGCTCCGCTCTCTCCCCTCTCCCTTTCCTGTCACCATGACGCGCCGTTCTTCCAGATTCATCGCGACCGCCCTGCTCTCCTTGGTGTGCACCGCACCAGGCATGGCCCAGGGTGGAAAGAAGCCAGCTCCGGCCAAGGCCGACCCACGCATCGAGAAGTTGAAAGCTGAAGCGATGCAGAAGGTCGATCAGCGAGCCACGCTCGTGCAGCAGATGATCGACCAGGTCTACTCGTTCGGCGAACTCGGCATGCAGGAGTTCGAAACCTCGAAGTATCTCACCAACCTGCTGGAGCAGAACGGCTTCAAGGTGGAACGCGGGGTCGCCGGGATGCCGACCGCCTTTGTGGCGACCTGGGGCTCCGGCAAGCCCGTGATCGCGTTAGGCTCGGACATCGACGGCATTCCGCAGTCGAACCAGAAGCCAGCCTTCGGCTACAAGGAATGGCTCATCCCCGGCGCCCCCGGGCACGGTGAGGGTCATAACTCCGGTCAGGCGGTCAACATCGCCGCCGCGTTGGTCGTCAAGGAGATCATGGAGCGCGAGCACCTGCAGGGCACGCTCAAGATCTGGCCCGGCGTCGCGGAAGAAGCCGTGGCGGGCAAGGCGCACCTCATTCGAGCTGGCGTCTTCAAGGACGTGGACATCTGCCTCTTCACGCACGTCGGCAACAACCTCGGCGTCTCCTGGGGGCAGTCGGGGTCCAACGCGATTGTTTCCGTGATGTTCAAGTTCAAGGGTGCGACCGCCCACGCCGCTGGCGCGCCGTGGCGCGGCCGGTCGGCGCTGGATGCCGTCATGCTCATGGGTCAGGGGTGGGAGTTCCATCGTGAGCACATGGAGCCCGCACAGCGTTCGCACTACGTCATCAAGGATGGTGGCGACCAACCCAATGTCGTCCCCCAAACCGCATCGATCTGGTTCTACCTGCGCGAACGCGACTACGATCGCGTGCAAACGATGTTCTCGGCCGCCAAGCGCATTGCGCAGGGCGCTGCCCTGATGACGGACACGCAGTTGGACACGGTGATGATCCTTGGGTCGGCATGGTCCGGGCACTTCAACAAGGTGATCGCCGAGCAGACGTACGAGAACATCAAGCGTGTCGGCCTGCCAACGTGGGACGCCAACGATGTCGCGCTCGCCAAGGGGATTCAGCACGAATTGGGCGTCAAGGAGCAGGGTCTGGAAACGGAAATCGACTCACTGTCCGGCCCAGTCGACATGTCACGGTCGTTAGGCGGCGGGTCGGACGATATCGGCGACGTGTCCTGGAATGTCCCGACGGTGACCCTGCGCTACCCGTCGAACATCCCGGGAATGCCGGGCCACAACTGGGCCAACGGCATTTCCATGGCCACACCGATCGCGCACAAGGGCGGCGTGGCGGGGGCCAAGGTCCAGGCACTCACGTTGCTGGATATCTTGCTCAAGCCACAAGTCGTGGCCGATGCGTGGACCTACTTCAACGACGTGCAGACAAAGACAACGAAGTACAAGTCGTTCCTTGGCCCGAATGACGGCCCACCGACCTGGTTGAATGCCGACATCATGGAGAAGTATCGCCCCGAGATGCGGAAGTACTACTACGACCCGAGCAAGTACAAATCATACCTGGAGCAGTTAGGCATCAAGTATCCGACGGTGAAGCCGGTCGCCCAGTAAACGGCTGCCTGCGACAACGGGGGGTCGCGTCATCGCGGCCCCCCGTTGTCGTCCGGCCGGCCTGCACCCGCGTGGCGACGTCAGCGCCGCGAGAGCAGGTTCGCCAGAATGCGATAGGCGCCGGGCACGCCAAATGGCAGCTGCCTATGGAGCGCGAGGGAAACGTAGGTCCAGCGGCCAGCTCCAACATCCGCGGTCACCCAGATGCCTCGCTGCGGCGCTTGTCCGCTGTCGTGGCTTTCGATCAGCGGCGTGAACTCTGGGCCCCACTGCCGCAGGAATTTCGAACCGCGTTGCTCGACCCAACCGTCGAAGTCAGAAGACGTGATCCGATTCGGTGACGTAAGCAACGGTGCCGCTGCATCCAGCAGCTGCACGGGGGCGTCCTCCTCCGAGATCTCCTCCGCATCGTTCGGAAGCTCGACGTAGAATGGGGCGCTCGTCGCCAAGTTGGCATCTGGCGTTTGATACAACACCACCACCTCCCCACCGTTCTCGGCATAACGGCGGAGGGCAGCTGCGGCCCCTGCAAGCTCAGGACGCACAGAGTACGCCCGTGTGCCGATCACGACTGCATCGAATGACGAAAAATCGCCAGCCGCAACCGCTGCGGCGTCCAGGAGCGACACCTCTGCACCGAGCTCCGCAATCGCCTCTGGCACCAAGTCGCCGACGCCCATCACATAGCCGACCTTGAGACCCTCGCGTAAGCGAACGTCGATGCGACGTACGATGGTCGCAGGCGTCGCGTACAGGTAGGCTGGCTCCAGGCCGGCATGCGAGAGCACGTTCAGCTGGTCGGTCCACACTCGATCCTTCACGCGTGCGGTGGCACGGACGACCAGTGAATCCACGCCAGCGGGCATCGTCAGCGAGAACGGGATGGTCCGTCGCTCACCGAACGCCAGTTGCGCGCGTTGAACGGCGCGAGCAGCCGTCGCTGCCGGTGCCTGCAGTGCGATGTCGGCCGTAACGCCCGATGGCGCGTTCCCCGTCACCTCAACCGCAACCGACAGTTGCGTCGCGCTGTCACCGTGGACGACGCGGACCCCGGGAACCAGACGCAGGGATACGGGCGGCACCACGACGAGTGGCGGCGATGAGGTCCCATCCAAGGCGTAGGATCGTCTAGATCTGACGGTACGCCGAAACGTCACCGGTTCGCCGCCAACGTCGAGAACGAACTCGCACACCAATGTTGGGATGGGGAGCGCCTCGTGCGAAGGGACTCCATTCCGCCACGCGTACTGCGCGCTCGCAATGCTCGAACGAGTGAAGGCCGGACGATCCGGAGGGGCCTCTGACGGTACGAGAATTCGAACGGTATCGCGCCACGCGACGCCGCGGGCCACCTCGGCCGAACTCGGCGCGGGAGTCACCCAACCACTCACGGACTCCAATCGACTCCGGCTCAGCCTGAGCGTCACCGGCGCTCCATGTCGCACCGTCAGCTCGACAGTGAGTGACTCTCCCGGGGTCACTGGCCTGCCATCCCCGAATCCACTCACGGCGATTGCCGACGCGTCGATCGCCAGAGCAGCAACGATCGCGCGCTCGAATTGACGTTCCTTCACCTCGAGCATGAAGCGCGCCCTCGGCGCGGACGACCCCGTTCGTGCCAACACCCGCCGGAGCGCGTGCAGTCCCACCCGCAATTGGTCCACTGACCGCCAAGGCTCGGCAGGATTGAAGGTGCTGAGGGATATGTCGGCGGCACGCTGAACCACGAGCAGATCTTGCGCAACGCCCGGCGCTTGTCGCTCTCCCGTCAGGGTAAACAGGTGCCCCACCGAGAGGTCGAGTGACGAGAAGATGTCATTGGGTGACGACGGCCTTCTCCCACGAAGTTGCTCGAGTCGCTGGACTCGCGGGTCCCCGCCGCCTCGGCGGCCGCCCGTCTGCGATGCTTGCCGCACGTAGCCTTCGGCCCCCAAGTCGTCGTAGGTCATGCCAAGCCATGGGTCGAATCGACTGGCGTCGATCGTTACGTGCGCCGTCAGACCGGAGGGGACATTCGAACGAAACAGTCGCAGCACCTTCCAGGGTCGTAGTCCCTCCACGTGCAATTGTTCGGGGAAGCGGGTGGAGTCCGCCGCCGCGTCAACGGCCGACGGCGTGAGCGCGCCGGCCAGTTGGTGATGCCCATGGCCGTCGCGTTCGGCACCGTACCAACGCGAAATGACCACCAGCGGTTGGTTGCGGCGGATGATGCGCACCATGTCCCTGAGAATGGCCGTGGTGTCCCAGCTCCGCGCAGCCTCGGCCATCGTCTTGGAGTACCCGTAGTCAGCTGCCGACGTGAAGTAGATGTCATCCAGACCATAGTACCTTCCCGCCAGCAACAACTCTTGCGTTCGGATCAGCCCGAGTCCGTCGAACAACTCATCACCTGTCGCGTTCGCTCCCCCTTCGCCGCGGTTCAGCACCGACAGGGCGGTTCGCGCCCCAGTGCCTCGCGACAGGTTGGTCAGGAGTCCGGCTTGTTCATCGTCGGGATGCGCTGTCGTCTCCATGACACTGGCGACGGTCCCCAATTCCAGCAGCCGTTGCCGTAGTCCGCTGGCGCCCCTATCCCAAGGCAAGACACCACGATCGCCATCCTGCGGATCGAGCTGCAGTACGGGGCGACCTTGAGCGCCCGCGTTCGCCGCCATGAGGCATGCGGCGAGGACGGCGACTACCAGTGGGCTGGGTGAAAGAAGTCGATACATCAAGCGAACGTATCTGCGGAAATTGCGGCGGTCCAGCAGGCATTCTGGCGAATCGCAGGGAGGTCGTCGTTCACCGACGCCTAACCACAACGTCAGACCCTCCCTTGTCGAATCCGTACCGGGCGCGCACCGTTGGGGAGTTCGTCGCGGGACGTCGCCGTTCCGCACAGTCGGCCCTCAGAATTCGGTGAGAAACGCCATGACGACGCCAGGCATCCGCAACACAGGTGTCGAAACTCCGCTGGGTGTGCTCCTCGCCTCGGAAGAGCGGCGCTATCTCGCGCGCACGCCTGCGTCGGCAAAGCTCTACACGCGTGCCCTTGGCGCGATGCCAGGTGGGGATACGCGAACTGGCACCTACGTCCTGCCGTACCCGACCAGCATGTCACATGGCCGCGGAGCGTACATGTGGGACGCGGACGGCAACGAGTACCGGGATTTCCTCGGCAACTTTACCGCCCTTATTCACGGCCACGCACATCCGGCCATTACCCAGGCAATTGTCGAGCGTGCAGCGTTAGGCACGGCATTTCCCTTTGCCCACGAACTACAGGTGGAGCTGGCGGATGTCATCCGGAGCCGCGTCCCTTCGATTGAACGGCTCCGCTTCTGCAACTCCGGCACAGAAGCCGTCCTTGGCGCGATCCGCGCGGCACGCGCCTTTACTGGCCGTTCACGAATCCTCAAGTTCGAGGGTGGCTACCACGGAAGCTACGACGCCGCGCAGGTGAGCGTGGCGCCCAGTGAACCCCTGTTGGACTTTCCGCGCGGCGTGCCCAGCGGTCCGGGTATTTCACCCGGCATGCTCGCCGAGGTGCTTGTCGCGCCCTTCAACGACCTGGACACAGTCACTCGGCTGATCGAGTCGCATGCTCACGAGCTGGCCGCGGTGCTGTTGGAGCCGGCGATGACCGCGGCGGGGGTTATTCCGCCCACCGCCGGCTTCCTCGAAGGGCTGGTTCGCGCCGCACACGCGGCCGGTGTACTGGTGATCCTCGATGAGATCATCACCCTTCGGCTCGGGTACGGCGGCGGCCAGGGGCTCTTCGGCATCCATCCTGACCTGACGACGCTCGGCAAGATTATTGGGGGCGGATTACCAGTGGGCGCATTCGGCGGACGCGCCGACGTCATGGCGGTCTACGATCCTCGGTCAAAGGGTAGCATTGCGCATTCCGGCACCTTCAACGGCAACGCGTTGACCATGGCCGCCGGACTCGCAGCGATGAAGCTGTTGACTCCACAAACGATGCGCGACTTGGATGCGATGGGATCCGCTCTGCGAACGGGGATGCAGGATGCGATCGATCAGGTCGGAATCACGGCGACCGTGACCGGTGTGGGCTCCCTCGCCCACCTGCACTTCTGCGAGGGCCCGATTGCGAACTATCGCGACGCCATGCAGTGCGACCGCTCGGCGACCCGCTTGCTGCACTTGGGCCTGTTGAACCGCGGCTTCGCTTGTGCTTCTCGAGCAATGTTCGCCGTTTCCACGGCGACTACGTCAGGCGATGTGAATGACCTGATGGCCGCTATGCGAGACGTGCTGGCGCCACTCGCTGACGTCGCCGCGTTCCGAGGAAATGCGGCGACGTCTGGAGCCCAACGCGCCCCGGGGGACCTCGGGATCTCTATAGAAGTTCACGCCGAGTGCCTGGAGACGTGCGCCCTGGGCTCCCAGGCGAAGCCTGAAGTCCTGCCAATGGCGAGCGGTCGCGGGCGACCACGCGACCTCGGCGAGCGCCAGCGCAACCTCGGAAAAGCGAGGTATTCAGTCGGAGCGCTTCTCGAGCGTCTCTGCCCAGAGCGGACCTTCGACCCCGAGGATGCCCGGCTCGGTCACGCCGGGTACCACGGTGGCGGGATCCCACTCGTACGCGTGCCGCACGCTGATCAGGCCAGCCCACGTCAGCCCGAGCACGGTTGAGCTGTCGTACTTCATATCGAGGTACGTTCGGCTGCTGGGCGAGAGGATGACGCGGCCGCCGCGCGCCACGTGACGCGCCACGGAATCGGGATTCCAGTGCTGGACGATAGCCGCCGGCGTCACGTTGGTCGTCGCGATCTCTCCCCACCCGATCATCTGCTTCCCGTGAGACTTCACGATCTGTTCGACGCGCTCGATGAATCGAGCGAACTCGTCGTGCGTCAAGCGCGGCACTTCATCGCCGCCGATATGGAACCAGGGGGACGGCACCAGTGCCCCGACCTCGCGGACAACGTCGTCAACGAAACGGTAGACCTCCTCGCGCTGCACGCACATGGCGCTGAAACTGACGTTGATGCCCGTGTAGGCTGGCGGGGCGACGTTGTCGCAGTTGAGTTCCGCGTAGCTCGACAGCGCGGCGTTGCTGTGCGCCGGCATCTCGATCTCTGGAATGATCTCGATGAAGTGCCGGCGCGCGTAGGCGACCAGGTCGACAAACTGCTCCTGCGAGTAGAAGCCCCCTTCACCGCCGCCAACCTCGCTTAGGCCGCCAAAGGACGTGAGGCGCGGACGCGACTTGACTTCGATGCGCCAACCCTGGTCATCGGACAGGTGCAGGTGCAACCGATTGAGCTTGTAGAGGGACATGACGTCGATGAACCGCTTGACGTCGTCGGGAGCGAGGAAATGACGGGTGACGTCCAACATGGCGCCCCGCCAGCCGAATCGCGGTCGGTCCGAAATACGACCGACCGGCACGCGCCACGCACGCGATGTTGCATCCCGATGCTCGACTGACGATGGCATGAGCTGGCGCAGCGTCTGCACGCCGTAGAACAGGCCGGCTGCCGTCGGCGCCACCACCGATACCCGGTCCGTGCTGACCGTCAGCTCATATCCTTCGGGACCGAGGGCCGCCCGACTCGCGTCCAGGCGGATGTGAACCCCATGTGCGGGATTGGTTCCTCCTGCAGGTAGACGCTGTGCCACGACCTCACGCCGCCCGCTCACGGCCGGCGTTCCCAGCGGCGAGAAAATCGGGTGCACACGAACCAGCGATGCGAATTCGTTGGCAACTCGCTGCACGTCGGCATCGGCGGATGCGTCGATGACGACCGCCGTCGCAGAGTCCATGCTGAACCACTGCTCGTTCGACAGCTGCACCGACTCCGGTGCAGGCACAACGGCCTGCAACAGACCATCGGTACGCGGCACCGGTCCCCCCACGGAGACTCGACGCGTGCAGCCCGCGAGTAAGCCCAAGGCAGCGCATCGGACCGCGAGGCGGATCGACCATGTCATGAGAGGTGGCCTGCTGATGTGGGGGTGTCTGTGGTGGGCACCGTGATGCGTCGGAGTGCACGGGGCGGGACTCGAACCCGCACTCCCTTACGGGAAAGGGATTTTAAGTCCCTCGCGTCTACCATTTCGCCACCCGCGCCGACGATCCGCTCAAAACTACAACCGGTAAACTATTCCCCGGAGGGGACCAGCCGTCGACCAATCTAACTCCGTCACAGAGCGTACGTTAGGCTCTCGGCCAATCATGCGTTCAGAGCGCGATGCGCGTCTGCCAGAGGTCACCACCTGGCGGGTATCCGGAACGCAGGTCCTCTACGGCTGCTGTTTTCCATCGTCGGGCCGATACTCAGGGAGTGACAAGTGGGGACACGTGTGGCGACTCCGGTTGGAGCCCACGAAGGTGACGAGGCTAACAGGAGGATACGATGGCAGTGTCGGGAATTGGATCAGGGGCGGGATCCGAATCCGCACCTTCGCAGGTGCGCCGGCCCAACGTGAAGAAGCTGCGCGAGGCGCTCGCCAATGGCGACGTCCAGGGAGCACGCGAGTCCTTCGCGAAGATCATGAAGAACGTGAAGAACGCGGAATCCAAGGGCTCGGAGAAGACGGGCTTTCGCAGTGAGTTCAAGCAGTTGGTCCAGGCCGTTGATGCTGGCGACATGACTGCCGCGCAGTCCGCGCTGGCCTCGATGACCACGGAGCGCGCGACGACGTATTCGCGCAGCCAGATCGCGCAGCCGTTCAAGAAGGTGAGCGGTGACCTGCGCGCGTTGGCACAAGCCGTCCAGGCGGGCGATGCTGACGCGGCGAAGACCGCGCTGGCAAAGCTGCGCGCCGAGTTCCATGGACACGGCGAACATGGCGGTAAGGAACCCATGCATCAGGAACCGGTCACGATCATGCCTGTTCCCCAACCGATCGCTGCGGACCCGAGCCCAGTGATCATTCAACCCGTGTCGCAGCCGATCTCGGTTGATCCGGGCCCGGTCACGGCACTGCCAGAAACCGCAACCCCTGTCCTTCCGCTCGTTCGGTAGTTGCAGCGGTTCGCGAAAGGCTCTGAAGACAAAGAGGGAGCGCCAAGTGGCGCTCCCTCTTTCGATTTAGAGCGGGAAACGGGACTCGAACCCGCGACCCCAACCTTGGCAAGGTTGTGCTCTACCAACTGAGCTATTCCCGCGTGACAAAGAAGATAGTGCCGCCACGGCCGTGCCGACAAGCAGACGCCGTCCATGTCGGTCGATGCCCAACGCAATTCGCGCGGGAGCGACGCACTCAGTGAAGCCGCGCGCCGTCTGCCGCCGACGACATCCACCAGCGTGGAGTCCGTCCAAAGCGTGCCACGAATTCCGCGCTGGCGCGCTCGGCGAACGCCCGCAGCCCGTCCGCGGAACCCACCGCGATGGCGCAGCCTCCCCAACCAGCTCCCGTTAGGCGCGCACCGTGGACGCCCGGAGCCACTTGCGCCTGCTCGACAAACCAGTCGAGCTCCGGCGTCGAGCACTCATAGTCGTCGCGAAGGGACGCGTGCGACGCCAGCAAGAGCGCGCCAATCGCCGTGCTGGCGTTTCGCTCCTGGAGCAACTGGACTAAGCGTCCCACGCGCAGGGTCTCGCTCACCACGTGGCGCGCGCGCCGTCTGACAGTCGGCGACATCTCGGCGAGTTCCACCGCCTCCGCACTCGCACGAGCCAACGCCGTCACGTGCGGCGCCGAGCGCCGAATGGCCGCCAGCGCCTCTTCGCATTCGGCGCGCCGTGTGCTGTAGGCGGACTTGCGAAGTTCACGCGGGACGACGGTGTCGAAGACCAGGACGAGCGGCGCAAATGGAACCAGTTGCGCCTCCTCGCGATCGCAAGCGAGCCATAACGCCTGACCTTGTCGGCAAAGGGCGCTTGCGAACTGGTCCATGATGCCACACGGAACGCCCACGAACTGTGTTTCCGCCTTATGCGCCGCGCGGGCCGCCTGCAAGAGGTCCGGCTCCGTCGCACCATGGAGGGCCTGCAACGCGGTGGCCGTCGCGACCTCGACGGCGGCCGACGAACTCAAACCCGCGCCAACCGGAACATCGCTGGCCACCGCCAGCTGCACGCACTGTGCATCGCGCTCGTCGTGCACCGCCCAAACCGTGCCAGCGAGGTAGTCCCACCATCCTCCCGAACGATCGGATGCGCCGGCCTGAAAACACCCGACGCCCGACGTCTGCTCGGAGACAGCACGCGACTCGCGCCCGGCGCATGGGCGAAGGGCGACCGTCGTCCGCAACTGAAGGGCGATCGGGAGGACGTCGCCCCCATTGTAGTCCGTGTGCTCCCCGATCACGTTCACGCGACCCGGCGCGGAGGCGATCACAGTCGGCTCGATGCCATAGGTACGACGGAAGAGATCGTGGGCACGGTCCACCGTCATGGCGTCACGCCTAACGCATGCACCGAGTACCAGCACGTATACGCGAGCAATCCGCCCAGCGCCGCATCTCCGCCGTTTCCCGTGGCCCGCCCCTCCGCGTCCACTTCTTCGGCGGCGAGTCCAAGATGCAAGGGCGCGCGCCGGAGCCACTGCAGCACCTCTTTCGCATCCGGCCCCATCAAACGGGCGCACTGCTGGACGAGGAACTGGGGCGACACGTCCAGCGCCTTCACGGTGCGCCGATACGCCGAGTCCGACCGATCCAGCAGGTCATAGTGAGGCAACCACAGCACGGAGACCATGGGGTCGTCATCGGCCACGGCTTCTCCCGTCAGGTTCACCGCCGACCGGAACATGGCCTTCCCTTCGCGCTCCGTGGCGAAGTGTCGCCGCAATGCCGCCCGCACCGCCTCGGGATCTTGCACACCACGGGCCGTCTCCTCGTCGAGCGTTCGCCTGAACACGTCCAGCGCCTGGGCGGCGACGGCATTCGCGTGCAGCGTGTAGGGAAACGCAGCGGCACGACCGCTCGGAGTCACCTCCGTACTGTACAGTGGAATCTCGCCGTGGCGGCGCGCCGCGATGTCCTCGTGTGATGCGTACAGGGTATCGGCGAGTACCGGTTCCTCGACGACCTGCTCATCGCCGGTATCGCGGATGTAGCGATCGGCCGCCAGCGCATAGCTCGCCGCGCCTTCGAGGCAAAAGCCTGGCTCGAACAGGGTGCCGTCCAGGTACCGGACGCCGATGCCCGGGGCGTAGCCATGGACCTCGCAGGCACGCAGCAGCAATTCCCTGGCCAATGGCGGATCCGCCAGCTGCACCGCCGGAATGGTCCAGGTGAGCGCCTCCCATTCGCGCACGGTCACACCGCGGCTGTGCCACGGGGCGCGCGTCCGCACCAGGTAGAAGTGCGCGTCGTCCAGCCCGCGTGCCACCGAGTAGAAGTAGCAGAGGAGCAGGTTGCGGTTGACGAGGCCGTCCACGGTCTCGTGTCCCGTGCTCTGCTCCAGCGAGCGAAGCGCATCACGAGTGGCGCTCAGCAGGGACCGCCAGCCGCGGCGTCGCATCACCCCGACCGTGGAAACGGCACCATCGCCTTCTGGCCCAACGGCGAAGAAGAACGCAGCATCGGCGTGCCCCTGCGGCGGGACCCGCACGCTACGACGGACCGAATAGCGTGCGTCGCCGTCGTTAGGAATCTCGACCGTCGAGTCGCCATCGGCCCCGATCGCCACGGCGGCCACGCCGGGGAGTGCCGCCCCCCTCAGGACCACGGTGTCGTCGTCCGCCCGTGACACCAAGTGCGCATCGGCGAAGGGGCGTGCGGTTCGCACGCGCAGCTGACGATGCCCGAGTTCGCCCTCCAGGTGGATCGAGAGACGGCACTCGTCCTCGCGACGACTTTCGAACGCAAACGCGTAGACGGCGCCGGCGGTGTCCGCATCTCGGCCGTACGGGGCGAATACCGTGGCACGCACCAAGATGCCGGCGATCGTACACGTAAACGTCGGAAGCCAACCAAAGGCGCGTTCCCACGCCAGGGACGTGCTATCCAGTGCAACGCGGTTGCCATCGATCTCGAAGACCGGACGCGCGAGCGCGGGTCCCCTTCCCGCAAGAAAGTCGGGGCCTCCGGCAAACTCGACGGCCGCGCGCGAACCGCGGTGCAGCACCCCGAGCGCATACACGCCGCCATCGCCGGGGTGGATGCACGGGACGGCCAGCCAATGGTTGCCCGTGATTTGCCACGGAACCTGCGGAATCGGCGTTGATACTACCATGTGTTAGGTTTCGTGCGTCGGATACCCGAGGGAAGGCTCATCCCTTTGACCGCCGCGGGCCCCTCGGTGACGGTCTCCTGCAACTTACCGTGCAACGAACGATTCTGAAACGCGCGCAGCGCTCGTGGATGCTGGCTGCGCTCTGGACCTTTGTGCCGTGGATCTCCACCAGCGCGCAGCGCGCTCGTGGTCCCGGCGAAGACGCCACCGTCCTGCGGGCCGGTCAGCTGCGCGTTGGGGTCCGTTCCGATTGGTCGTTCGCCAACGAGCGTTTTGGACGCGACGGCTCCCCCACCGCGGGGCAACCGGAACCGTTAGGTGCGGACTTCTCGGGAACCATGGGCGCCGCGATGTTCGAGCACCTGACTCCCCTACGCGCCGAACTCCAGGGGCTGCTCGGTACCTCCGTCGATGCCTTGAGCGCCGGGACCCTGCGCACCACGATGGATCTCGGCATCTATAGCACGCCGTTTTCCATCGACGTCGGGCTCACAAACCGGCTGATGCTCTCCGTGCTGGTGCCTTACGTCAAGACGCTGAACGACCTCACGCTGTATCCCAACGTGCCGATTGCCACGGCCAATGTGGGCTTGAATCCCGGCGCCGTGACGCCTGCGACCATGGCGGTCAACGCGCAGGTGGTGTCTCAGCTGACGACCGCCGCGACCCAGCTGTCGTCCGAACTGACGCGTTGTGCGACCTCGAACGACGCCTCGTGTTCAGCCATCAACGCCAATCGCGCGGGAGCCGCCGCCCTGGTGTCGCTGGCGGGGCGTGTGGCCACCTCCGTTGGCAAGATCTACGGTACATCCACGATACACGGCAACGCGTTCGCGCCGTTAGGCAATTCGGCGATTCAGGCCTCCGTGTTTCAGCTCCTCAGCGGCATCGCCAGCGATTTTGCCACGTATCTTGGTGCGCCAACCGGGCTAACCACGTGGGTGGACGCCCGGCCTGTGGGCGCCGCCCTCCTGGCCTACAACTCCCTGCAGGCCGTCCTTGGCGATTCCGCGCTCGGTATTGCCGCGGTCCCGATGGAAAGCGTTAGGCGGAGTCACCTCGGTGACATCACGGTCGGTGCCAAGTTTCTGTTGCTGGATACCACTCGGCCGGTTCGGGCGGTTGCTCCATCGGACGATCGCCCCGGCCTGCGACTCGCGGTGTCCGGCGCGTATCGCCTCCCCGCGGCGCAACAGGAGGCACCCGACAACTTCGCGGATGTAGGCACCGGGGATCGCAGTCCGGACATCGAGGGCGCCGCGTACGTCGACGCGATGGTCAGTAAGCGCCTGTGGGCCTCTGTGGTCGCACGGTACGCAGTGCAGCAGGCGGACCGGCTTCCCATCCGCGTCGCGGCGCCGGGCACGCCGTTCCCTGCACTCTACCGCCAACAGGACGTGCAACGAGACCTTGGCGATGTCCTCTCCATCGACGTCTTTCCGCGCTTCTCACCGAACGAGGTGCTCACGTTCGCCGGTTGGTATCGCTTCGCGACCAAGTCGGCGGACGCTTACTCGGGAACGTTCTCTGTGACGGACCTGGCCGGCGCCACCCAAAGCCTCGATGCGAGCGTGCTCAACACCAACACGTCGCAACAAGAACAGCGCGTCGGCGGGGGCATCACGTACTCGACACTCGCTTCCTGGCAGCGCGGACAGGCTCGCTGGCCCCTGGAAGTGACCGTGATGCGGCAACAGACAATTGCCGGCACGAACGCATTGGTGAAGGCCACCACGACGTCATTCGCCATCCGCTACTACGCTCGCGTGTTTGGCGCGCCATTCCGGCCGCCGAAGGCGAAACCGCCAACCACGCCGCCCGCGAAGGGCCGTTAGGTTCCGTTAGCTCGCTCGCGACGACCGCTTGCCGGGGCGAGCCTTGGAACCGGAATCGCCGCGACCGGTCGGCGGATGATCGGGCCGCTCGATGGCTGACTGTAGCAATTCGCGCGCGTGCGCTCGGCTGGTCTCGCTGGCCGGATCACCCCCAAGCATCCGCGCGATTTCCTCAACGCGCTCGGAGCCGTCCACCGTCGCCAAATCCGCCGTTGTCACCCCACCGCGAGCGTCCTTCCGCACCACGACCTGTCGGTGCGCGCGCGCGGCGATCTGGGCCAGGTGCGTGATCGCCAACACCTGATGGTGTGCCGTCAACTCTCGCATCGCGTCGCCGACCTGCAGCGCGACACGCCCGCCAATCCCCGCGTCGACTTCGTCAAAGACCAGTGTCGGCGTGTGGTCCAGCTGTGCCAATACTCCCTTCAGGGCCAACATCACTCGCGAGAGCTCGCCACCAGATGCAACGCGAGCTAGCGGGCGAGAGTCGTGCCCCACATTCAGCGTGACGCGAAATTCCACGATTTCCGCCCCGGACGGGCCGATCTCGCTGATCGGCGAAAGCGCCACGTCGAAGCGACCGTCATCCATTCCGAGTTTGGGGAGAGATTTCGACACGTCGCGGGATAGCCCGGCAGCTCCCTTCTTCCGCGACGCCGACAACTCCCCGGCCACCGCTGCCAACGTCGCCCTTCCCTTCGACTCCTGATCGGCCAACGCGCTGAGATCAATGGAAGCTGTGTCGACCAGATCAAGCTCCGATCGGCTCGCGCGCAGGGTTTCCAGAACCCCCTGAATCGAGCCCCCATACTTGCTGGTCAGTCGATACAGCACGTCTCGTCTCTTCTCAAGTCGACTCAACCGCTCCGGGTCGGCGTCCAGATTCGCCTCGTAGTCCCGCAGTTCCCGCGAGGCCTCGGAGAGTGAGTCCATTGCGCCGCCAACGAGCTCACCCAGACGGCTCAGGCTCGGGTCCATCCGTTCAGCACTGGAGAGCGATTTCCGGACGGCAGACAACCGCGCGAGAATAGCTTCTTCCTCGCCGTCCAAAGCCTCACCGGCTGACGCAGCGAGCTTACGCAGGTCCTGAACATGAGCCAAACGCCGCTCTTCTTCTTCGATCCTTAAGTCCTCACCCGCTAGCGGCTTGGCGTCCTCGATCTCGCGCACTACATGACGCAGATAATCCGACCGCCGTTCCGCTTCGGCTCGTCGTTCTGTGAGTGAGCGCCGCTCGCTCGCAATGCGCTGCAAGTCGGCGTGGGCTGCCTTTACGCGCTGGGCGAGCGTTGTGCACCCGGCATAGCCGTCGAGTATCGCGAGCTGAGCCTCCGGGATGAGAAGTGCCTGCGACTCGTGCTGTCCATGCAGGTCCACCAGTCGGCTGCCGATCTCGGCGAGCTGCGATGCCGTGACAGTAGAACCGTTGACCCAGGCTCGACTTCGTCCGCCTGCGGTCAGCTCGCGCCGTAGCACGACCTGCGTTCCGTCGACCTCGATGCCTCGCTCCTCGAGCAGACGTAGAGTCGCTCCCCCCTCCCCCGCAACGTCGAAGACCCCTTCGACCGAGGCCCGTTCCTGCCCGGCGCGCACGGTGTCGCCATGCCCGCGTTCGCCGAGCAGCAGGCCGAGTGCCCCGACAATGATCGACTTCCCCGCCCCCGTCTCGCCGCTTAGCACGTTGAATCCGGGAGCGATGGCAAGCACCACGTTGTCGATGATTGCGACGTTCCGGATTCTGAGCTCGATCAGCATGCCATGTTGATGTCGTCGTCGCTGGACGACCCGGTGCCCCAGCCAAGCTTGCGCCGCCTTCGCGAAAAGAACGTTGACTCTGAGAATCGGGCGAGGATCACCGAATACCCGGCACGTGCGATGCGCACCTCTCCCGTGTCGTCCAACGTACCCCCCACCTGGCCGTCGACCGTTACCAAACAATCGCGATCCTCATCTTCAACCCGCACCACGACCTCGGAGTCGGGCGAGAGCAAGATCGGGCGAATCGCCAAGGTGTGAGCTGAGACAGGCGTGAGCAGCAGAGAGTCGTGATCGGGCGCAACGATCGGGCCTCCCGCGGAAAGGCTGTAGGCGGTGGATCCGG
This sequence comes from Gemmatimonadaceae bacterium, assembly GCA_044224875.1. Taxonomy (GTDB): domain Bacteria; phylum Gemmatimonadota; class Gemmatimonadetes; order Gemmatimonadales; family Gemmatimonadaceae; genus JABAQJ01. Next base: position 21,152 of record JBGAJQ010000018.1, on the reverse strand, counting down.
TGGGAGTGGCAACCACCAGCCCGTCGGCAGCGAGTTCGGCGATCTCCTCGCCGTCTACGACCACGTGCATGCGCATGACACGCGCTTTCCCGCTCTTGTGAACGACCACGTCGTTCAGGGCGTGCCACGTCTTGGCGCTTGCCTCGAACCCGGCCGTCGCCTCCAACGCCATACGCTTGTCGGGCACAAAGTCGCCACGGACGAATCGCTCCAGCGACGCTCCGAGTTCGTCGCGTCCACATGCCGTGAGGAAGCCGAGGCGGCCGAGGTTCACTCCGAGAATGGGGACCTGATGGCCACGCAACCAGCGCGCACCGCGCAGGAGCGTGCCGTCTCCGCCAAGGGTCAACAAGCCGTTGATGCGTTGGGGACTGGTGAGTAACTCTCCGCCAGCGATCGCGCACAGCTCGGATTCATATTGAAACTCGATCTCGAGCGCCGCACCGGCCAGGCGCAGGCTCTCCAGAACGCCAGCAAGGTCGGCGTATCCGCGGTTCCCCACCACGCCAATCTGGATCACCCGGCGATCGCCTCGCTCTCGTGCAGGGCGCGGACGCGCGCTGCAATACCCTGTGCATCCAACCCGCACAGTTCAAGCTGACGAGCACGGGACGCGGCGTGCACGATGCGATCCGGCACTCCGTGCGCGATGACGCGAACCGCCGGCTCCAGACGCTCCACCACGGTCGAGAGGTAGGCGCCGAAGCCATTCACGACCGTTCCCTCCTCCACCACGAGCAGCACACGGTGATCATGGAGCAGTGCGGCCAGCGTGAGTTCGTCGTACGGCTTCAGGAACCGGCAATTCACCACTGTCAGGTCATACCCATCCGCAGCCAGTGTTTCCGCGGCGCGCAGTGCCTGATCCACCATGGGGCCCACGGCGAGCAAGGCGAACTCCTTCCCGCGGCGAACGACGTCCCAGGTGCCGTACGGAACGGCCCGGATCTCTGCCATAGGGGGCGCCACGTCAGGTGCAACGTCACGTGGATAGCGGAGTGCGCTCGGCCCGTCGCCACGCTCGGCCGCCGTGCGGAGAAGGCCGAGCATTTCGGTGGCATTGCGCGGTGCCATCACCGTCATGTTGGGGACCGCCAGCATGTACGCGATGTCGTAGAGTCCCATATGGGTCTCGCCGTCCTCACCAACCAAGCCCGCTCGATCCAGACAGAAGGTTACCGGCAGCTGCTGTAACGCCACGTCGTGGATGACGTTGTCGTACGCACGTTGCAGGAACGTGGAGTAGATCGCCACCACGGGGTGAACGCCGCGCGTTGCCATCCCCGCGGCGAACGTGACGGCGTGTCCTTCCGCGATCCCCACGTCGAAGAAACGGGCAGGGTGTGCCTTGGCGACCTGCGCCGTCCCGGTACCGCTCGGCATGGCCGCGGTAATCGTGACGATGTCCGGTCGCTCGGCCATGAGCTCAGCCAGACCTTTCCCAAACTGCGCCGTGTAGGCCGGGTTCGCCGTGGACGTCTTCAGTTGCTTACCCGTCGCCGGGTCGTGTCCCGGTGGCAGAGCATGCCACTTCTCGACGTGCTCACCGGCGGGAAAACCCCTCCCCTTCTGCGTGACGACGTGGACGAATCGCGGCCCCGACATGGATCGCACCGCGGCAAACGTGTTCACCAGTGCGTCCAGGTCGTGACCATCGATCGGACCGAAATACCGGAATCCCAGTTCTTCGAAGAGCATGCCGGGCGTGAGGAATCCTTTCACGCTCTCTTCCCATTTTTGCACCAGCGTCTTGATGCTGTTGTGCCCCTCGACGACCGACGCGATCGCCGTTCGCACCCGGTTGTACAGCGGATTCCGTTGCACCTGGTTCAAGTACTTCGAGATCGCGCCGACGTTAGGCGCGATCGACATCTCATTGTCATTCAGGACAACGATGACATCTCGGTCCGAGTGCCCCGCGTTGTTCAGTCCTTCGTACGCCAGACCTGAGGTGAGCGCGCCGTCACCCAGGACGGCCACGACCTTGAAGTCCTCGCCGCGAACGTCACGCGCCGCAGCCATCCCCAGCGCTGCCGATATCGCCGTTGCCGCGTGCCCGGCACCAAACGCGTCGTATGGGCTTTCGCTGCGCTTGAGAAAGCCAGAAACGCCATTTTCCTGGCGCAGCGTTTCCATGGCGGCATTGCGGCCAGTGAGGAGCTTGTGGGGATACCCCTGATGTCCCACGTCCCACACCAACTGGTCGCGCGGTGTGTCAAAGACGTAGTGCAGTGCGACCGTCAGCTCGACGACGCCCAGACCGGCCCCGATATGACCCCCGGTGCGCGAGCACACATCGATGAGGCGAGTGCGCACCTCGTTCGCGAGCACGCGCAGCTCATCTCGCGAGCGTGATCGCAGGTCCGCGGGTGATGCAATCTGGTCCAGAACGCCCATAACGAGTGCAATGCCTCCGTGCCGTAATCTATAAGCTGCCGCTATGACTGGCGCTCGACCACATATTGCGCCAACGCCTCGAGATCGGGGGTCAAGAGCCCGACCGTTTTTAGTGCCCCGCACGCATCAGACGCCAGCGCGTTCGCCCGTGCCACCGCTCCCGCGACACCCAACACGCTGGGATACGTGCTCTTTTGCAGCGCCACATCGCGCCCGGCAGTCTTCCCCAATTGGTCAGAAGTACCCGTGACGTCGAGCACATCATCCGCAATTTGAAACGCCAACCCCAGAGCGTCGCCAAAATCACCCAGCACGGCGACGCGTTCGGGGACGGCGCTGGCCGCCATGGCACCGACGCGCACCGCCGCGCCGATCAACGCGCCCGTCTTGGCCCGGTGAACCTGTTCGAGTTCCGAAAGCGACAGCTGCCTCCCCTCGGCCTCGAGATCCAGCAATTGTCCCCCAATCATGCCGCCAGCGCCCGATGCCTGCATGAGGACGCGCACCACGTCGCCACACGCGCGTGTCGAAAGTCCGAGCGTTCCGGCGCCTCGGAAGGCGGCCCGCGCCGCCATTGGAACCATCGTCAGTCCGGCCGCGGTGGCCGCGTTCACCCCCATGGCGCGGTGCACGGTGGGCAATCCGCGACGCAGGTCATCGTCATCCATGCACGGCAGGTCGTCGTGAACCAACGAATAGGCATGCACGATCTCCACCGCGGCGGCCAGCTCGGTCGGATCGCCGCGTCCATTGCATGCGCGAAAGGCGAACACCACAAGCAGCCCGCGCAGCCGCTTGCCTTCGCCGCTCAACGCGTACTCGATGGCGGCTGCGACCAACGGATCCACCTCCGCAACCTCGCATTGGCAGATGCGGCGCAATGTCTCACTGATGCGCCGGCGGACTGTGGTCACTTCGTCGGCAAACGGCTCAGCCACGGAAGTCCGTCAGTGTCAACGCTCCGTCTGCCTTCTCGGTCAACACCTTCACGGTGGCGTCTGCCGCCGAAAGGGCCTCCGAAGCCACTCGGAGTTCCTTGACCCCTTCCTCGAAGAGGACGAGCGCGCGCTCCAATGTGAGGTCTCCGCCTTCCAGCTCGCGAACGATGGCTTCCAGGCGCTGCAGGGACGATTCAAAACTCACGATGGGTCCTCCCGCACGTCGACGCGATCCACACGCCCTTCGACGTGCCCGTCGATGAACTGCACCCGCAGCGCGTCGCCGGGGGCCAGCGCCGCCGCTCGCGTGACCAGCTGGTGCATGGAGTCCGTGGTGAGGGTGTATCCTCGCCCCAGCGTCGCCAACGGGCTCAGGGCGTGCAGTCGCCCGCCTAACGTTTCGACGCGAAGGCGTCCCCGATCGACCACCCGATGCGATGCCAACGCGGTGTGGCGTGACGCCGACTGTATGCGGGCTTGGGCCCGTTGCAATACCAGCCGAGCCCCACGCTGCAACGCGTAGCCGGTTTCGCGCACTTCGGCGATCAAGTCGGAGAGCACCGGCACGGCCGATTCCGCGCCCGCCGACGGCGTTGGGGCTCGAACGTCCGCCACGAGGGGCGGAGATCGTCGGCATCGGCAACGCCGCCAGGGCCCGCGCCACTCGCTCGCTGTTGAACGTCCACAGATCGTCTCGCGATCCGCCGCCACGTCCAACAATGGCGACGTCGGCCTTTCGCCAACGGGCAAGTCGCTCGAGGGCCGAACAGATCGACTCTTCGGATCCCTCACCCTGGACCGCCGCAGGAATGACCACCAACTGAACGATCGGGCAGCGCCGCTTGAGCACCACCATGACATCGTGCAACACCGCGCCGTCCAAGCTGGTGACCACCGCCACCCGGCGCGGCAGGAAGGGCAGCCGTCGCTTTCGCGCCGGATCGAGCAGGCCGTCGGCCTGTAGCCGTGCGCGGGTCAGCTCAAACGCCTTTCGCCACAAGCCGTCGCCGACGCCGCGAATCGCCACCACCTGCAGCTGCAACTCGGCGCGCGCCGCGAACATGATGATTCGGCCGCGCACCACCACCTCCATCCCCTCATCCGGTGGCGCCAGCATGCGCCGGGTGTCGGACGCCCACACCACACAACGCAACTGCGCCGAAGCGTCGCGAAGCGAAAAGTACCAGTGCCCGTTGCGATGGACCTTGAACCCGCTGATCTCCCCCCGCAGCCACTGCGGCGGAACGCCACCCTCGACGATTTCCTTGGTGATCGCGGTAAAGTCCGACACCGGCATCGGATTGCCGGCCGTCTCCCCCGGCAGGCCTCGCGTAACTTCACGCGGACGATCGGCGGGAAGAGGGAGTGGCAGCTCCAACCCCTCCGTGTCGCCGGCTCGCGCGCGCTGACGGGGGACTTCCCGCCGACCGGTCACCCGCTGGCCTGCCTCGCGGCCCGGACCGTGTTCGCCAGCAACATCGCGATGGTCATAGGACCCACGCCACCCGGCACTGGCGTGATCAATGACGCCACGCGCCGCACACTCTCGAAATGAACATCGCCGACCAGACGGTATCCCTTCGCGCTGCCTGGATCGGGCACGCGGTTGATCCCAACATCGATGACCACAGCCCCGGGCCGGATCATGTCGGCGGTGACGACTTCTGGCTTGCCGATCGCGGCGATCACGATGTCCGCTCGACGGGTGTGCGACGCCAAATCGCGCGTGCGTGAGTGACAGACCGTGACCGTGCAGTCGGCTCCCTTTCCACTCTGCACCAGCAGGGCGGCCATCGGCTTGCCGACGATGTTGCTCCGACCGATGATGACGACATCCTTACCTGACGTCTCGACGCCGTAGCGCACCAACAGCTCCTGAACGCCAGCCGGGGTACATGGAGCGAAGCCGTCCTTCTCCCCGATCAGCAACTTCCCCACGTTGACCGGATGAAATCCATCCACGTCCTTCGCCGGCGCAATCCGACGGACGACGGTATTTGCGTCGATATGCTTCGGAAGAGGACTCTGGACCAGGATGCCGTGCACCTGAGGGTCAGCGTTCAACCGGTCAATCAGCGCTTCGAGTTCCGCCTGTGACACGGACGCCGGCAAGCGCAGCGTCTCACCGCGCATGCCAGCTTCAACGCTGGCCTTCTCCTTCGACCTCACGTACGTCACGCTCGCCGGATCCTCGCCGACGATCACCACCGTCAGGCCCGGGACGATGCCACGCGCCCGCAGCTCCGCGGTGTCGCGCGCGACATCGGCGCGCACGGCCTTGGCCACGGCCACGCCATCAATAAGCTGCGCGCCGCCACTGGGCGCCAAGAGGCTATCGTGCAAAATCCACCGCCCTCGTTTCGCGGATCACCACGACTTTGATCTGACCTGGATACTGAAGCTCCGCCTCGACACGCCGTGCAATCTCTTCCGCCAGCGTCACCATGCGCGCGTCGTCCACATGATCAGGGGTAACCGTCACGCGAATCTCACGCCCGGCCTGGATAGCGAACACCTTTTCCACGCCACGGTAGCTCGAAGCAATCCGCTCGAGCCCTTCCAGACGCTTGACGTAGGTTTCGAAGGCCTCGCGGCGTGCACCTGGACGCGAACCCGAAATGGCGTCGGCGGCCTGCACCAGCACCGAGACCTCCGACTCGTGCGGCACGTCGTCATGGTGCGCGGCAATACAGTTCACGACGAGAGGACTCTCGCCGTACTTCGTTGCCACTTCGACGCCCAACTGCACGTGCGTTCCCTCGTGCTCGTGCGTCAACACCTTGCCCACATCGTGTAGCAGCGCCCCGCGCTTGGCCATCGCCACGTCCAAACCCAACTCTGCCGCCATGATGCCAGCCAGGTGCGCCACTTCCTTCGAGTGATCGAGGATGTTTTGCCCGTACGACGTTCGATACCGCATGCGCCCCACGAGCTTGATGAGCTCGGGGTGAAGTCCGTGCACTCCGGTCTCGTACGCCGCGCGTTCACCGGTCTCGATGATCGAGCGATCAACTTCCGCGCGCGACTTGGCCACGACCTCTTCGATGCGCCCCGGGTGAATGCGTCCGTCAGCCACGAGCTTCTCGAGAGACAACCGCGCCACTTCGCGCCGCACCGGGTCGAAGCACGAGACGACCACCGTATCCGGGGTGTCGTCGATGATCACGTCCACACCGGTTGCCAATTCAAACGCTCGGATGTTTCGCCCCTCGCGGCCGATGATGCGTCCCTTCATTTCATCGTTCGGGAGCGACACGGCCGCCACGGAGATTTCCGTCGTGTGCTCGGCGCCAATTCGCTGCACTGCCAGCGCCACGATCTTCTTCGCTTCGCGCTCCGCGTTGCGCTTGGCCGTCTCGCGGATTTCACGAATCCGGTTGGCGGCGTCCGCTTCGGCTTCCTGCTCCAGGCGTTGCATCAGCTCCTGCTTGGCCTCGTTCGCCGACATGCCCGCCAGCGCCTCCAGCCGCCGACGCTCGTCGCCGATCATCTTGTCCAGCTCACCCTCGCGCTCGGTGACAGACTTCTCGCGCCGACCTAGATCGCTGGCACGTCGTCCCAGGTCCCGTTCACGTTGGTCCAGAAGGTCGAACTTCTTGTCGAGTTGCGACTGCCGTTCTTCGACGCGGCGTTCTTCGCGCTCGACCTCCTCGCGCCGGTGCCGGGCCTCGTGCTCCCAGTCCTCGCGCAGGCGGATCATCTCTTCCTTCCCGGAGACAACCGCGGACTTCTTGAGCGACTCCGCCTCGCGTTCAGCTTCGGCGACGATTCGCTTGGAGGTCTCCTCGGCGGACGCCTTCGCGGCCTTTTGTCGCTCGAGCTCCGCAGCCACGCCCGACCGGCGACCAAAAACAAAAAAGACTGCGGACGCAAGAAGAGCCAGTGCGCCTAACGCAGTCGCGAGTATTCCAACGGAGATTTGCATCTATGCCCCAGCGTGGCCCCGAGGGCCAACGAGCGAGATAACGCGGCTGGGTGCGGGCCGACACACTTGAGGAGCACCACCGGGCCGGCTCCGACGAGGGGAGCGGGCCGGGGGGGAGCTAACTCACGCATGGGCTTCGACCTACGCCCCAGCGGCTGACCCCGTCAAGGTAGCCCGATTGTCACAGAAAGGCAATCAGCCCGTCGAGGCTGCCTCACCCTCGCCTACGCGCTTGGCCGGAGGCAGCAAGCGCACCAGATCGGTCGCCAGGGCATGCATTTCCTCGTCCAGTGTCAGCCGGGCGTCGCGCTCGCGGAACAACTCATCCGTAATCTGCAGGGCGGCGAGAATCGCGGCCTTGTGCGTCTCAACCACGCTGCCGCCGTGCAGCACGCGTTTGATGGCCTGGTCCACGTGTTGAGCGACGGCTTTCGTGTGCTCGGCCGTAGCGTCCGAGCGAATGGTGTACTCCTCGCCCACGATCTGAACCCGAACGACGTTCCGACGATCAGTCACTTGTCGCCTCCGCCATTTCGCGCGGCGGTGACTTCCTGCTGGCGGAGAAAGCGAACCTGGTCCAGCTCCGACGTCGTGCGCTCCATGGCGAAGCGCAGACGGGAGCGAGCGTCATCCAAATCGGCCTCGAGTGCCCGCACACGCTCCTCGGTGTAGGCCTCACCGGGCTTGGCGGCCGACTCCAACGCCTTCACGCGCGCTTCAGCCTGCAATGCACGGCGACGAAAGGCGGCCAGATCCTCGCTCAGGTGGCGTACGACCTGTTCGAGCTGGCGAAAGGCGGACAGGTCAGACGGATCGCGGTCGGACACCAAGTTCTCCTTCGAGGGCCTTCAAGATCTTCAGACGTCGCCCTTCGATCTCCTTGTCGCGAAGTGTGCGAACGGGGTCGCGGAAGGTCAACCGCCAAGCGACCGACCGATAGCCTTCCGGTAGCCCTTGTCCCCGATATTCGTCAAAGAGCGCCAGCTTTTCGAGCAGGTCGCCGGCCGAGGTGCGAATGACGTGCTCTACCGCTTGCGCCGAGAGAGACCCGGGAAGCAGCAATGCGATATCGAACACTGCGGGCGGAGTAGTCGGCAGGGCGCGGAACTGGCGGTGGGTGGAAGGGAGCTGCAACCCTGCTCCCGCCCCGTCGACCGTCGTGTGCGTGCCGGGGGCTGCAACGGGCGCGTTCGGCATGCCACCCAGCGTCCACTCGATCCCGAAAGCCGGCGCAGCCCACACCGGGCGGTCCAGCGCAACGCGCTCGACCGTCCCGACGGGTCGACCGTCAGGACTCACGGCGCGCCACAAGACACGGTCGTCACCTTCGACCGGTACGAGATCGGCAGGGCGCGCCGGGTTGATCGCGCAGGCAATAGCCTCGCCTAACGCTCGCGCATCCCATGCGTCGAACGACTCCGTCTGGCCGTCAGTGAAGTGGGCCGGACGTCGCGCTCCCATGAGGATGACGCCCAACCTGACCGATTCTCGCGGGAGTGGTCCGTCGCTCTTCTCGAACGCCGAGCCGACTTCGAACAACCGCACGTTGCCTTCCATGCGCGTGAGGTTGTACTCGGCGCGCCTGGCGAGCGTATCGAGGACGCGGGTGCGCAGGTGGGGTTCATCCTCGGCCAGAGGATTCACCACGCGAACGTGCGTGCTATCGGCGCCCTTCACGAACGGCAATGGCCGAACTTCGGCAAGGCCGCGGCCAACCAGGAAGTCGCGCAACCTTCGCGTGAGCGTGTGGAGAGGGTGATCGGGGACGGTTCCTGGGCGAAACGGCCGCAACTCGTCGGACAAGGAGTCGTACCCTCGCAGTCGCGCGACTTCCTCCACCAGGTCCACATCGCGGCTGACGTCGTGTCGCCAGCTCGGCGCCACCACGCCCAGCGTGCCATCATCCTGCCGATTGACGTCGAAGCCGACGGACGACAAACGCGCGGCTATCTCGTCAGCCCCAACCTCGGCACCGAGCAAACGAGAGAGGCGTGCCGGTCGCAAGTCTACGCGCTCGTGGCGCGGCGGTGGCGCGCCGACGTCAATCGGTGCGCCGTCCACTCGGCCGCCTGTGAGCGCGCATATCAGCTGCGCAGCCGCGGCAATGCACCGCGGCGTGCCTTCGGGGTCGATGCCCCGCTCGAACCGGTAGCTCGCATCGGTCGACAGGCCTAACGCGCGGCGGGTTACCCGCGTTCGCGCGGGATCGAAGTACGCTGCTTCGAGGAAGAGCTCGGTGGTCCCCTCGGTGACCTCGCTGTCCAGGCCACCCATGACCCCAGCGACGCCAACGGGTCCGTTGAGGTCGGCGATTACCGTCATGCGCTCGTCCAAGGTGCGCGTCACGCCATCCAGTGTCGTCAGCTGCTCACCGGCACGCGCACACCGGGCAACGAGGGTCTTCCCGGCGACCTTGGCCAGGTCGTAGGCGTGCATGGGCTGCCCGAGTCCGTGCACCATGTAGTTGGTCACGTCCACGATGTTGGAAATCGATCGCACGCCAACGCTGGCGAGTCTCGTCACCAGCCAGTCAGGACTCGGGCCGACGCGAACGCCGCGGATCACGATGCCCATGAACCGTGGACATCCTTCGGGATACTCGATGCGGATGGTCGCTCCCGCCGACGATGCTTCGCGCGGATCACGCGCGGCTACACTCAGCTTCGGCTCGCCACCCAGCTCCGCCGGCATCGCGAGCGATGCGCCGGTGAGCGCCGCGATTTCGCGCGCCATGCCTTGGTGAGAAAGCAGGTCGGGACGGTTGGGCAACACGTCGACGTCATAGCGGATGTCACCCACGCTCAACACGTCCAGCAGCGGCGTCCCAGGTGCGGCAACCAGGTCCAACGCCAGGATGCCGTCATGGTCATCGCCCAGTCCGAGTTCCTTGGCAGAACAGAGCATTCCCGCCGACACCGCGCCCCGGATCTTTCGACGTTCGATCAGGATGCCCCCCTTATTCCCGGTTGGCATCACGGTCCCCACCCGCGCGAACGGATAGAGCGCCCCTTCAGTAACGTTAGGCGCGCCGCAGACGACGTCCACCGGCGCCCCTGTGCCATCGTCCACCGTCGTCACCCACGGGTGGTCGGAGTTCGGATGACGAGCCGCCGTCAGGACGCGGGCGATCACGATGGGTCGCAGGTCATCCCGGAGGCGCTCCATCGCATCGACCGTAGCGACGTGGGCGGTGATCCGGTCGCGAATCTCCTCCGGTCCCTTGCCGTGCGGGACGAAGGCGCGCAGCCAATCATGCGAGATCAACATGCGGTGAATTGCTCCAGAAAGCGCACGTCCGAGTCGTACAGCAGGCGAATGTCCGGCAAGCCGTATCGGGACATCGCGATGCGCCCCGGTCCCATGCCAAAGGCCCAGCCGGAGTACCTCTCGCTGTCCAGTCCCGCAGATTCGATCACCGCCGGATGGACCAATCCGGTTCCCATGATCTCGATCCAGCGCAGACCGCGGCCATCACCCAGGTCGACCTCGACATCCATTTGAGCTGACGGCTCGGTGAATGGAAAGAACGACGGCCCAAAGCGCGTCCGCGTCGCTTGCCCGTAGAACCGGCGCGCGAAATGCGACAACGTCGCCTTCAGGTCGGCAAAGGAGATCCCCTCGTCGATGGCCAGTCCTTCGATCTGCTCGAAGGCCGGTGCGTGCGTGGCATCGAAGAAGTCGCGACGATACACGCGCCCGGGTGCCAGGATGCGGATGGGCGGTTGGTACTGTTGCATGGTGCGCACCTGCACCGGCGACGTGTGCGTCCGCAGCAGCGCACCGCCTTCCAGGTACAGCGTGTCGTGCAGGTCCATTGCCGGGTGGTTTGGCGGAAAGTTCAAGGCGCCGAAGTTGTACCACTCCGACTCCGCCTCGGGACCCAGGGCAATCGTGAAGCCCATTTCCCGAAAGATCTCGACGATTTCATCGATCACGAGCGTGACTGGGTGCACCGACCCGGCCCACGCCGCGCGGCCGGGCATCGTCAGGTCCAACGCCGGGCCTGCTCCCGCCGCCTGCAACAGGGCCTGGTGCCGGGCGTCCAGCCGAGCTTCGATGTCTTGCTTGAGCGCGTTGAGCGCGGCCCCCGCCTCGCGCCGCTGGTCGGGTGGCAACGTCGGCAGCGCCGTCATCAGCTCCGCCAGCGCCCCACTCTTACGACCGATCAGGTGATTCCGCTGCTCCGTCCACTCATCCACGGTCGTCGCGGCGTCCATGGCGGCCGGCACGCGCTCACGTAGCCGTTGAATCGCCTCGAGGAATTCTGGAAGGGTCATGCGAAGGAATTGAGCAGGTGTGAAGTTCGCGACCTAGGAGATCCACCGACCGTGTTCTGCAGCAGCCGACGCCAGCGTGACGCAAAAGCGGCAGCTGCGACGCGAGCGTCGCGCTGCCGCTGAACAGTCTTTCACTTTCGGTGCCCCACGACCGCAGCCGGGGGTTCGATTCGACGTGCCTGTTCCGCTTACGCCAGCGCCGCCCGAGCCTTCTCGGCGAGCGCGGTAAAGGCCGCCGCGTCATGCACGGCAAGGTCAGCGAGAATCTTGCGATCGACTTCGATGCCGGCCTGACGCAACCCGTTCATGAAGGTGCTGTAGTTCATCTCGTTCTGGTGGGCCGCTGCGTTGATGCGCACGATCCAGAGGCGGCGGAAGTCGCGCTTCTTGTTGCGACGATCGCGGTACGCGTAGCGCCACGCGCGTTCGACGGACTCCTTGGCCGGGCCCCACAGCTTGCTGCGCGCGCCGTAGTAGCCACGCGCGGCCTTCATCACCTGCTTCTTTCGCTTGAGGCGCACCACATTCGATTTGACTCTTGGCATGGTTGCTCCTTAGGCCTGCAGCAGGCGTTTGATGTTCCGAGCCTCTCCGTTCCGCGCCACGATGGCGGCGCGACGCAGATCCCGCTTTCGCTTCGCGGTCTTCTTCGTGAGGATATGGCTCTTGTATGCCTTGAGGCGCCGCACCTTCCCCGTCCCAGTGACTGAGAAGCGCTTCTTGGCGCCCTTATGCGTTTTCATCTTCGGCATCGTTCAGTACTCGCTTATTTCGGTGCCAGGATCATCGTGAGTGACTTCCCTTCCATTCGCGCGGGGCTCTCGATCTTGGCCACGTCCGCCAGATCGACCGCCACACGTTCTACCACGGCTTGCCCCAGCTCCGGGTGCGCAATCTGCCGCCCGCGGAACATGAGCGTGACCTTCACCTTATCGCCTTCCTGGAGAAAGCGTCGTGCGTGTCGAGTCTTCGTCTCAAAGTCGTGATCCTCAATCCCAGGACGGTACTTCACTTCCTTGAGGTGGATCACGTGCTGCTTCTTCTTCGCGATGCGCGCCTGCTTGGCCTGTTCAAACTTGAACTTTCCGTAGTCCATGACCCGGACCACCGGCGGTCGCGCCATCGGTGCAACCTCGACGAGGTCGAGACCTGCCTCTTCTGCCAGCGCCATGGCTCTGTCGACTTCCAGAATGCCCAGCTGGCTACCGTCGGCTCCAATCACCCGGACCGGGCTGATTCGGATCTGTCGGTTCACGCGGACGCGCTTCGTATTGTCCTGAATAAAGACGATTCCTCCCGCAAAGTGACGGTGCCGATCCGACGGAGTTCGGAGCGCCACCAAAAGAAAAACGCGGACTCAACCCCGGAGTCCGCGATACCGCACTGCCCGTCGCTCGCGCGACGGAGTGCCTATTTCGGACGCCTGCAGCGCCTGACGTTCAGGGCCAGAGGGTGAGAGCCATAACGCTCTGCTTCAGCAAATTGTGGTAACAAAATACCCCCCTTCAACTTAGAAGGCAAGGCACCCGGCGCAGCAACCGAGCCACTCCGACCGGCACGACAAGTTCGCTGGTGACATCACGGTTCCGTATCAGCCAACGTATAGCCCTTACCATCGTGCCCCAGTCGGCTCCACGGGATCGTGGCATCATGCTCAAAAACGACGAGCCATCGCTCATCGACGGCTTGGCGGAAGATTCGGCGCTTGGTCTCCAACGTGACCAGCGGCTCGACGTCGTAACCCATGATCCACGGTAGCGGGACGTGACACGACGTGGGACACATGTCACCCAGAAAGAAGGCATACTCCCCACCGCCTCCGTCGACCAGAACACTTTGATGATGCGGGACGTGGCCGGGCGTCCGGCGCACCGAAATCCCAGGCACGATCTCTCGCTCCCCTTCCACCAGGTCCAGAAGCCCCGCGGCAATCACGGCATCCCAGTTTCTCGGGAAGTAGCTGGCAGCCGTTCGTTCGTTCGTGTGCGTGGCGAAGTCGAATTCGGCCCGCTGCACGACGTACCTCGCCTTGGGGAACGACGGAAGCACCTCCCCGCCCGCTGCGCGATACGTATTGCCCCCCGCGTGATCGAAGTGCAGGTGGGTGTTGATCACGATCCGCACGTCATCCGTCGAGTGGCCGAGCGCCCGCAATCCGTCCTCCAGCCAGGTGCGCCCTTCACGACCCACGTTCTCAATGGCGTAAATGTCGGTGAACTTCTCGGCTTCCTTGTTCCCCGATCCGGTGTCCACCAGCACCAACCCGTCGTCGTGTTCGATCACCAGACAGCGCATGCCTAACGGCACGCGATTGCGCTCGTCGGGCAGGAGGCGCCGTTCCCAGAGTGGCTTCGGGACAACGCCAAACATGGCGCCACCATCCAGTCGCTGATAGCCGGCCTGTATCCCGTGTATCCGCCACCGACCGAGCTGGCGCGTCGTCGTCGCCGGACGTTCTGCCGTCATGCCGATTCATCCCTCGTCATCCACTGTGGCAGTGCGCGCCGTTTGCGTCGCACCTTTCGACCTGTTCGCCCCAACATCCGCAGGTCCTCCAGCGTCGTCACACCGCGGTCCTCGGCGAGACGCAGGAGCTCGATCAGTACGCGGGCAGTAGCCACGGCGTCGCCTCCCGCCCGGTGTCGCGCGGTAATCTCGACGTCAAAGTACCGGGCCAATGCGTCCAGCGACCGCCGGCGCAACATGGGAAGCAAGGCGCGAGTGAGCCGAACCGTGCACACGCGCTCGCCCACCAGTTGTTCTCCGGTCGACCGCATGAACTCGGTGGACACGAAGCGCCAGTCGAAGGTCGCATTGTGCGCGACAAAGATTCGGCCATCCAAGGCTTGCGCCACGCGCCGGGCAATCGTCGCAAAGCGCGGCGCACTCCGGACCATGTCGCTCGTTATGCGAGTCAGCTGGGTGATTTGCGGCGGAATCGGGCGTTCCGGATTCACCAGCGATTCGTACACGTCCACAATCTCCCCACCTTCCACACGGACCGCGGCGATCTCGGTAATCCGGTCCCCCCACCCGGCGCGCGACCCGGTTGTCTCCACGTCCACGACGGCGTACGACAGCCGCGACAGTGGCGTGGACGCCACCGCCAGAGGTGCGGAGGTGCTGGTGGTACGAGTCGAAACCTCCCGGCCGCGCGACGCACGGGCCGTAGACCCGCGACGCGCTCGATCGGTTGGCGGCGGAACTGGCGGCAGGTCGACCGGCGTCAGCGACCACGTGCCACTGGGCTCCTTCACAAAGCCACGTTCGGACCCAAGAAGGACGTCCGCCAGGTGCATCGCTACCGCCTCCGGCGGCCCGGGCAGCTTGCAGACGTACCCGATGACATCCACCGCCGACGCGGGGCCGCTTGCGAGGTAGTCTCGCGCACGCGCGACGAGGGTGGAGTCTGGACGAGACAGCGAGACGCCGCTCACGCGGGTCGCACCGCGCGGATCAAGACCACGGGTCGTCCCGTTCGATCGGGCACGTCATACAGCGCGGACCTCCGCCACCTCGCACCAACTCGCTCCCTTCGAACGTGATCACGGCTCGCTCGCTGTCCCCGATCCGCGTTTCACCCGTCAGGAATGCCACGGCGGGCACCACCTTGAACCCCGTCTGTTGCAGCTCGTGAAGCGTCGCCTCGTTCCGCGAATACGAGGTCAGCAGACCCGGGCGCAAGGCGACAAAGTTGCAGCCGGATGCCCACTGCTCGCGCTCCTGCATCAGTCGGCGCGTCCCGCCGCAAAATACCGGCTCCATCGGAAGTCCGCACTCCTTGAGCGCGGCAAAAACGTTAGGCATTTCGCGCAGTTGCCCGGCACCGCGACGCCACAGCAGGATCGACAGACGCTCCGGACCAATGAAGTGCGGTGGGTACACCACGCAGAGTTCGCGATCGATCTGCGTGAAGATCATGTCCAGGTGGATTGCCGTGTTCTCCTTCGGCATCACCACCACGATCACGTTCTCGATTGTCGTCTGCGAAAACAGGAGCGACGCCAGGTGGTCGATCGCGGCGGGGCTCGATCGCTCGGAAAAGCCGATCATGATCGTGTCCGATCGCATGGGGTGGACGTCGCCACCTTCGAGCGTGTAGGCAAGGCGCCGTTCACTCGATCCGTCATAGAGAATACCGCGGTTCCCCAGCAACGGATGAGAAACGAACAGCGCCTTCATGATCAGCTCTTCACTCCACCGTACACCGTATCGCATCGAGCCGATCATGACGTGCTCGTTGATTCCCATCGCGACGTCACGCGTGAAATACAGGTTCGGAAGCGGCGGCAACTGGTAGCCGCGCTCATTCAACGCAGCACCCAGCGGACCGGGAGGATCTTCTCGGCCTTCGATCAGCGTGCGCACCAGCTCCTCCGCCGGCAGCTCCGAGAGCTCGCGCTCGAGGGCCTGTAGCGGAACGACATCCAACGTCTCACGCACCAACAGGTCCCTCACCGCCTGTTGATCGACTACGTCCAGCAGAAGGTCGCGGACCTCGTGAACCTCGGCGAATCGCTCGATGATGGCGACGAAGCGTCGGTGCTCCTTTCTTGCCGACTCGACGTCGATGATGTCGTCATACAAGTAGTCCTCCCGCGTGTCTGGCGTGACCGCGAGGAGCTCAACACCCGGAGTGTGGACGATGACTCGTCGCAAACGTCCGATCTCCGACCCAACATGAACTGGCATGCGCAGAATCTAACGCGGTTCGGCACCTTTTCGGCTAGCGGCCGGATCGGGTCTCGATCCGCCTCCGTCGCCGCTCGTTTGGGCACCCCCGATCTCCCAAGCGATGAAAACATATTGGCTTGGGACGAAAAGGTCGCATTCACGAAACGAATTCGTCTGCGGGCTTAACTAGTGTCCGCACAACGCTTGCGCTATCTTGTGAATGAATTCACAAGCATTGATTTGCACGTAAAGCGCATTGCCGAGTCTACGGTCCGACGCCTTTCCGTTTATCTCCGATTCCTAGAGGAATCGGGGCAGCGTGGGCTGCTGACGATTTCGTCGGAGGAGCTGGCGCGGCGAGGAGGCACGACCTCCGCGCAGGTGCGAAAGGACCTCTCCGCATTCGGATCGTTCGGTAAGCGCGGACTCGGGTATTCCGTGCCCGAACTGACAGCGAGCCTGCGTGACATCCTCGGCCTGCGCCGAACATGGAAGGTGATCATCGTCGGAGCCGGAAAGATCGGGACGGCCCTCGCCCAGTATCGAGGCTTCCGCCAGCGCGGGTTCATTGTTTCGGCCGTCTATGACCGAGACCCGAGGAAGATCGGATCGCAGTGGGAGTCACTCACCGTGCAGGACATTTCGACGCTCGAGCGAGACGTCGAGCGAGAACCTCCTGACATCGCGGTCCTGGCGGTTCCGGCAGAAGAGGCGCAGGCGGCGGCGGATCGACTCGTGCGGGCGGGGATTCTCGCGATTCTCAACTTCGCGTCGACCCAGATTCAGGTACCGCCGGACGTCACGGTTCGCTCGGTGAACATGGCGATGGAGCTGGAGGGGCTGAGCTTTGCGCTCTCGTCGCGAGACGTCCGAAACGGCAAGGACCACGAGTAGCGTCTCAGTCGTTCGCGACTGGCCCTCGTACCGCAAAGAAGAGTCGGGCAAACTCCACGGGTGACAAGGTCTCGGGTCGCCGTACCGGCTCGATATTCGCCAGACGCAGTATGCGTTGGGCGCCTTCCGGATCGACTTGGCTCACGTGGCGGAGCGCTCGTGCGACCTGCTTGCGACGCTGCCCGAACATCGCGATGACGAATTCGCGAAATGGACGTTCGAAGTCCGGTCCAACGGCCACCTCCGCGCGCGGCTGGAGCCTAACGATGGCCGAATCCACCTTTGGCGGCGGATAGAACGCCCCGGCTCTCACCCGCCCTACCAGCTCCACGGTGGCGACGCTCTGCACATTGACGCTGAGGGCACCATAGAGGGAGGAGCCGCTCGATGCCACGAGTCGGTCGGCGACCTCGCGCTGCACGAGGAAGACGGCGCATGCGGGACGCGGCGAGGCGAGCGCGTGAAAGATGAGTGGCGTGGTGATGTAGTACGGCAGGTTGCCGACCAGGCGATATCCGGGTCCGCCGAGGTGAGCCAGGTTGACGCTCAAGGCATCGCCCTCGACGATTCTTGCGGCCACGTTTCCGGCGTATCGCTGGCGCAGCTCACCGACGAGGTCGCGGTCGATTTCTACCGCCACGACGTGAAGCCCCCGCGCCAGCAGTTCATCGGTGAGGGCGCCGCGTCCCGGACCTATCTCGACGACGACGTCCGCGGCCTTGGTACCCACCGCCACGGCGTCGACGATCTTCAGCAGGGCCGCGCGGTCTGTAAGGAAGTGCTGGCCGAAGCGCTTGCGAGGGGTGTGCCGAGCCGCCGGTCGGCGTGCGTCGTCAGGCACGGCGATGGTCGCTCAACTCCGCGCGACCACGAGGGTGAGGTCGTCCCGGCGCGGTGCGTCGCCGGCGTGCGCCGTCAACATGACGAACGCGCGCTCCACGATGTCCTTCGGTTGCAGGTGACGAGCCCCCTTCACCAAATCCACCAATCGACGTTCACCAAGCCGCTGGTCGTTCCGATTGCGCGCGTCGCTTACGCCATCCGTGAACAGTAGCAGCAAGTCTCGTCCCGACATCCATGGACGCTCAACGGGCTTCCAGCTACGACGTAACAAATCGGCGGCGGTATCCCCAAGGCCGAGCGGTGGGACCTGCGCCGACAGCCGATCGACGCCGCCGCCTTCGGAGACGACGAACGCGTGGGGGTGGCCGGCGTTGGCGTAACGCATGCGCCCCTTCCGATTGTCGATGACGGCGTAGAACACGCTCACGTGCATTTCGGTGGCCGTGAGTTCATCGGCAAGAGAAGTGAGAAGTGCCAATAGCATTTCCACCGGGTCCGCGGTGGTTTGCGCGTGAATGGACGCAGCGCTCATGAGGAGCGCCATGATGAGAGCCGCTCGATATCCGTGTGACGACACGTCACCGATCATCAACCCCGTCTTCCCGTCGCCCAGCCGAAACAGGTGATAGAAGTCGCCGCCGACACTCTCCGCGGGCACGACTTGCGCCGCCACCTGCGCCTCCGGCGACACCACCGAGGGCGCCGGCAGCAGCTTCATCTGCAGGTCCTGCGCAAGCTGCATTTCGTGCTGCAGGCGTTGCTGGCTCAGTGATGCGCGGACCAATCTCGCGTTCTGGATTGCCGTCCCAATCTGTGAGGCAATCGCGCTCACCAGCTTCTCGTCACCGCTGGTGAAGGACTCTCCAGTGCGTCGCTCGCTGAGGTTCACGACGCCTAACGGGATCGAGCGCTGGCCAGGATACGTGTACTGGATCGGCACACTGAGCATCGCCCCGCGACGATAGAACTCGGCGGCACACTCGCTTTCTCCCTCCTCGACAATCGCGGCCCGCTGTTCGCGAAAGACGCGCGCCGACACGCACTGTGCGTCGTCGACAGCGATTGGGGCCGCCCGCAGCGGGTCGAAGCCAATCGCCGTCACCACCTGCAACGTGTCCGTCACGCGATCATGCGTCAGGATGGCCGCGCGCCTTGCCCCCACGGTCTCCGAGATCTCGTGCAAGATCTGGTTGGCCGCCTCCTCGAGCGTCACCGTTCGCCCGAGGATTTCACTCGTCGAGTACAGGAGGTTGATCTCCTCGTACCGTTCAGCGAGTTCGTGCGCGGCGTGTTCCACTTCGAGCGACGTGTGGACGAAATGGCCAACCAGCGCGGCGAGGAAGAGCACGTAGCCACGAGCGTTCGCCTCACTTTCCTGACACGGACCTACGGCAACCCACGCCCGGCGAGGACCAGGTGCTGCCGCCACGAACAAGGGTCCGATCGGCGTTTCCACCTGCGCGGCGCCGTTGTCCACCCCAATCAGCGCGACCACTGCCGGAGGATCGGCCGGTACCTGGCCGCACACCACCGAAATCGGTCCGCGAACGTCAGCCTGCGACCACAACACCGCATCGCACCCTGTCGCCGCCTTGAACTTCTGGAAGAGAGGAGCCAGTTCGTTCACGAGCGCAGGAGCGTAAGGCGAACCACGTTGCCGCCGTCGGTAAAGCGCTCCACTCGGTCCATCAGGCAGCGCATCAGGTACAACCCGCGCCCATCCTCCCGTTCGACGTTGCCGTCCAGCGTCGGGTCGTTGGTGCAGGCATCGAGGTCGAAGCCCATCCCTTGATCGGCGACCTCGAAGATCACCTGTTCTTCGTCGAGGGTGGCACGCAGTCGCACGGACTTGGTACCATCCGCACGATTCCCGTACAGCATCGCGTTGGACAAGGCCTCAGTGAGCGCCACCGGCACGTTGAGCGAGCAGTGCCGGGGCGCCACGCGATGTTCCGCGCAGCGACGAATGATCACGCCAACCACGTGCTCGATATAGCGCACGTCGGAGGGAATGGAGACGTCGATCGGAAAGCGCAGCGCCTCGGGCTCAAAATCTGCCGCGAGCGGAAGCGGGGTTTGTGCGTCGGTCATCTGGTGTGATACGCGCAAAGGGGGTTCCGGTCACGCCCACCGGATGCTCTGGCGGATCGACGCCTGCCGGGCTCCAGGCTAGAAGCTCTGGAGACCCATCTCGCGCGTCGCCGCAATGCGGAACAGGGTGTCGAGCTTCGTCAGCTCAAAAAGAGTCTGGAGGTCCTCGTTCAGGCCCGCCAACCGAAGCTCACCGCCCAACTCGCGGATCTTCTTGGACAACGACACCAGCACGCCGAGTCCCGAGCTGTCGATATAGCCGGTACGTGAAAAATCGACGAGGAACTTGCGTTCACCCCGATCGACCTCATCCAAGACCTTTTGCTTCAATTCCTGGCGGTTGCCGACAATGAGCTGACCTTCCACATCGACCACGCAAACTTCGCCCTGCTTCTTGATCGAAAAACCCATGGGGTCTCCACGTGCGAATTTGACTTAGGCGGTCGGGGCGGCCGACTGCAAAGCCGTGACCGCCGCGACGTTCATAATGTCATCGACCGATGCGCCGCGCGACAGATCGTTGCACGGCCGGTCCAACCCTTGGACGATTGGACCTATCGCTAGGGCATGCGCCAAGCGTTCGACAAGCTTATATGCGATGTTTCCAGCGTCCAATGACGGGAAAACCAGCACATTTGCCTTGCCGGCGACGGCGGAGCCCGGTGACTTGCGCGCGCCCACAGTCGCCATGAGAGCTGCGTCACCCTGAAGCTCGCCGTCGAAGTCGATCTGCGGGGCACGGGAGCGGGCCAGTGTTACGGCCTGGCGCACCTTGGCGACCGATTCGCCCTCTGCGCTCCCGTACGAGCTGAAGGAGAGAAAGGCCACGCAGGGGCGATCACCCACAATGCGCGAGCGATCGCGGGCGGCGGCAACCGCAATGTCGGCCAGCTGCTCGGCCGTCGGATACGGCAGGACGGCGCAGTCGGTAAACGTCAGCACCTCGCCCTCGTCGGAGCGGAAGGGCGGGACTGACATGTAGAAGGCAGACGACACCGAACGCACACCGGGCGACGGCCCCACCAACCAAAGCCCTGCACGCATGACCTCGGCGGTGGTTAAAACGCACCCAGCCACGCACCCGTCCACCTCGCCGATCCTAACGAGGCCGTC